>NZ_LLXX01000226.1:0-223 GCF_001440405.1 Bradyrhizobium valentinum
GAAGGAGCCGGTCAGTTCGTCGAGCTTCATTGCCGCCGCGCGCCGCGCGGCGCAGGCCGCAGCCGCGGCGCCCCCGCCCGAGAAAGCCGGACGTTCGGCTGCGAAGGCCGCGCTCAAGGACAAGTCTGGCGGCAAGGCCAAGGCCGACGACAAGATCCCCTCGAACATTTCCTCCAAGATCCGCTCGCTCCTGGTCGGCGCAAGCGTGGTCGTGATCGTGCTC
>NZ_LLXX01000226.1:493-41064 GCF_001440405.1 Bradyrhizobium valentinum
ACACGCTGGATAGCGCGCGGATCGCGGTGCCGCCGCAGCCAGCGTCGCCCCCGGCGGCGGCCAACGACATCACCGGCGCGATCCCGACGGTGCCGGCTACCGGCGGGAAGCTTGCCATGATCGTGGTGCCGCCGACCGAGCGGCTGCCCGACGGCATCGGCGGACCGGTATTGCGCGCCGCCGCGTTGAAGGGCGACCCGGCCGCGGCCTACGAGATCGGCATGCGCTTTGCCGAAGGCAAGGGCGTTGCCTCGAACCTCGAGGAAGCCGCCAAGTGGTATGACCGCGCGGCGCAGGCCGGCGTGGTGCCCGCGATCTTCCGGCTCGGCACCTTCTACGAGAAGGGCCTGAGCGTGAAACGCGACGTCGATATTGCGCGGCGTTACTATCAGCAGGCGGCCGAACGCGGCAGCGCCAAGGCGATGCACAATCTGGCCGTGCTCGACGCCGACGGCGGCGGCAAGGGCGCCAATTACAAGAGCGCGTCGGTATGGTTCCGCAAAGCCGCCGATCGCGGCGTCGCCGACAGCCAGTTCAACCTCGGCATCCTCTATGCCCGCGGCATCGGCGTCGAACAGAACCTCGCCGAATCCTTCAAATGGTTCAGCCTCGCCGCGGCCCAGGGCGACGCAGATGCGGGGCGCAAACGCGACGATATCGCCAAGCGCCTCGACATCCAGTCGCTGGCGGCTGCCAGGCTCGCGATCCAGACTTTTACGCCGGAGCCGCAACCCGACGACGCCGTCAACGCGGCGTCACCCGCCGGGGGCTGGGATTCGGCACCGGCAAGCACGGCCAAGCCCGCCGCCAAGCCCGCTGCGACCAAGCGCACCGCCGCCGTTCATTAAAGTTCATTAAGACGAGTTGCGATGCCGGCGGCATCGCCGCCATATCCTCGGCCATAAATTCGTATAATGCTTCGGGCCAGCCCGACCGCGAGCGGGTCCGCCTGCAACGAGGATCGATTGTCGACCGACGACAGCCAGGATGGAGAAAATCGCTTCCGCAGGTCGCCGACAGGCCCTGCGGTAGCGCCGCCGCGCATACCGCCCGGCCGGGCCCCCACACCGCCAGTCCAGTTGCCTTGGCATAAACGGCATTTCTGGACGGTCGTAATCTTCATCCTGCTGGTTGCCGGCGTCGCCATTCGCGCCTACCGGGACCTGTCGCAGCCGGAGGCCTGGGACTACTGGAAGGACCAGTACGTCTCCCCAGGCCTGACATCCCAGGTGATCGACACGCTCCATCTCGATGGTTCGAGCCGGGGCCGGCGTGCCCTGTTCATCAGCGGGACGATCGGCCCGGCCGCCGCGAACTGGTTTCGCGGCAGTCTGGACCAGGCCAATCTGGCGGCGGGCGACATCGTCCTGTTGGCCTCCCCCGGCGGCGATCTGAACCAGGCCGCTATCATGGGCGAGATCATCCGGTCACGCTCGCTGGCGACCGCGGTCGGCAGCGCCGACGCTTCGGGCCGCGTCAAGCCTGGCTACTGCGCCAGCGCCTGCGTGCTCGTCTATGCCGGCGGCAAGGCCCGCTTCGGCGTATTGGGCTCGGCCCTGGGTGTTCATCGGTTTGTCACAACCCGGCCAGTCGATGATCCCGTCGCCGAGGCACAACGGGTTTCCGGCGCGGTGCTGGGCTACATGACCAAAATGGGGGTCTCGTCTTCCATAGTGGAAGCGATGTCCGAGACCCGCGAGATTCGCTGGCTCAGCCCCAAGCAGGCGCTAGCGATGAACCTCGTCACCGAGCCGCTCGGAAAGCCCTGAGCCCGCCGAGCACCGGGCCACACGAACCGACCTGCCCAACGAATTTGTAACAGCGTTTCAACATCCTGACGGACGCGCGGGCATGTACGGCAAAAATTTGCCTTTCCGGGCGTTTTTAGTCCCTCATCCCTTCGAATTCAGTTATGCAAAGGCGCAGGAACCGGCCCTGCGCACGCAAACGTGCATGCGCGAACCGGATCCCACTGCCGGCAAATTAGAAGAGAAACCATGCCGTGAGCGGCCTCCGGCCGTCTGTTGCGGCAAAGCTACAAAAAGCAGACGCGCGTGCAGCTCTACCTCCCGATCGCCGACATTCCAGTCAATGTCTTCCTCATCCTGGCGATGGGCGCGGCGGTCGGGTTCGTCTCCGGCATGTTCGGGATCGGCGGCGGCTTCCTGATGACGCCGCTGTTGATCTTCGTCGGCATTGCGCCAGCGGTCGCGGTCGCCTCCGTCGCCAGCCACATCGCCGCCTCCTCGTTTTCCGGCGCGATATCCTATTGGCGACGGCGCGCCATCGATCCGCTCCTGGCGTTGGTGCTATTGACCGGCGGCACTCTGGGCACGGCGCTGGGGGTATGGACCTTCACGCTGCTGCGCTCGCTGGGTCAGCTCGATCTCATGATCGCGACGTCTTACGTGATCCTGCTGACCACCGTCGGCGCTCTGATGTTCTGGGAGGGCCTGCGCGCGCTGTTGCGGGCCCGCCGCGGCGGTCCAGTCACCACGCGCCGCCCGGGCAGCCATGTCTGGATCCATGGATTGCCGCTGAAGATGCGCTTCAAGCGCTCGAAAATCTACCTGTCCGTCATTCCCGTCGTGGTGATCGGCCTGATCATCGGCTTCATCGGTGCCGTGATGGGTATCGGCGGCGGCTTCATCCTGGTGCCGCTGCTGATCTACGTGCTGCGGGTGCCGACCTCGACCGTGATCGGCACTTCGATGGTGCTCACGCTGGTCACGATGGTGTTCGCCACCATGCTGCATGCGGTCACGAACCATCTGGTCGATGCCGTGCTGGCGCTGATCCTGATGGTCGGCGGCGTCACCGGCGCGCAATTCGGCGCGCGCGCCGGGCAGAAAATCCGCGGCGAGCATTTGCGGCTCCTGCTCGGGCTGTTGGTGCTCGCCGTCGGTGTCCGTTTTGCCGTCGAACTGGTGATCCGGCCCGAGGATCTCTTCACCATCCGCGAAACGGGGGTGACGGAATGACCTTGCGGCTCATCCTCATGCTCGGATGGCTTGCGCTGGGCTTGGCGCTCGCGGCCTCGCCCGCGCGGGCCGAACGGCTGATCGTGTCGGTGTCGAACCACCGCGTCACCGTGACGCCGAACTACTCCGGCGAGGAACTGGTGCTGTTCGGCTCGGTGGAAAAGGACGCGAACACGTCGGCCAATCGCACTTACGATCTGGTGGTGACGGTTGCCGGCCCGCGCGCCGACATGGTGACGCGCCGCAAGGAGCGCCGGTTCGGGATCTGGATCAACACCGACTCCCGGCAATTCCTGGGCGTGCCGACCTATCTGGCGCTGTTTTCCAACCGCCCGTTCGACGCCATCGCCTCTCCCGAGGTGCAGCGGCGACAGCAGCTCGGGCTGAACAACGTATTGCTGACCCAGCGCGTCGGCCCCGACTACGCCGACGTCGTGCCCGACGACGCGTTCCGCAGCGCCTTCGTGCGCCTACGCAAACAGCACGGCCTCTATCGCGAGGAGACCTCGGCGGTGACGTTCCTGACGCCGACGCTGTTCCGCACCGGCATTCCGCTGCCGGCCGAAGTGCCGATCGGTCTCTATAACGTCGAGATCAAGCTGTTCGCCGACGGCGCGCTGGTGGCCAAGACGGACACCGCGTTCGAAATCGTCAAGGTCGGCTTCGAGCAGTTCGTTGCCACCACCGCGCAGCAGCATGGCTTCGTCTACGGGCTGATCACCGCGTTCATGGCACTGATGACGGGATGGATGGCCTCGATCGTGTTCAGGAAGGATTGAGCGTTATTGCGTAGGTTGGGTGGAGCGCAGCGATACCCAACGTCGGACCTGCCCCGGGCTCGAATATGATGGGTATCGCTTCGCTCCACCCATCCTACGGTTTCCCGACAAAAAAAACCACGCCCATCGCGACGACGCTGAGCATCATCGCTGCCGTCGACAGCCAGCCTAGCCAATAGAGCCAGCCGCCGACGACGAAGGTGCCCATCACGTCCTTGCGGCGCGCCATGAACATCAGCAGCACCATCACGGGGACGGCGAGCACGCCGTTGATGACGGCGCTCCAGTACAACGCCGAGATTGGGTTGATCGGCGTGAAGTTCAGCGCGATGCCTATACCCGCCGACAGTGCCAGCACGGCGTAGAATGCGGCGGCTTCCTTCGGTTTGCGCGCGAGCCCGACCGGCCATCGGCACCCCTCGCCGACGGCGTACGCCGCAGCGCCGGCGAGCACCGGGATCGCCAGCAACCCCGTACCGACGATGCCGAGCGCAAAGATCGCTTCCGCAAACGCGCCGGCGATCGGACGCAGCGCCTCGGCCGCTTCCGCCGAGCTCTGGATGTCGGTCTTGCCTGCCGCATGCAGCGTCGCCGCCGCAGTCACGATGATCGACAGCGCGATCAAATTGGAGAACGCCATGCCGATGATGGTGTCGGCGCGGATGCGGCTAAATTCCCGCCGCGCGCCGTAGTGTTTTTCGATCAGGGGACGCTTGGCCGCGTCGACGCGCTGGTCCTCGGCTTCCTGCGACGCCTGCCAGAAGAACAGATAGGGCGAGATCGTGGTGCCGAGGATCGCGACGATGGTGGTGAAATAGTCGATGCTCCAGGTCAGGCGCGGCACGAGGACGCCGGCGAGCGCGTCACCCCAGGAAACCTTGGCGAAGGCGAGCGCCGCGACATAGGCGAACAGGCTCAGCGTCAGCCATTTCAACACCGCGACGTAGCGCTTGTAATCGAGGAAGATCTGCGCCGCCACCGACGTCACACCGAACAGCAGGACATAGATGATGCTGTGGCCGCCGATCAGGAGCTTGGCGGCATCCGCCATGGCGCCGAGATCGGCGCCGATGTTGATGGTGTTGGCGATGAACAGCAGCGCCACCACAAAATTAAGCAGCCATGACGAATAATGCCGGCTCACATTGCCCGATATGCCATGGCCGGTGACGCGGCCGACCCGCGCGGAAATTTCCTGGATCGCCGCCATCAGCGGAAACGTCAGCAGCATGGTCCAGCCGATACCGTAGCCGAGCTGCGCGCCGGCCTGACTATAGGTGCCGATCCCCGACGGATCGTCGTCGGATGCGCCGGTGATCAGTCCGGGGCCGAGCGCCTTCAGCGCATGGCGGAAGCGAGACGCTCGCGGCGGTTGGTTCTTCACGGCCTGCTTTGAATGACTGGAGGCCGAACTTGCGCGATGCTTCAAACTTGATTTGGTACGATTGGTCATGCTGGGTCCAGCCGCACCGACAACGACCCTGAAGGGATTCAGTTCCTGAATGGCAACTTGCTTCAGGGTCGCTGCGCCGGACCCACAAGCGCCGGTTAGGGGGCGTGCGGCGGCTCGATGATCGTCGCAACACCCGGCTCCAGGATCCGCAAGCGCGATCCAAAACCCAGCGTATCGAAGGTGGCGCGCAGATCGTCCGCGCCCTGACGAAAGTGTTTCCAGCCCTCGGTATGCACGGGAATAATTACCGCGTCGGGAAAGGCGCGCGCGGTCTCGATGGTGTCGTTAGTGTCCATGGTGATGTGGAAGGGCCGGCGGGTTTGCGCCGCGCCTGCAAACGGCAGCACGACGCCTGCCTTGAAACGCTTGGCAACGTCGGCAACGCCGTCGTACCAGACGGTGTCGCCGCTGATATAGATCGGGCGACTACCGGGCTTGCTTGACGAGACCACAAAGCCGATGACGTCACCCGCCAGTGGCTCGATGCCGGCCGGGCCATGACGCGCGGGCGTCGCGGTAATCGTCAGTGAATGCCCGTTACGGCCGGTCAGTTCGGTGACCTGCCACGGCGCAAAGCCTTCGGCATGGCCGCCGAGCCGCTTCGCGCCGACTTCCGTCGTCAGCACGCGCCTCGCTGATTTGAGAAAATCGCGCCCCGCATGGTCGAGATTGTCCGAATGCTGGTCGTGGCTGAGCAGCACGGCATCTACATCGCCGATATCATGCGCGCTGATGGCGGGGCCAACCAGCTTCTCCAGCTTGACATGCGGCAGTTGATAGGCGCCGGGCTCGTCGAAAGTCGGATCGGTGAGCAGGCGGAAGCCGTCGACTTCAATCAGCGCGGTGGGTCCGCCGATCAGGGTGATGGTAACTGTCATGACTTGCTCCTTCTATCAAGATTGATCGGTAGCCGCGGTGGGGCGGGTCACCAGATAAATGCCGAGGGCTACGGGAACGATGCCGAGCAGATCGCGGAATTCGACGTGTTCGCCGAGTACGAGAAAGGCGAACAGCATGCCGAGCGGCGGCATCAGGAAGTGATAGGCGCTCGCGGCCGTCGCGCCGCAAACCTTCAATAGATGAAACCAGAGCAGATAGGCCAGGATCGAGCCGCCCAGCACGAGGAAGGCGAACGCACCCAACAGCCGCGCGCTCGGGACGATCTCATCGACGCTGGACAGGGTGAAGGCGAATGGCAGCAGCACGATGCCTGCTGAGAGATTCTGCACGCCGTTGCCGACCCAGAGGCTGCCCTTTGGCGCCAGCACCTTGAACAGGATGGTGCCCGCCACGATCGAGGCCAATGACGCCAGCGTGAACAGGATGCCGTGCCAGTCGTCCGTACCGACCGACATGCGATGCCAGACGATAAAACCGACGCCGGCGATGCCGAGCAATAGCCCCGTCACCTTGCGCCAGGTCAGCGTCTCACCGAGGAAGGCCGCCGCGAGCACCGCGGTGAAAACCGGATTGGCGCTGACGATCAGGCCGCCGAGGCCGGCGGATACCGTCTGCAGGCCGGTATAGCCGAGGCCGAGATAGAGCGCGTTGTTGGCAACGCCGAGGATCGCGAAAATGCCGGCGTCGCGCCAGGTGAGTGAGGACCACGCTTCGCCGCGCAGCGCGGTGACGCCGAGGATCAGGATGCCGGCCAGCGAAAAGCGCGCGGTGAGCAGGATCAGCGGCGGGCAATCGGTAACGCCGACCTTACCGGCGACAAAAGCGAAGCTCCAGAGCAGACAGAAGAGCGCGATATAGAGCGGGAGCGGATTGAAGCCGGTGCGGGGAACCGCGACCGAGGGGGCGAGCGACATGGGAGTCTCCTTGCCCCATGATCTAGAGCCGTGCCTTGATATTTGGAAATTAAATGATAGACTGACATCCAGTTGATTTATAAATGGAGCATTCACATGCTCGATCTCGAACTGCTGCGCAGCTTCGTCTCCGTGGTCGATGCCGGCGGCTTCACCCGCGCCGGTGAGCGCGTCCACCGCACGCAATCGACCGTCAGCCAGCAGATCAAGCGGCTGGAAGACGACGTCGGCCAGCCGCTGCTCAACCGCAACGGAAAGGATGTGACGCCGACCGAAGCCGGCGAGCGGCTGTTGTCCTATGCGCGGCGCCTGCTGGCGCTGGCGGAAGAGGCGCGCGATGTGGTGGCGCGCCCGGAGAGCGAAGGCGCTGTTCGGCTCGGCGTTTCCGAGGATTTCGCTGCCTATCGCCTCGCCAAACTTCTGGCGACGTTCGCGCGGTCACGGCCCGGCCTGCGGCTCGACGTGCGCGCCGACCAAAGCACATATCTCAGACGCGATATCGAACGCGGCGATCTCGATCTCGCGCTGCTCAAGCGCGACGCCGGTGAGAAAGGCGCGATCGCCGTGTGGCCCGAGAAAGTGCATTGGGTCACCAGCAAGACCCAGCCGCTCGACATCAGTTCCGGCTCGGTGCCGCTGATCGGCTTTCCCGCCGGCTGTCTCTATAGGGCGCGCGCCATCCATGCGCTCGAAAGCGCCGGACGCTCATGGCACATGGCCTATACAAGCTCAGGCCTCGCCGGCATTCAGGCGGCGGTCGCCGCAGGGCTGGGTTTGAGCATTCTCTCCGACATCGCCATCCAACCCGGCCATCGCGTGCTGACGGCGAAGGAGGGCTTTGCGCCGATCGACAAGACGGAAGTGGCGCTGATGGCTTCCCCTGATGCGAGCCCGGCGACGTTGCGGCTCGCCGATCGCCTCGCCGAATTCTGCGACAGCGTGGAAGCGAAGGCGGCGTAGGTCGTCCCTCATGGTGAGGAGCGCGAAGCGCGTCTCGAACCATGAGGCCCGCGGCCCATCCTTCGAGACGCCGCTGCGCGGCTCCTCAGGATAAGGTCGTCATGTGTGGCCACTCAATAACACCGCGACGCGGCGATGGTGTGCAGCCGGTTGTCACCGAGCACATGCGCCATGAAGCCCGGCGTCTGGAAAATTTTCGCAAAGGCCGGATCGCGGATGCTCAAACCGCCGGTGTAGGCGCCGAAGGCGGGCATCACGGCGCGTTCGCCGTCGCTCGCAAAGCACCGCCGCTCCATCGATCGCCCGCGGGTGGCGACGCGCGCCTTGGGATGCAGGTGGCCGGCGATTTCGCCCGCTACGCCGGTCGGCTCATGACGGAACGCAATCGGGCCGATCGCGACTTCGCTTGCCACCACGCCGCCGAGATCGGACGGTAGCGCCGGATCGTGATTGCCCGAAATCCAGATCCAGTCGCGCCGCGCCTGCATCGCCGAGAGCGCGTCGCGATCAGGCGCCGACAGCCGTTCATGCGCGGCTCGGTCGTGAAAACTGTCGCCGAGCGCAATCACCATGCGCGGGTCGTGGCGCGCGATCACGGCGGCGAGACGGCCGAGCGTCGCCACCGTGTCATAAGGTGGCAGCAGCACGCCGCGCGTCGCAAAACTGGAGCCCTTTTCCAGGTGCAAATCGGAAACGACGAGCAGGCGCTGCTCGTGCCAGAACAGCGCGCCGGAGAGGTCGGCAACGAACGTGACGTCTGCAACCATGACCTTCGAGGCGCGCATCTCTTGATCGTCTCCCGAAGATTGCGCCCCCGCCGTCACGTCCTACCCCATCGCCTCTTTGATGAGTTCATCGGCGGCTTCCGCCAGCAACTCATCTCCTGCTTCGCCATAAACTGACTCGCGGCCGATTTCCAGCATCACGGGAACGGCGAGCGGCGAAACATGTTCGAGTTCCCGATGGGTGATTCGCCCCTGAATGCGCGAGAGCATATCACCCAGACGCTTGAGATCGAGCAGGCCGGCGGCGGCGTCCGCGCGCGCCGCGCGGAGCAGCACGTGGTCGGCCTGGTGCTTTCGCAAGACGTCATAGACGAGGTCGGTCGAGAACAGTACCTGGCGGCGGCTCTTCTCCTCGCCGGTGAAGCGGCGCGGGATCAGGCCCGAGATCAGCGCGCAATTGCGGAAGGTGCGCTTCATCAGCGCGGATTCCGCCAGCCACGCCTCGAGATCGTCGCCAAGCATGTCGGGCGCGAACAGTGCGGCGAAATCGAGCTTGCCGTGGCGAACCATGAAGGAAATGTCGCCAAGGCCCCAGATCGCCAGCGCATATTCGTTGGCGACGAAGCCGAGCGGCCGGGCGCGGGCGCGCTCCAGCCGGCGCGTTAGCAGCATGCCGAGCGTCTGGTGCGCGAGACGGCCCTCGAACGGATAGCACACCATGTAATGCTTGCCGCCGCGCGGAAAGGTTTCGATCAGGAGCTCGCGCACGCCGGGCACGCGGGAAAAATCCCGCTGCAGCGACAGCCAGTCGCGCACCTGTTCCGGCAGTGCATTCCATTGCCGCCGGTCGTCCAGCAGTTTCCGCACGCGTTCGGCCAGATAGGTCGAGAGTGGAAACTTGCCGCCCATATAGGACGGCACCTTGGCGTCTTTGTCGTTGGAGCGGGAGACATAAACCTGGTCTTCGACCAGCGCCTCGTAACGCACGATCTCGCCACCGAACACAAAAGTGTCGCCGGCGACCAAGCCTTCGATAAAGTATTCCTCGATCTCGCCCAGCATCCTGCCGCCGCGGCCGATCATGCCGGTGGAGCCGGCCCCGCCGCCACGTCCACGCACCAGCTTTACCTTCAGCATCGCTTCTTCGACGATGGTGCCGACATTGAGGCGATAGCTCTGCCGCACCTTTGGATTGGCGACGCGCCAGCGTCCCTGCTTGTCCTGCTTGATGCGGGCGAAACGCTCATAGGTCTTCAGCGCATAGCCGCCGGTGGCGACAAAATCGACGACGTCGTCGAAATCGCCGCGCGTCAGCGAAGCGTATGGCGCCGAGGTCAGCACTTCCGCATAAAGTTCGTCTGACAGGAACGGTTCGCCGCAGGCGCAGCCGAGCACGTGCTGCGCCAGCACGTCGAGCGCGCCGGTGCGCAGCGGCGGGGTGTCCTGCGCATTCTCGGCGATCGCGTCGATGGCGACGCGGCACTCCAGCACTTCGAAACGGTTGGCCGGGATCAGAACCGCGCGCGAGGGTTCATCGAGGCGGTGGTTGGCGCGGCCGATGCGCTGCATCAGCCGCGAGGCGCCTTTGGGCGCGCCGACATTGATAACGAGATCGATGTCGCCCCAGTCGATGCCGAGATCGAGCGAAGAGGTGCAGACCACGCCGCGCAATCGGCCCGCGGCCATGGCCTCCTCGACCTTGCGGCGCTGCGCAACGTCGAGCGAGCCGTGGTGCAGCGCGATGGAGAGGCCATCGTCGTTCATCCGCCAGAACTCCTGAAACAGCATTTCGGCCTGGCTGCGCGTGTTGACGAAGATCAGCGTGGTCTTGTTGCGCTTGATCAGCTCATACATCTCGCCGAGCGCATGCCGCGCGGTATGGCCGGCCCAGGGCAGGCGCTCCCTGGTATCGAGCATCTCGACGACGGGTGCCGCCGCCCCGCCCGCCACGACTATATCGGAGGAGATTTCCCTGCCGCCCTGCTGCGGCACCAGAAAGCGTGCCAGCGATTCCGGCTCTGCCACCGTTGCCGACAGTCCAATCGCGCGCATCTCCGGCGCCAGCCGCCACAGCCGCGCCAGCCCGAGCGACAGCAGATCGCCGCGCTTGGAGGTAACCAGCGCATGCAGCTCGTCGAGCACGATACGCTTGAGCGAAGAGAACAGAAACGGCGCGTCGTCCGAAGACAGCAACAGCGCCAGTTGTTCGGGCGTGGTAAGCAGGACATCCGGCGGATAGCGCCGCTGCCGCTGCCGCCGCGACACCGGGGTATCGCCGGTGCGGGTCTCGACCTTGATCGGCAGGCCCATCTCGGCAATCGGCGTCTCCAGATTGCGCGCGATATCGACCGCGAGCGCTTTCAGTGGCGAGATGTAGAGGGTGTGAAGGCCGCCGCTGCGTTTGACGCTGCGGCCGGTGGAGATGAGGTTCTTCTCGCCGCCGCCCTTCGGAACGGCGGAAAGCTCCACCAGCGTCGGCAGAAAGCCGGCCAGCGTCTTGCCCGCACCGGTCGGCGCAATCAGCAGCGCCGACGCATCATCGCTGGCTTTTGCCAGCAGCGCCAGCTGATGCTCGCGCGGCGACCAGCCGCGCGCGGCGAACCAGCGGCGGAAGCGGTCGGGCAGCAGCGCAGCCGTTTCAAGCGGCGTGAACGGTAAGGGATCAAGCGACGGCACGGAGAAGAGGTAAGCCGTCCGGGCGAGTTCGTCGAGGGGCCGGAGCTACCTCATCTCGCCCGCTGACGTCCGATCCGTCACCCCCGCGCAACGGCTTCGCCGTTGTCGCTGGAGGTGCGAGCGCGAGCGAGCCTCGAAGGGTACGCGGCCCCGCTGGTGGCCGTCGCCCTTCGAGACGCGCGTTCCGCGCTCCTCAGGGTGACGGGACCACGAGCGAGGGAAGGCGCGCGCCCGCTACTCCGTCACCGGCTTGTCCGAAATGTCCCAGTCCTTGCCGTTGAAGATCGAGATATAGAGCGTCTTCATCGGGGTGTAGTCGTCGGGCGTGTAGCTGTAGGTCACGCCGTCCAGCATGTAGGGAGAATGGAAGCCCGCCAGCGTTGTGGCTTGCTTTAGAACGTTGGCGCGGGTGAGCTCGTCGCCGCAACGGCGCAGGATCTCCGCCATCGCCACCACCTGGCCGTAACCGGCAAAAGCGATGGTGTTATCAGGATCGACATTGGACAGGTACTTTTTGCGCAGTTCTTCGAACGCCATCACGTCGGGATCCTTCTCGAAGCGCGGCACGCCGACCTCCTTGGCGTAGCGGATCGCGACGATGCCCGTGGCGTTCTCGAAGCCGGCGGCACTGAGAATCGAACGACCGGTCGATCCCGCCGACAACAGATGCAGCGGCTTCCAGCCGAGTTCGGCCAGTTTGCGGATCGACTGCGACGACGCCTTGCCGGTGGAGATATTGTAGAAGACGTCAGCGCCCGATTTGGAGAGATTGATGAGCTGCGAATCGATCGTCGGCTCGGTCAGATCGTAGGTCTGCTCCATGATCACCTTGGCGGTGCCGCCGGCATCGGCCAGCACCTTCTTGAAGGGGCCAAGAAAATCGCGACCGAAATCGTCGTTCTGGTAGAGGATGCCGACCTTCGCGTTCGGCTTCACGCTCACGACATGCTTGGCGAGAATGCGTGCTTCGGTCGGATACAGCGGCAGGCCCGCCATGGTCCATTTGAAGTTCTTGGGATCGTTCCATTTCGACGCGCCCGTATTGAGCAGGAGCTGCGGCACGCCTTTCGAGTTGAGGTATTTGTGCACGGCGGTCTGCGGCGCGGTGCCGAGCGAGCCATACAGCGCCAGCACTTCCTCCTGCTCGACCAGCCGCCGCGTCGCCTCGACGCATTTTGGCGCGCTGTAGGCGTCGTCCATGGAGAGGAATTTTACCTTGCGTCCGTTGATGCCGCCCTTTTCGTTCAGCATCTGGAAATAAGCCTCGCCGACCCGGCCCAACACGCCGTAGAGCGAGCCGGGACCGGAATGCGGCACGGTCTGCCCGATCTTGATTTCGGTGTCGCTGGCGCCCGGATCGTATTTCTTCTCCGCGGCCCGGACGAAGGGCGCGGGCATGGCTGATGCGAGGACAGTGGCGAGCGCGGTGGCGCCGAATTCGCGCCGGGTTTGTTTGTTCTTCATTATTGTTCTCCCTTATGGGAGTCTTGATCAGGCATTCCGGCCTCAGTGGCAATAGCTGACATGTCGCACGCAATGCCGCATTCGCGGCGCGCGTAGCGTCTAGACTCAAGTTTTCGCGGCGACGGCGACCAGCCCGGGAACCGGCGCGTTGTCCTCGTTGCGGGCGGAGCGATCTTCCAGCAGAGATAATTTGAGCCCGGAGACTTCAACCGAAGCGCGCACGTAAGCCGCAGCGTGAGCATAGCGCAGCCCTCGCCCGATAACGACGCCCCCACCATCATGGGTCTCGGCGGTGAATGCGAGCAGAGCACCTGCAGCAAGCACACGAGCGGCTTCCGCCAGCACGGGGGCGAGATCGGCGACATAGACCATCGCATCGGCGGCGAGGATGAGATCGGCGCTTGCATCCGCCCGGCCGCGCAAGCCCTGCAGCATGTCGGCGACTTCAAGCTCGGCATAGAGGCCACTGGCGCGCGCCCGCTCGATCATGCGCGGCGACAGATCGATGCCGATGAAATGATCAACCCCCTTGGCGAACGTTGATGCCGCAAGCCCGGTGCCGCAGCCGAGATCGATCGCGCGCTTGAAGAACGCCGGCTTGCGCGCGGCTGATCGCACCGACAGCACCGCCCGGAACAACAGCTCCGGGCCGCGATAGCCGAGATCGCCCACCAGCGACGATTCAAATCGCGGCGCATACTGGTCAAATAGCGTCTGCACATAGGCCTGCGACATGCCGGACAATGGTTCGGCGCCGAGCCGCATCAATCGAAGCCCCGCGCCGTGCCGATCATCGGAATCGCTGGCCTGAGCCTTTCGAAACGCCGCAATCGCCGCGTCGTGCTCGCCGAGCTCTTCGCGGATGCCGGCGAGCGTGAACCAGGCGGACGTGAAATTGGGCGCCAGTTCGATCGCTTGCATCAGGAGATCGGCAGCGGCGGGTAGGTCGCCCTTCAAGTGCAGGTCGCGGGCAAATTCGAACCGGCGGTCGGCCATCAGATCGCCGGAGGAGAGAAAAAGGCGGGCAGGCATGGGTTCCGAAACATGTCATTGCCAGGCTTGCCGACCTCGCTGAAGCTTCGCCGGCCTGACACTAGAGTGCCCGGCGAAGCCTTGGCGTAGCCGGGACCCGGCAATCCATCAATAAAGGGAGACTCTTCAGAAGATGGATGCGCGGGTCAAGCCCGCGCATGACGGGTAAAATCCGGCGCGAGACCTCCTATATGTCAGGCATGCGTCCGCAGGACATCCTGATTCCCCTTCCCGCCGGCCTGTGCTGCAAGCCGGGCGGCTTTCATATCGACCCGGTGCGCCCGGTCGAGCGGGCCGTGATTACCCACGGCCATTCCGATCATGCCCGGCCCGGCCATGGCGCCGTACTCGCCACGCAGGAAACGCTCGACATGATGCGGCTGCGCTACGGCGACAATTTCGCCCGCAGCACCCAGGCCATTCGCTATGGCGAGGAAATTCGGCTCGGCGACGTCACCATCAAATTCCATCCTGCGGGTCACGTGCTGGGCTCGGCGCAGATTGCGGTGAGTTGCAAGGACACCTGCATCGTCGCCTCCGGCGACTACAAGGACGCGACTGATCCGACCTGCGCGCCGTTCGAAGTGGTGCCCTGCGACGTCTTCATCACCGAGGCAACATTCGGACTGCCGGTGTTTCGCCATGGCGATGCGGCGGATGAGGTGAAGAAGTTGTTGGCATCAGTGGCGCTGTTTCCGGAGCGCGCGCATCTGGTCGGCGCCTATTCGCTCGGCAAGGCGCAGCGTGTGATCGCGCTGCTGCGCGAGCAGGGCTATGACGCGCCGATTTACCTCCACGGCGCGATGGAAACGATCACACACTACTATGAAAGGCGTGGCGTCGCGCTCGGCGAGCTACGTCCGGTCAGGGGCGTGAAGAAGGCCGATCTCGCCGGCACCATCACGCTGGCGCCGCCATCGGCTACCTCAGACATCTGGACGCGACGTTTCCCCGATCCGGTCACGGCGTTCGCCTCGGGCTGGATGCGGGTACGGGCGCGCGCCCGCCAGCGCGGCGTCGAACTGCCGCTGGTGATATCAGACCACGCCGACTGGGACGGCCTGACCGCAACCATCGAAGCCACCGGCGCCGGCGAGATCTGGGTCACGCATGGCCAGGAAGACGCGCTGGTGCATTGGTGCAAGGCGCGCGGGCTGGCCGCGCGGCCGCTCGACCTCGTCGGCTACGGCGACGAGGAGGAGCACGAGGTGGTCGCGGCCGACGAGGCCGAGGCATGAACCGCTTCGCCGAACTTCTGGATCGCCTCGCCTATGAGCCCGGCCGCAACAACAAGTTGCGGCTGATCACGGGCTATTTTCGTGAAGTCGGAGATCCCGACCGCGGCTACGCGCTGGCGGCGCTGACCGGCGCGCTGTCGTTCAAGCATGCCAAGCCGGGACTGGTCCGCGATCTGATTATGGATCGCACCGATCCGGTGTTGTTCGGGCTGTCGTATGATTACGTCGGCGATTTATCCGAGACGGTCGCGCTGATGTGGCCAAGGGGTGGCGATCACTACGGCGAGTCTTTGCTGAGCCACCCCTCTCCCCCGCCCTCCCCCGCAAGGGGGGAGGGAGCCCAGTTGAGTGCTGCGCTGTCACCGCGACTCAACTCGAAAGCCGCACTCACAACTCTCACTGTTCCCTCCCCCCTTGCGGGGGAGGGCCAGGGAGAGGGGTATCCCACGGGTGAGCAACGCGGCCACAATAACCCTCCGCCGCCGACGCTGAGTGAAGTCGTCACCACCCTTCGCACCCTCGGCAAGACCGAGCTGCCGGCGCAGCTCGCGCGCTGGCTCGACGAGCTCGACGAGACCGGCCGCTGGGCGCTGCTGAAACTCGTCACCGGCGCGATGCGGATCGGGATTTCGGCGCGGCTCGCCAAAACCGCCGCGGCCGCACTCGGCGACAAGGACCCGCACGAGATCGAACTGATCTGGCCGGGACTTTCCCCGCCCTATCTCGACCTGTTCGCGTGGCTGGAAGGCCGCGGCGACAAGCCGGTCAACCGCGATCCGGCGCCGTTCCGCCCGGTAATGCTGGCCCATGCGATCGAGGATACGGATTTCGCCAGCCTCGATCCGTCCGATTACATCGCGGAATGGAAGTGGGACGGCATCCGCGTGCAGGCGGTCTCGGGCCGCGACGAGCGCGGCCACATGCAGGCGCGGCTCTATTCGCGCACCGGCGAGGACATCAGCAAGAGCTTTCCCGACCTCTTGCCGTCGCTGCACCTCCCCGGCGCCATCGACGGCGAGCTGTTGGTGCTGCGCGAAGGCCGTGTGCAAACCTTCAACGTGCTGCAGCAGCGGCTGAACCGAAAAGTCGTCTCGCCGAAACTGATCAGCGAATTTCCGATTCACTTGCGCGCCTACGACCTGCTCGGCGACGATGAGAACGACCTGCGCGAACTGCCGTTCGTCGAGCGCCGCGCGCATCTCGAGGCATTCGTCCGGAAGCTGGACGATTCCCGCATCGATCTGTCGCCGACGGTCGCCTTCGATAGCTGGGACGCGCTGATGGCGGCGCGCGCCGATCCCGCAAGCGCTGGGGCGGGCGAAGATGCCGAGGCGGTCGAAGGCGTGATGCTCAAGCGGCGCGACGCGCCGTACCTGCCGGGCCGCCCCAGGGGCCAGTGGTGGAAATGGAAGCGCGACCCGCACATCATCGACGCCGTCTTGATGTATGCGCAGCGCGGCCACGGCAAGCGTTCGTCCTATTATTCGGACTACACCTTCGGCGTCTGGACCTCGGGCGAGGACGGCGAGCAACTGGTGCCGGTCGGAAAAGCCTATTTCGGCTTCACCGACGAGGAACTCTTGCAGATCGACCGTTTCGTCCGCCGCAACACCACGGAAAAGTTTGGCCCGGTGCGGCATGTCGTGCATGAGCCGGACCAGGGCCTGGTGCTGGAAGTCGCCTTCGAGGGATTGGCGCGCTCGCCGCGGCACAAATCCGGCGTCGCGATGCGGTTTCCGCGCATCAGCCGGCTGCGCTGGGACAAGCCGCCGCGCGAGGCCGACCGGCTGGAGACGCTGGAACGGATGCTCAAAGACGTGACGGCAAATTAACATTCCAGCGGCGCATAGCGGCCATTGACTGATACGAGCGGGTTCCCCATGTGCCCCGCCGTGCCTATAATGCGCGCGACCCGCGAGGAGAGACCGATGCCAAACGACGTCAGAGACCTGCCGGCCAGCAATGACGGCCTGTACCGCTTCCTCGGCGGCTCGCCGCTGTCGGTGGCGTTCCGGTTGATCCTGCTGTCGATCCTGGTCGGCGTGGTGCTGGCCGCGATCGGCTTCGATCCCTGGAATATCCTGCACAGCATCCAGACCCTGTTCCGGCGGCTGTGGGACCTCGGCTTCGACGCGGTCAACTGGCTGTGGCGCTACTTCCTGCTCGGTGCCGTGATCGTGGTCCCGATCTGGCTGCTGTCGCGGCTGTTCGGCGCCCCGCGCGGGCGATAGATTCAACTCGTAAAGGCCGCAGCCGATGCAATTGCGATTTGTCGGCTGCGGCGACGCACTCGGTTCCGGCGGCAGGTTCAACACCTGCTTCCACGTCACCGGCGCACGCGTCAATTTCCTGATCGACTGCGGCGCGTCGTCGCTGCCGGCGCTGAAGCGTCTCGGCATCGCGCGCGACGGCATCGACCTGATCCTGATCACGCATTTCCACGGCGACCATTTTGGCGGCCTTCCGTTCCTGCTGCTGGATGCGCAGTTCACGCGGCGCTCCCGTCCGCTGGTGATCGCTGGTCCACAGGGCATCGAGACGAAGCTCGCCAACCTGATGGAAGCGCTGTTCGAGCACTCCTCCAAAGCCAAACAACGCTTCGATCTATCCGTCGTCGCACTCGAACCGGAGCAGAGCCGGACTTTTGGCGAAGTCAAGGTGACGCCCTATCCTGTCGTCCACGGCGAATCCGGCGGGCCGTTCCTGGCTTATCGGGTCGAGGCCGAGGGCCGAGTCATCACCTACAGCGCCGACACCGAATGGACTGATGCGCTGATCCCGGCGGCGCGCGGCGCGGACCTGTTCGTTGCGGAAGCGTATTACTACGACAAGACCGTCAAGAACCATCTCAGCCTGAAGACGCTGGAAGCGCACCTGGGCGAAATCAACGCCAAGCGGCTGGTGCTGACGCATATGAGCGACGACATGCTCGGACGGCTGAGCGAACTGATCTACACGGCTGCCCATGACGGCATGGTCGTCGAGCTCTAGGCATGCATTCGCCTAATCCTGCTTCTGGGGTCACGACGGCACAGGTGTTTGCCATCGCGGGTCCCGCGATGGTCGCGAACCTGACCACGCCGCTGATCGGCATCGTCTCGACCACGGCGATCGGCCGGCTCGGCGACGCCACGCTGCTCGGCGGCGTGGCGATGGCCTCGGTGCTGTTCGACTGCATGTTCTGGCTGTTCGGCTTCCTGCGCATGAGCACGGTCGCCTTCACCGCACAGTCGCTCGGCGCCGGTGAAACCATCGAATTACGTGCGATCCTGATCCGCGGCTTCCTGGTCGCGGCCCTGATCGGCACGGCGCTCATTGCGCTGCAGGTTCCGCTCGCCACCATCCTGCTGGGTGCGATGGGCGGCAGCGAGGGCGTCACGCACGCGGCAAAAACCTACTTCACGATCCGGATCTGGTCGGCGCCACTTGCGCTCGCCAATTATGTCGTCCTCGGCTGGCTGATCGGACAGGCGCGCGCCACACTGGCGCTGACGACCCAGGTTGCGATCAACGTCACCAACATGATCGCGACGGTGCTGCTGGTACTGGTATTCGACCTCGGCATCGCCGGCGCCGCGATCGCAGCCGTGATCGCGGAGGCGACCGGCGTCCTGCTCGGTATTTTGATCGCGCGGCATCTGTCCCGTGGGCAATCGGCCATCTCGCCTGCGACGCTGTTCGACCGCACAAAACTGATGCGGATGCTGACAGTCAATCGTGACATCCTGATTCGTACCGCAGCGCTGATTGCAGCCTTCCTGTTCTTCATCGCGCAAGGAGCCCGCGCCGGCGACGTGACGCTCGCGGCCAATGCGGTCTTGAACAATTTTCTGATGATCAGCGGCTTCTTCCTCGATGGCCTCGCCAACGCCGCCGAACAGCTTTGCGGCCGCGCCTATGGCGCCCGCGACAAGCGCGCCTTCTCCGGAGCCGTCAAGCTGGTCGTGATCTGGGGCTTTGGCTTCGCCTTTGCAGTCGCCGCAAGCTTCGCGCTGTTCGGGCCTGCGCTGATCGACGTGCTGACCGCGAGCGCGGACGTGCGGCGCATCGCGCGCGACTATCTGCCGTTCGTCATCTTCGCGCCGCTGCTCGGCGTGTTCGCCTTTGCCTATGACGGGATCTATATCGGCGCCACCTGGGCGCGCGACATGCGTAATCTGATGGTGCTGTCGCTATTGATCTTCCTTGCCGCGTGGTTCGCGCTGCGATCGTTCGGCAACGCCGGACTGTGGGGCGCGTTTCTGGTGCACTATGCCGCCCGCGGCGGATTGCAGGCGTTGTGGTATCCGGCGCTGTTGAGGAAGTCGTTTGCGGCCTGACGGGCTTGCTTCTCCCTCGCCCCGCTCTTGCGGGGAGAGGGTCGGGGTGAGGGGCTGTCTCCGCGAATTCGATAGAGCTGAGTATGCGGAGGCTCCCCTCACCCGGATTGCTTCGCAATCCGACCTCTCCCCGCGAAGAGCGGGGCGAGGTGACTTCAAACGCGCTCGCGCGCGAAAAGCTACACCACCGGCCAGTCCTCGGCGGTGATCGTCGCAGCATCCGCGCCGACGATCTCCGACAGCGAGTCGCGCCCGGTGCGCAGCAACGTCGAGGCAAGATCGTTCTTGATGTCGTCCACCAGCCCGAGGCCCTTGTAGACCAGCGACGAATAGAGCTGGATCAGGCTGGCACCGGCGCGGATTTTCGTCAGCGCGGCGCCGCCGGAATCGATGCCGCCGACGCCGATCAATGGAAACGCACCTTCGGTGCGGACATAAGTCTCGGCCACCATGCGCGTCGACAGCCGAAACAGCGGCCGCCCCGACAATCCGCCCTGCTCTTTCGCTCTCGCCTGTTCGCGCAACGTCGCGGGACGCGCCAGCGTGGTATTGGCGACGATCATGCCGTCGACCCCGCGCGAGCGCGCGATGTGCACGACGTCGTCGAGCTCGGCCAAACTCAGGTCCGGCGCGATCTTGAGCAGCACCGGTGAATCGCCGGCATTCCTGCGCACCCGCTCGCGCGCATCGATCACCTTGGCGAGGAGTTCATCGAGCGCCGCCGCTTGCTGCAGATTGCGCAGGCCGGGCGTGTTCGGCGAGGAGACGTTGACGGTGAAATAGCTCGCAACCGGCGCAAACGTCTCGATCAGCTTGACATAATCTGCGACGCGGTCGGGCGAATCCTTGTTGGCCCCGACATTGACGCCGACGATGCCGCCATGGTGGGCGCGCGCCGCAAGCCGGCGCAGCGCAGCTTCGGCGCCGTCATTGTTGAAGCCCATGCGGTTGATCACGGCTTCATCCCGCTCGAGGCGAAACAGCCGTGGCCGTGGATTGCCGCCCTGCGGCTTCGGCGTCACGGTGCCGATTTCGACAAAGCCGAACCCGAGCCTGAGCAGCGCGTCGGGCACCTCCGCGCTCTTGTCGAAGCCCGCGGCCATGCCGATCGGATTGGGAAAATTCAAGCCGAAGGCGCGCACCGCCAGCTTGTGGTCGTCGGCCCGCGGCCTGACCGGCGGCAGCAGCCGCAGGCCCTGGATCGCCATGCGATGCGCGTCTTCCGGATCGAACCAGCGCAGCAGCGGCAGCGAAAAGGCGTCGAAGGCGCGGATCACGGGGTGAGCTCCGGAATATCGTGAGAGCCATCGGACCGCGCCCGCATGTCGAGGATCGCGGTTACCGCGCCGAGATCAAGCTCGCCGTAGAGATGCGGGAACAGTTCGTCGTTGCGCGAAGGCTCCCAGCGCAACGCATCGCCGAGCGCCTCCGCGTCGACCGCGACCAGGAACAAGCCGGTCTGGCCGAAATAATGCTTTCGCGCCGTCTCGGCGACCTGGGACGCCGTGGAGAAATGAATGAAGCCGTCGCGCAGATCGTCTGCACTGCCGCGATAGACGCCCTGCCGCTCGGCCTCGCGCCAGGCCGAGGCGGAAGTGATTTTATAAATGGTCGGCACGGCGTTCCGGCTTGTCGCTTGAGTCTCTTGGGATTTTCCCGGAAATGGCCGGGGTGGCCGCCGACCGTAAAGGCGGCAGGCCGCTAACTCAAGCGCCGCTGCGGCAGGGCGCAGCGCCTGTTCGGTTCTGATTCGATCAGAACCGGGGCGCCAATCTCTTGTTTTGACGCGTTTTCTTCACGCGAACCGCTATCCGCTTCGCTGGAAAACGCTACGCAAGATTTGCGCTGGCCGACTGGATGAGGCAATAATTCCTAGACCGATTCAGGGCTTTCGATGGCGAGACATTCCAAGGCGCACCGAATTCTGACCCATAACCAGGTCTGGACCGCGCTCGACCGGTTGGCCGAACGCGCCGGCATGTCGCCCTCGGGCCTCGCCAAGCGTGCCGGCCTCGACCCCACCACCTTCAACAAATCCAAGCGCATCACCGGTGACGGCCGCGAGCGCTGGCCGTCGACCGAATCGGTATCCAAGGCGCTGGCAGCCACCAATTCGTCGATCGACACTTTCGTGCAGTTGATCGGCGATGGCGCGCGCGGCCTGCAATCGGTGCCGTTGCTCGCCCTGGCGCAAGCCGGCAGCGGCGGCTATTTCGACGAGAGCGGCTTTCCCTCCGGCCGTGGCTGGGACGAGGTGGCGCTGCCGTCGGCCAGCGACGAGCATGCCTACGCGCTCGAGATCTCGGGCGATTCGATGAAGCCGACCTATCGCGACGGCGACATCATCGTGGTGTCGCCGGGCACGGCGATCCGGCGCGGCGACCGGGTGGTGCTCAAGACGTCAGGCGGCGAAGTGATGGTCAAGGAATTGAAGCGCCGGACCACCAAGACGCTGGAATTGCAGTCGCTCAACCCGGCCCATGCCGATCGTACGCTGGACGCCGACGACGTCGCCTGGATCGCAAGGATCGTGTGGGCGAGCCAGTAGGATTGCCGCGCCATGACGGACGTGCTGAGCGACCTGCTGCAACATTCCCTTCGCATCGTGTTGTGCGGAACCGCCGCGGGGACGACGTCCGCCGCCGAGCGGGCCTACTACGCGCACCGGCAAAACAAGTTCTGGAAGATCCTGCACGAGACGCGGCTGACGCCGGAGCCGCTGCGACCGCATCAATATCGCAGCCTGCTGCACCATGGCATCGGCCTGACTGATCTCGTGAAAGCGGGTGCGGGAATGGACCGCGCCACGCTTCCCAAACTGACGGCGGCGGATCGCGCCCGGCTGAGCAATGCAATTGCAACATTTCGTCCGCAATTCCTCGCATTCACCAGCAAGACGGCCGGACAGAAATTCTTCGACGGCAAGCGGGACTATGGCGAGCAGTGTGATCTGATCGGCGATACCAGGGTGTGGATCTTGCCGTCGACCTCGGGCGCGGCCAATGGAAGCTGGCGCCCGGAAATCTGGCACCGGTTTGCGGATGAGGTCAGAGCGGCGGTTGGCTGACCATGCAGATCGTGAGGCCCGAGCCAGTAGTTACCGTCGTCCCTGCGAACGCAGGGACCCATAACCACAAATGTTAGTGGCGAAGGACGACGTCTCTCCGCCTGCCCTTTCCGCGGGCCGCGGCGTATGGGTCCCTGCTTTCGCAGGGACGACGCAAAGACTGCGCCGCGAAAAAAACTACGTCGCGTAGTCGGGCTCCTTGCGGTCCAGCATCCGCTTCAGCGCATCAAAATGCCGCTGGGCCGGGGTCGGGCCTTTGTAGAGATGCTCGTCCTTGTAATCGCGCTTGGTTTTCTCCACCACAGGCGCAGGAAGCTGCTTCAGCTTCTGCCCGGTCCACATCGCGTAGATCTGCACCTGGGCGGCACGCTCGACGTAGTACAGCATGTCATAGGCTTCCGCGACGGTGGCGCCGACGGTGGAGATGCCGTGATTGGCCATGAAAAGCACAGTCTTGTCGCCGATGACCTTTGCAAGCCGCGCGCCTTCGGCGGGATCGAGCGCCGGGCCGGTATATTCGTCGTCATAGGCGATGGCGCCTGACAGCCCGACCTCGGTCTGGCCGATCTCTTTGATGCGGGGGTCTTCGAGCCGCGTCAGCGCGCTGGCATGCGGCATGTGGGTGTGAAACACCGCCTTCGCCTGCGGCAGCGCCTTGTGGATCGGCGCGTGGATGCAATAGCAGGAGCGCTCGACCTCGCCTTCACCGCGTTTAACCTCACCGTCGTCGATGCCGACTTCCATGAAGCAGGACGCCGTGACCTCGGACCAATGCGTACCGAACGGGATCTGGTAATAGCGATCGCTCTTGCCCGGCACGACGAAGGTCAGATGGTTGAAGATGCCTTCGGAAAATCCCTGGATGAAGGCCAACCGGTGCGCGGCGGCGAGATCGACCCGCGCCTGCCATTCCTCGGCGCTGTACTCGCTGAGCGTCTTCGGCGAAACCCTGAACTGCATGAGCTTTCTCCCTAATGCGCTTATTTGCTGGCCCCTCGGTGGAGGCTTTGACGGCTGTTATGCGCAGTAGTGCAGCGCAATCCGGCGCTGCCATGGCTGAAATTGCGGCGGACCTGCCATCCCGGTTTGCGGGGTAGACGGACTGGTCGAGCCGCCGCTACGTGCTGCAGCCGAGTTGGGAAAAAAGCCCTTGTCGTCCCTGCGAACGCAGGGACCCATACCGCGTGATCTACCGATAGGGCAGAGTGGCAAACGCCTTCTCACGACAACTGCATTCGGTGGTTATGGGTCCCTGCGTTCGCAGGGACGACGAAGAGGCCTACGCACTCCGCGCCAGCGCGCCGTCGATCATGGCGATCGCGTTGGTCACGCCGTAGACTGCGACAAACGAGCCGAAGCGCGGGCCCTTCTCCTGGCCGAGCAGCACCTGGTAGAGCATGTTGAACCAGTCGAGCGAGACGCCGGGCCGGCCGTCCTTGCCCTTTTTCACCTGATCCAAAAACGGCTCGCGGCGGCCGATCTCGTAGACCACGTTCTGGATGTCTTCCGCAGATGATCCGGCCGGCAATTGCGACAGCGCATCGCGCAGATCCTGCAGCGCGGCGCGCTCGTTGTCCGTCGGTTCACGGAACTGCTTCGTCGGCGCCACGAAGTCGCGGTAGTAGTTGATGGCGTAGCCGACCATCGCATCCAGCTTCGGATGCGTCTGCGGCGTCACGCCGGGACGGTAGCGGCCGATGAAGCCCCACAACGTTTCGGCGTTCTCCGCGTTCGAGGACGACACCAGCGTCAGCAAGAGCTGGAAGGTGACGGGCATGTCGGCCTTCGGCGGCTTGCCGGAATGAATGTGCCAGACCGGATTGGCGAGCTGCTGCTTGGGATCCTGCCGCGTAAACCCGTCGAGGAATTGCTGGTAGTCGTCGACATTGCGCGGGATCACGTCGAAATACAGCCGCTTCGCTGCCTTCGGCTCGCGGTACATGAACAGCGACAGCGATTCCGGCGAGGCATAGCGCAGCCATTCGTCGATGGTCAGGCCGTTGCCCTTCGACTTCGAAATCTTCTGGCCCTTCTCGTCGAGGAACAGCTCGTAATTAAAGCCGTCCGGCGGCGTGCCGCCGAGCGCCGCGCAGATCTTGCCGGACAGCTTGACCGAGTCGATCAAGTCCTTGCCGGCCATTTCGTAATCGACGCCGAGCGCGAACCAGCGCATCGCCCAGTCCGGCTTCCATTGCAGCTTGCAATGCCCGCCGGTCACAGGGAGCGTGACGCGCTCCTTCGTTTCCGGATCGTCGTAGGAGACCGTTCCGGCCTTCACATCATGCTCGACGATCGGCACATAGAGCACCATGCCCGTGCGCGGGCAGATGGGGAGGAACGGCGAATAGGTCGCAGCACGTTCTTCGCGCAGGCTCGGCAACATGATCTTCATGACGGCGTCGAGCCGTTCCAGCATGCGCAGTAACGCGGCGTCGAACCGACCGGAGGTGTAGTAGTCGGTCGAAGAGGCGAACTCGTAGTCGAAGCCGAATGTATCGAGGAACGCTCGCAGCCGCGCATTGTTGTGCGCGCCGAACGACGGATACTCATTGGAGAACGGATCGGGTATCCGCGACAGCGGCTTGCCGAGATGCGACGCCAGCATCTCCTTGTTCGGCACGTTGTCCGGTACCTTGCGCAGGCCGTCCATGTCGTCGGAGAAGGCGAGCAGGCGCGTCTTGATCTTGTCCTCGGTGAGCACGCGGAAGGCATGGCGCACCATGGTGGTGCGCGCGACCTCGCCGAAGGTGCCGATATGCGGCAGCCCCGACGGACCGTAGCCGGTTTCGAACAGCACCTCGTCCTTCGGGTTTTTCTTCAGCCGCGCGACAATGGCCTTGGCCTGCTCGAACGGCCAGGCGTTGGATTGTTCGGCGAGCGCACGCAGATCGCTCGGGCTAAAGGCAACGTCGATGGCGGACATTTATTAAGGCTCTCTCCGGAAGCCGCGGAAACTAGCGCTTCCGAGGCAAAATGCAAAATGACGGCAAAGCCGTCATTCCGGGGCGATGCGCAGCATCGAACCCGGAATCTCGAGATTCCGGGTCTGGTCCTTCGGACCATCCCGGAATGACGCCGTCTCAAAACGGGCTGACGGAAAAATACCGCAGCCACAGATCGGTGAAGCGGCCTTTCTCCCAAAGCCGGAACAGCGCCCAGTTCAGCGACGTCCGTAGCAGATCGTTGCCCTTGCGGACGGCGATGCCGATGCCCTCACCGAAATAGCGGCTCTCGACAAAGGGCCCGCCCGAGAAGGCGCAGCATTCGGCCGAATCGGTGCCGTTGATCCAGAACGCCAGCGAGATCGCGTCGCCGAAGATGAAATCGACCTCGCTCCGCCGCAAAGCGAGCCGCAGCGCATCGTCGTTCGGATAGGACTTGATCTCGGCGTCGGTGAACATCGCCTTCAGATAGGCCTCGTGCGAGGTACCGCCGATGACCCCGACCTTCTTGCCCTCGAGATATTCGGGGCGGATCTCCGGCATCACGGCGTCGCGCCGGGACACGAAACGGGCCGGCGCGCGGTAATAGGGATCGGTGAAATCGAGCCGGGCGCGCAACGCCGGCGTCACCGCCATGGAGGCGATGATGGCGTCGCCACGGTTGCTGGTGATGGCGTCGACCAGCGTCTCGAACCGGCGCATCTGGACGGTGCAGGAAATCTTGATCTCGTCGCACAGCGCACGCGCCAGATCGACATTGAAGCCCGCGGGATTGCCGTCAGGACCAGTGAAGTTGAACGGCGGGTAATCAGTCTCGGTCAGGAACCGGATCACGGTCAGGCGCGACATGTCCGGCCGGTCCGGGCGCCGCCGCGGGTCCCAGAAGCCGGGCACCGCCTGCGGGGCTGCCTCGACCGCCGGGCGGGGCTGGGTTTGCGCCTGCGCCGCAGCACTGCTGACAGCCGTCAGCGCTGACACGATCGACAACCCGACCAGCCCCGCGCGGACGGCGCGATGCAGTCTTGCATTGGTTAACGGAGCGGTAAGATATGGCATCGTCTGCAATATGTTACGGAATTCACGGCCTTATAGACCATCCGGCCTGCGATGCGAGGGCCGTTTTCGGCTTTTGACCCCTCGGGCAACCGCTCAGAGGTAGCGCTTCAAATCCTTCGCGGCTTCCTCAGGGCTCCGTTTCAGGTTGAAAGGCGCTACGAAATTGCCGTTGCGATCCATCAGATAGATCAGCGCGGTATGGTCCATGGTGTAGTCGCCGTCCTTGAGCGGGACTTTGCGGGCATAGACCCTGTAGGCCGAAAGCACCTTGGCCACCGCCGCGGGCTCGCCAGTCAGCCCTTTCAAATGCGGATCGAAACTGGAGAGATAGTCCTTCATCGCGCCCGCCGTGTCGCGCTCGGGATCGACCGAAACGAACCAGGCGTTGACGCGGTCGGCGTCCTTGCCCATCGCCTTCAGCACTTCCGAAATCTCGAACAGCGCGGTCGGGCAGACGTCGGGGCAATGGGTGAAGCCGAAGAAGATCAGCGTCGGCTTGCCCTTCAAATTCTGCTCGGTGACGGTCCGGCCGGCCTGGTCGGTCAGTTGAAACGGCCCGCCGATCGCCGCCGGCGCCGTAACGGTGCGCAAGCCTCCGAGCGCCCACAGCATGATCAGGAGCCCGACCAGCAGACTGCCGGCAAAAGCCGCAATGATCACCAGCGGGCGAATGGTCCGGTCCATCGTGGAATTCCTTTTTGCCCGATCAGAAGCAGGCCGAGATGCCGGCGGCGATCATTTCGAAGAACACGGCGGTGCCGTAATGGAACCACAATGCGGCCGCGCCGAGCACGACCAGCGCACTGATGCCGGCGGCGCCCCAGGCAATCATCGAGGCCACCCTGCCCTGCGGCCGGGCGGCCGCCATGATGCCCTGTCGGGTGGAGATCGGCTGAACCATGGGGTTGAGATAGGGCGAGTTCCCCGGGCAGGCAAGCGGAATGGCCGGGCGGCAGATCACGTCATGCGGAGGGGAAGGCTTGGCGAGAGCGGGGCCATTATCCTTCGAGACGCGGCGAAGACGCCGCTCCTCAGGGTTTGACCGACGTCCTCATGGTGAGGAGCGCGCACCGCCGCGCGTCTCGAACCATGAATTTGGGAAGGTCAGTTCGCTAGGCTTAACGCGACGCCGGCTTGTTGCTGGAGGCCTGCGCATCGAGATAGCAGGGCCTATACATTGCCTGCAGCTGCTTGCCGCGCAGGAAGATCATGCGCTGGGTCAGGCCGCCGCGCGCAGCGATCCACTTCCGCACCGCAGGCGGATACATCGAATACAGCATCTGGGTCGCCTCGGCGTTCATGATGGCGCGGCCATTGGCGCCGAAATCCCAGGCGGCGTGGAAGCCGAGATTGGCGTGCGAGGTAACGCAGATCCGGTCATGGGGAACTGCGCCTAGAACGATGGTGCAGGCCGAGGCGCAAAGGCCATCGATGATGACGGTTTCGCCCGAGGAGCGCAGGCCTTGATACCTGTCGACATAGGTGCCGATCCGGCCGCCGCGATCATCGGCTATCCGCACCACCGCTTGGCTCGCGCCTACCCCCGCCAGCAGCAGCACCGCGGCAAGCAACCCCGTCAGCAGCTTCATATCCCTGCCCCAGTCGAAAAATGTCGAAACCGAATCTGATCGTCTCAGTGATGCAAGACAGGACGTAGCGTCGTTTGAGATCGTGATTTTGTCTAGGCAACCACAGCACGTCAAAACAAATTCAAATTAAGTGTTGCTTGGCCGCTGCACCCTCCGCGCGCAAAGGTCCCAAACTGGAACAAACGACTCTTGCCGAGGTGGCGAAGCAGTCACAGCCAAGAACCCAATAGCCGTTGACCGCGCGCGAGGACGCGGGCTTGAATCAAAAATGGCACGGGGAGGAAATGATGGCTGACAACGCAGACGTAATTGTGGTCGGCGGCGGACTGGCAGGTCTGGTCGCGGCGACGGAGATCGCGGACGCCGGCAAGCGCGTCATCGTCGTCGACCAGGAAGGCGAGCAAAGCCTTGGCGGACAAGCCTTTTGGTCGTTCGGCGGACTCTTCCTGGTGGACTCTCCCGAACAGCGCCGGCTCGGCATTAAGGATTCCTACGATCTCGCACTGCAAGACTGGATGGGTACCGCGGGCTTCGACCGCGACGACGACCATTGGCCGAAGCGATGGGCGGAAGCCTATGTCGCGTTTGCCGCCGGCGAAAAGCGCGACTGGCTGCGCGCGATGGGCCACCGTATTTTTCCGGTGGTCGGCTGGGCCGAGCGCGGCGGCTATGACGCGATGGGCCACGGCAATTCGGTGCCGCGCTTTCACGTCACATGGGGCACCGGTCCGGGCCTGGTCGAGCCGTTCGAGCGGCGCGCACGCGAGGCGGAGAAGAGCGGACGGTTAATGTTCAAGTTCCGCCACCGCGTCGACACACTTGTGATGACAGGCAGCGCGGTCGGGGGCGTCAGCGGTTCGGTGCTCGAGCCCGATCCCGTGGAGCGCGGCAAAAGCTCGTCGCGCAAGGTGATCGGCGATTTCAGCTTTCGCGCACCGGCGGTGATCGTTGCCTCCGGCGGTATCGGCGGCAATCACGACCTGGTCCGGCAGAACTGGCCGAAGCGCCTGGGCGAGCCGCCGAAATTCATGATCTCCGGCGTGCCCGAACATGTCGACGGGCGCATGATCGGCATCACGGAAGCCGCGGGCGCGCGGCTGATCAACCGCGACCGGATGTGGCACTACGTCGAAGGCATCCGAAACTGGAATCCGATCTGGCCGCGCCACGGCATTCGCATCCTGCCCGGCCCGTCCTCGATGTGGTTCGACGCTACGGGCAAGCGCCTGCCGGCGCCGCTGTTCCCGGGCTCCGACACGCTCGGCCAACTGCACTACATCATGGGCACCGGCCATGATTATTCCTGGTTCATCCTGACCCAGAGCATCATCAAGAAGGAGTTTGCGCTCTCCGGCTCCGAGCAAAACCCCGACCTCACGGGCAAGAGCTGGCGCATGACGATCAAGCGCGCCACCAACAAGGGCGCGCCGGCGCCGGTGGAAGCGTTCAAGCAGAACGGCGCCGACTTCATCGTGCGCGACAATCTCGCCGACCTCGTCAGCGCGATGAACGCGCTCGCCGGTAGCGACCTGCTCAAGCATGATCACATCAAGGCGCAGATCGAGGCGCGCGACCGCGAGATCACCAACCCCTACGTCAAGGACGCGCAGGTGATGAACCTGCACAATGCGCGGCGCTACATCGGCGACAGGCTGATCCGCACCGCCAAACCGCACCGGATTCTCGATCCCGAACACGGCCCGCTGATCGCGGTCAAGCTCAACATCCTGACCCGCAAGACGCTGGGCGGCTTCGAGACCGATCTTGACTCGCGCGCGTTCGGCAATGACGGCCAGATCATCAGGGGGCTTTACGCCGCGGGCGAAGCCGCCGGCTTCGGCGGTGGCGGCGTGCACGGCTACCGTTCGCTGGAAGGTACCTTCCTCGGCGGCTGCCTGTTCTCGGGGAGGAATGCAGGACGCGCGGCGGCGAAGGCGGCAGGGTGAAACGCCTTCTCGTCAAGCCCGGGTGCGGCAAGGTTCGATGCAAATAACGCAGTAGCCCTTGAGGCGTGAGCGCGCTAAGAAACCGCGGCCCCCTATCAGGAGAACAATATGACCATCCAGCGCTTCGAAACCGGACCTCGCATGAGCCAGGTCGTCGTCCACGGCGACACCGTCTATCTCGCGGGCGTCGTCGCCGGCAAGGCAGCCGGCAAGAGCGTGACCGAGCAGACGCAGGACATCCTTTCGATCATCGACGGCCATCTTGCCAAGGCAGGCACCGACAAGTCGAAGCTGCTGTCGGCCACGATCTACATCACCGATATGAAGACGTTTCCCGAAATGAACGCGGTGTGGGACGGCTGGGTGTCGGCGGGTAACACGCCGGCACGCGCCACCGTCGAGGCGAAGCTGGCGGCGCCGCAGTACAATGTCGAGATCATGGTGGTCGCGGCGAAGTAAGGCCATTACCGCAAACGTTTCGTTGCGCCGGATTGCACGCGCAATCCGGGGCGTTTTCATTTGCATCTCACGCGCTGATTTTGGCGCCGGCGACATCGCCGAGATCGGCCTGAAGCCATCGGGCGATCCGGCGCCAGGAATGGCTCAAGACCTTACGCCCCATGAAAAGGCTGAGGTGACCGCACGGCTCGCAGGCCCGCTCCAGCCGCGCCGGTGGCGTGCCCAGCAGCGCTGCAGTCGCGAACGCCTGATCGCGCGGGACGACGATGTCATCATCGCCGGCCAGCAGGAAGACCGGCACGCGCACCTCGCCGAGATCGATTCGGCGGCCGAGCGCGACAAAGCGGCCTCTAGCGATCAGGTTCTGCCGGAAAACCTGCTCGGTCACTTCGAGATAATAGGTCCCCGGCAGATCCAGCGTCGCGCGGTCCCAGCGCTCGAAACGATCCAGCAGCACGCAGGCCTCGTCCGATCCCTCGCCGAGATTCCTTTGCAGCGTTGCTTCCACGTCATGCTGGTTGAACGGAATGTTCCAGAACCGCAGCATATGCTCGCCGCTCACGATGCCCTCGCCCTGGCGCACCATCTGCTCGAAAGCTTGCCGCGGAAGTGCAGCCACCATCTTCGAGAGTTCGGAGGGCGTCGAGATATCGACAGGGGCGCCGGCAAGCACGAGCCGCCGCACCTTGCCGGGAAAGCGCGCGGCATAGACCAGCGACAGCCATCCGCCCTGACACAGACCGACAAGATCGACCGGCGCGCCGATCTCATCGATCGCCACATTGAGCTCGGCAAGATAATTGTCGATCGACAGGTTGCGCATGTCCGCCGTCGCCGAGCACCAGTCCGGGACATAGATGCGGTTCATGCCGTCTCGCTGCAGCGCCTCGACAAGACTATGGCCAGGCGCGAAATCCGCAACCAGCGCCCCGTGCAACGCGTAGGGCGCGCAAACAAGAACAGGCTGTTGCTTCGAATTTCCGCGCGAAAACTCCCGCAATCGCATCGACTGAAGTTGCAGCACTACGGTGTTCGGCGTGGTCCAGGCGAGCGGCTTTTGTTCCGATGCGGGGGAAGGCGCAGGCTTCTGATCTGCGAACCATTGCGCGTAGCTGTCGAGCGCCAGTCGCGCGGCTTCCAGCGGCCACAGCCACACCTGCTGCGCCCAGTCGGCGCCCGCGTTCTGCTTCGGCGTCTTGGTTTCTTCTGCCACCGATCGATCGCCCCACAATGAGGAGGACGGCAAGAGCCCGAGCTTTGACGTTTTCCCTAGGAACCGACGAGGTCGGGATCATGCTTTTACGCCAAATCCGGCGCATGCCCTAGCCCGATCATTGGTCCGTGGATGCGATCCGGACAATCCTTGACCTCAGAGGTAATCGATTGGCGCTCGCGGATATCAGATAGTCGGTCAACCGATCAATCCGGCCTAACCATAAGGAGATCACCATGACCGACGTTCACAGCATTGCCCGCAACTATATCGCCCTATGGAACGAGCGCGCCCCAACCCGCCGCCGCGAGATGCTGGCAGCGAATTGGACGACGGACGCGAAATACGTCGATCCCCTGATGAGCGGCGACGGCCATGACGGCGTGGACGCGCTCGTCGCCGGCGTGCAGCAGCGTTTTCCGGATTTCAGGTTCAAGCTGATCGGCGAGCCCAACGGTTTCGGCGACCACGTTCGCTTCTCCTGGGGGCTCGGCCCCGATGGCGGCGACAGCTCGATCAAGGGAACGGATTTTGCCGTGCTCAGCAACGGGCGCATCCGCAGCATCACCGGGTTCCTCGACCAGGTGCCGAAGGCGTAGCAGCTCTTGGATCCTCATGGTGGAGGCGCCAACGGGTCCGCGCGTAGCGCGGCCCGATGACAGGCTCCGCGCCGTCTCGAAACCATGTGGCCCGGCTGGTGCCAATCATCCTTCGAGACGCGCGAAGACGCGCTCCTCAGGATGAGGTCTGGCAGTGTGGGGTGGGCGGGGCACGCATAACCCACCCCGATTTATTTCGGGAACCTGTTGGCCCTTGCCGCATCCAATCCCAATACCCTGTTATTGGTGGAGCCATCATGCGCCAGGCCCAGATACCGCATATAGCGCCCCTCGACACCGGCGACGCCGAACTGGTGCGCCGCGCGCTCGCCCGTGACGAAGCCGCGGTTCGCGCCATCATGCGGGCGAACAACCGCCGGCTCTACCGGCTCGCCCGCGGCATCCTGCGCAACGACAGCGAGGCCGAGGATGTGGTGCAGGAGGCCTACGTCCGCGCCTTCACGCATCTGGAGAGCTTTCGCGGCGATTCCAGCCTTTCGACCTGGCTGTCGCGGATCGCCATGAACGAGGCGCTCGGCCGGCTGCGTCGTCAGCGGCCCGCCGTCGACCTCGACTCGTTGCCGCAGGGCGCGCTCGAAGCGGAGATCATCCCGTTCCCTCTCGCCGTGTCAGACGATCCGGAAAAATCCATGGCCCAGCGTGAAATTCAAGCCGTCGTCGAGCATGCCATCGACGAGCTGCCGGAGGCGTTTCGTCTCGTCTTCATCACCCGCGTGATCGAGGGGATGAACGTGGAAGAGACCGCCGGGATTCTCTCGCTCAAGCCGGAGACGGTGAAGAGCCGGCTGCACCGCGCCCGCTCCATGCTGCGCGACAACGTCGAGAGGAAAATCGGCCCCGTGGTCATGGAAGCCTTTCCCTTTGCCGGCAAGCGCTGCGAACGGCTGACGGACGCCGTATTGAAGCGGCTGGGGTTCTGAGGCAGCGGGGCTCGATCCTTCGAGACGCATCGCTTTCGCGATGCTCCTCAGGATGAGGTCTGAGACCCTCATGGTGAGGAGCGCGGCACAGCCGCGCGTCTCGAACCACGAGGCCCGGAAGCTGATCTTTTTTCGGAACCTCTGCGCATTCCCACCATCCAACTCCTGTGCATCAACAACGCGCGGCTTGCCGCGCCACAGGAGTGTCAGACATGTTCGTTCGATTGAGCGCGGCGATCGCCGCATTGAGCATCCTAGGCAGCGCCGCGCTGGCGCAGGGCGCAAAACCCACCGACCCGCAGATCGCGCATATCGCCTACACCGCAGGGGTCATCGACATAACCGCCGCCAAGCAGGCGATCGAGAAAGCCGGCAACAAGGACGTCAAGGCGTTCGCGCGGGACATGGTGCGCGACCATGAGGCCGTGAACAAGCAGGCGCTCGACCTCGTCAAGAAGCTGAACGTGACGCCGGAGGACAACGACACCAGCAAGACGCTGTCGAAGCAGGCGGCCGATAAGCTCGCCGAACTCGCCAAGCTGAAAGGCGCCGAATACGACAAGGCCTATGTCGCCAACGAGGTCGCCTACCACAAGGCCGTCAACGGCGCGCTTGAGACGCAGTTGATTCCGTCGGCCAGCAATGCCGAGCTGAAGAGCCTGCTGCAAACCGGCCTGAAGATCTTCCAGGGCCACCAGCAGCATGCCGAACAGGTCGCAGCCAAGCTGAAGTAAGGAGCCCGCCATGCGCCCGGGACGCTATCTGCCTGTCATGGCCGCCCTGCTGTTCGGCGCGATAGAAGTCCCGGCACATGCGGCGACGATTCAAATCACGACGACCGATCTGGTCTTCGCGCCGGCCGAGGTCTCGGTCAAGGTCGGCGACACCATCGAATGGATCAACAAGGACGTGTTCGTGCACACCGCGACCGCACACAACGGCGATTTCGACGTGATGATGCCGGCGAAGAAGACGGTGACGTCGGTCCTGACGAAGGCCGGTACCGTCGAGTATTATTGCCGGTACCATCCCAACATGAAGGCGGTGCTGACGATCGCGCCGTAGCGCGTCCGCTTTTGCGATAGCGGCGGCTCAGGCCGCCCGCACTGAACTCAGGAACTTGCCGACCTCGCGCTTGAGCCGGTCGCTTTCGCCGGACAGCGACTTTGCCGCGCTCAGCACCTGAGCCGACGCGGACCCGGTCTCGCTGGCGCCGCGCTGCACGTCGGTAATGTTGGAGGAGACCTGCTGCGTGCCGTGCGCGGCCTGCTGCACGTTGCGCGAAATTTCCTGGGTCGCCGCGCCCTGCTCCTCGACCGCGGCTGCGATGGTGGAGGCGATCTCCGACATCCGTCCGATGGTGTCGCCAATCTCCTTGATGGCCGCGACTGATTCCTGTGTTGCCGCCTGGATACCCGATATTTGCTGGCTGATCTCGCCGGTTGCTTTCGCGGTCTGTTCGGCCAGCGCCTTGACTTCGGACGCCACCACGGCAAAACCGCGCCCCGATTCGCCAGCCCGCGCCGCCTCGATGGTGGCATTGAGGGCCAGCAGATTGGTCTGGCCGGCGATGGTGTTGATCAACTCCACGACGTCGCCGATTCGGGCGGCGGCCTTCGCGAGTTCGGCGACGCGGTCGTTGGTCTTCTGCGCCTGCTCCACCGCTTCACCGGCGATCCGCGCCGAGCCCTGGACCTGACGGCTGATCTCGTTGACCGAGGAAGCCATCTCTTCGGTGGCGGATGCGACCGATTGCACATTGGTGGAGGCTTCCTCAGACGCCGCCGCGACCATGGTGGTCAGCTCTTCCGAACGTTCGGCGGTCGCCGTCAGCGTGCCGGCGGAGGCCTCCAGTTCAGTCGAGGCGGACGACACGATGTCGACGATCTGGCCGATCATCGCTTCGAAGTCGCTTGTGATCCGGTCGACGCGCTGGCCGCGCCGGATCTTTGCATCGGCTTCCACTGCGGCGGCCTCGTCGGCGGCCTTTTTGGCGATCAGGGCATCCTTGAAGACCTGCAGCGAACCCGCCATGGCGCCGATTTCGTCGGCGCGATCGATGGTCGGAATCGTGACGTCATGCCGGCCGGCGGCGAGTTCGCCAACGGCGCCGGTTAGCGTTGCGAGCGGCGTGATCACGCGCCGACGCAGCATCATGGTGACGCCGGCGAGCACGGCGAGCAGCGCCGCGACGGCAAGGCCGGCCAGCGCCAGCATCGTTAGCGCCCCATCGCGCGCTGCGCCCGCGCGTTCGGCGGCTTCCGCCAACGCGGCATCGCGCACGGCGAAGAAGGCCTGCACCGCCGGCACGATCGTCGTGGCGAGTTCATTGGCGCCGATCCCGTATTGGCCGTCGTTGCGTCCGGCGGCCATCACTTTTTCAAGCCACGGCGCGGCTTTTCCGAAATACGCCTCGATCGCATCGTGCATCGCTTTCGCAAGACGCGGCGGACTGCCTATCTGATCCACACCGGCCTCGATCCGTTCGCGGTCGAGATCGACGCGGCCCTGGGCGCGGTCCATGGTGGATATTTCAGCCGCCGTCACTGGTCGGCGGGTACTGATCGCAAGCGATACCGTAGCAGCCCGGCCGCCGGCCGAGATCCGCAAATCCTGCGACGTGCGGGCGACATTCAACAGCGCCGTCAACGACGCGTCCGCCATCGCGACCTGATTTTCAAGCCGGTTCAACAGCGGTTCGAGAATGGCCACGGTCTGTGCAATGCCCGGCAGGAAGCCTTTGATATCAGCCTGATCTCGCGCACTCATCGGCAGCGCCATCGCGCGATCGCTCGCTGTGCGAACCTCGGCCAGTTTGGCGGCCGCCTGGTTGAGGCCCTGGACGATCGCCGCGCCATCGCTGAGTGCGCCGACGGCGGTCCGCGCCTTGGCGAACGCTGCATCTGCCGTCTGCACCGCCTTCGCCGCCACATCGAGCTGGGCCTGCGTCGCGGCGCCTTCCTGAAACAGCGGGCCGACATAAGGCGCCCGGTAGCCCGCGACCTGCTGGCCAACCGCCAGCACGGAGCCGTAGGCCTCCACCGCCTTGATCGCCTCGGTCTTTCCGGCATAGGTCCGGTACTGCGGGATAAGGACCCCGGCGCCAAGAATGACCGCCAGGAGCGTCACCGAAAGCATCGATACCGCAAAGAGTCGACCGATCCGCATTTTGTGATTCCGCTGCGTGAGGGAGCGGTCAACGTAGGCGGAACTCGGCTAAGGCAGCCTTAATGCAGGCTTCAATGCGGGCCGGTAGAACTACGGGGCTGCACGCGACTCTGGGCCGTCACGACCGCAGCGCCATCACCAACCGCACCGCGACCGCCGCCTGCCAGACCGGATAGAGGAATGAGATCTGGTCGAGGCCGAGCGCATTGTCGAGCGCCAGCAGCGTGCCGGCGAGCGTGCCCGTGATCAGCATCGGCCACCACGCCGCGGCGATGCGCGGCCCTGCCGGCAGCAGGCCGATTCCCAGCGCCATCACGGCGGTGCCGACCAGGCCGCCGGTCAATCCGGCGAGGAGATAGCGCATGACCGTGGCCGCGCCCGCGGTCTGCCCCTCGATAAAGATGGCCGCATTCACCGCGCAGACGAACGCGATCATAGTGACGATGGCGGCAAGCATGGCTGCCCAAAGCGGATTGGCGCTGAAGCGCCGCGCCAGAATGAAGACGAGCACGGCGAACGGCACCGCGATCAGCGAAATGCGAAGCTGGCCGGGACCGCCGATCTGGTCGATCAGCGCCGGCAACAGTGGGGTGAGAATGCCGGAGATGACGCCGCCGGCGGCGATCATCAGCAGGTTGTTGCGGGAGGTGCCGGCGGAGGTGATCGCCTGCGTCAACGCTCACTCCTTTTTTTTCGATATGCCCTACGCCTAGCACGGCAAGGACCGAGATTGAAGGCAACGCAAGTGAGGCGGGCAGACTGCAAATAAAAGCCGCGCCAACCCGAAGGCTGACGCGGCGATGGCCGTTCTGTTGCCAGGTGGACCAACCCCGAACAGGTTACGCCGCGAGGCGCACTTCGTTCAATGCAACGTTATCGTTTGCATTTAGGTTTTTGACCCGATAACGGCGGTATCATGCCGAGCACAATTCAGAGCTTCTTTGCGACCATCGATCCTGGTTCGCCCCCGCCTTAGCAGCCCTGGGATTCGGCCTTTCGGCAGAATCGATCTCACCGAGATGAGACCTTTAAGCTCAAGCTGCTAAGGTGGAGGCGCCGGGTACTGCCCCCGGGTCTGCCCGCAGTCCACTCTAAGGTTCAGCGCCATCGTCTTGCGACGAGGCGACCCTACGCGTGATCGCTCGCGAAAGATAGGCTTCTGTTGCCCGTAATCGACGGGTCGAGCTGGCGACAGGTCTAAGGCATCACAATCCACCCTTCGGCACGAAGAAGCAGAGCTCGTCCCCCGTGCGCTTGTTTATGAACAGCACGGGCAAATGATCTGGCGTGTCTTCAGACTTGATGATGTCGGGTGGGATAACTTTCCACTGGCCGTCTTTGAGGTATTGCCACTGGTCCGAATGGTCGTCTGCGACGCGGAAGCGTGTTTTGAACACATCGCCGTTGTCGCAACATGATTTCCATGGAACACCGAGCCGCTCCCGTGCGGCCGGGTTCATTTCCTGCGCATTGAACCACTCGTGGTGCTGCATCGACGCATCGTGAGCGTCAGCACGAAAAGACACCAGAAGAATACCGAACATCGTAAGTACGCGACCGAACGCTTTCATGGCAGCCTCCATTGTGGACTGACATCAATTCGCGAATCACACGAACTCCCGGCAATTAAGGAGGCCAGATCCCCAAAAAAATGGGAGCCTCTTTTCTGAGCGGCGAGCTCTTTAAGCAGGACTGTTGCTTTCCCGTTCGTGCGGGACGAAGTCGAAGGTCCTACCAATGCAGCGAAGAAGCTATCGGCGTTCTTTGTTGGCGCACCGGTTTACCGTCGCGCGATCTCTCAACCGTAGAAACACTGGGGGAAGCTGAAATGCGGACTGCGCTCATCGTCGCAATCATGCTTGAAACGCAGGCCCGGTGTCAGGCGCGGCAACAGCAGATACGTCTTCGGCATCCGCATCCCGGCGGGTGATGCGGCGCGGTTCCGCAACAGACAACAGTCGAGGCGACGAACCCGATGCAGGGCTAGGGATGCAGCATGGAATGGAGCGGGCGAAGGGAATCGAACCCTCGTATGCAGCTTGGGAAGCTGCCGTTCTACCATTGAACTACGCCCGCGGATCGCGCCCCATGATTAGCCGACATCGCGCGATCCGCCAAGCTGTTCCGTTACCCGTCCCGCCACACTGTTGGCTTCCACAAAATTCCAGATGCGCTCTCTCAAGCCGGTGCTATGATCTGTTCCGGGGCAGATTGGCGTATGACGGGGCGTGGCTATACCATTTTTGACACGGGGATCGGCCGCTGCGGCATCGCATGGGGCCCTTCAGGCATTATCGGCGTGCAGCTCCCTGAGGTCCGCGAGATCGACACGCGGCGGCGGCTGTTTCAGCTTTATCCGGATGCGCGCGAACTTCGCCCTCCCCCGAATGTCCTGGCCGCGATCGAGGGCATCGGCACGCTGCTGCGCGGGGCGACGTGCGATTTTGCCGACGTCACGCTGGATATGACCGGCATTCCCGCCTTCAACCAGCGCGTCTACGCCTTTACGCGCACGATCCCGCGCGGCGAGACCCGGACCTATGCGGAAATCGCCTCGGCCCTTCGCGCATCCGGCGCGACCTATTCGGTGGCGCAGGCGATCGCGCGCAATCCCTTCGTGATCATCGTACCCTGCCATCGCGTGCTCGAGGCGGGCAATTATGCCGACAAGATCTCAGCCCATGGCGGGGCGATCTCCAAGCGCCGGCTGCTCTCGATCGAGGGCACCAGCCCGACTTCCAGCAAGACGCTGTTCGATGTGCTGCTGCCGGTTGCACCGCCGCCGCGGCATCCCTAAATCTGCCCGATGAACGCGACCACGCTTCTCGAACGCAAGTCCATCTCCGTTTCCGATTTCCGCTGCACCGCGGGGCCCGGCGATAAGCCGTTTGCGGAGCAGCACAGCCGCTATTCGATCTCCTATGTGCGCAAGGGCAGTTTCGGCCTGCATTGCCGCGGCAAGTTCAGCGAACTGGTGGCGGGATCGGTGCTGATCGGCCATCCCGGCGACGAATATACCTGCACCCACGAGCACGTCTGCGGCGACGAGTGCCTGTCATTCTTCCTCGCCCCCGAACTGGTGGAAGCGATCAGCGACAGCAAGACGCCCTGGCAGATCGGCTCGGCGCCGCCGCTGCCGGAACTGGTGGTACTGGGCGAACTGGCGCAATCGGCAGCAGATGGCAGCAGCGATATCGGCCTCGACGAGATCGGTCAGGTGCTGGCGAGCCGTTTTATCGAGGTGGTCTCCGGCAAGCCGCGCAAATCCGGTCCCGACGCGGCGCGCGACCGCCGCCGCGCAGTCGAGACCGCGCTGTGGATCGACGCCCATTCGCACCAGGCGATCGGCCTCGAAGATGCTGCCGCGCAGGCCTGTATCAGCCCGTTCCACTTCCTGCGGCTGTTCTCGGAGGTGCTCGGCGTCACCCCGCATCAATATCTGGTGCGCTCGCGGCTGCGCCACGCGGCGCGACGGCTGGCCGACGACGACAGTCCGGTTACCGATATCGCCTACGATGTCGGCTTTGCCGACCTGTCCAATTTCGTGCGCACCTTCCATCGCGCCGCCGGCATCTCGCCGCTGAAGTTCCGCCAGGCATCGCGGGGCAAGCGCAAGATTTTCCAAGAACGGCTGGCCCTCAACTAGCTAGGCTTTCTCCGGGACGCGCGAGTTCGCGCGCTTCAACTGGAGAATATCATGTACGACCACATCGGATTACGTGTCGGCGACCTCGACGCCAGCGTGCGCTTCTATACGGCAGCGCTCGCGCCTCTCGGCTTCGTGCTGTGCTCGCGCGACGATTCCGGCGCGGGCTTTGGCCCCAAGGGCGCCCCTGCCCTCTGGCTGCACTTGCACAAGGGATCGCCGAATACCGGCGCGCATGTTGCGTTTCGCGCCAAGGATCATGCGGCGATCGAGAAATTCCACGCCGAGGGCCTGAAGGCCGGCGGCCGCGACAATGGCGGCGCCGGGCCGCGGACGGATTACAGCCCGACCTATTACGCGGCGTTCCTGATCGATCCCGATGGCAACAATGTCGAGGCGGTTTGTACGTGACGTGCCGCTCATAGCTGTCATTCCGGGGCGATGCAACGCATCGAACTATGGTGCGCAATTGCGCACCTGAGAATCTCGAGATTCCGGGTCTGG
>NZ_LLXX01000226.1:41074-47887 GCF_001440405.1 Bradyrhizobium valentinum
TCCGCTCTTGCAACAAAGGACTCATCAACATGGCTTCCATTCACAAGGAAATCCTCATCGACGCGAACCCTGCAGACGTCTGGAACGCGCTGCGCGATTTCGGCGCGCTGCATACGCGGCTGGTGCCCGGCTTCGTGACCGACACCAAACTCGACGGCGACGCCCGCATCGTCACCTTCTCAAATGGCACCGTGGCGCGCGAGATACTTGTAGATTGCGACGACAAGAGGCGCCGGCTGGTCTACGCCATCGTTAGCGAACGCATCAGGCAGCACAGCGCTTCCGCACAGGTCTTTGCCGAGAGCGACGGCCGCACCCGGTTCGTGTGGATCGCCGACGTGCTGCCGAACGAGATCGCGCCCTACATGGACGCGCAGATGGTTCTTGGCCTCTCGGCGATGCTAAAGGCGCTGGGGCGCGACGCGGCTTAAAGGACTCATACGAACGTGAGCTTTGTCACAGATCGGCTCCCTGCCCGCTCCTAGCGTCGGCGCGTGCGTCCAAATGGCGCCGCGCCCGCGGCTGCCCGCGCATGAGGAGCAGAACCATGACTGGAGCTGACAAGGTCGTGTGCCAGGCGGCCACGCTACTGCTGTTGTTTACCCTGACGTCGATGCCGGCGAAGGCGCAATCCGCCGGCATCAGTGGCGGTGGCGGCGGCGAAGACATGATGACGCAGATGACGCCGATGCTGGAAATGATGAAGGTGAAGATGGGCAAGCGCCGCTTCGCCATGATGATGCAGACCATGGGCCCGATGATGGGCCGCATGATGGAAGGCGGCGGCGGGCTCGGCGGCATGATGGGCGGCATAGACGGCGGCGAGATGATGAGCATGGTCCCGCAATTGATGCGCATGGCCAATGTCGGCGGTGGTCATCATGGCCGGAGACGCGCGCGGCGATAGTCATTTCCCACTCCGTCATTCCGGGATGGTGCGCCAGCACCAGACCCGGAATCTCGAGATTCCGGGTTCGATGCTTCGCATCGCCCCGGAATGACAATCGAACCAACTCACAACAATGCCGGCCGAACCGCCGCCGCAGGCCGCGGCTTCGGCCCCCAGCGGGTCAGCATCACGCTGGCGCAGGACAGCACGCCGAGCAGCACCATCGACGCCGCCGCCAGCACGAAGAAGTTTTGCGCGGTGGCGCCGTGCGTCGACAGCCACCAGCCACCGGCTCCAATGAACACCAGCCGCGCGGTCTGCGCCAGCACGGGACCAAGCACCTTCGCCGCGCCCTGCGATGAAAAGTAGGATGTTGTAGCGAGCCCGATGAACGCGTACATCGGCGCCGCCGTCGACAGATATTGGCGGCTGGCGGCCCGCACGCTCGCATCATCGGTGAAGAGGTTGACCCAGATATCGGGGAAGGCAGCAATGGGGACCGCGACCGCGCCGACCGATACGAACGCGACGAGCCCCGCCGTCCAGGCGATCTTGCGAGCCCGCGCGATGCGCTGCGCACCAACGGCCATGCCGACCATCGGCACCGAGGCGATGCCGACGGCGAATGCGATCGACGTCAGCATGAATTCGAGCCGCGCGCCGATGCCGTAGCCGGCCAGGATTTCGGTGCCGAAACTCGCCAGCATGTGGGTGAAGATGCTGATGGTCAGCACCGACTGCAGCGGCGAGAAGCAGGAAATCGCGCCGACCTTCAGGATGTCGATGAACATCGGCATGCGAATGCGAAGGCCGCGGATCTTGGGAATGACGCGCGCGCGGCCCGAGAACAGATACCATGACATCACGGAGATGCTGATCAGGTAGGCGATCAGCGAGCCGGCCGCGACGCCGCGCATGCCGAACTGCGGGATCGGGCCAAGGCCCAGCCCCAGCGTGCCGCCGAGAATGATCTGGCAAATCGCCGAGGAGAGCATCAGCAGCGACGGCAGCTTCATGTTGCCGGTGCCGCGCAAGATGCCCGACATCGTGTTCATCAGCCATGGCACGACGGCGCCGCCGAAGAATATTTGCGTGTAGGCGACCGCCTGCGTCAGCACGTTGCCGCGGCCGCCGAGCAATTCCAGAAGTGCGGGCCCGAAGATCAGCATGCCCAGCATGAAGGTGAGCCCGAAGCAGAGGCCGATCAGCAGCGCATGCGCGGCCAGCGTCGAGGCGCGGTCGAGATCGCCTGCGCCGATCGCGCGTGCGATGGCCGAGGCCACACCGCCGCCCATCGCCCCGCCCGACATGGTCATGGTCAGGATCACGATCGGAAACACCAGCGCCATCGCAGCCAGCGACTCCACACCCAGCCGGCCGATATAGGAGGTTTCCGCGATCACGCCGCAGGTGCCTGCGGTCAGCGCGATCACATTGGGCCAGGCCAGCCACAGCAGCGTGCGCAGGATCGGGCCGTCGAGCAGCGCGTTCTTCGCCGGCGCTTCCGGCAGCGGAAGCGGGCGCTCCTTCTCGTCGACGGGAATTTCGGCAACGCCGAGGTCGGACATTTCTGCTCCCTGCGCACGGGCTTGGGTAGCCGCAGCGCGCTGTTCCTAGCATGGCGGGGGTAATTCCACGTGCGCGGGGCGCAATGGGGGCCTGCGGGATTGCGGGCGGCGACGCCTGTGCACGGCCGGCCAGCCGTTTCACGGGGAATTCATCGGAGTCTACGAACGTTCAGGCCGACACCCCGTTGTAAAGCCGACATCTGCGGGGAACTCCGCCATGCGCAACAACATCCTATTGGCAATATGCGTCGGCGCCCTGGCGCTGCCGCTTGCCTCCTGCAACGAGTCCAAGGAAACGGCTACCGTCGCACAGACTTACGGTCCTTCGCCCAGCCTGCCGCCGCCGGAACATTCATGGATCCCGACGGTCGATATCGCGACCGTCAACCGCTGGCCCGAGGGCGCCAAGCCGACCGCCGCGAGCGGCATGACGGTCGCCGCCTTCGCGACCGGACTGGAGCATCCGCGCACGGTCTATGTGCTGCCGAACGGCGACGTGTTGGTCGCCGAGAGCAACGCGCCGCCGAAGCAGAGCGGCTTTAGCATCAAGGGCTTCATCTATGGGTTGGCGCAGAACCGGGCGGGCGCAGGGGTTCCGAGCGCCAATCGCATCACCCTGTTGCGTGACTCCGATGGCGATGGCGTTGCCGAGACGAGAAGCACCTTCATCAGCAACTTGAATTCGCCGTTCGGCATGGTGCTGGTCGGCGAGGATTTTTATGTCGCCAATGCCGACGCGATCGTGAAATTCCCCTATCGCGAGGGAGACACCAAAATCAGCGCACCCGGCGTCAAGCTGGCAGACTTGCCTGCGGGCCCGATCAATCACCACTGGACCAAGGATCTCACCGCCAGTCCCGACGGCACGAAGCTGTATGCGACCGTCGGCTCCAACAGCAATATCGGCGAGAACGGCATGGAGGCCGAGAAGGATCGCGCCGCGGTGCTTGAGGTCGATCGCGCCAGCGGCCAATGGCGCGTGTTCGCGTCGGGCCTGCGCAACCCTAACGGACCGGCCTGGAATCCGAAGACCGGCGAACTCTGGGTTGTCGTCAACGAGCGCGACGAACTCGGCAACGATCTCGTCCCCGACTACATGACCTCGGTGAAGGACGGCGCGTTCTACGGCTGGCCGTACAGCTATTTCGGCGATCGCGTCGACACGCGGGTCGAGCCGCGGCGGCCCGACCTCGTTCAGAAGGCGATGTCCCCGGATTATGCGCTCGGCGCGCACACGGCTTCGCTCGGGCTTGCCTTCAACACCGGCAATCTGTTTCCGCAGGAGATGGAAGGCGGCGCCTTCATCGGCCAGCACGGCTCGTGGAATCGCAGGCCGCCCTCAGGTTACAAGGTGATCTTCGTGCCCTTCAAGGACGGCAAGCCATCGGGCCCGCCGCAGGACGTGCTGACCGGCTTTCTCAACGACAACGGCGAAGCGCAAGGCCGCCCGGTCGGCCTGCGGCTCGACAAGCAGGGCGCGTTGCTCGTCGCCGACGACGTCGGCAACACGATCTGGCGCGTGACGCCGACGGCGAAATCGGCGTCGCGGTAGGTAGCGCCCCTCATGGTGAGGACTTTGCAATTGGGTGCAGGCTCACACCCGGAAATGCTTGCTTAGCTTCAGGCCCTGCGCCTGGTAGTTCGAGCCGATGCGCTGGCCGTACATGGCATCGGGCCGCGACAGCATTTTCTCATAGACCAGCCGGCCGACGATCTGGCCGTGCTCCAGGATGAACGGCACCTCGCGCGAGCGCACCTCGAGCACGGCGCGCGCGCCCTGCCCGCCGGCGCCGGCATAGCCGAAGCCGGGATCGAAGAAGCCGGCATAGTGCACGCGGAATTCACCGACCAGCGGGTCGAACGGCACCATCTCGGCGGCGTAATCCGGCGGCACCTGCACGGCTTCCTTGGAGGCCAGGATGTAGAACTCGCCGGGATCGAGAATGAGGCTGCCGTCTGGACGCGCCGGGATCGGCTCCCAGAATTCGTCGACGGCGTAGCCGCCGCGACGGTCGATATCGACCACCCCCGTGTGACGTTTGGCGCGGTAGCCGACGAAGCCTGATGTATTCTCGCCGGACAGATCGACCGACAGCGCCACGCCATTGGCGAGATCGGCATCGTCGATATCGACCAGCCGCTCGGCACCGTGCAGCGCGTCGAGCTCGTCGGCATTGAGGATGGCGTCGCCGGCGCGGAAGCGCACCTGCGAAAGCCGCGAGCCCTCGCGCAGCAGCACCGGAAACGTCTTCGGGCTGATCTCGGCATAGAGCGGCCCGTGATAGCCCGCGCCGATCATGTCGAAGCGGCGGGTGCCGTCGGCGATCACGCGGGTGAACACATCGAGCCGCCCGGTGGAGCTCTTCGGATTGGCGGCAGCCACGATCTGCGGCGGCAGCGCAAGACTCTCCAAGAGCGGCACGATGTAGACGCAGTTGGTCTCCAGCACCGCGCCGTCCGAGAGGTCGATCTCGTGCAGCTTCAACTCGTCGATGCGCTCGGCGACGGTGGCGCCGGGACCAGGCAGGAAGCTGGCGCGCACCCGGTAGGCAATGTCGCCCAGCCGCAAATCGAGGCTCGCCGGCTGGATCTGGCTTTCGACAAACGGATATTCCGGCAGGATCAGGCCCGCATCCGCCATCGCCGCGATCATGCGGTCGGGCAGAATTCCGTTGGCGTCGGGCGGAAGCATGAACGGCACGGCGCGATCCTCTGAGGTGGCCCTTTTCGGATGCCCCAAACGTCATCCAAACCTCATAAATATGGGCTTTTTACGGGTTATCCGATGGCCGCCTTGACTGAAAGGGCGCAAGCGAATATCAGCATGACTTATCCCGTGGTGATTTGAGCCGGCCGGCTTGCAGCCACGTTAAATAAGTCGCTAAACAGGCCGGGGACACGTGTGATCCCGGCCTGTGGAAATTTTTCCAGGCCGGTTTTTTTGTGACCATTTTCCGGTGGTCACGGCGGAGGTCACATGTCTGAGACTGGTTCTACCAAGCGTTTTCGCCCCGAAACCAAGCTGGTGCATTCCGGCGCCCTGCGCTCGCAATTCGGCGAGACGTCCGAGGCGCTGTTCCTGACGCAGGGGTTCATCTACGACTCGGCCGAGCAATGCGAGGCGCGGTTCAAGGGCGAAGATCCCGGCTTTCTCTATTCGCGCTTTTCCAATCCCAACATCTCGATGTTCGAGCGGCGCATGATCGAACTCGAAGGCGCGGAAGCCGCGCGCGCGACCGCGACCGGCATGGCGGCGGTGACCACCGCGATCCTCGCGCCATTGAAGGCCGGCGACCACGTGGTGGCGGCGAAGGCGATGTTTGGCTCCTGCCGCTATGTGGTGGAGGACCTGCTGCCGCGCTACGGTATCCAGTCCACCCTGGTCGACGGCCTCGACCTCGACCAGTGGAAGCGCGCGATGCAGCCGAACACCAAGACGTGCTTCCTGGAAAGCCCGACCAACCCGACGCTCGACGTGCTGGATATCCAGTCGATCGCCGAGATCGCGCACAAGGGCGGCGCGCGGCTGATCGTGGACAATGTGTTCGCGACCCCGATCTGGCAGAGCCCGCTGTCGCTCGGTGCCGACGTCGTGATCTATTCGGCCACCAAGCACATCGACGGCCAGGGCCGCTGCCTCGGCGGCATCATCCTGTCCTCGGAAGCCTTCATCGCCGAGCACATCCATAATTTCATGCGCCAGACCGGCCCGTCGATGTCGCCGTTCAACGCGTGGGTCCTGCTGAAGGGGCTCGAGACGCTTGGCGTGCGCGTGCGCGCACAGACCGAGACGGCCGCCAAGGTGGCGAACGCGCTCGCGTCGCACCCGAAGATTTCGCGGCTGATCTATCCCGGCCGCGCCGATCACCCGCAGGCCGCGCTGGTGAAAAAGCAGATGCGCGCCGGCTCGACCCTGATCGGCTTCGAGGTCAAGGGCGGCAAGGCGGCCGCGTTCCGCTGCCTCAACGCGCTGCAGATCTCGCGGATTTCGAACAACCTCGGCGATGCCAAGAGCCTCGTCACCCATCCCGCGACCACGACGCATCAACGGCTGACGCCGGAGGCGCGCGCCGAGCTCGGCATCAGCGAGGGCTTCATCCGCTTCTCGGCCGGGCTCGAACATGCCGATGATCTAATCGAGGATTTTGCGCAGGCGCTGGAGAAGGCGTGAGCCGTTGCAATGCATGACAATGTCGTCCCTGCGAACGCAGGGACCCATAACCACAGGGCGTTGTGAGTAGGCAAGGCGTCGACCACTGTCTTTCATTAGCCGGGCCGCGGCGTATGGGTCCCTGCTTTCGCACTAGTAGATGCACAGATCTTGACTGCGACGGAATGACTCGGCCGTTTGATTTA
>NZ_LLXX01000227.1:0-224 GCF_001440405.1 Bradyrhizobium valentinum
GCCACGCTGGCGCCGTCGCGGGGGTCGACGGCGCTGTTGATGACTGGCGCTTCGGCTTCGCGGCGGGCTATTCGGACTCCGCGGTCGGCGTGGACGCGCGCGCGAGCTCGGCCTCGGTCGACAGCGGCCACGCGGCGTTCTACGGCGCGGGCAGTGCCGGCGCCTTGAGCGTGCGCACCGGCATGGCCTACTCGTACCACCAGATCGACACCACCCGCACCATC
>NZ_LLXX01000227.1:508-11577 GCF_001440405.1 Bradyrhizobium valentinum
CGGCTCGCCACCAGCGTCGTGGTCGGGGGAATGACACTGGGGCCGCGCCTCTCCGCCGCCTGGCAGCACGTGCTCGGCGACGTGACGCCGGTCACCACCCTCTCCTTCGCGAGCGGAGGCACTGCCTTCGAGATCGCGGGCGCGCCGCTCGCGCGCGACAGCGTGCTGCTCGAAGCCGGCGCTGACCTGTATCTCAATGCGCAAACCACGCTCGGCATTCTCTACCAGGGCCAGGTCGCACGCAACGCAGAAGACCACGCCGTCCGAGGCCGCCTCGCCGTGAGATTTTGACACGTTCGGTCCAGAGCGGCGCAGCGGAATTCCGCCCGTTCGAAGTCTGGCAGGACCAAGCCTGGGCGTTGCACCACCGCGCAGAGGCACCTCGTCGCGATCAGGGATGCGCGTTGGTAACCGTCCGGTTCTTGCACGTCTGTTTGAGAGTGCACTGGCGCGCCATATCGGAGACCTTCGTGGCATGGAGGCTCTCCGATGAGCTCGAAACACTTCGAGAACAGAGCCCTGCGCGAATGGCGGACGATTCACGTCGAGGCGTGGCAAAGGAGCTGACTGGCGCGCCGCCGCTATTGCTAACGGCGCCTAAAAGTCTCCAGTTAATGGGAAGGTGCTAATTCCGCTGAGCGGTCCGGTACCCTGAACAGCGCGTACTTCCCGAATTGACATCCAACTGTCATGCAGCCTGCTTACCTGTTCACCCAGGCAATGCAGTCCAGTGAAGTTGAGGATGTGGGTTTGAAGCCGGATGTGCTGAAGTCCGCGCAACCCCGCAGTGTTTGGTTGTGCCGCGCGCTGACCTCCGACGCGTCGGCGATCATCTGCGCGTTTTTGCTTCATCCGGAAACCCGATGGCATGGCCTTTGGCCGTGCATCGTGGCGCTTCTTGTTCTCCATTTCACTTTGATCGACGAAATGGCACTCGCTCAACACGCATCGGTGCCGCTCTCCAAGGAGAGAGTCGTGTTCCAGCAGCCGGTGCAATTCGACATTCCAGCCCAGCCGCTCGAATTGGCCCTGAACGCTTACGGCGCTGCCACGCAAATCCAATTATTCGTCGATGCTGAATTGGTGAGCGGGCTTCGATCGACAGCGTTGCAGGGTGTACTGACGCCGGAAGCTGCGCTGCGGGCTCTGCTCGCCGGTACTGGCCTCACCGCGCGCGCGATCGATGACCAGGGAATCACGCTCGTTCCTCTGCCGCCGGGAAACGGAAGCGCGGCATCCGCTCCCGGCAAGGTGTCGGCCACCGTGATGCGTTTCAACAACTATTCCGCTGCGATTCAGGACACCCTGCGTATCGCGCTCTGCCGGCGTGCAGAAACAACCCCGGGATCTTATCGGGCGCTGATGCGCATCTGGATCAATGCATCGGGTGTCATTGTGCGATCTGAACTTGTCACGTCGACCGGCAACGGATCACGTGATGCCGCTATAGCAGCGGCCGTTCGAGACCTTGCAGTCGGCCTGCCTCCGCCCAGGGATCTTCGGCAGCCGGTCACCTTGCTGGTTTCCGCTGATGGCGCATCGTCCGCATATTGCTCGGACGCCGATTCGTCGCTTCGCCGTGCGGAAATAGGCCGCGAGGCTCCGCGATGACCGAATCCATTGTGGCCATGTTGCGTCGTCTTCTGATCGACGACTATTATGGTCTGAGGGAGCGGCTTGCCCGGCGCTACGGTTCTGCTGATTTTGCCAGCGAGGTCCTGCATGAGGCTTGGCTCCGTCTTGGCCGGGCCGAGGCGCCTCCTTCAATCGCAGCCGCAGTCAATAACCCAAAGGCGTATCTCTATCGTATCGCGCTGAACGTCGCGATCGATCAGAAGCGCACCGAAAAGAGCTGGCTCGGCAAGGCCGAGATCGAGGCTCTCTACCGTCGCACTTTCGATGAACTGGACCCCGCCCGCGTGGTGGAAGCTCGCGGTGAGGTAAAGGCGCTTGCCAAAGCGATCAATGAACTGCCGCCGCGCCGCCGTGCGATTTTTATGGCCGCGCGCCTGGAGAATTTGCCATACAAAGTCATCGCCGAGCGCCTTGGCGTCACCGTGCGGATCGTCGATCGAGAATTGAAGGCCGCTCTCGATCAATTTAGTCGCATGCTGAGAGAATAATTCGATGCCGGCACGCGGACAGCGCGATCTCAATCCGTCTAGGATATGCCAGAGGATCTCAATCATGTCCTGCAGAGATGCAGGGGACCGTCTTAAGCCATGAGCAATTCCGACCGTTACGTCCCGGAAAACGCCGCCTTGCGCGAGCACGCCCTGGCCTGGCTGCGCCGGCTCAATACGGGTGAAGCAACGGCCTCCGACATTGCGGAACTGGAGAAGTGGCGCAGTACGAGTCCTGCGCATGCCCGCGAATTTACCGAAGCTGTCTTGCTCTGGGACGTTTTGGGCGAGGCGGCCAAAGAAGGGGCCAACCAGACGGTCAGGAAAACCGAGCCCAGCCATTCCAACTACGATGGGACGCTGGCATTCCCGGCTGGGAACCGGCGCTTGGCGCGTCGCACCTTTCTGGCCGGGGGTGCCACGCTCGCCGCCTCCGTAGCGGGCGGCGGGCTTGTGGTTTGGCCTCCTTTCGATCTGTGGCCGTCTTTGTCCGAAATCACAGCCGACTATCGTACGCGGCCCGGCGAACGTCGCCGGATCGAGGTGGCAGCCCATGTTTCCGTCGAGATGAACACGCGGACAAGCATCGATCTGCAATCGGCCGCGCAAGTCAGGTTGCTGGCTGGAGAAGTGGCCGTTGCGAAGCAGGGCGATCCGGTTCGGGAGCTGGTGGTTTTGGCGGGGAACGGCCGCGCGGCGACGATGGCCGCGTCCTTTAATATACGCAAGGATGGTGATGTCATCACGGTGACCTGTACCAATGGCGTGGTCGAGGTCCGTTGTGGAGAGGCGGTCGCTGCTGTTCGTGGAGGCCAGCAGGTGGCCTATGATAATCTGACCTTAAGCGAGGTCATCACGATCGATCCGGAGGCCGTGACGGCCTGGCAGCGCGGCTTGCTCATATTTCGGCGCAGGCCGCTGTCGCAGGTCATCGATGAAGTGAATCGCTATCGCTCCGGCCGCATCATCCTGCGCAACGCCGAGCTCGGTCAGCGGCAGGTCGTGGGCAATTTCAGGCTCGATCGCATTGACGACGTTATCGATTTTATGTCGAAGGCGATGAACCTCCCCATCCGGTCGCTGCCGGGCGGCATCGTGCTGGTCGGCTGAGGGGACGTACCGCTCAAATTTTTTTCATTCGACGCGGTGGATTTGGCCGTCTCGATCCGTCTTCGTCGTAACCTGAAAAGCAAACGTTACGCGAGAGATTCAAAATGGCCGCGCTGAAAGCCCGTCGAGGCAGGACTTCCTGGCACATTCAGATGGGGATGCCGAGCGGGCTGAGTTTTGGGCGTGCGGTTTCACGCGGCTCTTTATTTGCCGGTGTGAGTGTCGCCGCGCTGCTTGCTGCTACGTCAGCAGTTGTGGCCCGTCCTCTCGGCGGCTCGACGCCATCGCCGTCGGCGGCGGCTGTTTCGGCCGCGCAATCCGGTGCGCACGAGGCGGTTAAAGCGGCGCAGCAAGCAAGCAACGCACTGAAGCGCGCCACCCAGGCGATTCAGTCCATGCAGGCCGCACAAACGGCAGCGCGCAATGCGGCTTTGCAGGCGCAGAGTGCGATCCCGAACGGGCTTGCTCCTGGCGGCTTGGTTGTCGCGCCAGGAGCGGGGACGACGGCCGGCGTTTGGACCGGCGCGCAATCGCCGACGCAAGCACAGGTGAATGGCCGCATTCAGGTCGACATCAAGCAGACCCAACAGAAGGCGATCCTCAACTGGACCACGTTCAATGTGGGCAAGGAGACCACGGTCAATTTCGATCAGCAGGGAAATAGTTCCTGGGTCGCGCTCAATCGCGTGATGGATCCAGACGCGCGCCCCTCGCAGATCGCCGGCCAAATCAGGGCCGACGGCCAAGTCTACATCATCAACCGCAACGGCATCGTCTTCACCGGTTCATCCCAAATCAACGTCGCCTCGTTGACGGCAAGCGCGCTCGACGTGCCGGATGCGAAGTTCCTGAGCGGCATCGTATCGCCGCGCTGGGAGCTCGAGGCAAGCTTCGCCGCGGCCCCGGGTGTCACGGCAGGCGCGATCAAGGTGGATGCCGGGGCACGCATCGAGACCGGTCGGCAGGGCCAGGTCTTGTTGCTCGGCGGCACGGTCGAGAATGCCGGGACGATTCGCACGCCGGACGGCCAGACGCTGCTGGCCGCAGGCACCGCCGTGCATCTGAAGGCGAGCACCGATGCCCGCCTGCGCGGCTATCTCGTCGAGGTCGACGGCGCGGGTCTCGCTGCCAATCACGGAGACATTCTAGCCGAGCGCGGCAATATCACACTGGCTGCCAAGGACGTCTTCGCCGGCGGCCGTCTCGGCGCCACGACCAGCGTTGTCGCGAACGGCTCGATTATGCTCCAGGCGCGCTATGACACCAGCTTCGTTCCAGTGGGCCCAGGCGAGCCCGAGCCGCGTCGGCCGTTCCAGTACAGCGGCACGTTGACCATTGGCGAGGGCGCCTTGATCGACGTGATGCCGGATCTCACCGACGAGACCACGGTGGCCGCCCGCATGCTGCTCAACCCATCGACGGTGTCGCTCTACGGCGGCCTCATCGACGTCCGCCGTGGCAGCACGATGCTCGCCCCCGGCGGCAACGTCAGCGCTACCGCGCGGAAGAATCCGAGCATCGATCTGAGCCCCAATGAGACCGATGCAAGCCGGATCTATGTCGACGCCGATGCCGTGATCGACGTCTCCGGCACGCGCGGCGTGCAGCTTTCAGTCGAGCGCAATTTCGTCGAGGTTGAGCTGCGCGGCCACGAGCTGCGTGACAATCCGCTGCTGCGCAATTCGCCGCTCTACGGCAAGAAGGTCTGGATCGACATCCGCGACACCGGCATCTTCGACGATCCGCTGATGCAGGGTGTCGAGTGGTTCGCAGGCGAGCGCGGCGTCTGGTACGGGTCGCCGCTGTTTGATGCCTCCGGCTATATCAACCTGATCCGCCGCGGCGTCGGCGAGCTCACGTCCCGGGGCGGCAGCATCAGCCTGGGCGGGCATGGTGACATCGTCGTGCGCGATGGTGCGACGCTCAATGTCAGCGGTGGCACGCTCGACTTCACGGCCGGGTACGGCCGGGTGACACAGCTCGTCTCTGCCACAGGCGGTGCGGTGAGCATCGGCGCGGCGCGCTGGGGCGAGGTCTATTACGGCATCGCCGGCAGCTTCACGCGCGATCATTCCCGCTGGAACGTCTCCGAAACCTGGACGTCAGCATTGCGATCCGGCCGGCGATACGAAGCCGCCTCCATCCAAGGGCAAGCCGCCGGCACGGTTGCTCTGAACGCTCCGCGGGTTGTGCTCGACGGTCTGGTCGCCGCCTATGTCGACCCCGGCACGCGCATCAACGCGGGCCAGGCCGCGCAACCTGGCGGCACGCTGGTGCTCGGTGACGCTAGTGCGAGGGCAGACAACACCAACACGGTGAACTATCGCCACATCGAGGCGCTGATCCAGAACGGGCTCGCCGGTCTCGCGGAGAATTTCGACGCCATTACCGAGCTGGAAGATGAGATCGGCAGCACGCTGTCAGCCGAGCGCCTTAAGCAGGGCGGCATCGGCCGCCTGGAGGTCTACGCCAACGGCGCCGTCGAGGTTGCGGAGGGCACACGGCTCGAGCTCGGCGACGGCGCAACCGTCAAGCTGACGGGCGGCGCCATAACGGTCGACGGCACGATCGCGGCACCCGGCGGCCGCATCGAGCTCGCGACGTCGCTGCATACCGTCAACCCTCAGAGTGAGGTCAGCCAGTACTGGTATACGAACACGAGCAGTCTTGCGCCCGCGGACTGGCAGGTCATCCGGCTCGGCGAGGCGGCGGTGCTCGACGTCGCAGGCCGCTGGATCAACAACTTCGGCGCACGCTCCATCACGCCCGGATCGCGCAACGGCGGCAGCGTGTCGCTTCGCGCCGGCAAGCCGGGTATCGCATCGGGAATCGGCAAAATCGACCTGGCCAAGGGCGGCGTCATCGACGTGTCCGGCGGCGGTTATGTGGACGTGCGGGGGCGGCTCAGCCTCGGCGACGCTGGGTCGATCACCATCGAGTCCAACAAGGTCAGCCTCGGCGCCGAGTTCCGTGGCTACGCGCTGGCTACTGAGACCGCTGCTGGCCACGGCGGCACCCTGACCATCAACGGGGTCGACCTCTATATCACCGACGTGCCGCTAGGCGATGTGCTACAGCCCGGTCAGGCTGCTCCACGCGACCTCACTCTCGCCGAGGCACTCACCTTCCGGGCCGGGCAATCGCTGCCCTTCGATGCGAGTTACTCCGTCACTCGTCTCCGCTCCGGAGAGGTGCTGACCGCGATCGCGACAGCCAGTGTCAATATCGCCGCCCCCGTCACAGTCGCGGCTGATTGGGTGGTGCCGGCTGGCGTGACCGTCAAGTCCATCACCAACCAAGTCTATACCGCCGGCCAGACAGTACCAAAAAACACCCAACTCCGGGCATTCGGCACCGGCAACAGCAACGGAAACTTGCCGATCGGTTTCACGCCGCCGGCGAATGTTTTTCCGAACGGCATTCCGCTCACTGCAGCGAGGGCAGTCCGCCTGCCTGCCGGCACGCCGCTGCACAGCGATTACACGCTGGCCGCCGGTGCGAGCATTCCTTACGGAACGGTTCTTGACCGAGCCGTCGCGATCATGCCGCCCAATCATATCGGGCCGGAGTTCTTCCGTTGGGGCGGCTTCACGAACTTTGCGCTGAACGGCGGCGCATCCCTGACCGTCGCGGCGGACACACACATCGCGCCGGTCGCAATGACCCGCTTGATTGCCGGCGACCCGACCGCAGTCGCCGGCGGCACGGCGCTGGGCGAGATCGGCGCCATCACGCTGCAGCCTGCCGGCATCCGGCACGCCGCCAGCCTCAGCATCGAGGCGAGCCTCAAGGTCGAGGTGACAAACCAGCCGTCCGAAGGGAAGGGCGTTCTCGCGGTCGAGAAGGGAAGCACGATCACCGTCGATCCCGGCGCCGCGGTGTCGCTGATGGCGGGATACCGCGCCGAAGTGGCCGGCACGGTGGTCGCGCCGGGCGGCTCGATCACCGTCGGCATCACGAACGTGGCCATGCGCGAGGCCCGGGGGATCAAGCACGAGTCCGGCCGCGCTGTGTGGCTGACGTCGGATGCACGGCTGCTTGCCCCCGGCGCGCTCGTACTTGCGCCCAATCCATACGGCTTGCGCACCGGTGAGGTGCTCGCCGGCGGCGGCGTCACCCTCGACGCGTCGGCCAGCGGCTATGTCGTCACTGAAGCGGGCTTGCTCATCGACGTATCAGGGGGCGCGGCGGAACTGGATCTCCCAGCCGCGGCCCGACAGATCCCAACGCTCCGCCGCGACGGCCGGTTCGGCACGCGGCCCACCACAGTGTGGAGTGATGCCGGCAGCATCACGATCAAGGCGCGCGACGGCGGCTATCTGGAGGGTACGTACCGGGCGGAGCGGGCGCATCCGCTCGCCGGCGGAGGGACCTTCACGCTCGCCAGCAACTTCCTGCGGCCGCAGGCCGGGGCCCAGGTGCTGCCCACTGAGATCGTGCTGCGCCAGTCGGGCACCAGGCTGCCGGACAGTCTGGCGCCGGGGCGCGCGCTCGACACGGGCTCGCCGCTGGCCAGGTTCTATGTCGCCGCCGACACCCTCGACCAGGCGGGCTTCGATGCTGTGACCCTCTCAGCCGACAGCGCGATCACGGTCGAGGGCGACGTCACGCTTGGCGCGCGACAGGCTTTGACGCTCGACTCGCGCATCCTGCGCTCGCTTGCTACGGCCGAGGCGCCGTCGCCGATCATCCGGCTGATCGCGCCCTATCTCGCGATCGGCAACTACGGGATCAACCGGCAGACGAACGTACCGGCGGCGACGGCCGGGCCCGGCAAGCTTGTGGCCGAGGGCGATCTCATTGACCTCGCTGGCAACCTTCATCTGCAAGGCATCGGCACGGCGGAGTTCGCGAGCCGTGGCGACCTGCGCCTCGTCGGTGTCGCGACGTCCGATACGCCGCTGTTCGACGAGAACGGCGAGCCGGTGATGACGACCACCAGTGCGGGGGTGCCGGAGCAGGCGAAGGCCACGGTTCCAACCGGCGCGCTGCGGATCGTCGGCGAGCTTTCGCTTTCGGCGGCGCAGGTCTACCCCACCATGGCCACGCGCTACATGGTGGAGGCGAGCGGGCCGGGAGGATCGGTTACGTTTACCCGCGCCGGGATCACCGAGGCGCCATTGCCCTTCTCGGCCGGCGGCTGGCTCACGGTGAAGGCGCCGGCGATCGTCCAGGCCGGCGTGCTGCGCGCGCCCTTCGGCAAGATCACGCTTGACGCCGGCAACACCGGTAGCGTGACGCTGGCGCCCGGCAGCCTCACCTCGGTCTCTGGTGCCGGCCTGCTCTTGCCCTACGGCGTCGTCGAGAACGGCGAGACCTGGAAGTTCTTCGCCGGGTCAGGCGTCAGCAGCTTCAGTCTCGCCGATGGCACGCTGGTGGCGCCGCCGGCTAAGCGCCTGACGCTCACCGGTGGCCAGGTTGAGTTCGCCTCGGGTGCTACGATCGACGTTTCGGGCGGCGGCGATCTCCTCGGTGTCGAGTTCGTGCCGGGCACCGGTGGCTCGCGCGACATCCTCGACGGCGGCGTCGGCGCGCCGATCTTCGCAGTGCTGCCAGGCTATCGCGGGCCCGCGCCAGTCGATCCCGATGCCGGCCATAATGCGCCGCTTCAGGTCGGCGACAGCGTCTGGCTGTCGGACGTGCCGGGCTTGCCTGCCGGTTACTATACGTTGCTGCCGGGCCGCTACGCGCTTTTGCCCGGCGCCTTCAGAGTAGCCGTGCAAGCGGCCACCGCCGACGTTACGCTCGGGGCCACCGCACAGCCGGACGGCTCCTGGATGGTTGGCGGTTATCGCGCGACGGCAGGTGGCGCGACACGCGACGCCCGTACTTCGCTGTTCCGGGTGATTCCGGGCGACACGCTGCGCCGCTACAGCGAGTATGTCGAGCACAAGGCGAGCGACTTTTTCGCCAAGGCTGCCGAGAAGCTCGGCGAGGTCGCGCCCCGGCTGCCGACCGATGCTGGCCATCTCGTGCTCAACGCCGCGTCGGCGCTTACGCTGGATGGCACGACGCACTTTAACGCCGCGTCTGGCGGACGCGGCGGGCTCGCCGACATCGTCGCCGAGTCGATCGCCGTGGTGGGGGCGGGCGAAGGGCCAGTCGACGGCTATGCGCTGACGCTTGATGGCGCAGCGCTGACGCGCCTTGGCGCCGACAGCCTGCTGCTTGGTGGCACCCGCCTCACAGAACGGACGCAGACGACTATCGACGCCTCCGCAGCGCGCGTGCTGATCGCCAACGACGAGGCCTCGGCGATCGTCGGACCGGAAGTGCTGGTGGTGGCCAAGGGCAGCGTTGGTGAATCTGGAAGCGGCGTGATCGACATCGCCGCAGGGGCGGTGATCCGCGCAGAGGGCACGACGCGAGACAATGCCAGCCGCATCATCATCGGCGACGCGCCGGATTCGGGAGGAGCGACGGGCAGCGGCAACGGCGCCGCGCTGATCGTTACCACGGCCGCCGATCTCCAGCTCAGCCGCACCGACCGGCTGGCGGGTGCTGACGGCGTCGAGCCGGGCCGGATCACCGTCGCCGACGATGCGACGCTCGCGGCCACCGGCGGCGTGGTGCTCGACGCAACTGCCGACACCGTGGTTGGCACCGGCGCGCATTTGATGACGCCATCGCTCGAGATCGCCACCAGCCGCATCAGCTTCGGCGCGGCGCCCTCCGGCACCGGTGGCCTGGTGCTGGACAATGCCCGATTGAGCCGCCTTGGCGACAGCAAACGGCTCATCCTGCGCAGCTACTCTACGATCGACATGCATGGCGCGGTGACGGTCGGCGCGATCGACGCCGCCGGCCGGCCGCTCATCGGCGACCTCGTGCTCGACGGCATGCTCGTCCATCGCGGCCACGGCAACGCCACCGTTCAGGCCGGTCTCCTGACGCTACGCAACAGCAACGGCATCGTCGTTGCCGATGATCCGGCCGCGAGCGGTGTGCTGACATTACGGGGTGATTCGATCTTCATCGGCGAAGGCACGAACCACATTCGCGGTTTTGGCAACGTCGCCTTCGCGGCCGGTCGCGATCTGACCTTCGCCGATGCCGGCAGTTTGACGGTCGGCTCCGACGCGCAGGCTAGCGCCGTGACTATCGCGGCAGGCTGGGTCGGCGGTCGCAGCGGCGCCAACCAGCGCCTGACCGCCACCGGCGATCTTACGGTGCTGGCGAGCGGCGCATCGGCCAGCGCGAACAGTCAGGATTTCGGTACGGTGCTTACGCTGACCGGACGCAACGTGCTGATCGGCGGCACCATCGATCTGCCGTCCGGCGCGTTGACACTCGACGCCGCGACCGGGCTCACCATCGACGGCAGCGCCCGCATCCTGACGGCCGGCCGCGACATCGCCTTCTTCGACCAGAGGCGAACGGTGCCGGCCGGAGATATCACGCTCATCGCCCGCACCGGCGACGTTGCTATCCGCTCCGGCGCAGTGATCGATTTGTCCGCCGGAACCGGCGGCACCGAGGCGGGTACGCTCGATGTGCAAACGCCGGACGGCACGCTCATCCTTGCGGGAACGGTCATGGGCGGCCGCTTCACGCTGGATGCCCGGACCATTGCCAATTTCGGTGCGCTCAACGCCGTGCTCAACGCCGGCGGCTTCGCCGATGCACGCAGCTTCCGCGCCCGCACCGGAGACCTCGTGCTCGACGGCGTCACCCGCACCGGGGCGCTCACCGTCGCTGCCGATGCGGGCAGCATCACCGTGGAGTCCGGCGCTCTGGTCGCTGCCGATGGCGCCAAAGGCGGCAGCGTGCGCCTCGTGGCGGCGGAGAACCTGACGGTGCGCGGCGGCGCGTCGATCACAGCGCAAGGCGCGGCAG
>NZ_LLXX01000228.1 GCF_001440405.1 Bradyrhizobium valentinum
GTCGCCATCGCGAACGAGCCGCTGCCCGTCGTTGCGCCGCCGCCGGCGCAGCCGCCAAGCGCCGAGGCGACGACAAGCAGCGCCGCGGCGATCACGGCACGCGGCGCTTTCAGGCACGAAGCTATCAAGGTGTCCCTCATTGCTCCCTGCGATATCGTTAAAATGTGTTAAGGTCTAGGGCAGCGGATGCACCGGCTCGCCAAAAAGATTGCGTCGAGCGCGTCCCGCTTCACCTTGTTGTTGCCAGAATTCTTCAACCCGCGGGATTGATCCATGCGCGCCTTTGTTCTCGACGGCTATGGCGCGATCGCAGACCACGTCCGCCTTGCCGCAATCGCCGATCCGGTCCCGGGCCCCGAAGAGGTCCTGATCGAAATTCATGCCGCCAGCCTCAATCCGATCGACTTCAAGATCGTGCATGGCGACCTCAAGCGCGTTTCGAAATATCAACTGCCGCGCCCGTTCGGATTCGATGCCAGCGGTATCGTGCTGTCGGCGGGCGCGCGTGCTATCAGGTTCAAGCCGGGCGATGTGGTTTATGCGCGCGCCTCGCGCGAGACCATCGGCACTTTTGCGGAAAAGATCGCGCTGCCGGAGCAATTCGTCGCCCTGAAGCCGGCTGCCATATCGTATGCGGACGCCGCGGCGCTGCCGCTGGTGGGGCTGACGACCCTGCAGGGATTTTCACGCGTCAAGGCGCGCGCCGGCCAACACATTTTGATCCACGCCGGCGCCGGCGGCATCGGCACTTTCGCGGTCCAGTACGCCAGGCATCTCGGCCTTCACGTCACCACGACCACGAGCTCGAAGAACGTCGATTTCGTGAAATCGCTCGGTGCCGACAGGGTCATTGCCTATGACCGCGGAAACTATCTCGAACAGGGCGGCGATTACGACATCGTCTACGACACGCTCGGCGGCGCATTCACGATCGACGCCTTCAAGGTGGTGAAGCGGGGCGGCGCCGTGATCTCGCTGAGCGGCCCGCCCGATCGCGATTTCGCCCGGCGCGAGGGCGCGGGCTGGCTGGTCCGCGCAGCGGTCTGGCTGATGAGCCGGAAGGTCTATGCCGCGAGCGCCGAGGCCGGCGCGACCTATTGCTGGTTTTTCACCGAACCGAGTGGCGACCAGTTGCGCGAGATCGCCGGCCTCGTCGATCGCGGCGCGATCAAGCCGGTGATCGACCGCGAATTTGCCTTCGAGCAGTTGCCGGCGGCGCTCACCTATCTCGAGGCCGGCCGGGCGCGGGGCAAGGTGGTGTTGCGCGTGAGGTAACGAACTACTCGCTCGTCAATGCGATCGCGTGAACGTGGCGGCCGTAGTCAGGTTCTTTGCGGTGCGCTGAGCGGCGGTAGCTGTAGAAGCGCTCGTCGGAATAGGTATCGACGCCGATGTCGTCGATCATCAGGACGCCGGCATTCTCCAGCCGCATGCGGATGAAGCCGGCGAGATCGAACATGGCATGGCCTGCGCGCACCGAGGGGATGAAGAACACGCCATTCTCCGCGTCGGTGTCCAGGAAGCGCTCGACGAATTCGCTGCCGACTTCATAGGAGTGCTGGCGGATCAGCGGGCCGATAGCGGCGACGATGCCGGCGCGGTCGGCACCGAGTTTCTCCATTGCGTCGATGGTGGATTCCAGTACGCCGGTCAGCGCGCCCTTCCAGCCGGCATGGGCGGCGCCGATCACGCGCGCGCTGGCGTCGGCGAACAGGATCGGGCCGCAATCCGCGGCGGTGACGCCGATGGCGATACCTTCCGTGCGGGTGACGAGCGCGTCAGCGCGCGGTTTGTCGCCTTGCCAGGGGCCGGTCACAACGACCGCGTCGGGCGAATGGATCTGGTGCACGCTGAGCAAGCGCTCGGGCGCAACGCCCATCTGCTCGGCCATCAGGCGGCGATTTTCAGCGACATTGGCCGGATCGTCGTTGGAGCCGAGCCCGCCATTGAGGCCCTGGTAGATCCCACTGGATATCCCGCCCTCGCGGGTGAAGAAGGCGTGGCGCAGCCCGGGAATGGCTGCGAGCAGCGACGATCCGAACGTCATTCTGTTTCGTCTCCCGGCGCTTGTGGTTCGTCGCTGAGACCTGCGACCGAGATGAGATTTGGCTCGGTGACTGCAAGCACCTTGAACATCGATCCCATGCCGCCGCGGCCGCTGTCGGTCAGGCGCTTCAGCGCGGCGGAAATATCGGCGGACACTTCCGGCGTGGTTTTTGCCATCAGCGTCACGGCCCGGGTCTCGATGCCCAGCCGCTTGAGGAATTCGCCCTGCGTCACCGGGCCGTGGACGCGCGCGCCGACGTCCTCCGCCGCGCGCGCCAGCGCCTGGAAATCGACATGGGCCGTGACGTCGGCCTGGCCGGGATTCTTCAGCGGATCGGCAAAGCTGTGACGGGCGATCGCCTGGAAGGTGTCGCCGGCGTCGCTGCGCAGATGTCCGTAATCGATGATCAGCGCCGCACCGTCCTGGTCGCGCACCCGCGCGGCGATCTTCATCATCTCGGTATCCGGCCGCCATTCGAACACGGCGCCGATAGGGGCTGCGCGCACCAGCGGCGGCAGTAACACCTCGAAGCGCGGCAGCGGCTCGTCCGAGGCTGCGAATACCAGCTTGCCATTGGCGTCGAGGTTGACGACGCGCTCGTGCCAGCCGGTCTCGCGTTTGACCACCTGATGGATCGGCAGCACGTCGAAATATTCGTTGGCGAGAATGACCGCGGGGCCCTCGGGCACATCGTCGATGCTGTCGTGCCAAGTGATGTTGCGCACGCCGGATAGCGTGGCCCGCTGCTTTTCGCGCAGCACCGGGTTGATCTCGACGAGGTGGATCTCGAGCGATTGATAGAGCGGCGGCAGCACTCGAATCGCGCGGAGCGCATCCGCCATCATGGTGCCACGGCCCGGACCGAGTTCGACCAGCCGCAGCATCGGCGGCGAGCCGATCGCCTTCCATACCGAGGCCGTCCATAGACCGAGCAGTTCGCCGAACATCTGGCTGACCTCGGGCGCTGTGGTGAAATCGCCCTCGCGGCCCAATGGATCGCGCGACACGTAATAGCCGTGCTCGGGATGCATCAGGCACAATTGCATGTATCGCCAGACCGGCATCGGTCCTGACGATTTGATCAGCTTGTTGATCTCCGCCTGCAACGGTGAGAATTCGGTCACGGCCTGCCTTAAATCGACTTCTGTATATGCTGCGGCGCCTTCCGGCGCCATGCCATCATAATCAGGATGCCCCCGGCAATGATCATTGGTACCGACAACAGCATACCCATGGTCAGCCCGCCCCACAAAAATCCGAGCTGCGGGTCCGGTTCACGGAAAAATTCGCTGGTAATGCGCGCAAGCGCATAGATCGTGATGAAGCTGCCGAGGATCAGGCCCGGCCGCTTCAGCGCGCCCATCCGGATCATGACCGCCAGGATTGCAAACAGCAGGATTCCCTCGAGCGCGGCCTCATAGAGCTGGCTGGGGTGCCGGGGCAGCGGCCCGCCATTTGGAAACACCATCGCCCAGGGCACGCTGGCGTCGGCCGGCCGGCCCCACAATTCGCTGTTGATGAAATTGGCAAGCCGCCCGAGGAGCAGCCCGATCGGGGCGACCGCGGTGGTGATGTCGCCAAGCGACAGGATTGAAATGTTGTTTCTGCGGGCAAACAGCATCACCGCGGCGACGCAGCCAAGGAAGCCGCCGTGAAACGACATGCCGCCATTCCAGAGCTGGAATATTTCGGCCGGGTGCTGGACGAAGAAGGCGGGATTGTAGAACAGGACGTAACCGGTGCGGCCGCCGACGATAATGCCGATGGTGACCCAAAGGATGAAATCATCGATCTGAACCGGCGTAGCCGGCGCCGGACCGCCCCAGAACTTTTCGTTCTTGAGCAGCGAGCGCGCGTAAATCCAGCCCGAGAGGATGCCGCCGATATAGGCCAGCGCATACCAGCGGATCACGATCGGCCCGATCGATACGGCTACAGGATCGAACACCGGAAAGGCGATGGTGAGAAAGGGCATCGATGTCTACGGCACGAGGTTGCGGCGATAGAGCGCCAGCAGCCGCTCCCAATGCCGTTCGGCGGCGTCGCGGTGGTAGACCGGACGCTTCGGGAAGGCGAAGCCGTGATGGGTGCCGGGGTAGATCTCGACCTCGTTGTTCGATCCTTTCATGCCGGCCGCTACCTTGTCGATAATCTCCTGCGGCGCATAGATATCGGTCTCGGCGCAAGCAAAATAGAGTTCGGCCTTGGTCTTGCTTGCAGCAAGGTGCGGGCTGTCGGGCTGGTCGGTCGCCAGATGCGTGCCGTAGATCGAAGCGGCGGCCTTCACACGATCCGGAAAATGCGTTGCCGCGTTGACGGCGTAGCGTCCGCTCATGCAGTAGCCGACCGTGCCGACGATCTTTGTGTTCGCTGCGGCTTGCGTCTCGGCGAAGGCGAGCAGGGCCTTGGTGTCTTCCATCACCATGGGAATGTTGATGGAGTTCATGAAGCCGAACATCCGCTTGCGCTCCGGCGCTTCCGGGTCCGGCGGTATCGGCCCGAGCTCCATGACGCCGGAGCGGTAATACATGTTGGGCAGCATCACATAATAGCCTGAGGTGCCGAGCCGCCGCGCCATGTCGCGCAATTCCTCGCGGATCGCCGGCGCGTCCATGTAGAAGATGATGACCGGAAATGGCCCGCCGCGCTCGGGATGGGTGATGAAGGTGGTAGTCTTGCCGTCCTTGGTCGCAATATCGATCTGCTGGTCGATCATGGGCGTTTCTTCTTGCTTTGTGATTCTGGCTTCCGGTTAAGCGCGTGATACGATTGCAAGGAAACCAGGGCATGACAAGGCGAACGGCCATCACGTCGGCCTTGAACGCTGCACTTGAACCTTGTCCTTAGGATCGCCATTTTCATGGCAGTGACGACTTTTTTGCAGCGACCGGAGCGTTTCAGATGACCCAGACCAGCAATCGGTTTTTCGACGAGATCGGCCGTTTGATGAACGACGCTGCCGGCGCCGCTCAGGGCGTCAAGCGCGAGGTCGATACGGTCATGCGAAACCAGGCCGAACGCATCCTGCGCGACCTCGACCTCGTCAAACGCGAGGAGTTCGACGCGGTCAAGGACATGGCCCGCCTGGCGCGCGAAGAGAACGAGGCACTCAAGAGCCGGATCGCGGCCCTGGAAGCCAAGCTCGGTATTGCGCCGACCGCTCCGGATACCGGCGCAGTCTGAAGACGGACGGGTAGGGGGCACCCCGCGATCGCTCTCTCCGTCATGGCCGGGCTTGTCCCGGCCATCCATGTCTTTGCCGCCGCAAGAGTAAGACGTGGATGCCCGGGACGAGCCCGGGCATGACGGGCCGCCTGCCCCCCAAACTGCAGAAAAATCCCTTCATTTCCTTGTCATTTCGCCCCGTTGGGGCTAAAAGCCCGCCACGTCCGCAGCCCCCGCACCCCTGGAGGCTTGCTGTAGGACGCCAACGGGCCGCGATGCGGCCTTTAACTTTTTAGAAAACAAGGACTTAACACGATGGCGACCGTCAAGGAATTGAAGGCGACCGCGCGTCCGCAGAGCGGCAAGGGGGCCGCCCGGGCAGAGCGTCGCGCCGGGAGAGTGCCCGGAGTGATCTACGGCAACAACGAGCCCCCCGTGACCATTTCGGTCGACGACAAGGAACTGCGTCAGCGCATTCTGGCCGGCCGGTTCCTGACCACGCTGTTCGACATCGACCTCGAGGGCAAGAAGCATCGCGTGATTCCGCGCGACTTCCATCTCGACCCGGTGAAGGACTTCCCGCTCCATGTCGACTTCCTGCGGCTCGGCGAAGGCGCCACCATCCGCGTCAGCGTTCCGCTGCACGTCGTGAACGGCGAAACCTCGCCCGGCGTCAAGCGCGGCGGCACCATCAACATCGTCACCCATACCGTCGACCTCGAATGCTCGGTCGACAACATCCCGCAGTACCTCGAAGTCGATGCCGGCGCGCTGGAAATCAGCTACTCGCTGCATCTCTCCGACATCAAGCTCCCGACAGGCGTGAAGGCGCTCTCCCGCGAAGACGCGACGCTGGTGACCATCGTGCCGCCGTCCGGCTACGCCGAAGAACAGAAGGCCGCTGCTGCGGCTGCCGCTGCAGGCACGGCTGCTCCGGCGGCGGGTGCCGCTGCGGCGCCGGCTGCTGCCCCTGCAGCGGGTG
>NZ_LLXX01000229.1:0-25854 GCF_001440405.1 Bradyrhizobium valentinum
TGAGATTGACCGCCGGATTGCCGAGCTGGACGGTATGCCTCCGGTGAGGGCCACGGAGTCGTCTGCTTGTGCTCGTCCGGTAAAGGCCACGGGCAGTAATAACCCGAGGAATGAGCAAGTTTAGTCCGTGAACCCCTAAAGATGCAGAAGCGGACATCCGCTCGATCAATATCTTCCGGCGAGGGGCCAGCCCCGGTCAAACTTGTAGTTCAAGCCAACTTTGGCAACTTGAATCTTTTGCCTGATGTCTTCGCCGAATGGAGGCTGTCCCGGCATCGCGCCGGTGGACGTGAAGAAAGTGCGCTCGGTTCCCAGATCCAAATAATTGTGCTCGGCCCTGACAGACGCTGGCGCGTCGGAAGCTGGCAGACCCCGCAACCCACTGCAACGAATTAAGCAGCGGCGACATGTCCGGACCTGGCAAATTGCTTTGCAAAAGTCGGCTGCTGCTGACGGGCGGTCGGCCATTTGATTAGGGAGAGGCCGGCTTTGATCGGCCGGCCCTAACGCTCTCTACGCAACTCCTACGCTACGCAACACACAGGGACCCAGCGGGTGGCGGCCGGGCGACCAGTGAGGCGAGCCGCCGCAGGTTCTGGGCGATAGCGGCCAGGACGAACTCATCCTGGGCGCCTCGTGGACCGCGCAGTCGAAGCCAGCCGAGCTTGAGGATGCGCTTGAGGTGCGCAAACCGCATCTCGATCTTCTTGCGCTCGCGCCGCGACTGCTCAAAGTCCTCGGTGCCAACGAACGATCGGGCGACGTCCGTTCACCGGGGTAGACCGGAAGTCGCAGCGGTCCGCCAAATCGACACGACTGACCCGAAGCGGACATCTGGGGCGCTTGCAAGCGCGTACCTAGCTTATTTCAGCGACTTTGCGTTGTCGGCATGCGCTCGGGCGGCCATGTCACGCAGTATTATTCGGACCGCCCCAGTTGCGAATTGTTGTAACGTGGCAAGCCCGATCGGTCCGCGGAATGCGATATGAATTGGTTCCTAAGATTTATCGCCATTGTCGCTGTACTTTCAGCATCAATCAGTTCTGCAACCGCTAATCCTAAGCGGATCATGATCCTTCAGTCGAGCGGTCAGAATTTCAAGCCCTGGAGCGAATACGTGAAAGGTTTCCGGCAAGAGCTGGAACGTCAGTCACCCATACCGATCGAAGTGCAGAGCTTCCCTGTAGTAATTGCTTCCGGTAGCGAAAGTGCTGAGAACCGACTTGCGGAGTATCTGAATGCGCTGTTCTCCAGCCATCCGCCCGACCTGATCGTAGCCTTTGGGGCGCCAGCCGCGGCGTTCGCGCAGCGGCATCGACGCGACCTATTTCCCTCTACACCAATGCTGCTTACGGCTATCGATCAGCGGCGTGTCCAGCAAATGAACGTCACCGAAAATGATACCGTGGTGGCCGTTTGGATAGACGTCCCGGCTCTCTTTGAGAACATTCTAAAGGTGCTGCCGAGGACGAAAACCATTGCTGTAGTGATCGGAAGCTCGCCGAACGAGCAGTTTTGGGTGCAGGAGATGAAGAACCAGCTCGAACCCCTGAAGGGTCGGGTTGACCTTCTCTTTTGGAATGAACTCTCGTTCGAGGAAATCTTGAAACAGGCGGCAACGCTTCCAAAGGACAGCGCTATCTTTTGGATTCAGCCTCAGATCGATGTGACTGGTGCCGTCCACGAGGGCGAGCGAGCTCTAAAAAGGCTTTATGCCGTGGCGAACTCGCCAATCTTTTCCCACGACGACTCATTCTTTGCTGGCGAGATTGTAGGCGGGCCGATGACGTCGGTCTCACAGGGTTCCCAAACTGCTGCCGCAGTCGCCGCCAAGATACTTGGAGGCACGAAGCCCCGAGCGATCGAGACGCCGGTTCTGCAATACGGTCCGGCAAAATATGATTGGCGTGAGCTCAGACGCTGGGCCATTCCTGAAAGTCGGTTGCCCAAAGGAAGTGAGATCCTCTTTCGCGAGCCAACCCTTTGGGAGCTTTACCGCTGGCAAATCCTTGCAATTTGCGCGGCAGTATTGTCGCAGGCGGCTATGATCACGGGCCTGCTTTATCAGAGGCGTCGGCGGTTTTTGGCCGAGGTTCAGGCACGCCAGCGGATGTCCGAACTGGCGCGTATCAACCGCTACTCTATGGCAGGCGAATTATGCACATCTATCGCACACGAGCTAAATCAACCGCTCGGTGCTATTCTGCTTAACGCAGAAACGATGGAGCAGATGTTGCGATCATCTCGGCTGTCAGATGCAACTGAACTGCTTGGAATTGTCTCTGAAATAAGAAGAGACGATGAACGAGCTGGCAAAGTGCTTCAGCACATTCGCAGCTTGGTCAGAAGGGTTCCCATTGATGTTAAGCCGCTTGATCTCAATGAGGTCGTCAGCGAAACGTTGGATTTCTTATCCAGCCTTGCAATCGCCCGAAAAGTGCAAATCCGCCACAGTCTTGCTGAGCTGCCCCTGCCCGTGAAAGGTGATTACACGCAACTTCAGCAGGTGCTTCTAAATCTCGTTGTGAACGCGTTAGATGCCACCGCCCACAAGGCGGTAAACGAGCGGGTCATTACTGTCCAAACGAAGCGCTCGGACAATTGGGCTGAATTTTCGACTGCAGATACCGGTCCCGGCGTACCCCCTGAACAATTGTCAAAAATATTCGAGCCGTTCTTCTCAACAAAGCCCAACGGGATGGGCATGGGCTTGTCGATCGCTCGAACGATTGTGGAATTTCACGGAGGGATAATAAATATTCAGAACCGATCGAGCGGCGGAGCTATCGTTATCGTGAGGCTGCCGCTCATCAGGTAACTCGGCAGATCTTGGTTAGAAAACACCTTCGTACCGGTTGCTAACGCAAAGCGAGGCGAAAGGGAAAGTCTGCTTGTGGCACATTTGAGACATGCCGACGCACGGTAACGATGTCTGTTTATAGGGGTAGAGCGGAAGCCACTGCTGATATCCGTCGTTCGACTTAAACAGTCGGTGCAATGTTCACGCGGCGGCCTTGTCTTCTTTGTCCGCGCCACGCATGACGATTTTCAAAGCGTCGTCGGGAAGAGGACGCTGTAACACCTTCGCTTCGTCCCATGGCGCGCGCATCCAGATATCCCACTCTTCATCGGTCGTCAGGATCACTGGCATCGCCTTCGGGTGGATCGGCTCGACGATGCCGTTAGGCGATGTCGTCAGAAAGCCGTAGACCTCGTGTGGCCCTGGCACCGGCTTCGACTTCGTGCCGCGATCACCTTTAAACGTCGTCCACATGCCCGCAAAGGCGAACAGCGGTCGATCATCGTTGAGCGCGAACCAGACGACATCCTTTTTCTTGGTCTCCGGGTTCGGCTCCGGCGCATATTCGGCAAAGCTGTTGACCGGGACCAAGCAGCGGTTCTCCGGCTTCAGCCACATCCGCCAGTGCGGCGATGACGTATTGCGGATGTTGGTGATGGGCGGCCCGCCTGTGCGCGGTGGCGGCGGCATGCCCCACCGCATGGTCGCCATCTCGGTCCCGGCGTCGGTGTTGCGGATTACCGGCGCGGGATAGTCTGGAAACACGCCCGGCATCGGCGCGAGGTTGCCGACATAGCGGTTGATGACGCGGAACAGCCGGATAATGGCCTCTTGGTTCGTGGTGATCGAATAGAGATTGCACATTGACCAAACCGGGTGTCACTTGCCATTGCCGCTGGTGGCTTTCACGAACGCGATCATTTCGCCGAATAGGTCGTCAATCCGGTTATACTCGCCCAGCAAATCTTCAGCCGTAAAGACGCTCCTATCCTTAGCGGCTTGCTTGTGGAGTTCCCATCGACTTTCGATCTGTTCGACGCCTACAGCTTCCACAATGCGTCCGTTTTCAGTTCGCACATGTATGCGCATGGATTGATTTTGAACCGGGCTGGCGTGTGCGATCTGACCGCGAATGCCAGAAACTTCCTTAACAGTGTTCAACAATGGAATAAGACGATCCCAAGGCTGGCCCTCCAAACCTGTGGCGGCAGCTTTGATGATCTGAAGTTTTCGATCAATACCGCGCACCGAAGCAAAAATCGCATCGGCGCGAGCGCGCGCCGAAGTCCCGTGCCGGCTGCCATTTCGGCGCGGCGATCGGCTTGCGGTCGATGCTGGAGGGCTGCGCGCCGGAGATACCGGACTACGCCCTCGACCAGCACACGATGAAGGGCAAGGCGATGGGCCGTGGCCTCGATCACTTCCGCAAGGAAGGTGCGAAGCTAATCCCGCCGCCTACAGAGCCGGACCCTTACATCGAGGAAGCCTACCGGCTGTGGCAGATTAAGCAGCAGCGCAAATGAGCAGCCGTCACGCCGCGCGGCGCCTACCGAATTCAGCGTGGGGCGAGCAACAACGGCGCCAATGTCAGTGCGGTCAACAACGACGACAGCAGAAGCGAGAGCGAGGCCAGCTTGAGCAAGTTAAACATGGCAACCCTCCTTACGCAAACTGAGGTAGCCAGTGTCGATCCGCTGCAACCATAACGCAAGGCTTATTGATTTAGATCAACGAGAAGCCGGGTGCACCCGCGCACGAATGTTCGACAGCCCAAGCATCTCGAGCCCCGATACTTGCGGCTGACCAAGGCCAGGCCGTGCGCCGACCGCGCGGTCGGGTCTTGCGTTGGTCCAGGACCTCCGTGTCTGTGGGGACCGTGCCGACGAAGATCAGCGCCTGAGCGTTCGACATGCGCCACACGCTCGGCGAGCGGATCAGGCTGTATGTCGAAGCGAGATTCCATAATGCTTGAAGAAGTTATCAAGCTTCACAGGTTCGCCGGTATCTCGCCAGAAAAGTCTCTTACCGAGGCTGGCCGCCTGCGAGAGGCGATGGTGGCCGCCGATCAAAGTATGGTCATCCGTTGCTTTGGCGATGATCTCGCCGGCCTCGTCGATGATGACTTTCATGCGCTGCCTCCAGTGCAACGCCCCCTCGGCGCAGCCGCGATGCTGCGAGATTTATCTAACCTCGCACCAGCCTCGGCGTTCCAATGCAAGAAGGTCGCGGATTTCGTATTGCCATGCGCCACATCGCACGGCCAGCCATCAGGCTTGTATCGGCCTTCGCCGTCGCAAGCATTTTTTCACTCACCGTGCGCTGGGCTTCGCGTTGGCCGCTTTGCGGCCACGCATCAACTTCGCGATCCGCAACCCGATCACGCGATTGCTTTCTAGCCCCAGCATCATCCAGTTCCACAGGCTGCGATATTCCTAGCAAGGCGAATAGCTTCGGATCACATCAACGACCACGGTGTGTGTGGTGTCCAATCAAAACCGCGTACCTGTCACGACGGGCACAATCTGCTCGCGTCATTCCCGAGCCTCCCTTGGCAACGCATCCCTATGACCTAAAGGGTTCCTTCACCTTGATCTAGGAAACACCCGAATTGGCAATAGACGGGACTCGCTTCGCGTTGAAAATCAGACCGCTGCTGCTGGGGGCCAAACGGAGATGTCCGATGGGTGTGGCAGGCTGGCGCTTCGCGCATGTGAAGAGAACTCTCCGCGTCCGAGCGGTCCTTGTCGGCCTGCTAGAAGAGTTGCCGTTTGTCTGCCCGGTGGTAGTCGCAATCGGCTCGACCGTCATGATCGCGATTAAGCTCTGCAAGGATTTGCCGCAGTAAGGCGGTCCGAGCGCCACGGCGCGCTCATGTGCCACGCCTTTGTGTACCGAGCGGCATAAAATTTAGCTGAGATTGCGCGACTGCAAATATTCTCAAGGGTCGCGGTCGCGCGGTCCCCGCAGGAACTCACGGTAACGGTAGTACCTGTCGCAGATGCGGAGGGCGCTATTTTTCTCATACGCCCAATCCCAGACTGACGGTTGACCCGGATGACCGACCGTCCTACTTGGCGGAGCACTCCACTGGCGCGGTGCTGCACACACAGCAGTAAGCAGCGGCGGGGAAAAAGGACTTGTCGGGGTTCGTTCATGTCGTTGACGATGATGCGTCCTTCTTGGCGGCGATTGAACGTCGTCTGAAGCACGCCGGTTACGAGGTCGCGACCTATCCTTCGGCCCTTCATTTGTTGGTCAACTTACCAGCCGAAAGCGTCCCGAGCTGCATCCTACTCGACGTGCGGATACCCGACTTGGATGGTCCGGGGCTGCAGAAGCGACTGGCCGAACTCGGCTCAACGCTTCCGATCATATTCCTTACTGGCTATCACGACATTCCCGCCACCGTGAAGGCGATCAAGGCGGGTGCTGACGACTTTCTGACCAAGCCAGTAGCGTCAGACGACCTCTTTCGGGCGATTGAAAAGGCTTTCGCGCACCACCGAACATTACGCGATCTGAAGGACAAGCTGGACAGCGTGCGCGCCCATGTTGGGCGATTGACGCCACGCGAGCGGGAAGTTTTCGAGCTTGTCGTTCGCGGCGATCCCAACAAGCAGATCGCCCGGGCGCTTGGCTGTACCACTCGTACCGTGAAGGCCCACCGCCACAGAGTGATGGAAAAGTTGCAGGTCGAAACCTTAGCAGAACTTGTTTCCCTGGCCGAACGGATCGGACTTGAGTCGGCTGCCCGACAGACGAAATAGGCAGTCCCTTAGGCTAACGTTGGTCAGGCATGACGGAACAAACGGGGTCGATTTCCGTTTCGGGCTATTGCTGTCGGCAGACGGGTCCGGAATGTCGCAAAATCGAAACCTCGTTCTGGTGGTCGATGATGACCCCGGAATGCTCAAGGCAGTACAGCGGCTCCTGCGGCAGCACCACTACGAACCCATCGCGTTTTCATCCGTGCAGGCTTTTAAAGGCCACCCCGGTATCGAGAAGGTGGCTTGCATCATCCTCGACATCAACCTGCCGGACGGATCAGGCATTGAGCTGAGACGGGATTTAAAAGCCGCAGGTGTTTCCGTGCCGGTTATCTACATCACCGGCAATGAGAAGCCTGCCGTGCGCGAAGCCGCACTGGCTTCCGGCTGCATCGCATTTCTCACCAAGCCGTTTTCAGTTCGCGAACTGATTGAACCACTTCAGAAGGTGGCGGCATTATCGACTTGATGCCATGTTCTGTTGTTCCGTTAGCTGGCGCGTTAGTTGCCGTTACATGGCATCCGCACGGCTCCGATCAGGCGTGCACACCGGCAGCAAGGACGCACAGGCCCCTGCCACCGTCATGACCTCGCCGGGACACTGAAATTACTTAGCCGCGCCCGTGGTTGTACCAATTGGAGCTGCGCCCGTGGCCGTACCTGTGCGCCGCTGCTCACGTCGCTCGGTGCGCCCTGTGCGACGGTCGTCACGCCGATCCTGACGCCCTTCACGCCGATCCTGACGCCGCTCCATACCAATGGTCTGGGCCTCCGCATTGGACACTGTCAGCAAGGTAGGAACGGCGAGGCCGAACGCGGCCGCAAACCCCGCCAACGAAAGGACCTTCCGACGAGAGATTGCTTCCGACTTTATGAACGCGCTCATGTGAAACCTCCCTGACTGGATGAACCGGGTCAGTGAACCACCCCCCGCTCGGCCTACGTTGATCCACATCAACAGCGGGACCACTCGCACCGCGACGGCAGATCAGCGTTATGGCCGTAGGAAGGCGCTACAGCGCGCCAGCGGTGGGCTATAGGACAACGGGCAAGCCGCGCCAGCGCACAGCAACCCACTCGCTCGCGCAAGGGCTGCAAATCTGGGCCGCCATATAGCCGCGCTGCCCACGACGGTTTGATCCATCGCAATACTCCCCCATTAGCGAAGGCACACAGTTCATGTGTGGGACGCCATAATCCACTGATGGAGAGAAGCCATGAAAATGACTTTGAGAACGGCGGCAATTGCAATCTCGACCTTTGTGTGTGCGGCGTTGTGGTCGCTCGGCTGGTCCGAGCAAGGCGGCGTATCGCTGTCGGTCAATAAAGCCGATGCGCAGCAGCGGGTCTATATCACGCGTGGCTACGCTGCGAGGGCGGCCTATGTTGAGCCGGGCTCCTGGTACGCTGTGAGGGCCTACTACTTTGGTGGCCCATGGAGTGGTGCTGGATACAGCTACACCGGCTGGGCTGACTACGCAGCGCGCCACGGCATTGGCTGCACGCCCGGTACCTCGATCAAGGGCGGGGACGGCATAATGTATCTCTGCCAGTAGAAATCATCTGCTTCGTAATGTCGGGCCAAGTAGCCGTTTTAACCATTTGGCCCGACACTTCGGCTGTTCGTCGCCGCAGGCTTGTTCGCACAGCGCGCCGGCAGCGCAGGGCCACAGCAACCGGGCAGGCCGCGCCAGCGCACAGGCAGGCACGCGGCGGCCGGTGCTCGTATGTCCCGACGGCGTGCGTAGGCGCAGCCTATCTCAGCGTCGCCCGGTTGATCTACATCAAGCGCATGGCTCTCGAATTTAGGTGCATGCTTTGGAGGCAGCAGATCGGGAGCTTGAAATGAGTGAACGTTCGGAGCGGAAACATGTCTGCCGGCGTAACGCACTCGCTTTGCTTGGATACGCGGCTGCATTTGGACTTGTCGCTTCGTCTGCCGTTCTGACGGCGTCACAGGCTGAAGCCCAGACCACCACTGCGCCCGCCACGCCCACGACGCCGCCCACAGATACGGCCAAGTCTGGGACAGAGGGCCGTCAGGAACGGCGAACCGGGCGAACAAGGCGGGCCTACCTCAGAGCGCAACGTAGAAAGGCCCTAGAGTGCGCCACCACCAAAGGGCTATAGGAGAGCGGGCAAGCCGCGCCAGCGCACAGGCGGCCACGCGCGCGATATCCGAGCGATGACGTGACGGGTCCCCCATTAAGTCACGCTCTCAGAAGGACCCGGCAACCGGAGGGACTAGGCGGACGTGCCACTGTCCGCTTTGGAGGGCAAGCAGACCTGTCGACCAATACCAACGCGCCGCATGCATTGCGCCAAACAGATCAAGGCGCGGCGTGTCGATAACCCCCCGAGCGGCATCAATCACGAGATGGTCGGAGACATTGGCAGTGAGGACCTCCCCGAATAGGACCGCCTGGTCAGAATTAAACGACAGTGACCTCAACAGCCGGCATTCGAAGGCGACCGGGCTTGTCGCAATCATCGGCGGCTTCACGGTTTTCGAAGGGCTGACGTCAAGACGCGCGAGTATCAACTCGTTCGTCCCCGGAGGCGCGTCGATGTTGGTAATGTTCATGGCCTCCGACATCGATCTAGGCACGAGATTAACAACGAACTCGCGCTTTCGAAGACATTGGCCGCAGTGTCCTTCAGTCGCCGCTCCGGATGCGGCAGTACGGCAATCATGACGACCGGCGGATCGTGACCTACCAAACTGAACAGGCTGTACGGCGCGGCATTGAGAGCGCCATTGCCTGAAAGGGTCGTCACGATCGTGATCGGCCGTGGAAGAACCGTACCAAGTAAGAGTTCATACCGATCCATCGGCCTCATGTCTTGAAAGTCAAATTGCATAACTATGGCCCCTCATTCGACAATAGCGTTCGCGATGCTAGCAGAATTCTGAAGTCTAAGGAGGCCGCTCGCCCTAGCCGAAGCGACCATCATCGGAGGTGAGGTCGCCTATTGGCACAAGGGGAACATGCTGAAGGTCAGCCCAGATGTTCGCTTCTGGAAGTAATGCGGACATTGCAAACCCTTCACGCTCATCGCGTCATCACGAACGACGACGACAGCATCACCACGACGGCAGGCAGCAAGGCAGCGCCATCCACGACCACGGCCACGCGTGACAGCATCACGGCGCGGAGAGGTGACGGGCGGTAGTGTTTCAGTTTGAAATTTTTGGGAGGCCGCTTTGCCGGAAGTGTTCAACGGCACCATCGATTTGAACCCAGTCGTGCTTCGACTGCTCAAAAACTGATCTGACCGGGGTTGGGTAGTTTGGGTCTGCCATCGCGCCGACTGCAACGCCGATCAGCGCGGGCAGATTGCTGAGTTTCCAATAGACTGTTGAGCCGCACCGTGGACAAAAATAGTTTTGGATTTTCCCGCCGCTTGCGGCGGCGTGCGTGAACTCTTTTGAGGTTCCTCAGATGGTGACAACGTCAGCGGGGTAATAAGCGCCTACGTCGAACGGCGCTTCGGTTCGGCGTTGGCAGTCGATGCAGTGACAAGCAACGACTATCTTGGATGGTTTTTCTGGAAGTGAGAGCGTGACTGCACCGCAACTGCATCTGGCGTCGCCCATTGGAAAAATCCCCCACCGTCTTCTGAGCTTGCGGAGCTTAGCGCCGCAAAACGCTGGGGGAACCCGCCGTGATCGAGGCCCGCCGGTTCACGCTGGCGGGCCTATCTTTCGCCGGATTTCTGTCACCAACATTGCGTGTTTTAGAATCAATTGGGGAGACATTGACGTGGCAGTAGGCACAGTGAAGTGGTTCAACGCGACAAAGGGCTATGGATTTATTCAGCCCGAGACTGGCGGCAAGGACGTGTTCGTCCATATCTCAGCCGTCGAGAGAGCAGGTCTGAGCAGTTTGAATGAAGGCGCGAAGGTAAGCTACGAAGTCGTGGCTAACCGCGGGAAAGAATCCGCCGAAAACCTCAGGGTAGGTTGATCTCAACGATCTTCTGCGTTCTGTTCACTATTGGACAGACGTTGCCAGATTTTCCCGCTTTTATCGGGACGCTAGATGGGTACCCACTACACTGTCTGGCTGTTTGAAATGGAAATACTTTGTATGGCCTCGGCGAATGGGTGAGCGCTGGGGCCATTTTTATTCGACTAGCGGGCACGTCCATCTGATTGAGAGGCGGCCCCCAGAAACTGGGGCCGCCTTCTTCCGGGTGGGGCTTGGGGGCTGGTCCCCCGGAAGCTCACACCGACTCTCTTAGCCAGTAAAAGTTCCAACCGGCGGGTCTTGATCTAGCTCAATCATGACCACTTTTCTCAATCCGATAATTCGGCGCGTCCGAGACGGGGCGCAAGGAGAGGCGCGGTCCCGGTGCTAGCCAGCCCCCGCGCCGGGGCCGTTCCTGTGACGGCACCGTTTAGGTCGTGGCACCGTGTTAGTACGGTATCCTCAAGTCTGTGGAAAACTGTAGGATGACCTTTGCCGGGGGCTGCTTTTCATCCCAACAAATTTTGACCGGCACGGGTCGCGCCAATGCGGCCCTTTTTGATTCCAGGCGCTATGACGCGATAGCTAAAGCGATCCGCGCGCCTGCGGCTTTCGATCATGGGCACTTTCACATCAACCTGACCGAGCTCGCCCTCGACGTCACCGACAATCCGCAGCGGCCGCTTGCGGTCTATGCGGCCGCGCAATCCGAATACGCGCGGCTGTCCGGCATGCCGGTAGCGGCGCCGAAGCAAGCGATGGAGACCTGGCTGCCGATCGCGATCGTCCGCTACTTCCTGCTTATGGGCGGGCCGACAAGCGAGCGATGGCGGATGATGCAGAGCGCCGAAGCGGCCCTGCGCCCGCAGGACTGAATCCTTCATCGCGCGCGCGTGGCCGTCGATGCGGCTCAGTGTCGGCTTCGGGTCAATCGCATCGTTTTGGCCGTGCTCTGGGCACTTCCGGTCTTCCTGCGATAGTGTTGAAAAAGTCCCAAAAGGCGCTGCAGCGCTGCTAGCACCAGTGCTTATTCGCGGGGGCGCACTCGGATGAACATGCGCTCGCGGGTCGATCTCCACCTCCCTGTCATCAAATCGGTCGCGCCATTTGCGCAGGCTTGTCGGCGAAAGCTGCAAGCTGGCGGCATACTCGCGGACAGCCATGCCGCTCAAGTTCATTGCTTTCGTCTGCATCGCCAGAACGCCTGGATTGCACGCGAACGGATGTCTGTGCTCACCACATAGCGCCGCTTCTGACGCCTCTTACCGTTCTTTCCCCGCTGCTGGCGCCTTCTTCCCCGACGTAATTCAAGCATGTATTCCGCATGCTTGCAGGTTTCTTCCTTGCCGATGAGATGCTTCATCCAGCGGCCGAACGTCTTAATCGAGAGTCCGTGCTGGCGGCAATAAACCGCGCGATCCATCCTGCTTTGGCGCCACGCCTCAACGTGCAGCGACCAATAAGGGCTGTGTGCGTTTTCCCAGGACCGAGATGCCACCGGAGATCTTCCCATGTACGGAGAGAACCCGATATGGAACGACGCTGCACTTTCAAAAATGGTGCAAGGTTCGGGCGCTTACGGCACGAAGCAGGACGGCTCTTCAAATCGGGCTTCGAGAAACCGGTGCACGGGTTTAGCCCACTGGTGGCCGAATCTGGAGCCTGGTGCAACGACTTAGGTGGTCGTTGGCACAAAGGAGAGCTCCGATGAAACTTTACGTTGGATTGGACGTCGGCCTTGAGGAAACCAGTCTTTGCGTTGTCGACAGCGAGGGCCAGACGGTGCGCGAGCTGAAGGTTAGCACGGAGCCAGAGGCGATCCGCTGCGCTCTTGAAGGCTCCGCGGATCGCCTCGATCGCGTGGGCGTCGAGGCGTCCTCGCTGGGCATCTGGTTGTACTGCGAATTACAACCGGTCGGGATCCCTATCATCGTTGTCGAAGCCCGCCATATGCGCGTTTCACTGTCGACAATGCGCAACAAAACCGACCGGAACGACGCGCGCGGCATCGCACAGATGATGCGCCTGGGCTGGTACCGCGCCGTTCACGTCAAGAACATCGACATGCAGAAGATGCGTACGCTGCTAGCCAATCGGAAGCTGCTCAAACGCAAACTGATCGACATCGAAAACCACATTCGTGGCGCGCTGCGGGCCCATGGGTTACTGGTTGGAGCCGTCGCTCGAGGTGCCTACGTAGCACGCATTCGCGAGCTGCTCGAACGTAGCGATCCGTTTTTCGCGATGACCATCGAAGCCATGCTCGACGTGCGGCGAGCGATCTTCGAGGGCTACGAGCGGTTACATCGCGTGCTCCTGCAAGTGGTCCAACATGATCCGGTCTGTCGGCGTCTGATGACGGTTCCCGGCGTCGGGCCCGTTGCCGCTCTTTCGTTCAAAGTGGGGTTAGATGATCCCTGACGCTTTGCGCGATCTCGAACGGTCGGAGCGCATTCTGGCCTGACGCCGAGGCGACATCAGTCTGGAACGTCGATCGACTATGAGGGCCGCATCAGCAAGCAGGGCGACGTTGCGGTTCGGGAGGCGCTATGCGAGGCGGCCGCAAGCCTGTTGCTACGGGTCAGGAAATGGTCGGCATTACGGGCCTGGGGCCTGCGGATCGCCAAACGGTCGAGCATGCTGTGCGCGATCGTCGCGGTCGCGCGCAAGCTTGCCGGTATCCTGCACAGGATGTGGGTCAGCGAAACCGACTTCCACGTCGGGTTCGGCGCCAAGGTCACGCAACGATTGCGATCGAGGGCTGCACAGTAACTGCTGCAGCAGCACGAAAGATTAGCCTGGTGTTGCACCAGCATGTTGAGGAGGAGCAAAGATTAAAGATCCGCGCGCGCTGTGAGCGTCCCCTGGCCGGGCCGCGAAACAGGGAATGTCTGCTATCTATTGCCTGCTGCCGCCCTTCGGGGACGAGAGCGCCGGACTGCTTGGACAGCCCTGTTTACGAACCTGATGAAGAGCATGCGACAGCCCAAGTGCTGAACGCGAAGGAACGCATGGACGCCGCCTGGAGAATGCAAATCGCGACCGTGCTGATGGCGAACGCTGCTCGCAATCGAAGCAGCGAGACAAGGAGCGCTGCTTGTTTAGAGAAGTCGCAAAAAAGCGTAGGACGGAGTTGACTTTGGACGCCCGATTAGGAAGGCAAGATAAAGCGAGATTCCTCGCTGCCGGAACTTCGTTCCTAAGTTTTTGTCTGCACATTGGTTTTGTCGTGTTCGCTCGTTGTGCGGTAAGGTGTGCCGGGGCGCCGCTGACACTTTCTCTTTTGTTTGCAATGATCCAAGCGCCATCGCCCGCAATGTGCGGGGAATGAGAGACCGCAGTGTTTACGCCGATGCACGTATTTCTGCGCTCCCATGCGACGAGAGCATTCGGCGCTTGCTCGGTGTTTATCGACCTCCGATCGTCATCTCATGGCGAGCAACGAAGACGATTTTCGCATCCGTCCCGGCAAGGTCCGGGATCGTGGCGGAAGGACACGTGCGCGCCGGCTTGGCGGCATCCGCCCACGCCCGGCCAGCTTCCTCGGCGAGGTCCAACAGGCCATACGTCGGGCCGGTGGCAATCCCGATCGCATCAGGACCGGAAAGGGAAGCGGCCGGTTCAATGCGCGGGGCCGTGGCGCTGCGACAGCGCTGATGCTGAAGGATCGGAGCGCGTGGAGCCGGGACGCAAGCGGGGTGCGCACACGGGCGCGGCGCGTGGCGGTAAAGGCCCGCGTCGTGAAGCTCAATCCGCAGCGCGGAGCAATGCGGGGCCGTGGGTTCGTTAGCGCCAACGCGGTAGATGCCCACCTGCGCTATCTTGAGCGGGATGGCGTGACGAAAGATGGAGAGAAAGGTCGGGTCTATTCGGCCGAGGGCGACGTCAAGGATGGCCGTGCCTTCCTCGAACGGGGCCGCGAGGACCGCCATCAGTTCCGCTTCATCGTCTCCGCTGAGGACGGCGTGGAACTCGCCGACCCGCGCGAGACCACCCGTGAACTGATGCAGCGGATGGAAGCCGACCTTGGCACGAAACTCGACTGGATCGCGGTCGACCACCACAACACCGGCCATCCCCACACCCACATCATCGTGCGCGGCGTCACCGAGGACGGTAAGACCCTCAACATCGCTGGCGACTATATCGCCTACGGGATTCGCGAGCGCGCGAGCGAGCTCGTTACCCGAGAACTGGGGCGGCAGACCGAACTTGAAGTAGCAAAGCAGCTTGAGCGGGAGGTGGATGCCGATCGTTTCACCCGGCTCGACCGGATGCTGATTGCCGAGCAGCAGGGAAAGGAGTTTACCGACCTGCGCCCCAACCAGGACATGCGGGGCACGTTCCGCCAAAACCGCGCGCTACTGATAGAGCGCGCACGCAAGTTGGAGCGCATGGGGCTTGCGACCGAGGTCGAAACCGGCAAATGGATCGTGTTGCGCAAGGCCGAACCCGTGCTGCGGGAGCTTGGTGAGCGCGGCGACATCATCAAGACCATGCAAAGGGCATTGGAGCGCGAAGGGCTGGCGGAGGACCGCCATCCGGCGCGCTATGTCCTGCACCGCGAGCACGCGACAGAGCGCATCGTCGGCCGCGTGCTCGACAAAGGGCTGGGCGGCGACGAAATAGGCGAACGGGTCCAGCTGGTGATCGACGGGGTGGACGGTCGGGTGCATCACATCGAGATGGATGCTGCCCGCGCCGAGGAAGTCGGTCGAGGCATGATCGTCGTGGCCGGCTCCGCCGCTCCCGGGCCGCGCGCCGCAGACCGCAACATCTTAGACGTCGCAGGCCCAGAAGGCATCTATCGCCCATCTGAACATCTGGAGCGGGCGCGCGCCGCGATCAACCGCATCGGCGGTGATCCTGAGGCGTTCGTCCGCTCCCATGTCCGCCGGCTGGAGGCGCTGCGCCGAGCCGGCCATGCGGAGCGGATCGATGCCGATCACTGGCGGGTCCCCTCCGATCTTTCTGAGCGCGGTCAGACGACCTTGCGCGGGACCGCGCGAACATCCGAATCAGCGTCCTGTCTCCCACCGGCCTTGGCCAACAGATCGGCCATGACGGAGCGACCTGGCTTGACCGCGAACTGGTCTCCCGTCATCGTGTGGCGCTTGCCGACGATGGTTTCGGTCAGCAGGTGAAGGCGGCACTAGACAAGCGCAAGCGAGCCTTGGTGGACGCGGGCCACGTTATCGACATCGGTAACGGCCACGTCCGGGCGCCAAAGGACCTGATCCAGCGGCTTGAGGCCGCCGGCATCGAACGAGCCGGCAAGGCGCTCGCCGCCGAACGCGGATTGCAATGGCGGCCCGCTGTTCCCGGCAACTACGTCACCGGCCAGCTTGTCGGCTCCACCCAGCTATCCAGCGGCCGGTTTGCGATGATCGAGAGCTTCAGTGGTGATGGTGGGCTCGGCTTCAGTCTGGTGCCGTGGCAACCCGTGCTCGACAAGCGCATCGGGCAGCACATCTCCGGCCTCATGCGCAATGACGGCGGCATCGAATGGAGCTTGGGTAGAAAGCTCGGGCTGGGCTTGTGAGCGGAAGAACAGGCCTTGCCAGCTTAAAGCCAAGCGTGCCGGGCCAGCGGCACCCCGTCAAGGCTGGCGCGTTCCGCGCTACCGCTTCGCGGCTTGCGGCCTTGACCGGCTGTCGCCGCCCGACGGGGGTTTGCCAAGCAGCTAAGGCTTAATGGGAAGCGGAACGCTTCCTTGTCCCGACACGGGCAAACAGAGCGTCCGCTGGCGTCAGGGGGATGATCGAAACCACCCTAAGCCGGATATTCCATCAGCCAAATTGTACGCAATCGCGTCCGAAATTGCGACGACCGAATTTCGGATGTTGCTGAGCACTCGCTTCGCCCCTAGCAACCGAGTCCGCATGTCCTCCGACGAAGGTCATCCTGGGCCCTGAGCAGTCACAGGAAAGCAGGGCATTATGACCTACCGCAAGTGAAGCGAGACCCATGAGGATGGTAAAACGCGAATCGTCGATGCTCCGACCTACCATGGAAAAGCTCGGCCTGACTGTCCCGGAGGCTGCGGCACTTTCCTCACTCGGTCAGACTTCAATCTACAAGGCGATCAAGGAGGGGCGCTTGCGGATTCGCAAGTACGGTACACGCACGATCATCACGCGCACTGACCTCGCGTCCTTCTTGGAAAATCTGCCCGATGAGCCCGAGGAGTGATAGGCGCCTGGACCACATGAATTGGCCGAACCCTCACGCCGCCCTCATCGGCGCCACGCTATTTCTCGGCGGTCGCGTCGCGAAGTTAGCGAATGCCTGCATCACGACACGCCGCTTCATTAGAGCCTCGCCGCGCTTGTAGGCCTTTTCGGCATCATCGCCTGTGATGTGGTGCAGACAATGCTCGACGATCTCCTCCTCGAAGTCCGTCTCTTCCTGCGCCCAGGTCCGGAATGTGGTGCGGAAGCCGTGCACAGTCAGGGTTTTGTCTCCGGTGATTTCCTTCAGATGCTTGAGCATAGTCATGTTGGAGATCGGTTTGTCCAGGCTGCGGCCGGCGAACACGAACTCGTCATTCACGCGGCTCTCGTAGGCCTCGCGCAGATAGATCAACGTTTGCCTTGGGAGGGGCGTGCGCTTGGGTCGTTCGTTCTTGGTGTCAGGGTTGCCCAAGTCCCAAAGTCCACCTTCGAGGTCGAGTTGCAGCCAGCGCATGTTCTGTATCTCGATGGTTCGCGCTAACGAGAGGATGGTGACCTCAAGCGCCCGCGCGCTTTGTTCGGGATTGGCGGCGAGCTTCTGCATGAAAACGGGCAGATCTTGGTAGTCTATGGCCTTGTGGAACCCGGCCCGCCGCTTGCCACGGCGGGGTTCCGGCTTCTTCCGTTTCATGGGGGCAGGCGGATCATGCGGCGCTCACCAGTTTGAGCGCAGGCGGCGTAGCGGCGAAATCAGCCCAAGCCTGCAACACGGCGCGCCGCTTCTTCAAAGCCTTGCCGTGCTTGTAGGCTTTCTCCGCTGCATCGCCGGTGATGTGATGCATGCAATGCTCGACGATCTCTTCCTCGAAATCGGTTTCGTCCTGTGCCCACGTTCGGAAGGTGCCGCGCAGGCCATGCACCGTTAGCGTCGGATCACCCGAAATCTCCTTCAGCGCCTTCAGCATGGTGTTGTTGGACATCGGGCTTTTGAGGTCACGTCCGGGAAAGACGTACTCGCAGACGCGGCCGTCGTAGAGTTTGCGAAGAACCGCGATCGCCTGCCTTGGCAACGGCGTCAGCTTGTCGCAATCGTTCTTTGTGCTTTCGCCGCCTTCGGTATCCTGCGGCATGTCGGCGGCCTTGATTTCCCAAAGACCAATATCGAAATCGATCTGGCTCCATTTCATGTGCATGATCTCGGCGGTACGCGCCACCGTCAGGGTGGTGACCTCCAGCGCGCGGGCGCTGAGGTCCGGCCTCGCTGCGAGCTTGCGCGTGAACGCGGGCAGATCGTGGTGCGACATCGCCTTGTGCTTGCCGCGCGCACGCCCGCGCTTGGGCGCCTTGCCGAGCTTCGGCCGCAGCTTGGTTTCGTAATCCGCAGGGTTGTCGGTGCGGTGCTTGTCGGCAATGGCCGCATCGAAGATCAATTTCAGCCGCTGCCGGGTGTCGCGGGCGTTCTCGACCTGATGGCGGATCGGGTCGAGCACCAGCTTGATGATCTGATCGGTGCCGATCTGATCGAGGCGCATCTGATGCAGCGGTTTGCAGAACACCTCGACGATGCGCTTGAGCTTGCCGCGCGACGCGCGGTGTCGGAGGCTCTTCTCATAAATCTCGCGCCAGGCGTTCGCGTAGCGCAGAAACAGCGGGCAGCCTTCCGCGCGCCGGGCTTCATCGCGGGCTTCCCTCGGGTCGGTATCCTTGGCGAGCAGGCGGCGGGCGTCGATCGCCTTGTCCCTGGCTTCGCTCAATTTGATCAGCTTGGCCGATCCAAGGCCCATGCGGCGCTTCACGCCGAGCCGCTGATAGCGGAACAGCCAGCGCCGGTTGCCGGACGGGCTCACGATCAAATAGAGGTTGTCGCCGCAGGGGTAATCCCCCGGCGGCACAGTGAGATAGTTCTTTGCGGTGATGGTGGTCTTTGCGTTCTCGCCAGTTAGAAGCGTCATGGGAGATTCGAACTCGCGTCCCTCGATCAAAACGCGCGGAATTGCGCCGTTTTCGATATAGGGAGCTTCTAACTGAAGTCGAGGGATAGCTGTAGGGGGTCCCGCGCAAACATGCGGACGGTGACCGGCGACGGCCAGCCAACGCCAACGGTGAAAGAAGTGCCCGATTTACAAGGGCTTTTTGCGTTTCAAGCGAAGGCCGGCGAAGAGCGGCGAAAGCCGGCGAAGGTGGCCTTGGTGCGCTCGGAGAGATTCGAACTCCCGACCCTCGGAATCGAAATCCGATGCTCTATCCAGCTGAGCTACGAGCGCCTGAGGTGGCTCGTATCAGACTTGGCCTGATAGAGCCAGTAGCGGAGGTCAGTAGCAGGGGTGCCGCTTGCGGTCCTGGCCGATATAGGCGGCTGCGCCCTGGCGGCAGAGGACGGTCGAGGGACCGTCGTAATAGGCGAAGGTGCCGGGCTGCAGGCCAGGACCGTAATTGTGGAGGAAGCTGATCGGGTAGGGCAGGCCCCAATTGTGCAGGTGGTGCCGATTATGGCGGGCGTCTGCCAGGTTTGGGGCCAGGGCCGCGGCGGCGAGGAGGACGGCGGCAACGAAAAACTTCGCTTTGGTCATTTCGATTCTCCGGAAGTCCCACTTGAAACTGTAGCGTTTTCGAGCTGAGCGGATAGTGAAGAAAGTGCATCAAAACAACAAGATAGAAGCCCAAGCTCCGATTTGGTTGAAGCCGATGCCCTGCCATTTTGGCCGATCTGATTTCGCATTCTAGGCGAAGCGGGTAGAAAAGCTGCGGAAAATCACCCTAACGCGCCCATTTTTGGCCTCAAGGGATGCTTAACGAATTCCCAACACAGTCCGGCCAGAGTTCTGCTGTCTGGTCCCCACTTTACGGGCCGACTTATCCCGCGTCTGACAAAGGCACCCGGTTCCCGATCGACCCATGCGCATCACGCCTCTCGCCTTGCTGTTTCTCTCGGCTCTGGTCGCAAGCCCGGCGCGCGCCGACCTGCACATCACGCGCGATCATGGCGGCTATGTCGAAGAGTACAAGGCCAAGTACAAACGCATCCGCGACCGCAGGGAGCGCGTGATCATCGACGGCATCTGCAACTCGGCCTGCACGCTGGTATTCGGCATCGTGCCGATGAACAAGATTTGCGTCACGCCGAAGGCGAGCCTCGGCTTCCACCAAGCCTATTACGACAAGGCCTTCACCTTCGGCATGAAGGTCACGAGTGCGGAGGGGACGTCGGATCTCATGTCCTATTACCCGAACACCGTGAAAGACTGGATCCGCCGCAATGGCGGGCTCACCACCGAGATGAAGAAGATCAAGAACGGCGGCGAGCTCTGGAAGATCGTCGATCCCTGCCCGGAAGAGTGGTGAGGCGCGGCGAGTTCTGCCCTGGATTAACCTTTCCGGTTGGCTTCTCCGTCCGCGATCAGCAACACCGACACTTTCGATTTGCTGAGAATCGCGGCGGCTACGCCGCCGAAGTTCAGCGTTTCGCCCTGGATCCGATCGACCCCCAATACGACAAGATCGGCGCCGCTGGTCTCGATCTCAAGCAGGATGCCTTCTTCAGGAGTCACGTCCGCACGCAGTGTGGTTCTGACGTCGACATCATAAAGGGCCGCTGCCGCCGCGGCGTCTTTCAAAATGCCTTCCTCGCTCGCAAGCGACATGCTGGCGCTACGCCGGCGCGCGCCTTTCTTCCTGGTCGTGGACACATGAACCACGCTGAGTGGATGAGGGCTTGAGCGCGCCCGCGATCTCCGCGCCGCGCCGCGATAAGGCACTTCCGGAAACCGGAGCCAGTATCCTGAACTCCGCGCTCGCGGGTTGCTTGAGGTGGACGCCCTTGGCCGCAACGAGGGCAACGGGACCCTTGAAGCCCGAGGCGACGTCTTCGATTTTCTTGTCGAAGCCGTCTTTGCCCAAGACATTCTCCATACCGACCACGAGAAGATCAAAGCCCTTTCGCGCCTCTTCCACCACGGCATCGGCAGCCCCTTGGACTGGGGCACGCGTGGTTACCTCGACATCGCCCACGCTCTCCCGGTCGGCCTCTGCGATCGCCGTGGCGGCTTCTCTTATGACCGCCTCGTGTCTCTCTTCATCTTGGCGCTTTTCTTGGCGCTTTCCCTCCCGTTGTTTGGCACGGGCACCTACATGGAGAACCGTAATTGGGAGGCCGCGCGCTCCCGCGAGCAGGCCGGCGATACGAGAGGCTCGCGTTCGCGCTTTCGTCCACGGCGAGCAGCAGGCGCTCGAGATTGGCGACAAAATCGCTTTGCTCGAACTCCTCGCGCTCAAGGCCCGAATCGAGGAAAGCGCCGGTCGCGCTCGCCAGCCCGGCGCGATCAGTTCTTGCCGCATCGCATGTGATCGGGCAACAGGGGCGGCAAATGACTGGCGACTTCGAAAAAATTGCCGCGCGCGCGGCGCCGGCGATCTTTGTCGTGCTCTGGAGCACGGGCTTCATCGGCACCAAATATGTGCTGAACAGCGCCGAGCCGCTGACCTATCTCGCGATCCGCATGGCCTGCGTGGTGGGACTGATGGCGATCATCGTGGCGATCGCGCAGCCCCGCTGGCCGGATCGCATCGGCATCGCGCACAGCGCCGTCGCCGGCATTCTGGTGCATGGAATCTATCTCGGCGGCACGGCAATCGCGATCGCGCATTCGATTCCGGCAGGGCTCTCGGCCTTGATTCCGGGGCTGCAGCCGATCCTCACCTCAACGCTCGCAAGCCGCTGGCTCGGCGAACGCGTCACGCCGCTGCAATGGGGCGGATTGCTGCTCGGGCTTGCCGGCGTCGTGCTGATCCTGCACGACAGGCCGATGAGCGGGGAGGCGGGATGGGGATGGCTCGCTTCGGCCATATCGCTGGTCAGCATCACCTTGGGCACGCTCTACCAGCGCCGCTACTGCAGTGCGATCGACTGGCGTTCCGGCAATCTCGTGCAATACGTCGCGGTGACGATTTTCTTCGGCCTCGGCGCATGGTTGTTCGAGACCAATGTGGTGCACTGGACCGGCGAGTTCATCCTGGCACTGGCCTGGCTTGCCGTGGTGCTGTCGATTGGATCGATCGGGCTATTGTACTGGCTGATCCGCCGCTCGGCCGCGACGTCGGTAGCAAGTCCGTTCTACCTGGTGCCGGCCGTGACGTCGTTGATGGCGTACGTGCTGTTCGGCGAGCGGCTCGACGCGGTCTCGATTGTCGGCATGATTGCCTGCGCCGCAGCGGTGCTGGTGGTCAACCGCCGTTCAGTTTGAAGTAGAGCCCTCAGACCTCATGCACGTATAAATTTCATCAGGCTTATCAATATTTTCCCTGGGTTGTGCCCATTAAGGCGATCGTAAGCAAAACGGGTCACATTGGGCCTGATTTTGGGGGATTTCTCGTATGACCACGCAATCCATTGGAAAGTTCATGCCGGCGCTCAAGCTGCGGCTCGGCACCAAGGCTGTCATCTCTGCCATCCTCCTGATTGCGGTAAACACAGCGCTGGTGGTGGGAGCGGCCCATTGGTCGCTGACCTCCGAGTTCGGCGACCGGGCGCTGCGGGATATCGAGGTGAACCTCCGTACGCTGGGCCTGGCGTTCGCCGAGACCTACAGCGACGCCAAGATCACCATTAAGGACGGGGCCGTCGCCCGCGCCGAAATTTCCAAAATGCCCGAGTTCAAGGACCACGCGATCGTCGATCGCGCGGTGGGCTATGCCGGCGGCAACGCAACGCTGTTCGTCTATGACGACGCCAGCAGCCAGTTCGTTCGCCGCACCACCAATGTGAAGAAGGAGAATGGCGACCGCGCCGTCGGCACCCAGCTCGCCGCCGACCACCCCGGACAGGCGGTCGTGCGCCGCGGCGAGGCCTACCGTGGGCCCGCGACGCTGTTCGGCAAGACGTTCATGACGGCGTACTACCCGATCATGAATTCGGCCGGAAAGGTGATAGGGCTTCTCTATGTCGGCATTCCCATGGCGCACTACGAGAGCATGCTGTCGCATGCCATCCAGAACATGGCGATCGCAGCCGGCATCGCTGCGCTGCTCGTGATGATGCTGACCATGGTGCTGGTGCGCCGGGTAACCAAGCCGCTGACGTCGGTTACGGCCTCGCTTACCGCCATCGCCAACGGCAACACCGAGGTTGAAGTCGACTACCACGACCGAATGGACGAGATCGGCGAGATTGCGCGGACCGTCGCGGTCTTCAAGAACAACTCGGTCGAGCGCCGCCGGATGCGCGACGAGCAGACAGCGGCTGCCGCGGCCGCCGCGGAGCAGCGCAAGGCCGAACTGCGCGGCTTCGTCGATGAGTTCCAGACCAGCGTCGGCGGCATCCTCGACAAGGTGCTGAACTCCTCCAGCGAATTCGAGCGTGTCGCGCGGCAGCTCACCGAGACCGCGCGGACCACCGCCGGGCTCTCCGGCAAATCGGCCGGCGCTTCCGAGACCGCCTCCGAGCATGTCCGCACCGCAGCGGCCGCCTCCGACGAGCTGTCCAGCTCGATCGCCGAAATCACCCGCCGGGTGCAGGAATCGAATGGGATCGCGGCCGATGCCGTCAAGCAGGCTGTCGCCACCGACCAGCGCATCAACGAATTGTCGGAAGCCGGCGCCCGGATCGGCGACGTGGTGAAGCTGATCACTTCGATTGCCGAACAGACCAATCTCCTAGCGCTCAACGCCACCATCGAGGCGGCGCGGGCAGGCGACGCCGGCCGCGGCTTTGCCGTGGTGGCGCAGGAGGTCAAGAGCCTCGCCGGCCAGACCGCGAAGGCAACGGAGGAGATCTCCAGCCAGATCGGCAACATGCAGCTTGCGACCGAAGAGTCGGTCAGCGCGATCAAGGCGATCGGCCAGACCATCGAACGCATCAGCGATATCGCGACCTCGATCTCGGCGGCGGTCGAGCAGCAGCGCGGCGCGACGCAGAACATCGCCCAGAGCGTTCGCGCAGCGGCAAGTGGCACGGCAGACGTTGCCGCCAACATCCGCAACGCCGCGCAGGGCGCCGACGAGACCGGCGAGACTTCGAGCCGAATGTTTGCCTCCGCGCAGAATCTCTCGAGCGAGAGCCTGCACCTGAAGGCCGAGGTCGAAAAATTCCTCGACCGCGTTCGCGCCGCCTGATCGGGACGTCGCGGCGGCGCATCGCGCCGCCGGATCGCTCGTGGCGAATTGGGTGGTGCCGCGAGGCTAATCTTCTGTCATTCCGGGGCGATGCGAAGCATCGAACTATGGTGCGCAATTGCGCACCAGAGAATCTCGAGATCCCGGATATGGTCCTTCGGACCATTCCGGGATGACCGCTACGCGGTCACTTCGGCTGGGGCACGATCCGGATGTAGGGCTTCGGCGCCTTCCAGCCGGCCGGATAGATCGTCTTCGCCTCGTCGTCGCTGACGGAGCCGGCGATGATGACGTCCTCGCCCTGCTTCCAGTCGGCCGGTGTCGCGACGCGATGCTTTGCGGTCAGCTGCAGCGAGTCGATCGCGCGCAGGATCTCCTGGAAGTTGCGGCCGGTGGTCATCGGATAGACGATCGTCAGCTTGATCTTCTTGTCGGGGCCGATCACGATCGCGTTGCGGACGGTCTGGTTGTCCGCAGGGGTGCGGGTGAGGGGATCGCCCGAGGTCGAAGCCGGCAGCATCTCGTAAAGCTTGGAGACGTTGAAATCGATGTCGCCGATCATCGGGTAGTTCGGCGCCGCACCTTGCGTCTCCTTGATGTCCTCGGACCACTTCGCGTGCCTGTCGACGGGATCGACGCTGAGGCCCATCAGCTTGACGCCGCGCTTGTCGAATTCCGGCTTCAACTTCGCGAGCGCGCCGAGCTCGGTGGTGCAAACCGGCGTGAAATCCTTCGGGTGCGAGAACAAAAGCGCCCAGTTATTGCCGATCCAGTCGTGGAATTTGATCTTTCCTTCGGTGGTCTCTGCTTCGAAATCGGGGGCGGTTGCGCCTATCGGGAGTGCCATGGTTTTACCTCATGTTATTCAAGTTACAGGGAAATTTGTCTTTAAGATTATACAAGATTATACGAGTCTGAAGCGGTTAAGTGAACCGGTTAGCGCAAAAGGTGAGATCCTTCTCGCTAAGGCCGGAACTCCTAGCATCTTCTTTGGGTCCGCGCCTCTGTGACGAAAAGAACCTGTGCTTCCGTATTTGGCCGGCCGCAGTCATGCTTCCGAGCCATCTTTTGTTTGACCTCGATCTTTTCAAGGTTGTTCCACTTTTCTGCCGCCGCTGCCCCGATATTGCCTTTTATGGCCCGCATCAGGCCGGGCCGCTTTGCACCCCTGAGTGCTTTGGTGAACCGTGACCGACCTCACAGCGACCAATTGGCAACCATGTAAAAATCAGGGAATGCGGGTTTCGAATCGTTAACCGCTCGTTCATGCCCCGTATGGAAATGCTGGACCTGAAAAAAGAAATTGAGAAGTGCAACTATGTCTGCCTCGACTGCCAAGATCGCTGACACGACCGCTGACCAGGACGCTGAAACGTCCGACGTCCCCCAACCGTCCTGCCGCCAGACCGCGGCGCACGCCTTGACCATTGTGCGCGATGGCGTGATCACCGGCGAGGGCCCCACCACCAGGGGCCGCATCCATTTTTCCCGCGCGCTCGATGCCGACGACGCCGCCTGGTGCGCGCGCATCCTGACCGTCAGCGCGGTCGAGCATCAGCCCGTGAGCCGCGCCGAAGTCGAGGCGCTGTTTGAAATCAGCGACGCCGCCGCCGAGCGCACCGACGACGGCCGTTTCGACGATCTGCTGGCCAAGGCGGTTGCCCATCATGCGGCCTCCGAGTCCGGCCTGCCGGTGCCGCCGCGCACGGTTGCGCTGTCGCCCGATACCGACATCGAGAGCTGGGCGCCGACGCAGGCCGCCAAGATCGATACCAAGGTTCTGGAATGGCTTGCCAGCCAGATGCGCGGCAAGCGCCGCATCAACCACCGTCTCACGGCGCTGGTCGCAACCCTGATCGGCGCCGCCGCTCTGCCGCTCGCGCAGTTGCCGGGCATGCTGGACATGGGGATGCTGTAGGTTCATTCGGCGATATCGGTTCAAGACGGCGGGGTCATTCCCGCCGTTTTTGTAGGATGGGTGGAGCGAAGCGATACCCATCGTCACGTGTCGGTATTGATGGGTATCGCTTCGCTCC
>NZ_LLXX01000229.1:26228-35337 GCF_001440405.1 Bradyrhizobium valentinum
TCGGCGGGACACTTCCCGCCAACTTAGCGCCAGCACCGCGACGCCCGAACCACACGACTTCGCCGTACGCGTCCGGCGCGTACGTCTAGCGCGCCATCTGCGTCCATCGCATCTCACCGCACGTTCGTGACGATCGCGAGCCGCCCCTCATCTGCCGTGAGACGGGCGGAGTTATGCTGGTGATTTGCGTGCCAAGTTAAGCGAAATATTTTTGCGGGAAGGGCTGGACAGACTTTTGGTGATTTGCCCGTCGGGTTGATTTGTCGCAGTAGTGCAACCAAGATTGTCCTTGCAGGCAAGGCAAATCAGTCCGCGCCACGTAGGCGGGGCAAAGCGACTTGTCCGCCGTAGCTCAACGAGCGAAGGCGACCATTCACAGTGTGATCGGCGATAGATGGTGGGCACGGCGCTGCACGCCTTTGCCCATCCTACGAACTGAACACTGTGATTTTGACAAAGGTCACGCGCTCAGCGGATGATTTGCCTGCTGGTGGTTTGCATTGGTGAGAACGGAATGATCGCCCTGGGGAAGCTGCAATGCCTAGATTGCTCGTAGCGCTGTCGATCGCGTCCATTGTCTTTTGCGGCGCAATTTTCGGATTCTTCTATGCCTGGGTCTGCTCGACGATGTGGGGACTCGATCAGGCGGATCCCCGTGTCGCAATCGCCGCCATGAAGGCGATGAATGCCTCAGTGCGCAACGCGGTGTTCTTTCCCGCATTCTTCCTGACACCGGTCGTTCTGGTTCTCACGGCGGCCGCAATGCGCTTTGCCGGTCAAAGTTTGGCTGCGTTCTGGTACTTGGCCGCGGCTGCGGTCTATATCGTTTTCGGCCTTTTCCTCACAATGGCTGTGAACGTTCCCATGAACGAGGTGTTGGCGGTGACGCCTGTTCCGGCAGACATTGAAGCCGCGCGGGAGGTTTGGGAACGCTATTCAGGGCGATGGCAGTTCTGGAATCAAGTGCGAATGATCGCTTCAGGCATCGCTTTGATTTTCGCCGCTTTCGGATTGACGATATCGCGACCGACCGCCCCAGAGACTGTATGACAGCAAAGCTCGATCTTTCACCTTCGCCCAAGTTGCAGAAGAACAGCGGGAATGCAATCGATGAAGAGTCCCGGATGTCGTTGCGCTCACCCGGGCTCCGAGTTCCTGAAATTAAGTTCTTGGCGTCGGGGGTTTAATTCCTGCCCCGGCGTCCCCATATAGCCTTCATGGCACAATGGAAATCGTCGACCACGCGGCAACCACCGATGACAAAGGACGAGTTGCGTCTGATGCTGGCTGAGGCTGTCCGCAACACGCAGCCAATCGCGGATGACAGGCCGAAACGCTCTCCCGAGGCCGAGGACGATCAGTCCTAACTGGCCGCCAGCGGCTCGCCGCTCATTCGCAAACTTAAGAAACGGACCAAGGCGCGGCGGCTGATGTCGATCCCGACAGCTTGGCCCAATCAGAAATCACAAAGGACCTAACGGATGCGGATTGCTGCCAAACCCACCGAACAGGAGATCATCGAGGGGCCGCAAGCGGTATCGTTTCAGATCGCGAACGGGAACGTGCGGCAGTGCTGCATTCTCCAAACCGAGCTGCCGACGAAGGCGCTGGCCCAAAAATATCTTCTCGCAAATTGGCCTGTTATCGAAAAGATGGCGCGCGACGCGCTCGCGGCGGGAAATCTTGAAGACGGCCAGATCAAACTCGTCATGGCGGCCTGAGCGGTTTATCATGAACGCCAATTTTGGATTGCAGGACCAGTCATGCTGAAAGATCGCGAGAATATACTGAATGCGCTTCGCGAGAAGCCGCTCAAGGCCTACCAGCTCATGCGGCGCGCCAATCTCCCAAATGAGGAAGCCTGCCAATCCCTGCTTCTGAAGATGCGCGACGAGGGTCTGGTGAAATTCGACATCCACAAGGGGCTATGGCTCATCGGATAGTCAGATACATGCGGCGGGGTTATTTCCCCGCCGTTTTTTGTTTTTCGCCTTCCGCTTCCAGCAAGCGCAGCTCGCATGAGCGCAGCGAGATGAGGGATGTGCGTTGGCGAGGAAAATTCGAATATCCCTGCGCGACTTGATGAACGGGCACATTTATGAACGGGCACATTTCTACTTGCATTGTTCCCAATACGGGAACAAATCGCCGGAGGCAATTTTCGAATGATCGTCGCCTTCGATTTCGTTAGGGGTATCGCATTCGTCAAGTTCATCGGGACCCATGCCGAATACGATCGGATCGATGCCTTGACCGTTTCGCTGTTCTAGGAGAGGCAACATGGAAATTCGCCCCATCAGAAACGACGAAGATCACGCCGCGGCGGTTCGGGAGATCGAGAAGCTATGGGGTGCTGCGATTGGGACCGAGGAAGGCGACAAGCTGGACATACTTGCGACGCTTGTCGAAAAATACGAGGAGGCACGCTGGCCTGGCGTCGATGCCTCCGATCCAATCGATCTACTGAACTATGCCATCGAAGAGCTGGGACATACCCAAGCCGAGCTCGCCGAGCTGCTTGGCTCCCGGTCGCGCGCATCCGAATTGCTTAATCGCCGGCGTTCCCTGACGGTCGAGATGATTCACAAGATTAGCGGGGCCTGGAAGATACCTGCTGATCTGCTTGTTCGGCCCAGCCGAGTCGCTGCCTGAAACTGGGGAGCGGTTCCGGCGATCCGCCGTCGCTCCCGTCTAGTGTGCCCTGCGACATGATCGTTTCATTGTACGGAACCGGCCTCGAGAGCGGGACTGGATAGCAGCCGCGCGGTCGAAGGTTGGAGCTGTCAGAGGAAACATCGGAGCCCCGGCGCCGTTCTTATTGCCAGGAGACTAGCCATGAGCAAGTTCCAACAGAAAGCCGAAGCCCAGACCAAACAGATCATCGGGCAAATGCTCGGGGATGAGCGGCTGGTGCAGGAAGCCAAGGAGCAGCAGCGCGAAGCGGCGGAGCCGGGATCGACCGCCAGGCGCCATGACGATCGCTATGACCAAGGCATCGTCCGCGACGAACGCGGACAAGAGCAGCCTCGGGACAAAGAGCGCGCCCAGCGGGTGAGCAGAGTGGATCGCGGCGGCGATCCGCCGGGAAAGAAGCGAAAGAAGGGGGAGGCCGTCCCCAAACGCGCGGGGTCGACTAGCTGACTGCAGACAGGGGATCCAGCTCCGCAGACAAGAAAAGAGGCGGCCGTGCCGCCTCCCTTAGGTCTCGCATACGTTCTTGTTACTGACAGATGTGACGTCGACCGTCCTGGCCTATGAACGTCGTGCCAGGCTGACAGACGAAACCGCTGTTGTAGCCGCCATAGTAGCGGCGGCCATAGTAGCCGTCATTATAGGCGTAGACGTCGTTTCGGAATGGAGCCGTGGCGATGGCGCCGGCCGTCCCGATCGCGCCGCCGACCACGCCCGCGGCTACTTCACCCGGCCAGAATCCGCTGTGTCTGTTATAGACGCGGTCCTGGGTTTGCGGCTGACGGATGGCATCTGACCGTCCGTGAGCATCCTGCGCCAATGCGGGCGCTGCGACCGCAGTGGAAAGAACAGCCGCTGCTGTCAGGAGCTTCAAGTTCATAAGTTGCCTCCGTTGTAGTGGCCTTGCAGTGACTGACCTCTGCCAACGAATAGCGAAAGCGGCCGTTCCGGTATCGTGATCCGGACATTTCAAACGGATGTGAGGTTTCAGTTCCGGTTTCATGTTCCGCTGAAGGCGGCTTTACACTCTGCTCGCCTCCGGCACCGCGAAGGAATTCGAATTCGGATCGTTCGGGAACGATGTATATCGGTGCCGATTGACCGGGAGTGCCGCGCGACCCGCTCGGGGAGGTGGGCGCAAGCGTCGAACCGCAGACGTATCGCGGCCTGAACGGCAATCGCGAGGTTACCCATGAAGAGCAAGCGCATCGGCGTTGACGAGCAGTCGCAGGTTCACGTCATCATTCTTGACACAGGCGAGGAGGCGTTTGCAGCGCTCACACGCTTTGCCAATGAATCGGGGATATCAGCGGCGTCGCTGACGGCGATCGGCGCTTTCGAGCGGGCCACCGTCGGCTGGTTCGACATCGCTTCGAAGAGCTACCGGAAGATCGAGGTCAATGAACAATGCGAGGTTCTCAGTGCGATCGGGGATGTCGCCGTCGGCGATGACGGCAAGCCTAGCCTTCATGTCCACATCGTGCTGGGGCTCGCCGACGGCTCGACCCGCGGCGGTCCATTTGCTGGCGGGCACGGTGAGGCCGACGCTCGAAGTTGTCTTGACCGAAGTCCCCGCAACGCTTCGACGAAAGAAGCGGGCGGAGCTCGGGATTGCGCTGATCGATCTTGGCGCCGGGCGCGGCTGAGGGGCCACGCGGCTTAGGAACCATCGCGTTCGATCCAATGTTGTCTGCCCGCCAACAATGGAGGACGTCATGGCTGAGAAGGACCTCAACGAACTATTTCTCGATACTCTCAAGGACATCTACTACGCCGAAAAGCAGATTTTGAAGGCGCTGCCGAAAATGGCGAAGGCCGCCAATTCGGACAAGCTGCGGGCCGCTTTCGAAAAGCACCACGAAGAGACCGAGGGGCACGTCGAACGGCTGGAACAGATCTTCGAGTTGCTTGGCAAGGCCGCGCGCGGCAAGAAGTGCGATGCCATCGAAGGCCTTATCGAAGAAGGCAAGGAGATCATGGAACAATATGCCGACACGCCGGCGCTCGACGCCGGCCTGCTGGCGGCGGCTCAGGCCGTCGAGCATTACGAGATTTCACGCTACGGCACCCTGAAGGCCTGGGCGGCCAAGCTCAATAATCCGCAAGCCGTGAAGTTGATCGACCAGACACTGGCCGAAGAGAAGAAGACCGACGAGACGCTGACCAAAATCGCCGAGACCGCGGTCAATTACGAGGCCGCGGCATAGCGCCCGGGTAGCCGGCCGGCGGCGCTGGATGTCCCTGTGGCAGGCGCCGCCAGCCTTGTCGGTCGTATCCGAAACAGCGTCATCGTCAGCCTCGTGGCAGCCGGAACAAAGGGAGCCCCGCCAACCCCGTCCATGGGATGTTCGGCGGGGCTCGAGTTCGACGTTGCGGGGGAAGGAAACGCCGATATGGGCGAACCCGGAGCGGGCCCGATCGTTCCTGTGATCGCTTCGCTCCACGCGTTCCACCGGCCGCACCGAAGCCGATATTGCGAGGAAATGCCGCGGCAGAACGCTCGCCAGGGTAGTAGTTTTACGAGGCCGAACAAATATTTACGCGGCGAGCGCCAGCGTAAGCAAACGTTTAGCGACTGCCCGTAAAATACCGGCATCAACTTCTGCATTAACCCCTGGTTAGTCATGCGCCTTCTGCCGATGAAAGAGCCGGACAGGTCCTGGCGGTCGATCAAGGGCCAATGGAAGAAAGACGCCGAAAGCGTCGGCGAGGACTTTTCGACCTTCTCGACCGGAAGCTTCACAGCCTATGACGGGCTGACCAAGGAAGGCGACCACCCCAGTCTGCACTGCCTTTCCGACGGTGAACGGATTCATGCGGCCTGCCAGGTCAGCCGCCTGATGATGAGCAAGTTTCCGTCGCCCATCCTGCGCGCGCGCTTCGTCGTCGTGTCGCCGGTTTACGAACTGGGGATCGCAGACGCCAGCCAGTACGCCCAGATGATGGTGGCGCTATTCTCCGGCATCGTGTGGCTGTCGCGAGATACGATGTCGGCAAGCCATATCCGCTTCTTCCTGAAGAGCCCGGGAGATTCGCAGTACTTCGCGGCGCTGCAGGCTTCGACGCCGGCCTCGCTGTTTTCGAAGTTCACGATCGACGGGGCGCTGATCGAGTGCAGCCTCAGGGAAGATGAGATGGCGGAAACCGCCTGATTCCGCTGATACCTTAACCTTGCGATAACTCACTTTGCTAACGTCCTTTTGGATTGTGTTCCCTACAACAAGCACCTGTGGGGGCAGCGAAAATGCTGAACAATTCATCGCAAGACGTCATCGCGGAGAGCCGGCCGCGTTTTGGTGCCGGCCTGCCGTGGCGGATCCGGCTGGGCGCGATCCAGTGGCTGATCCTGAGCGCCGCGGGGCTCGTGCTCGCGATCACGCTCGGCACCGGCTATTTCGCCATGCAATACCGCGAGCGGGCGCTGGAAGTCGCCGAGCGCGAACTCAATAACAGCGCGCTGCTGCTGTCGCGGCATTTCGACCAGCAATTGCTGGACCTCCAGCATGTCCAGGAAGACGTCGTGACCGGCCTGCGGGCGGACGGGGTCCACACCGCCGACGACTTCGAAAGCAAGATGTCGACATTGAGTGCTCACGAGATGCTGCGCGCGAAGCTCTCGGTGTTGCCGCATGTGGGCGCCCTGAATCTCTGGAGCGCCAAGGGCTGGCTGATCAATTCGTCCGAGATGTGGCCGGTGGCGGACAAGACCATCACCGACCGGCGCTACTTCCAGGAGTTCATGTCGGGCAAGCCGACGCCCGGCGTGATCGTCGAGCCGGTCGTGAGCAAGGTGACCAAGGTCTGGACGACGGTTTTTGCGCGAAAGATCACCGGCCGCCAGGGCGAGATCATCGGCTTTGCCGTCCGCGGCGTTGAACCTTCCCACTTCGAAGACTTCGTCGCATCGCTGGCCTTGGACCGCGACACCGCGATTTCGATGATTCACCGCGACGGCACCATCATCGCCCGCTATCCCAAGGACGACGCGCTGATCGGCCACAACGTTGCCAATACGGCCGCATTTCAGCATGCGCTGGCGCTGGACGGCAATATTTCGGGACGCTTCACCAGCACGAGATTGTCGCAAGACAAGGTCGGCGCGGTGAAGTCGCTGACGCACTTTCCGATCCTCATCGTCGCGACCACCAGGACTGAGACCGCACTCGCCGACTGGCGGGCGCAGACCAGGCTGCAATTTTTTGCAGCGGCGTTGGCAATCGTTGTCGTGATCGTCATGGTGTTCCTGATCGTGCGCCAGCTACGCCGCCAGCACGCCGCCGCGCAGCACAAGCTTTCGGAGAAGAGCCAGCATCTCGACACCGCCATCAACAACATGACGCAGGGCCTCTTGTTGTTCGATGCTTCGGGCCATCTGGTGATCTGCAACCGGCGCTATATCGACATGTTCGGGCTGTCGCCTGAGGTGGTCAAACCCGGCTGTCATCTGCGCGACCTGATCCAGCACCGCCAGGAACGCGGCTCCTTTGTCGGCGACGTCGACGCCTATTGTGCCCGGTTTCTCGACCCCAATGGCAGTCTCGTTCAGGACGCCATAACCTCGACACCCGATGGGCGCACGATCCGGCTGATCTTCAAGCGGTCGCCGGACGGCGGCTGGGCGGCGACGCTGGAAGACGTCACCGAGGGGCGGCGCGACCAGGCCAGGATCGAACATCTCGCCCATTACGACGCGCTGACCAATCTGCCGAACCGGACGCTGTTCCAGCGCCATGCGGAGGGATTGCTGCTGGAGACCGAGGGGCACGAGTTCGCGATCCTCTATATCGACATCGACGAGTTCAAGCGCATCAACGACACGCTGGGACATCTGATCGGCGACGAGTTCCTGAAAGGCGTGGCGGAGCGGCTCCGCCAGTCGGTTGGCCCTGAAGATTTCATCGCGCGGCTCGGCGGGGATGAATTCGCCATCCTGCAGAACGGCATCGGGAGCGCCGAGGATGTTCGCGCGCTGGTCGCGCGGATCTATCAGGCGCTGCGTACCCCGTTCAATTGCCACGACCATCAGCTTTCCAGCGACGCCAGCATCGGCATCGCGATCGCCCCGCGTGACGGCTCGGACCTGTTCGATCTTTTAAAGAACGCCGATCTCGCCATGTATGCGGCGAAGGCGGCCGGCCGCAGAACCTATCGCTTCTTCGATCCCACCATGGAGCAGCAGGCCAATCATCGCCGCGAGCTGGAGGCGGACTTGCGCGAGGCGCTGGCGCAGGGCGGCTTCGAGCTGCACTATCAGCCGCAGGTCGATCTGCACAGCGACCGCGTCACCGGCTGCGAGGCGCTATTGCGTTGGCGGCATCCGGTGCGCGGCATGGTCTCGCCCGCCGACTTCGTGCCGGTCGCCGAGGAAACCGGCCTGATCGAGGAGATCGGGCAGTGGGTGTTGCGCACCGCCTGCGCGGAAGCGGCGACCTGGCCGGCCCATGTCCGCATCGCCGTCAACGTTTCGCCGATCCAGTTCCGGTCGGAAACGCTGTCGCTGAAAGTGGCGGCAGCGCTCAACGAAACCGGGCTCGACCCGCGCCGGCTGGAGCTGGAGATCACCGAAGCCGTCCTGATCGCGGACGACGACGCGGCGCTGGCGACACTGAACCAGCTTCGCGCGCTCGGCATTCACATCGCGCTCGACGATTTCGGCACCGGCTATTCCTCGCTGCAATATCTGCAGCGCTTCCCGTTCGACAAGATCAAGATCGACCGCTCCTTCGTCAAGGAAGTGACGCGCAATTCCTCGTCGGCCTCGATCATCCGTGCGGTGGTCAGCATCGCCGCCGACCGCAACATGATCACGACGGCGGAAGGCGTCGAGACCCTGCAGCAGCGCGAGACCGTGCAGAATCTCGGATGCACGCAGATGCAGGGCTATCTGTTCAGCGCGGCGCGTCCGGCGCAGGAAGTCCGCGCGTTGCTGGCATCGGGGAAGGCCGGCGTCGAGGCCGCGGCATAAGGTTGGAGACCAGGTTGCTTCAGCCCGGCTGCGGGCGCGCCTCGGAAATCGCCTTCCTGAGAATCCGCGACAGCAACTCCACCGAATAGGGTTTCTGGATCAGCTCAAAGCCGCGGTGGGCGCTCTCCGCCAGCACGTTGCTGTAGCCGCTGGTCAGCACCACGGGCAGGCCGGGATAGCGCTCGCGCACGATGCCGGCGAGCTCGACGCCGTTCATCCCGGGCATAATGACGTCGGAAAACACCAGGTCGGCGGAAAACTCGTCCTCGGCAAGGATCGCGAGCGCGGCATCCGCGCTGGCGACGCGGCGCACGGTGTATCCGAGATCTTCCAACAGCTCGGTGGAGAACTGTCCGACGTCGTCATTGTCCTCGACCACGAGGACGCGGTAGCCGCGGCCGCGCGCGGCGGGTTCGCTGCCGGTCGCGGCCGCCTCGACGGCATCGGCCGGCA
>NZ_LLXX01000230.1 GCF_001440405.1 Bradyrhizobium valentinum
CGGCTACATACTCCGCAAACCGCGTTTCGCTGTCTCCACCCTGATCGAGATTCATCCGGCCCTCCGCGCGCCAAATATTGAATCTCCTCAATTACTTGATTCTCAGCCTCAATGACTGCGACCGTCTGACTCAGTACGACTAACCCACCCTACGCGCACGTCACTCCGGAAACCGCGCCGCATTCTCCTCCAGCGGGAGCGCCAATCCGTTCGCAAGATACGAAACGGTACGGTAAAAGCCGCACAGCAGGATGATCTCGAATATCTTCGCATCATTGTAATGCGCCGACAGTGCCGCGAATTCGGCGTCGTTGAGGGTCGCGCGATCGTGCAGCGCATCGACGGCGGCGATCAGCGCCTGCTCCGCGGCCGACCAGCATCCGTCCGTGGCGGCGCCGAGCACGGTGGCGCGAATTTGCCCTTCCGTCAGGTGCGCGGCTGCACCAAACGTCGCGACATGCACGCCCCATTCGTACTCGCATCCCGTTCGCGCGCAGGTGCGGTCGATGACGATCTCGCGCTCGCGCAAACCGAGCGGCCCGCGGTCCAAAAGACTGCCGGCGCGGAATTTTTCCCAGGCACGGGCGTTGCCGGCCATGACGCGAAATAACACCAACGGCGGCGCCCCGCGCATGATGCGATCGAACTGCTCGGCAATGTCAGGTGCATAAGGCGGCTGCAGCGGCGCGATGCGCGGTGCGGTCTGGGACATGGTCAGCTCCTGTGCTACAAATAATGTAGCATCATGCTACATAATCGGTAGCAGTACGCAAGAGGCTTTCGGATGGCAAAACAGGCCGATATCGCTGGGAAACGGGGCGTGCGCGGCTCCAGAACGGGCCGGCCGATCATGGCGCTGCTCGATCTGCTCGGCCGACGCTGGACCTTGCGGATCATCTGGGAGCTGCGCCAGGAGCCGCTGACTTCCCGTGCCCTGCGAACCGCCTGCGACGAAGCCTCGCCGACGGTGGTTCAGGCCAGGCTGTCGGAGCTGCGCGAGGCCGGCCTCGTCGAACTCATGCCCGGCGACGGCTACCGCCTCACGCCGCTCGGCAGGGAGCTGATGGAAAGCTTCCTGCCGCTGCATCACTTCGCCGAGCGGTGGAGCAAGCGAATAGCAAGCTAGGCCACGGCCACCGTGAGACTCGCGCCATCGGCCTGCACGACCCTGACGCGGCTGCCGGCCGGCGCGTCGGGGCCGGCGACGCGCCAGATCGTGTCGTCGATCCGCACCGTGCCTGTCCCGCCAACGATCGGCTTTTCCAAGGTGAATTCCCGGCCGATCAGCGCCTCGGTCCGCTTGTTGAGAAACGGGTTGCTCCGGCTGCGGCTCCCCTCGCTGCGCGCAAAGTGCCGCCACGCCGGCACGGCGGCGACCGCGAATACCGCAAACACCAACAGTTGCGTCTGCCAGGACGGGTTGATCGCAAACGACAACAGCCCGGTCAGCAGCGCCGCGAGCCCGAGCCAGAACATGAAGACACCCGGCGCGAGCAGCTCCAGCGCCATCAGGACGAAGCCGAGGATCAGCCAGTTCCAGGCACCTAACGTAGAGAAAATTTCGGCCATGACACGAACCTCTCATCAACCAGTATGACCATCCGGATCAACTCCTACCGCTGCGGCGTGACCGGCGGAGGGGTGGGACCGGTGTTCGGCACCGATGACGTTCGCCGCGCGGCCGCGGCTGATGTCGCGGCCTCACCGAAGGTGGCCTTGGCGATCTCGCCGATGCCGGCAAGCGATCCCAAAATGCTCATCGCTTCGATCGGCAGCATGATGACCTTCTGGTTCGGCGAATCCGCAAGCTGCCCAAACGCCTTGATGTACTTGTCGGCGATGAAATAGTTCAGCGCGGCGATGTCGCCCTTGGCAATGGATTCGGAGACCATCTGCGTCGCCTTGGCCTCGGCTTCGGCGGAGCGCTCGCGCGCTTCGGCGTCGCGGAACGCAGCCTCCTTGCGGCCTTCGGCCTGCAGGATCTGACCCTGCTTGGCGCCTTCCGCGCGAAGAATTTCCGACTGCCGCTGACCTTCCGCCTGCAGAATATCGGCGCGCTTGACGCGCTCGGCCTTCATCTGCCGACCCATCGCCTCGACCAGATCGGCCGGCGGCACGATGTCCTTGATCTCGATGCGGTTGACCTTCAGCCCCCACGGCGACACTGCGGCGTCAACCACGCGCAGCAGACGCTCGTTGATCTCGTCGCGATGCGACAGCACCTGGTCGAGGTCCATCGATCCCATCACCGAGCGGATGTTGGTCATGGTCAGCACGATGATGGCCTGCTCGAGATTGGCGACCTCGTAGCTTGCTTTGGCGGCGTCGAACACCTGGAAGAACGCGACCCCGTCCACCGTCACGGTGGCGTTGTCCTTGGTGATTACCTCCTGCTCCGGAATGTTGATCACCTGCTCCATCATGTTCATCTTGCGGCCGACGCGGTCGAAATAGGGCACGATGATGTTCAGGCCAGGCGACAGCGTGCGGGTATATTTGCCGAACCGCTCGATGGTCCAGTCATAGCCCTGCGGCACCGTCTTGACGCCCGCAAACAGCGTGACAATAACGAGCAGAACAAATGCAATCGCGAAAATGTCGAAACCAGTCATAAAGTCCCTCCAAAGCCGGCAAGGTGATCGTTGCCGGACGCGGTCTCTCATTATGAGTCAGCAACGCCGCGGCGCCGGTTCGAGCGGCTGTTCTCAAGTTATGGTTATATAGCTGGGGAACGGTTTGGCGGCCACCAGATGTTCGCGAGGTCCGAACGGCGGCAAGGTATCGGAAAATTTTCGAAGCGCTATATCCAGCCTTGAAGCTCGCGCAACACGAGCTGGCGGATGACGTCCATGCCGGGATCGCTGTCGTTGAGGCAGGGAATGGCGGAAAATTGCTCGCCGCCGTTGTGCCTGAAGATCTCGGCATTCTCCTGCGCGATCTCTTCCAGTGTCTCCAGGCAATCGGCGGAGAAGCCGGGGGTCACGACGGCTATGCGCTTCACACCATCTTTCGCCAGCTTTTCGATGGTCTTGTCCGTATAGGGCTGCAGCCACTCGTCGCTGCCGAAGCGCGATTGAAATGTAAGGACCAGCTTGGAGGCATCAAGCCCGATGCGCTTGCGCAGACTTTCCGTTGTTGCGACGCACTGCGCCTGATAGGGATCGCCCTTGTCGACATATTTCTGCGGCATGCCGTGAAACGACGCCACGATCAGATCGGGCTGAAATGACAAGCTCGCCAGATGCGCATTGATCGAAACCGCGAGCGCCTCGATATAATCAGGATCGTCGTAATAAGGCGGCGTCACCCGCAGCGTCGGCTGCGCGCGCATGTCGGCCAAAACACGAAACACCTCGTCGCAGACGGTCGCCGACGTCGCAGCCGAATATTGCGGATAGAGCGGCACCACCAGAATGCGGTCGCATCCCTGTGCGGTCAGGGCGGCGATGCGCGAACGGATCGACGGGTTGCCGTATCGCATCGCCCAGTCGACCACGACATGCTCGTGATCGGCGATCGCCTCGGCAAGCTTTTCGGCCTGGGAGCGGGTGATGGTCTTGAGCGGGGATTCGTTCTTCTCGAAATTCCAGATCTTCTGGTAGTCGCGCGCCTTCCGGCCGGGACGCACACGCAGGATGATGCCGTTCAGGATCAGCTTCCACAACAGCCCCTGATCCTCGATCACCCGGGGATCGCTGAGGAATTCCTTCAGGTAGACCCGCACCCCCGCGGCATCCGCGGTGTCGGGGGTGCCGAGATTGACCAGCAGCACGCCGACGCGTTGCGGCGAGACCGCCGGCGCCGGCTTCGCATTTCCGTGAGGGGCGACCGCCATCATGATTTCGATGGCTTCGCGCGTTGCACCATCCTTGTCAAGATAATGGCCGGTTCGATACGCTTCGCCCATTGCTCCGGGCGGGAGGGACCATGACGATCGCCGAATGGTGCGTTTTCGGAACGCTGATGCTCTATCTGATGACGATCGCGTCCGTGAAATGGATCAGCTTTCGACAGTTCGATAATTCCCGGCCGCGCGATCCCGGCTTCTACGAGGACCCGATCCGCGCCCGCGCGCTCGGCGCCCACCAGAACGGCATCGAGGCCTTTCCGTTCTTTGCCGTTGCTGTGCTGCTGGCGGAATTCCGGCTCGGCCCGCAGCATTTGATCGACGAACTCGCCGTTCTCTTTCTGATCGTGCGGATCGCCTACGTCTTCACCTATATCGGCAACCGCCCGACGCTGCGCTCGATCCTCTGGAGCCTCGGCTTTGCGATCAATATCGCGATCTTCTTCTTGCCGGCGATCAAGGCCTATCTGCCGGCGTAAGGTACGCCACGGCCTATCCCGTCATTGCGAGGAGCAAAGCGACGAAGCGATCCATGCTTCCGCGCCCGCCGATCGATGGATTGCTTCGCTGCGCTCGCAATGACGTGTGGATACAGGATCGCGTTCTGGCAAGGCAGCTCTCACGTCGCCAGATGTTTCTCCCGCGCCGCGATCCGCTCCCGGATCGCCTTCGATATCGGGACCGGACGGTGGGTTTCCTGGTTGGTGTTGACCCAGATGATCTCGCCAAGTGACGAGCGCGTCACTACCGCCCTTCAGGAAGATGGCTAGTTCGAAGGTCATGCTCGAGTTGCCGATCCGCGCCACGCGCGCGCCGACATCGAGCTCCCAATCGAAACGGACCGGCGCCTTGTATTCGATGACGGACTTGACGACGTGAAAATCCTCGCCCGTCTGCTTGGCGTCGGCATACTGATCATAGCCGAGCGCACGGAAATATTCGGTGATGGTGGTATCGAAATAGGTCAGATAGTGCGCGTTGAAGACAACGCCCTGGCCGTCGATTTCGGAATAGCGTACCCGGAACGGGTGAAAGAACCAGAATTGCTCGCGTGACATGGTTTCTCCGACTATGCCTTGGCATGATTGGTTGCCTGCATAGCGCACCGAACCAATTTCAAAAGCCGGGCAACTTGCGTTACCGAAATAGAGCTGCAGAATCTATCGCGGTAAATTGTCGTCCCTGCGAACGCAGGGACCCATACGCCGTGCCGCTAGTTTTGAAAAACCTGTTCGACGGCTTTCGTCCAACAACTTAATCCTGTGGTTATGGGTTCCTGCGTTCGCAGGGACGACAGTTCGTAGCGTGGATCACAAACACGTTGCGCGTTCGGCGGCGAGGTAGCCGAACAACAGGCCGAGGCCGAACAAGAGCACCAGCCCGGCGGCGCCGAATTCGATGCCGCGCATGATCAGCGTGCCGCCGCCCTCGCGTCCGGCGCTGAGCCGCCGGGCCAGGCCTTTCGCCGATACGGCGATCACCGCGATGGTTGCGACCGTGATGGCGGTGCCGAGCCCCATCACAAAGGTCGCGGCGATGCCGGCCAGGAACAGGCCCTGCGCCAGCGAAAATACCAGCACCAGGATCGCGCCCGAGCAAGGCCGCATGCCCACGGCAAAGATCGTGCCCAAGCCACGCTGCCAGCCGCCGGGGCCGGCGAGTTGATCCGGCGTCGGCCCGTGCGAATGGCCGCAATGCTCGTCATGCTCGTGGTCATGGCCGTGGCTATGAATGTGGTCATGGCCGTGATGATGATCGTGGTGGTGATGACCATGATCGTGATGATGGGCGACAGCGACAGCCATCGCCGGCACCGGCTTGGCCTGCAACGCGCGCATAAAACCGCCGCCCTTGGTCCAGACCAGCCGGGCGCCAAGCGCCGCGATCAGGGCGTAACTTACGATCTCGATCGCCTTCTCCGCGGAGCACATCGTCTTGGCGGTGGAGGAGAGCAGCCAGGCGAGCACCGCCACGATGGCGACCGCCACCAGCGCCTGCAGCAGCGCCGAGGCGAACGACAGCACGATGCCGCGCCGCGCGGTTTCCTCGTTGGCGACGAGATAGGATGAGATCACCGCCTTGCCGTGGCCGGGGCCGGCCGCATGAAAGACGCCGTAGGCAAAGGAGATGCCGAGCAGCGTCCAAACCGCGCTGCCGTCGGATTTCGCCGCCCGGATCGTCTGCGACATCTCGCGATAGAATTCAGATTGCTTGGCGAGGATCCAGCCGACGATGCCGCCGACCTGCGGCTCGGCGGCGGGTCGCGGTCCGCCGAATGGATTTTGTGCCATCAAAGCGTGCAAGGCCGCGTCGAAAACAATAAGCGCCGACAGCGCGGCAATGGTGATGGTGACGCCTCGCGCAAGGCCGGCGGGCATCTGCCTCACGGGCAATTCACCATGATCTTGTTGGCAAACATCGCGCCGTAATTGGAGTTGTCGCCGTTCATGAAATTCTGCTCGTTCAAGCGTTGGGTGTTGGCGGTTTCGTCATTCGGCCGCTGGAACTGCATCTGGCAGGCGGCGGGTGCGCCGACCAGCTTGATCGGGTCCTTGTCGTCGAACTTGAAGTCGATGAAGTAGGAGGGATCGAACACCTCCAGCGCAAGCTGCTTCGACGTCGCCGGCGCCTTCAGCGGCAAGACGAAATGCAGCGTCAGGGCGCTGTCCTTGTATTCGAGGAAGTAGTCCACCGGCTCGGTGAATTTCGCTTTCTTGCCGTCGGCCTTGGCGAAGGTGAAATAGGCGAAATCCTTCAGCGACTCGACATTGGTCTGCGCCAGCGGCGCCAGGTCCTCGCGGGTGTAGACGCCCTTGGTCTTGGTCTCGATACCCTGCAGCGCATAGGTCGAGAACATGTCGTCGAAAGTCCAGGCGTGACGCACCCCCGTCATCGAGCCGTCGGGCGCGTAGACCACCTCGCTCCTGGCGGTGATCCAGACGTGCGGGTGGGCCTCGGCGTACGATGCGCCGGCCGACAACGCGAAGAGCAAGACCAACAATCCGAACAGTACACGCAACACGTCGTTCCCGCGAACGCGGGGACCCATACGCCGTGTCTTCTCGTTTTGGCAATGTGGCAAAGGCTCTTCCTTCACAACGAACACCAGGGGTTATGGGTCCCTGCGTTCGCAGGGACGACTCGTGGAGGCGGCGCCGGCTAGTCAGGCCGCCGGTGTTGTTTCGAGCAGGCCGCGTCGCTGCAGCAGCGCGTCGGCCTCCGGCTCGCGGCCGCGGAAGGCGACATAGGCCTCCTCCGGCTCGCGCGAGCCGCCCGACGAATAGATATCGTCGTGCAGGCGCTTGGCGGTGGCGGGATCGAAGATGTCGCCGGCCTCCTCGAAGGCGCCGAACGCGTCGGCGTCCATCACTTCCGACCACATATAGCTGTAATAGCCCGACGCATAGTGATCGCCGGAAAAGATATGGCCGAACTGCGTGGGCCGGTGCCGCAGCGCGATTTCCGCGGGCATCCCGATCTTCTCCAGCTCCGCCTTCTCGAACGCGCCGACATCGCGGCTGGCCTCGGCCGGCTGGGTGTGGAATTCGAGGTCGATCAGCGCCGAGGAGACGAACTCCACGGTGGCAAAGCCCTGGTTGAACTTGCGGGCGGCGAGGAAGCGCTGCAGCAGGTCGTCCGGCAGCGGCTCGCCGGTCTGGTAGTGCTTTGCGAACTGCCGCAGCACCTGCGGCTGCTCCTGCCAGTGCTCGTAGAGTTGCGAGGGCAGTTCGACGAAGTCGGTGAACACACTCGTGCCCGATAGCGAGGGATAGGTCACGTTGGACAACATACCGTGCAGGCCATGGCCGAATTCATGGAACAGGGTTCGCGCATCGTCCGGCGACAACAGCGACGGCTGGCCGCCTGAGCCCTTGGCGAAGTTGCAGACATTGATGATCAGCGGGGCGATCTCGACGTCGAGCTTCTGCTGGTCGCGCAGCGAGGTCATCCAGGCGCCGGAGCGCTTTGACGACCTGGCGAAGTAGTCGCCATAGAACAGCGCCTTGTGCTTGCCGTCGGCATCCCTGACCTCCCAGACCCGGACGTCCGGATGCCAGACGGGGATGTCCTTGCGCTCGGAGAAAGTGATCCCGAACAGGCGGGTGGCGCAATCGAAGGCGGCCTCGATCATGTGGTCGAGCACGAGATAGGGCTTGATCGCGGCGTCGTCGAAATTGGCACGGCGCTGCCGCAGGATCTCGGCGTAGTAGCGCCAGTCCCACGGGGCGAGCGTGAAATTGCCGCCCTCCTCCGCGATCAGCGCCTGCAGGGCGTCGCGGTCGGCGAGCGCTCGCGCCCGGGCCGGCTTCCAGACCCGCTCCAGCAGGCCACGCACCGCCTCCGGCGTCTTGGCCATGGAATCCTCCAGCCGGTAGGCGGCGTAGGTCGGAAAGCCCATGATCTTGGCGGCCTCCTCGCGGAGCTGGAGAATCTCCACGATGGTGGCGTTGTTGTCGTTGGCGTTGCCATTGTCGCCGCGCGCGGTGAAGGCCTTGAATACCTTCTCGCGCAGGTCGCGGCGGGAGGAGCTCTTCAGGAACGGCTCGACCGAGGAGCGCGACAGCGTCACGATCGCCTTGCCTTCCATGCCCCGCTCTTCGGCGGCCGCCTTGGCCGCGGCGACGAAAGCCTCGGGAAGGCCGCCGCGGTCGTCCTCGCCGAGCTCCATGAACCAGTCCTGCTCGTCGCCGAGCAGATGGTGGCTGAACGAGGTGCCGAGCTGGGCCAGGCGCTCGTTGATTTCCGCGCGGCGCTTTTTGGCAACCTCGTCGAGGCCGGCGCCGGCGCGGTAGAAGTTGGTATAGGTGCGCTCCAGGAGCCGCATCTGCTCACCCGTCAAGCCGAGCGTGGCGCGCTTCTCGTGTAGCATCGCGATGCGGCCGAACAGCACCGCGTTCATCATGATCGGGTTCCAGTGCCGGGCCATCCGCAGCGAGACTTCCTTGTCGATCTCCAGGATCGCCGGATTGGAGTGCGCCGAGACCAGGTCGTAGAACACCGCCGAGACCTTGGAGAGCAGCTTGCCGGAGCGCTCCAGCGCCGTGATCGTGTTGGCGAAGTCAGGCGTGGAAGGGTCGTGGGTGATTGCCGCGACCTCAGCGGCATGATCGGCAAAGGCCTGCTCGAACGCGGGCAGGAAGTGCTCCGGTTCGATCTCGGTAAACGGCGGCGTCTCGAACGGCGTCTGCCACGGCTCGAGCAGCGGGTTTGCCCGGGCTTCCGGAGTGGTCGCCATCTGCTGCGTTTCTGACATTACAAATCCCGTTTTCGCCTCTAGAGCCCTTCCGGTCCTGACATCGTCAGACCCGGCTCCAGGCTGTGCCTTGACGCGTTTTCATTACACGAACCGGTACCCATTTCGCTCGAAAACGCTCTGGAAGATGCGGCAATCTATACCACGCGATGCGGCATTTTTGGGCCTTTTGCGCTTGATAGATAGGCCCTTTTCGGAGAGATTGCGCCCCTCAAACAGGAACTATTTCATGAGCCCACAGCCCGCTTCCAGCTCCTCCCGCGCGATCGCCTGGCCGAGCGTCATCACCGTCATCTCGGCGGCGATCCTGATCGGCGCGGAGGTCTTCGGCGCGGCGTTTGCCGGCGGCTGGGCGCTCGCGATCCTGTTCGGCCTCAACGACACCAGCGCTCACATCCTGCAGGCGGTGCTGTTCGGGATCGGCGTGCTGATCATGGTGGCGTTCATCCGCGCCGCGCAGCGCATCGAGCCGTTCTTCAGGCGCGCCTGACGCGCGTTCGAGAAAGCGCTGCGGCGCAGGCGCAGAAGCGCTCACGCTTCTCCGGAAGTCTTAACGTCCGTTCATGTTTGTTGTCGGCGGCGCGCGCTGCGAACGAATTTGTAAGCACGCGCGCGGGAAATTTATCCCCAGCCTAAAAAAATTGTTGCGAAGCGAAATCAAAAGTCTTATTTCCAGCCTTGCCCAATTTCGCACGTGCCTGTGGTCGTGTGTCAGTCGGTAGGTATCCGGACAAGAGGCCGGACAGCCGCCAAGGGATGAAGAACCGAGGGTCTCTCAAGTTTGAGTGGCCAGCATCTCTCTCAAGAGATGCCGTTGAAGGTCTCTCCATCCTTTGCAACCGTGACTGGCAGCCGGAGGCGAACCGGCGCACCCCGCTCTCAACGGGGGACGCGACTTAAAGCAACGACGGATCGGGCTTTTTTGGTCTCTACCGGCATTCCACCGCCGGCGCGGGCTACTGAAAAGGCTTGTCCTTCATTGCCAGGTGTGCGGGCGGGAAATTCCCGACCAATCCACGGCAGCACAATTCGGTCCGAGTTCAAGGCCTAGTCGCGTCTCCATCGTGCGACAACGCCGAAGCACTCATGTCCGAGATCAAAATTTGAACGGGTCCCGTCGCTGGGCCGTTTGGAGGGTGCTATGACCGAACGTATTCAGGAATTCCTGCGCAACCGTCGCAGCGAGGGCCAGGACACCGAGCCGTGCCTCGTTGTCGACCTCGAAGTGGTGCGCGACAACTACCAGACCTTCGCAAAGGCCTTGCCGGACAGCCGCGTGTTCTACGCGGTGAAGGCTAATCCTGCGCCCGAAGTGCTGTCGCTTTTGGCCTCGATGGGCTCGTGCTTCGACACGGCCACCGTCGCCGAAATCGAAATGGCGCTGGCAGCGGGTGCGACGCCTGACCGCATCTCCTATGGCAATACGATCAAGAAGGAGCGCGACATCGCACGCGCCTTCGCGCTCGGCATTCGCCTGTTCGCGGTCGATTGCGCCGCCGAAGTCGAGAAGATCGCCCGTGCCGCCCCCGGCGCCAAGGTGTTCTGCCGCATCCTCTATGATTGCGCAGGCGCCGAGTGGCCGCTGTCGCGCAAGTTCGGCTGCGATCCGGAGATGGCGGTCGAGGTGCTCGACCTCGCCAAGCGCCTTGGCCTGGACCCGTGCGGCATCTCGTTCCATGTCGGCTCGCAGCAGCGCAAGGTGAAGGCATGGGACCGCGCGCTGGCGATGGCCTCGACGGTGTTCCGGGACTGCGCCGAGCGCGGGATCAACCTGTCCATGGTCAACATGGGCGGCGGCTTCCCGACCAGGTACCTCAAGGACGTTCCTCCGGTCGTGCAGTACGGCCGGTCGATCTTCCGGGCGCTGCGCAAGCATTTCGGCAACCAGATTCCGGAGACCATCATCGAGCCGGGCCGCGGCATGGTCGGAAATGCAGGGGTCATCGAGACCGAAGTCGTTCTGATCTCCAGGAAGAGCGACGAGGACGAGGTGCGCTGGGTGTATCTCGACATCGGCAAGTTCGGCGGTCTCGCCGAGACGATGGACGAGTCGATCCGCTACGCCATCCGCACGCCGCATGACGGCGCGGAGATGACGCCGTGCGTGCTCGCAGGTCCCACCTGCGACAGCGCCGACGTGCTGTACGAGAAGATGCCGTATCCGCTTCCGGTGACGCTCGAGATCGGCGACAAGTTGCTGATCGAAGGCACCGGGGCCTATACGTCGACCTACTCGTCGGTGGCGTTCAACGGCATCCCGCCGCTGCGGACCTACCACATCTGACGCCTCGTTAGAGGCTCGAATAATGGGAGCCGGTGCGCCGGCTCTCTCCCTTCATTGCCGATTTTCTGACAACGCTTCGCGCGGCTCGCCTGCCGTGGAAGCGGGGACTGACGTGCCATGACTGCTTTGCGGAAGACCACTACGGCTCTCATCTCCGATGCCGCTCCGTTCGCGATCCGTGCGGAACGGGCCTCGGACGTCGCTGCGCGCGAGGCGCTGCTGGATGCCTGCTTTGGCGACAATCGCCATACGCGCTCCTGCCAGCGCCTGCGCGACGGACGCGCGCCCGCTGAAGGCCTTGCCTTGTCGGCCGTGCGCCAGGGCCGGGTGGTCGGGACCGTGCGGTTGTGGCACGTCAGCGCCGGGGGCATCCCGGCGCTCATGCTCGGCCCGCTGGCGGTGGAGGCTTCCTCCCGCCAGCTCGGCGTCGGGGCTGCGCTGATGGACCACGCGCTCGCGGCGGCGAAGGCGCGTGGCCATCGCGCGGTAATCCTGCTGGGCGATGCGCCCTATTACGCCCGTTTCGGCTTCTCTGCCGCCAAGACCGGCGAACTGTCGCTACCGGGCGCGTTCGAGCGCGACCGGCTGCTCGGCCGCGAACTCTGCGAAGGCGCGCTCGACGGGGCCTGGGGCATGATCGCGCCGACCGGCGCGCCGCTGCCTAAAACGAAGGCAAGCCGCGCCCGGAAGGCGCTGCTCGTGCCGCGCGCGGCTTGATGCCATGCTGGAGATCCTTCCCGAGCCGGGTGCCGGCACGCGCCTGCGCTTCCGCAGCGTCATCACCACGGCGCTGCTGATCATGATCTCGGTCATGATCGTGCGGGACATCCTCTCGCGCCGCTGGGTCGGCTCCGCGCCCCCGGCCTCCGATGTTGTCAGGCCATCCCGGTAGCCCCGCGAGGGGTTGCGCGCGCCAGGGAAAAGCCCTTAAACCGCGCCAAACTCGCCCGGACCATCCCCAATCCTTCCCACGATCGAGGTTCCGATGCCCCGTCGCCTGATCTCCACCGGCTCGCCCCTTGAAAAGACCGTCGGCTACAGCCGCGCCGTCATCGACGGCGACTTCGCCTTCGTCGCCGGCACCACCGGCTACGATTACGCCACCATGACGATGCCGGCGGATGTCACGAGCCAGTCACGGAACTGCTTCAGGACCATCGAGGCCGCCCTGAAAGAGGGCGGCTTCGCGATGGCCGATATCGTCCGCGCGACCTACTACGTCACTGATGCCAAGGACGTGGATGCCCACTTCGCCGTCTGTGGCGAAGTCCTCGGCGACATTCGCCCCGCGGCGACGTTGCTGATCGTCGTTGGCCTCGCAAGGCCCGAGATGAAGGTCGAGATCGAAGTCACCGCGAAGCGCCGCACCGCCTGATCCCCCATTCACGACAGACCGTATTTTCCGGAGACCCACTTATGAGCCCGTCCGCGCAAATCCATGCGAAAATTTCCGGCCCCATTGTCATGATCGGCTTCGGCTCGATCGGCAAGGGCACGCTGCCTTTGATCGAACGGCATTTCGACTACGACAAATCGCGCTTCGTCATCATCGATCCGCATGAGGACGGCGAACTGGCCAGGCAGCACGGCGTGCGCTTTATCAAGCAGGGCATCACCCGCGAGAATTACCGCGAGGTGCTGGTGCCGCTGCTCACCGCCGGCGGCGGCCAGGGCTTCTGCGTTAACCTCTCGGTCGATACCTCGTCCGTGGACATCATGACCCTGTGCCGCGAGATCGGTGCGCTCTACATCGACACCGTCGTTGAGCCGTGGCTCGGCTTCTATTTCGACAAGAAGATCGGCCCGGAGAAGCGCTCCAACTACGCGCTCCGCGAGACGCTTTTGGCGGCGAAGCACAAGAGCCCCGGCGGCACGACCGCGGTCTCCACCTGCGGCGCCAATCCGGGCATGGTGTCGTGGTTCGTCAAGCAGGCGCTGCTCGACGTCGCCCGGGACACGGGCGTTGAAATCAACGAGCCGAAGAGCCGCGAAGGCTGGGGTCAGCTTGCGATGAAGCTTGGCGTCAAGGGCATTCATATCGCCGAGCGCGACACCCAGCGCTCGAAGAAGCCGAAGCCGATGAACAAGTTCGTCAACACCTGGTCGGTCGAAGGTTTTGTCTCCGAAGGCATGCAGCCGGCCGAACTCGGCTGGGGCACCCACGAAAAATGGATGCCGGACAACGGCCGCCAGCATACCGAGGGCTGCGGTGCCGCAATCTATCTGCTGCAGCCGGGCGCCAACACCCGCGTGCGCTCCTGGTGCCCGACGCCGGGCGCGCAATACGGCTTCCTCGTCACCCACAACGAGTCGATCTCGATTGCGGATTACTTCACCGTCCGCGACGGGGCGAAGGTGGTCTACCGCCCGACCTGTCACTACGCGTATCACCCGGCGAACGACGCGGTGCTCTCGCTGCACGAGATGTTTGGTGCGACCGGCAAGATGCAGCCCTCGTGGCACATTCTCGACGAGAACGAGATCGAGGACGGCATCGACGAACTCGGCGTACTGCTCTACGGCCACGGCAAGAACGCCTATTGGTACGGCTCGCAGCTCTCGATCGAGGAAACGCGGCGGATCGCGCCCTATCAGAACGCGACGGGCATGCAGGTGTCGTCCGCAGTGCTGGCCGGCATGGTGTGGGCGCTGGAAAACCCCGACGCCGGCATCGTCGAGGCCGACGAGATGGATTTCCGCCGCTGCCTCGAAATCCAGATGCCGTATCTCGGCCCGGTGAAAGGTTTCTACACCGACTGGACGCCGCTGTCGGACCGGCCGGGCCTGTTTCCGGAAGACATCGACACGTCGGATCCCTGGCAATTCAGGAACGTGCTGGTGCGGTAACGCAAGACGCGGCCCGGGCTGGAGCGCGCAAAACAATAACCATTGTCGAAATTAAGGTGCGGCTGATAGGGTACACAACCACAACGTGACGCCCTGACAGCCGCGCCGGTGAGCAATGAGCCGAAATTCGAACGCAGCCTGCTCCACGAGGCTGAAAAACACGGGCGCAGCTATCGCCCTGATGATCTTCTCGCTAAGTCCCGGCGTTGCTTTCGCGGCCGGCGAAGGGTGCATGGCGAGCTACTACCGCAGCAAATCGCCAGCCTGTATCGACGACACGCTGGCGCAGCTCCGGCAAACGGCCGCAAGCGGGCGGGCCGAACCCAACACCATCATCGGCTTCCTCGGCGAACTGTTCAGGAGTTCTCCGCAGGAGCGCGAGCGCCTTCTCAAGGCCGAGACCTCGAACTACGTGAAGTCGATCGACGTCGTCAGCCTGTACAGGGCGGGCTTGCCCGATGAGGCGCAGAGGTTTGCCGCCGCCAACGACCTTTCCGGCCTATCGGACAGATTGCGGGCGGCGCGGATGCCGCCGCTGGAGGCCGTGACACCGTCCTCCACGCCGGGCGACAATGACTTGCTGATCGGCGCTTACATGGCATCCGGCAACACGGCGCATATCCGGCGAATTCTCGATAATTATTCCAGCGCCGATGACGGCATGGCCGGTGACGGCTTACGCGTCGGATTCATGATGAGCAAATTCGGTCCCGGTCTCGCGCCGAAAGGACGCGACAGCGTCATGGCCAAGGTGGCCTGCACGAAATACGACTGCAAAGCGAACCAGGCGAAATTCCTTCGGGTCATGACATTGGGGACGGCGATGTGGTCCCTGCAATCGCTGTCGGCGCAGGACGACGGCATCAAGAAGACGCTGTCCGAGTTCTTTTCCCGCGATGCGCGCCTCAAGAGCCTGTTTGCAGTGGAGCAGGCCGCTTTCGGAAATTACATGACGGCGATCCTGCTCGTTGCCACCTTCAAGGACAAACGCACCGGCGAAGACCAGGACCGGACTTACGAACTGATGAACAAATCAGCGTCCATCTACGAAAATCTCGGGTCGGGCAAGGACGCGTTTGAGCCCTTCCAGAATCTCAAGAAGTAACGAGATACGGGCGGCCGCGCATCAAGCGGGCCAGCCAGCCGCGGCGGTTCTCGCTGCAGTGCACAGCGTACGGCCCGATTTCCGGCGTAGAACTACGCACGGGAACCCCTATCGCTCGTAACCCTCAATTAATTCAATCGCGCGATCCTGAGAGGTCATTTTCTGCGAGGGCCCAAGGCCGTCGCCGCAGCTTTTTGAGCGAGGGCTCCCGGTTGGAGCGACCAACATGCGCGTCACTATTGCCATCGTTCTGTCGGCCACGGCTTTGGCTGCGTGCACGCCTGAGAGCAACAATGACGTTACGGGCTCGGTCGACAATTGCGCGCGCAAGCTTTACAGCCAGTATAATCCCAAGGACAAGAAGCAATGCGTCGCGGTGTGCATCGCCTGCGAGCGCGGGGTGGTGACGACCTGTTCGACCGCCTGCACCCTCAAGGGCGCGATATAATCGCACGCCTGCGGCACTTCGCCATCAGACGACGCCGCCGAGATAGAGCCGCTTCACGATGTCGTTGGCCTTCAATTCGTCGACCGACTGTGCGGCGACCGCGATCTCGCCGTGGACGATGATGTAGCCGCGATCGGCGATCCGGATCGCCTGGTTGAAATTCTGCTCCGCCATCAGCACAGTCAGGCCGACGCGCTGCTTGAGTTCGCCGATCTTGGCGATGGTCTGCGACACCAAAAGCGGCGACAGCCCGACCGACGGCTCGTCGATCAGCAATAGCCGTGGCGAGGACATCAGCGCGCGCGCAATCGCCAGCATCTGCTGCTGTCCGCCGGACATCGTGCCGGCGAGCTGGTTGCGGCGCTCCTTCAAGGCCGGAAAGGTCTCGAACGCCAGCGCGAGATTCTGCTGGATGGCGCTGCGGGCCAATTTCCTGAAGGCACCGAGCATCAGGTTTTCCGTCACCGTCAATTTGGGAAACAGCCGCCGCCCCTCGGGCACCAGCGCCACGCCGAGATCGACAATCGCCTCGGCCGAAAGTCTGGTGAGATCGTGCGACCGGCCGTCGATCGTCAGCGACAGCCGGCCCCGATCCGGGCGGACCAGGCCCATGACGCACTTCATCAGCGTGCTCTTGCCGTTGCCGTTGGTGCCGAGCAACGCAACCGTCTCGCCGGCCTCGACGTGCAGCGTGACGCCGCGCAGCGCCTTGACGGCGCCGTATCCCGCATCGAGGCCCTCGATGGCAAGGCTAAGTGCCAAGGTAAGCCTCCTGCACCCGCTTGTTGCCCATCACCTCAGCCGGGGCACCGATCGCGATGATTTTTCCCGCGTCGAGGCACATCACCCGTTCGGAAAAGCGCATCACCGCCTGCATGATGTGCTCGATCATGATGATGGTGATGTCCTCCTCGCCGAGGCTGATCAGGAGGTCCAGCACCTCGTCGACCTCGGATGAGGAAAGCCCCGCCATCGCCTCGTCGGAAATCAAAAGTTTCGGCCGCACCGCCATCGCGCGCGCCAGCTCCATCTTGCGCAATTCCACCTGGCTCAGCGTACCGGTTGGCGCGCTGGCCTTGGAGGCAAGGCCCATCCGCGTCAGGATCGACATCGCGACGTCTTCCTCCGGAAGGCTCGAATCGACCTTGGCGAAGTCGAGCCCGACCATGAGGTTCTCCAGCACCGTCATGCTTTTGAACGGCCGAGGAATCTGGAAGCTGCGGGCGATGCCGCGGCGCGCGCGCAAGTGCGGCGGCAATTGGGTGATGTCCTCGCCGCAAAAAATCACGTTGCCGGTCTGCGGACGCAGCGCGCCGGAAATGCAGTTGATCAGCGTCGTCTTGCCCGAGCCGTTCGGCCCGATCAGGCCGAACCGTTCGCCTTTCCTTATATCGACGCTGATATTGTCGAGCGCGGTGAAGCCACCGAAGGTCTTGGTAATGGCCCCGACTTGCAGCAAGGGCGCGTCAGGCGCGGCTGCCGGTGTCATGGCTTGCCTCCCGCGCGCAGACGATACCGCGGCCGCAGCAGCCCGATGATGCCTTTGGGCGCGCCGACCACGAAGAGCACGAGCATGATGCCGAGCACCAGCACGTTGACTTCCGAGGAGATGGTCACCGCGAGAAGCTGTTGCGTCGAGCCGAGCAGGATGGCGCCGAGCACCGGACCGATCCAGTGCGCGGTGCCGCCGATCAGCGCCATCGCAAGCGCCGACACCGAGTAGCTCAGGTTGAATGCCGAGGATGGATCGGCGTATTGCAGATACATGGCGGCGGGCGCCCCGGCCGCGGAAATCAGCGCGCCCGAGATCATGCAGGCGACCAGTTTCAGCTTCAAGGTCGGCACGCCCGTGCATTCCGCCGCAAGTTCATCGTCCCTGAGCGCCTGCAGGCCGCGGCCGATCCGGGAATTCTGGATGTAGCGCGCGATCGAGACGGCAATGACCACCAAGAGCGCCTGCACGAAGAACAGCATCTTCACATAACTGTCGAACGGCGCCATCACCGGCGGCCGCTGTATCTGGATGCCGGCCGCACCGCCGACGAACCGCCAGTTCATCACAAAGGTCTCGATGATGATCGCAAGCGCAATCGTCGCGATCGAGAAGAAGATGCCGCGCATCCGCAGGGTCAGCAGGCCAACGCCAAAACCGAGCGTCATGCCGACGACCGCGGCGGCTGCGATCTGCACCACGAGCGGCGCTCCTGTCGCCTTGAACAAGGCTACCGCCGTGTAGACGCCGACGCCGAAAAAGGCGTTGGTGCCGAAATTGACGTAACCGGCATAGCCGCCGAGGATGCTCCAGGCGACCGCGAGCGCAATGAATTGCAGGATCACGTAGCCGGCAAAGAACGGATATTCGTTGCGGACGATCTGCGTCATCGACAGCACGGCAATGAGGAAGACAGCCGCGCCGGCCCAGAAAACGATGCTGTTGCGATGCTTCGTCATCGGCCGAGCAGACCTTGCGGCCGGACGGCGAGTACGCCGAGCAGCATCGCGAATGAAATCGCCGGCGCCCAGGAGGCGCCGAACAATGTCAGCACGATGGATTCGGCGACGCCGAGGATTATGGCCGCGATCAGCGTGCCGCTGATGCTGCCGAGCCCGGCCATGACGACGACGCAGAAGGTCCGCCCGATATAGGCGCGGTCGAGCGTCGGCTCGACCGGGGCCACGATGATCAGGAGCGCGCCGGCGATGCCGAGCACGGCGGTGGCGATGCCGAAGGCAAATTGCTTGATGCGGACCGGATTGGCGCCCATCAGCCGCAGCGCCTCCTCGTCCTGCGCGACCGCTCGGATCGCGCGGCCCATGAAGGTTTTCGACAGATACACGGCGAGCAGCACCGTCAGCGCCAGCGCGACCGCGAACGCAACCAGTTGCCGGATCGGTATCCGAAACTCGCCGAACCGCCAGGACTTGCCGATATAGGTCGCGGAAACCGAGCGCTGGTCGACGCCGAATTGCAGGATGATCAGCACCTCGATGATGAAGGCGATGCCGAAGAAGAACGCGATGCCGCGGACGCCCGCGTCGCTGCCGCGCCGCTCGAAGGTCTCGTAGTAGACGCGGTAGGCGAGCAACCCGAACAGGAAGAACAGCGGCGTGATCGCAAGCCCCGCCAGCAGCGGATCGATGTCGTAGCTCTCGTTGAGCTGGTACACGCCGTAGGACGCGAGCACCAGGAAGGCCGGATGCGCGACATGGGGAACGTCGAGCAGCCCGAACGAGACTGATAACCCGACGCTGACGGCCGCATAGAAGCAGCCGAGCAGCACCCCAAGCACCACTGCCCCAAGCAGCAGGTCCATCGAAAACACGTCAGGTCCCCCCTTGGCTCGAAGCCGGAAAAGCCACGAGGCCTACTTTCGGGCCGCCTCGAAGGGACTGATGAGGTCTCCAGTTTTCAGCTTCTCGGGGAACAGGATCACCTGCTTGCCGGGGGACCGGAACTGTTCGATGTCCTTGTCCTTCACGCCCCGGAATTGGGCCTGCAGCGTCGCGGTCTCCTTGCGCTCGCCATCCGCCGAAAACGCGATCGGCCCGACGATGGTCTTGTGCTCGTTCTCGCGCAGATATTTGGCGATGCCCTTCTGGTCGAGCGACTTGGTGGAATTAACCGCCGCCTCGATCATCTGGCCCATCGCATAGCCGAACGGGGCGAGATAATAGCCGAGCGGATCGACCTTGGCTTCCACGGCACGCTTTGTGTACTTGTCGAAGAATTCTTTGGTGCCGTCGAAATACATGCTCTTTTCCGGCAGCCAGGTATTGTAGTTCACGACGCCGTTGAGCAGCGAGCCGAGGTTCGACATGACGGCGGCGAACTGCAGGCCGACCATGCCGCCGCCGAAAATCTTGACGTCGTCGCCGATCCCGATCTCGTTCACCGCACGCAGGATGCCGGCCGAGTCAGGCGGATAGGACGCGACATAGACGATGTCGGGCTTGGCGGCCTTGAGCGCGCGGATGATGGAGGAAAACTCCACCGTGTTCGGCGGATAGACCTGGTCGAAGACGACAGGAAGGTTGCGCTTCTTGGCGACATCCCGGGCCGTCAGCGCGAGGTTTTGCGCGAATTCCTGGTCCGCCGTCAGCAGCGCCATGTTCTTGCCGCCGGCCTTCTGCGCCAGATCGAGGAACGATGCCGCCCAGCTATCGGCCGGTCCCCAGGGGGCATTGTTGAACCACATGTCGTGGCCGACCTTGCTGTTCACCTGGAACGAGAAATTGCCCATCAGCAACAGGCCGCGCTGCTTGACGAACGGCATGATCGGCGCGGTCGGCACGGTCGCGTAGGGCGCGAACAGGAGATCGACCTTGTCGACGTCGACCAGCTTGGCGTAGATCGCCGGCGTCTCCGAGGCGCTCGACTTGTCGTCATAGACGACGAGTTCGACCTTGCGGCCGAGCAGGCCGCCCTTGGCATTGATGTCGTCGCGCCAGATTTCGATGCCGAGCAGCGAAGCCTTGCCGCCGCCGGCGAGACCGCCAGTCTGCGGCATCGACATGCCGATCTTGATCGGCGGCTGCTGGGCCAATGCACTCGAGCCCTGGCCGAGCACGGCAACCGCCATCGCTCCGCCGAGAAATGTCCTGCGTTTCATTGATTCCCCCTCATTTGTCGTTGTTGTCAGTCATTTTTCGGCTCCGCCGGATCTCCGCCCGGTCGCTGCGAATAATTGCTGTCAGCCGGGACTATCCGGCCCCAGCCGGCGCGGATTCGTTTTTGGCCGATTGTTTGATGATCGCCGACGGATCGGCGCCGACGCGCCCGCTGGTCTTGTCAGCGGCGCTTTCGCGCGACAGCCGCATGTCGAAGCGGATGCTCGGCATGCCCTTGATCGGGCATTCTGGATCGCTAGCGACCACGTCGACGGCGAGATCGCCCGACGAGCCGAACACGACATCATCAGCCAAATGGGGATCGTCGCGCAGATAGAGCGCGGTAACGAGCTCCCGATAGCCCGACGCGCCGACCAGGAAGTGAATATGCGCCGGCCTCATGCCGTGCCGCGCCTGCGCTTTCACCATGGCGCCGACAGGTCCATCCATGGGTATCGAATAGCCGAGCGGCTTGACGGTGCGCAGCACGTAGACGCCATCCGCATCGGTTGCGAACACGCCGCGATAATCGACTGATGTCGCGCTGGCCTGAATGTCGTAGAGGCCGTCGGCGCCGGTTTGCCAGATCGAGACGGTGGCGCCAGCGACTGGCTTGCCGCCGGCATCGGTGACGCGGCCGTAAAGCACACACTCGCTGCCGGGCTGTGGATTTTTGGCGATCGAACTGCCGGCCGCGAGCGTCGGCGTGGCCTCGCGATAGAACGGGCCGAGCAGGCTGGTATGGGTGGCTTCCTCCAGGGCGGTGGCGTCGTGCAGGCCATTGACGAGCGCCGAGAGACCGAGCGTGTCGGACAGCAGGATGAATTCCTGCCGTTCCGGCGAGCACATCTTGCCGGCGGCGGTCATGAATTCGATGCCCTTGATCCATTCCGCCGGCGTCAGATTGACCTCGCGGGCAAAGGCATGGAGGTGCTTGACCGCCGATGCCATGATCATCTTCAGGCGCGGGTCCGGCGTTGTCGCCATCTGGTCGAGCACGGCGTCCGTGATCGTTTCCGGCGTTAACTCACGCATGCGTCACTCCCTGACCTGGTGGCCGTTGTTCGACCTGCCGGCTGTTATTGCAGCAAGCCTAACCGCTTGTTGGGGATCAACACAAGGCGTTCGGAGGCGACGCCTGTGCCCCCTCATACAAATTGATACGAGCGGATGGGGGCACATGGCTGCATACTGGCGCGTCAGAACGCGCACCGCAGCCCACGAATTTTGCGATTGCACAACTGGAGCTGTGGAAGTGGGATCATTTCTCGGGGATCGGCGGCGCAACCTTCTCCGCCGGTGCCGGCGGCAGTGCGGGTTTAGCGCCCGCCTTCTGCGCGTCCGGGTCGGGGCGGGCTGGTTGCGGCGGAATATCTGATGGCCGTTGGCCGGTGGTGCCCGGCTCCGCGGGCGCGGGCGGTTTCTCTGCGGGTGGTTTTGTTTCCGCGCCCGGCGTCGATTGTGTGGGTGGCGTTGCTTGCGCGATGTGCTGGGGATCGCCCGCCATGATCTCACTCAGCGAGATCGCCGAAATGGCCAGCCCCACCGCGATCAGCGTGGATGCCAGCAGCATATCCCGTCGGTATTCGCGTTGGCGGTCATCGGCAGGCATATCGTTCAACCCACGAAATTGTTCACGGGTTCAACGGCCGGCAAGGCGCATGGTTCCGCGGGGAACCTGGGCCTATCCGGCGCCTAGAATTCCAGGATTCCGGCGTCGCCGTCCTCGGTGCCGAAGGCCAGCAGCGTGCCCTTCGCGTTCCAGGCCAGCGCCGAGACCGGCTCGCCGCCATTGCGGCGCACCAGAATTTCCGCGCCGTCCTCGAGCCGCACGATCAGCACGGTGCCGTCGCTATAGCCTGCGGCCATGATGTCCTGCTTCGGATGACAGGCGACCATGGAGACGCGCGCCTGTAACGGCGCCAGCATCGCGGGCTCCTTGCCCATCGGGCCGTCCTTGCTGGCGAACGGCCAGATGATCACGGTATCCGCGCCCGACGTGGCGAGCCCCTTGCCGCCCGCGCTCCATGACATCGAGCGGACGCGGCCGGGATAGCCGCTCATCCGCATATGCCTGTTATCTGCGAGCCGCCAGCCGTGCAGCGCCGGCTCGTGCATGGCGGTGACGAGGAATTTGTTATCGGGGCTGAAGGTCACCGCAAGGTGCGAGCCGGCCCATTCCAGAAATTCGGGCTTCGCGGCCATGTTGGGAAACCACAACGTCACGCCGTTGTAGTGGGCAACCGCCACGCGCAAGCCCTTCGGCGCAAACGCCAGCCCGCCGACGGTCGAGGGCGCATCGAAACTTTTCTCCTCGCCTTTGCCGCTGCGGACATAGGCCGTCTTGCCAGCCGACCAGGCAAACGCGCCATCGGGATGCAGCGCGACATTGTCAATCCAGCGCCGCTTTGCGTCGGTGGCGAGCACCGACGTTTCGCCCTTGGCATTTAACGCAATGACCTTGCCGTCATCGCCGCCCGTGACGACGCGCTGGCCATCGGACGCCGTGCAAAGGTTGGCGCCGCTATGCACGTCTACATGGGATACTTCGCCGTTGGCATCGGCCAACGCGACTTTTTCCTCGGCGCATACGAAGGCCGCGCGATCGCCGAGGAAGTGCACGTCGGCAATCGGAGCGCCGACCGCGACGGACTTCACGCGATCGGTCAGGGATGCAATGGTGAGCTGTTCGGAAGACATGATTTCGATCTTCTTCGCCTCACGCAACAATGCAGCTTTCGAAACCTTCGCGGATGGTTTGCTCCGGCAGTTCGCGCCCGATAAAGACGACGCGGCTTTCGCGCCGCTCGCCTTCCTTCCACTTCCGCTGATGATCGCCTTCCAGCATCATGTGCACGCCCTGGAACACGTAGCGGTCATCATCGTCGGTGAAGGCGAGAATGCCTTTCGAGCGCAGGATCTTCTGCCCCTCGGTGGCGACGAGGTTCTGCAGCCACGGCATGAATATGGTCGGGTCGAGCGGTTTGTCCGATCGCAGCGACAGCGATTGCATTTCCTCGTCGTGGTAATGCTTCAGGCCGCCATGGCTGTGGCTGTGATCGTGGTGATGGTCATGGCCGTGATGGTCATGGCCGTGATGATCATGGTCGTGGTGATGATGATCGTCCCCCGCATCGAGGAATTCCGGCTCGATCTCCAGAATGCGATCGAGGTCGAACGCGCCGCGCTCCAGCACGTCAGACAGCGCCACCTTGCAGCGCTCGGTGCGATGCAGCTTTGCGTAAGGATTGATGCCGCGGATGCGGGCCTCGACTTCGGCCAGTTCCGGCTTGGAGACGAGGTCGGTCTTGTTCAGCACGATCACGTCGGCGAACGCGATCTGGTTCTTGGCCTCAGGCGCGTCCTTCAGGCGGTCGCTCAGCCACTTGGCGTCGGCGACGGTTACGACCGCGTCGAGCCGCGCATTCTTTTGCACGTCCTCGTCGACGAAGAAAGTCTGCGCCACCGGCGCCGGATCGGCGAGCCCCGTGGTCTCGACGATGATGGCGTCGAACTTGCCTTTGCGCTTCATCAGGCCGTCCAGGATGCGCACGAGGTCGCCGCGCACGGTGCAGCAGACGCAGCCATTGTTCATCTCGAACACTTCTTCGTCGGCGCCGATGATCAGGTCGTTGTCGATGCCGATCTCGCCGAATTCGTTGACGATGACGGCGTATTTCTTGCCGTGGTTTTCCGACAGGATGCGGTTGAGCAGCGTGGTCTTGCCGGCGCCGAGATAGCCCGTCAGCACGGTCACTGGAATTTTTTGGGACGAAAGTTCAGACATAATGGCTCCGGAACGGAATATGGCGCGCACCGGCAAGCAGGGAGGCCCCTGCCCTATGGGCTCAGCGCGCTGGTCAGGGCCTTTATATTGTGCCTGACCATATCAATGTAAGTGGGAGAATCGCCCTTTTCGCCGGTCAGACTGTCCGAATAGAGCGTTCCGCCGACCTTGGCACCGGTCTCGGCCGATATCCGGCCCATCAGGCGGGGGTCGGAGATATTTTCGAGAAACACGGCGGGTATTTTGGCAGCCCTGATCTGGGTGATGATCTTTGCGATATCGCGGGCGCTGGCCTCGGATTCGGTCGAGACGCCGAGCGGCGCGATGAATTCGACGCCATAGGCGGCGGCGAAATAGCCGAAGGCATTGTGGGTCGAAATCACCTTGCGGCGGCTTTCCGGAATTTTTGCGATCGCCTCGCGCACCTCGCGGTCGAGCTCGTCCAGTTTTGCCAGATAGGCGCTCGCATTGGACTTGTAGGTTTCGGCGTGGGCCGAATCGGCAGCCGCCAGCGCATCGCGGATATTGGCCACATAGACCTTCGCGTTAGCTACCGATTGCCAGGCGTGTGGATCGGCTGCCGAGCCGAGCTTGAGCGGCGCGATGCCGGATGTCGTGGTCACGACAGAAGCCTTGCCGCCGGCGGACTTCACCAGCCGCGCCAACCAGCCCTCGAACCCGAGACCGTTGACGAATACGAGCTTCGCATCCGCCATCCTTTTGGCGTCCGAAGGCGTCGGCACATAGACATGTGCATCGCTATCGGGGCCGACCAATGCGGCGACGTCGACGCGATCGCCGCCGACATTGCGGACGAAGTCGCCGAGGATCGAGAAGCTGGCGACGACATTGAGGCGATCCGCGGCGCGAGCCGGGCCAGCGGCCGCGAACATGGCGAGAGCGATAAGCCAGAACCGAACCATGACTACGCCTCGAGGTGACGGCCGGGAAACATCTGCCGGACCAGGCCGCTGACACTGCCGAATAGTAGCGACACGACATAGAGCACCGCCGCGATCAGAATGACCGCAGGACCGGAGGGGACGCGAGTCTGGAACGACAGCACCAGCCCGGCATAGCCCGACAGGATGGCGCTCGCGACCGCGATGCAGATCATGCCGGTGATGTCGCGCGACCAGAACCGTGCGATGCCGGCCGGCAGAATCATCAGGCCGACCCCGAGCAGCGTGCCGAGCGCGTGAAAGCCGTTGACGAGGTTGATCACGACGAGCGCCAGGAAGGCGAGATGCGCGGGCGCGCCGGCGCGAGAGACGGTGCTCAGGAACACCGGATCGACGCATTCGATCACCAGAGGACGGAAGATCACGGCCATGACCAGCAGCGTGATCGTGGCGTTGAAGGCGATCACCAGCAGCGTCTGGTCGTCCATCGCCAGGATGTTGCCGAACAGCACGTGCAGCAGGTCGATATTGGTGCCCCTGATGGAAACGATGGTGACGCCGAGCGCCAGCGACACCAAATAGAAGGTCGCAAGTGACGCGTCCTCCTTCATCTCCGTATTGCGCGCGACCAGACCTGCAAGCAGCGCAACCGTAAAGCCCGCGATCAATCCGCCGGTTGTCATGGCAAACAGGTTGATGCCGGAGACCAGGAAGCCGATCGCGGCTCCGGGCAGGATCGCATGCGCCATCGCATCGCCGACGAGGCTCATCCGCCGCAGCATCAGGAAGACGCCAATCGGCGCCGCCCCGAGCGCAAGCGCGATCACGGCGGCGAGCGCGCGGCGCATGAACTCGAATTCGATGAAGGGCGCGATCAGCGCGTCGTAGAGCATCAGGCGGCCTGTGACGGCATATCGTCCGCGCAGGCGGCGGCGCTGTCGTCGAACGCCTCGCACATCCGCAGCGCGACCATCAGGTTTTCCGCAGTCAGCACTTCCGCAGTCGCGCCCCAGGCCACCGGCCCGCGCGCGAGCAGCAGCGTTTCGGGGAATTGGTCGCGCACCAGCTCCATGTCATGCAGCGCCGCCAGTACGGTGCGGCCCTCACCATGCCAGCGCTTCACCAGCGCCAGCAGATCGGCCGAGGTCTTGGTGTCAATGGCATTGAACGGCTCGTCGAGTACGATCAGGCGCGCGTCCTGCAGCAGCACACGCGCAAACAGCATGCGCTGCATTTGGCCGCCGGACAGCGTGCCGATTGAACGGTTCTCAAATCCGTTGAGGCCGACGGCGGCGAGCGCCTGCGTGATCTTGTCCCGCTCCGCCTTGCCCATGCCGCCGAAAAATCCGGTGGAGCGCCACAGGCCGGTGCCGACCAGATCGAACACCGAAATCGGAAAGCTGCGGTCGATGTCGACGCTCTGCGGCAGATAGGCGATGTCGCGGATATCAAGGCCGCCGAGATCGATCGATCCCGACAGCGGCTTGAGAATGCCGGCGAGCCCGCGAAACAGGGTCGACTTGCCGGCGCCGTTCGGCCCGATCACGGCCACGAGCGCGCCAGCGGCGACCTCGCCATTAAGATGATGCACCGCCGGATGCCGGTCATAGCCGAGCGTGACGTTTTTGAATTTGAGCTGCGCCGGCATGCTCACCTCATCGCCACCAGCACGACCGCCCACAGGCCAGCGCTGACCGCGAGCGCCGCCGCGAGCCGGGCGACAACCGTCATGCGCAGGATCGACCAGGGAGCCGCCTGCGCCGGATGCGGCGTTGCCGGGCCGTGGCTGTGGGCTTGGCCGTGGTGATGATGCGCGTGGTCGTGGGAACCGGCGTGAGACATGGATAGACGTTATAATATAACATTGCGGGAGTCCACGCACGTGGGGGACGGCCGCAGCAGTGGCCCACAAAAGGGTGCGTTCCCTCTCCCCTTGCGGGAGAGGGTTAGGGAGAGGGGTAAGCCACGCACACCACCGTTGGCCGCCACCCCTCTCCCCCACCCTCCCCCGCAAGAGGGGAGGGAGCGCAGCGTGGCTGGGGTATGGTCTGCCTCAGTATGCAACGGCTCTCTCTCCATCATTGCGAGCGAAGCGAAGCAATCCATCGCGCGGCAGTGGAGGCATGGATTGCTTCGCTTCGCTCGCAATGACGTAGACCGCGTCGCTTGAGCGCGGCGCCGACTGGGGCGGCCCTACCTGTCCGTCAGCAACAGCAGGCCCCAAGCCATCGTCGCCAAGACCGGTATGGCCATGAGAGATGGCTGGCGGCAAAGGCTCTCAGCCATCGAGCAGGCCGAGCCACCCGACCATCCATCGCCGTGAGCCATTTGGATGAAAATGATCGACAGTGCGGCCAGGCCAACAGCTATGACGATCGCGGAAATACCGAGGGTACGCATTTCGATACTCGAAAAATTATTTACAAAAAATAGTGAAATGGAACCAAAGCTGAATTCTGATGGGAACAGGGCGGTTCCATGACCACTCGCGGCCAGCATCGCGGCAAACATCGCTCCCATGATTCACGTTAATTTTCAACATGTTAACTCCACACCGGCGGCCCAGACATGGATCGAGCGGTCGAGAAACTGGGTACGAAGGCACCACGGCCAACCCACCCACAGGCCAGCACTTAGATTTGGGTGCTGTCCCGATTAGGACACGTTGTTTTTCTGGCGCGCGCCCGGCCATCCGACAACGGCGGAGAATTTCCGCAAGCTGCCGGAGGACCTCCGACGTGAGACGGCAGCCTAAGCTGTCGCTGCAGCAGGCTGCTTCAACTCGGCCAGAGCGTGCCGCACGACGGTCGCTGAGCCTTGCAGCGCAAGCACAGCCATAATCGCAGCGACGATTGTGTCAGGCCAACCGGTGCCAGTGCCGAACACGCCAAGTGCCGCCAGCAACACAGCCAGATTGCCCAGCACATCGTTACGCGTGCAAATCCAGGCCGACCGCATGTTGGCATCGCCCGTGCGGTGGCGCCACAACAGGTAAAAGGATAGCGCGTTGGCGGCCAGCGCGGCAAAGCCGACACTGCCCATGGTGATGGCCTGCGGCAGCGTCCCGTGCAGGACATGCCAGGTGGTGACGCCGATAACCCACAGCCCGAAAACGCCCATCGTGACGCCCTTGGCAAGCGCGGCGCTGGCCCGATAGTGCAAGGCCATGCCGACCACGAACAAGCTAATCGCGTAGTTTGCCGCATCGCCAAGAAAATCGAGCGCGTCGGCTTGGAGCGAGGCGGAGCCGGCAGCCAAGCCCGCGCCGATCTCAACCATGAACATCGCAGCGTTGATGCCGAGCACGGCCCACAACACGCGACGAAAGACGCTCACGTCTTGGCGCGGGCCGAGGTTCAGGGGTGGTGGTGCGCAGCAGTGGTCCGCCATGAAGGGAAGATTAGCTGCGCGAAGCGGGGTTACACAATAACGCTGCAACACGTTCCCTTGCCGTCGATCTGGACCGGCGGGCACGGCATGGTTCCGTAAGAGCAGTAAACGCAGCAATCGCCCGGCTTGGGCTTAAGCCGGGTGCCGCAATGCTGACAGTCGTAGAAGAACTGGCAGGCGTCTGTCGGCATTGTCTCGATGGCTTGGTGCTCACACGAGGGACAGGTCAGTGTCGATTCAAGCTGCATGGCCCTAAACTCCCGGCGCACGCTCATGTTGGCCTCGTAAGGCCACCTCAGTTGGCGGCCTGTTTCAATATACCTCTCCAATCCTTCACGGCCTGATGGAATTAATTGCAGGCGCCTGCAGAAGAGGCCGCCAACCGAGGCGGCCTCTGTCATAAGGATTTTAAATTGGTTTGCTTGTCTTTCGTTGGCTGGCTACAGCCGCTGCCTATGGGGCAGGACAATTGATGTGGCTGGCAGGGACCGTCTGAATTTCAGAGCAAGGCAGGCGGTCCCGCTAAGCCCTCAAGGTCCGAGTGGAAGGCTGGATCGTGAGGCGATAGGCAACGAGCTTGCTACCGTCCATGACCTCCAGCGCCATATCGCAGGCTGGGCAGTGATATTCGCCCTTGGCCCCAACCTGTGACGAAAGCTCAAGCCGTCTGAATCCGGCCCCGCAGTTTGGGCAGGTTACGTCGCCCTTCTTCATGTACACCCCTACATTGGCTGGTCCCGCCCCAACGGGGCGAGTCTTAGCCGATATTCACGAACGCAACCAGCTCTTCATCCGGTGATTTACGGGATTTCTGCCCATCTCTGATTTATGCTTATGTCCATGACATCTTTAGCGTGTACCATCACGGTTTCCCGATCACCATCGCGATCGCTGCCGCCAGGAACGGAAACGGCACCGAGACCGCGGCGCGAAACCAGACGAACCGGGCCGGCATGAACGGGATTTCCCAGAGGATCATGCGCTGGAAGGCGAACAGCGCCCAGGCGACGACATAGGCGATCACCTGCGGCGAGCCGCCGCCGACCTTCAATGCCACCGCGCCGATCGAGAAGCCGACCACCGGGCCGCCCGGGGTCGCCGCGCCGGCGATGACGGCGGTCAAGACGCCGAACCAGCCGCTGTCCGGGCCGAGCCAGCCGGTGATGACTTCCGGCGGAATGACGGCTGCGATGTAGCCGGAGCCGATCACGCCGAGCGCAATGCGCGGCACGATGTTGATGAAGTCCATGCTGCCTTCGCGCACCGACGACACCAGCACGACGCGGCCGCGCTGCCAGGCCATGAAGCCGAGGATAGCGACCGAGCCCCACAAGGTGATGTCGATGATCAGTGCGGAGACGGTCACGAAGGCTCGCCCTTCGGGTACATCCGCACGAAGATGAAGCGGCCGAGCCAGCCAGCCAGCACCGGGATCGGCAGCGAGATCACGATGCGCCACAGCGTGAAATCGGTGCCGAGGATCGGCAATTCCCAGGCGACCGCGCGGCCGTAGCCGATCAGCGTCCAGCTCACCACCATCGCGATGGTGGCGCCGAAATCGGCGCCGACCGTCAAGAGCGCCGCTGCCACCGGATAGGCGGTGAAGGGACCGCCCGGCAGGATCGCGCCGAACGCCGTTCCGATCAGCAATCCCTTCAGCCCGGAAGACGGCCCGAGCGATCGCGAGACTTTTTCGTGCGGCAGGATTTCCGCGATGAATCCGCCGAGGAGGCAGCCGGCCAGCACGCGCGGCATGATTTCGGCGAACAGCCAGAGATCGTGGGTGAGGATCTTGAGCACGCCATCGATGCCGTCGCGCCGCCAGACCAGCGTGGCGCTGACCGCAACGAGCGCGCCGATAAAGATCATCGACCAGCCGACGGGCTTGCGGGCGGGCCGCGGGCGCTGTTCGGCGTCGTCGGCAGGCGCCGGATCTTTTATCGGAGGTTCTGACAAGGCGATCGTGTCGGCGGGTGAAGCTAGTCCATCCTGCTTAGTCCCGCCCTTGTGGCGAAGCAAACGGAAGCTGGACCATACCCATGCGCAACAGAGACATGCCCATGCGAGGACGTCACGCGGGCAGCGTTCGGCGGGCTGTTGGTTCAGGTGAACTGGCGGACCAGCGCAAGGCCGGCAAACAGCCCGGCAATCGAGAGCACGACAGAGCCGACCACATAAAGCGCCGCCAGGGCGAGCTCGCCGCGCTCGTAGAGCAGCGCCGCATCGAGCGAGTAGGCCGAAAACGTGGTGTAGCCGCCGAGGACGCCGGTCATCAAAAACAGCCGCCAGGGCTGCGACGCCTCGCCCTTGAAGGCGAGATAGCCCGCGATCAGCCCCATCACGGTCGAGCCCGTGATGTTGATGATGAAGGTGCCCCAGGGAAATCCGGTGCCGAGACAGCGGGCGCAGGTGAGGTTGATGAGATGGCGCAGACTTGCGCCAAGGCCGCCGCCGAAAAAGACCAGTAAATAGCTCATCGCAGCATTTTTCCACGTCAGCAAAGGCACTCGGCATGCCGCTTGTGCCGCAAGGGAGCGATGACCGCAAGGATCGGTACCAACACGCCAACAAAAAGGGGCGGTAGCCACAGCTACCGCCCTTCGAATTTCACTCCGCTGTCATTCCGGGGCAGCCCGCAGGGCTGAACCCGGAATCCATTTCACGGCAGAGCATGCGGCCCGATGGATTCTCCGATGTGCAATTGCACATCGGAGTTCGCATCGTCCCGGAATGACCGTGTTTACGCTCCGGCCTTGCCGAACAGCTCGTCGACATAGTCCCAGTTGATCAGATTCTCGCAAAACGCCTTCAGATAGTCGGGACGGCGGTTGCGATAGTCGATGTAGTAGGAGTGCTCCCAGACGTCGCAGCCGAGAATCGGCGTTGCGCCGTAGACCAGCGGGCTTTCGCCGTTCGCGGTCTTGGAGATTTCGAGCTTGCCGTTCTTGACCGACAGCCAGCACCAGCCGGAGCCGAACTGGCCGACGCCGGCCGCGGCGAAATCGGCCTTGAACTTGTCGAGACCGCCGAGGTCCTCGGTGATCTTCTTTTCCAGACGGCTGGGCAGCTTGCTGCCGCCGCCGTTCGGCTTCATCCAGTTCCAGAAATGCAGGTGGTTGTAGTGCTGGCCGGCATTGTTGAACACGGCCGGATTCTTGCCGAACGAACCCTTGACGATCTCCTCCAGGGACTTGCCTTCGAATTCGGTCCCCTTGATCGCGTTGTTTCCGTTGGTCACGTAAGCCTGGTGATGCTTGTCGTGGTGATATTCCAGCGTTTCCTTGGACATGTGGGGCGCAAGGGCGTCGTGGGAATAGGGGAGATTGGGCAGCGTGAAGGTCATGGGTGATGTCCGAACTGATGGGAGACGACGAAGTCTAACGGGAACCCTTATAGAAGGTTCCATCGGTCTTAAACACCGCATTTTGGCAAAACGGCAGGGGTCTTGCGTAACGCCCCTCCGCGTCCAGCGTATGACGGGCAAGGGCGACGCGACGAGGGAATGAGACAAGGGAATGACATGAGTATCGAGATCGATGTCCTGAACGGCGACGCATCATGGCCGAGGGCCGAACCGCTGATGAACGCGGTATGGCCGCGCCATGTCGTGGAAAAATTGCCCTGGGGTCACGTCAAATGGGCCCATGCCGATCTGCGCGTGCTGATTGACGCGCCGGAGGATTCGCCCAGCCCGGGCCTTGCCTGCCATGTCGGCATCTACTTCCGTGACGCCATCTGGGACGGGCGCAAGGTTCATGTCGGTGGCATCGGCGGCGTCTCGACCCGAGAGGATTGCCGGGGGCGCGGCTACGCTACGCTGGCGCTGAACGCCGCCGTCAGGACCCTGCGCGACCACGAGGCTGTCAGGTTTGCGATCCTGTTCTGCGAGCCGCACAACGAAGCATTCTACCAGGCGCGCGGCTGGCATCCGTTCGCGGGCGAGATCTATGCCGAACAGCCGGAGGGACGGGTTCGTTTCGAGGCTATGGCGCCGTTCGTGTTCGATTTTACCCGCAAACCGCGCGACGGCGTCATCGACCTATGCGGCCTGCCGTGGTGACCCCTGCGGCGGCGCGGGGTGACTTGCGCCGGCCCGGCCGGATAATATGTCATCCATAATCTATTTCATTTGGGTGACGTGACGCATGACCATTGACGCCCCGCTCGACATGCGCCCCGCCGCGGTCCCGTCAGCTCCGACCAACGCCCTGCTCGCCTCGCCGATCCTGCCGACGCTGTTGAAGCTCGCGCTGCCCAATGCGATCGCCATGGTCGGCACGACGCTGGTTGCGGTCGCCGAGACCTTGTATATCGGCCGGCTCGGCACCGAGCCGCTCGCCGGCATCGCGCTGGTGTTTCCCTTCGTCATGCTGACGCAGATGATGTCGGCGGGCGCGATGGGCGGCGGCGTTTCCTCCGCCATCAGCCGGGCGATCGGCGCAGGCGATCGCGACCGCGCAGCGACGCTGGCGCTGCATGCGGCAATGATCGGCGCCTGCGCCGGGCTGTTCTTCACGGTGACGATGCTGGCCTTCGGCCGCGCATTTTACGCGCTGCTCGGCGGGCGCGGCGGCGTGCTCGAGCAGGCCATGCAATATTCGCACGTGCTGTTCTCCGGCGCGATTGCGATCTGGCTGGTCAATACGCTGGCCTCGGTGGTGCGCGGCACCGGCGACATGCGCATCCCACCGGTAACGCTGATCGGCACCGCGCTGGTGCAGATCGCCGTTGGCGGCGCGCTGGGCCTCGGGCTGTTCGGCCTGCCCCAGCTCGGCATGGCCGGCGTTGCCGCAGGCCAGCTCACCGCTTTCACGCTCGGGGCTATGTACCTCACCTGGCACCTCGTCAGCGGCCGCAGCCGGCTGGTGCTCGACTTCAAGGGCTTCAGATTCCAGCGCGACATGTTCTTCGACATTCTCAAGGTCGGCGCGGTGTCTTGCCTGTCACCGCTGCAGACCGTGCTGACGGTCCTGATCTTCACCAAAATCCTGGCCGGCTACGGCACCGAGACATTGGCCGGCTACGGCATGGGCTCGCGGCTGGAATTTCTGCTGACGCCGATCGCCTTCGCATTCGGCGTCGCCTCGGTGCCGATGGTCGGCATGGCTGTTGGCGCAGGGCTGGTGACGCGCGCGCGGCAGGTGGCGTGGATCGCGGGCGCGGTCGCCGGCATCACCGTGGGCGCCATCGGACTGATCGTCGCAGTAATGCCGTCGCTCTGGGTTTCAATGTTCACCGGCGATCCCGGCGTCACCGCCGCGGCTTCTTCCTATCTCGTCTGGGCCGGCCCGGCGTTCGCCTTTTTCGGGATGGGCGTCTGCCTCTATTTTTCCTCGCAAGGGGCTGCGAAGGTCGGCGGTCCCGTGATGGCCGGCACCGCAAGATTGCTGATGGTCGGTGGCGGCGGCTGGTGGCTGGCTTCGGCGGGAGCGCCGGCATGGGCACTGTTCGCACTGGTGGGCGCGGCGATGGTCGTTTACGGCCTCGGTACGGCGTTGTCGATCTGCCTCACCCGCTGGGGCAAATGACCGGCAGGCAACGAGAACACGCCATCTGACGTTGCGCAAATCTGATTTGTTGCTATGCAAGCCTGCTTTTTCGAAGGAATGATTCATGGCTTGCACAAAAACTCTCGTCATCGCGATCTCGGCGGCATTGCTGGCCGCCCCACCGGCCTTCGCGCAAGGCGCCGGCGAGCCGACCGGCGTCTGGCTGACGCAGTCCGGCGATGCGCGGGTCAAGGTCAGCAAATGTGGCGGCGGCATCTGCGGCGTGATCGTCGGGCTGAAAGAACCGATCGATCAAGCGACCGGCAAGCCTCAGGTCGATGACAAGAATCCCGATCCAGCGCTGAAGAAGCGGCCGATGATCGGCCTTCCGCTGTTCAGCGGCATGCAGCCCGCCTCGCCCAACAAATGGTCGGGCCAGATCTACAACGCCGACGACGGCTCAAGCTATGCAAGCACCGTCTCGCTGGCGGGCCCGGACACGCTGAGGGTCGAAGGCTGCGTCGGCGCGCTCTGCGGCGGCGAAAACTGGACGCGGGTGGGAAGGTGAAGTATCGCCTCGATGTCAGACCTCATCCTGAGGAGCGCGAAGCGCGTCTCGAAGGATGAATGGCACCGGCGGGGCCTCTTGGTTCGAGACGGCGCTATGCGCCTCCTCACCATGAGGGTGTAATAGCAATCGTTACCGCCCTACGCCGCCATCGCCTTCAGCGCGGTCGCCGCCGAGGCGTAACCGCCGCGCGCGCCGTCGATGAAGTGGACGTGATCGCTGCGCATCACCGACGGCGTGAAGCAGGTCATCATCGCTGCGTCCTGCCGGTGCAGGCCGTAGCGAACGATCTTCTCCGAAGCCGCCTTGGCCAGAAGCTCTGCCAGCGCGCGCTCCAGCTCCGCGGTACAATCGAGGATCATCCGCAGGCCGTCGTCATATTTGCGGAAGTCGGAATTCTCCACCACCTGCTGCACGTAATTCTTCGGCACGAAATTGCCGACCTTGATGCCGAAGCGCATCACGACATAGGCCCACAGCGTCACCGCGAGCACGACGGTGCGCCGCTTCAATAGCGGGCCGCCGCGGGCGGCGCGCGCCTCATACTCCACGCCGGCCGGCGGCCAGCGCAGCGGCGGCCC
>NZ_LLXX01000231.1 GCF_001440405.1 Bradyrhizobium valentinum
TCGGAATGCCTGTCACCGAGATTATCGTGTCTCACTTGAGGGGTGCAGTCCAGCACATAAAATTCTTACCGGAGTTGAGTGCACTGTCACCGTAATCCTGGACTACATTGCTGATCGCTCCCCGCAGGGAGCCGCACGCATCGGCTGAACGTATTCGCCGGCATGTTCACGGTTGGCACGTTGGCGGCCGCCGTAGGTTCGAGATCGAGAGGAGCGCAGGCATGAGCACCGACCGGGACACCGTGCTGTCCTATGACGCGGTCGCGGCGGAGTACGCCGCGGAGGCCGCGGCGATGCCCGAATGGGTCGCGACAGAGATCGATGCGTTCGTGACCGAGCTGGGTGGCTCGGGCAGGGTGCTGGAGATCGGAAGCGGTGGCGGGCGAGATGCACTAGAGCTCGAGAAGCGGGGGATGAGCGTCCGGCGCACCGACATCTCGAAGGGTTTCATCGAACTGCTTCGCGAGAGTGGCTTCGAGGCCGACCTGCTGGACCCGCTGACCGAAGACCTGACCGACCCGCAGCGTCCCGGCACGCCGTACGACGGGATCTGGGCCTGTGCCTGCCTAATTCACGTCGCGCGCGAGGATTTCGGCACGGTGCTTGGACGGCTTGCCGAGGCGACCCGGACCGGTGGCCGACTGCACGCCTCGGTTAGAGAGGGCGATGGCGAGGATGTGTCCACACACGGCAGCGCGTCGGCGCCTCGGCGGTACGTCGAGACGTACTGGCGCGAGCCCGCCCTGCGGTCCGCACTCACAGACTCCGGCTGGATCGTCAGCGACGTACGTCGGTGCATCGGAAGGCCGGATGATCGGTGGCTGAGCGTTCGGGCGAGTCGGGCATGAGGCACACAGAGTTCTGGGCCCGGATGGAGGCGGCGCTGGGGAGTCCTATGCCCATTTCTGGGCCGGTCAGCATGTCTCGGCAGATCCTGCGATGTCGGGAGGCCCACGACCCGGGTAGCAAGATCGCGGGACGTCGTAGGCTTGCGGATTGGAGCGAGCGATCGATTCACAGTCGTTGCTCCAATTTTCCCAGGCGCGCCAACACTTCCGTAACCTCGGTTGCCTTCACATAGGCGTCGACCAATTTTCTGATTTCGGCGGCGTCAGATGGCGTGAGACTTCCGACGGCCACCGCCGACAGCAGCACTGCGCTGGCGGCGCTGGCGTCTTCTGCGTCGTTGATAGCCGGCAACAAGCCAGCCGGCTGGTACGAGTTATTCTTTTGCCTGCTTGAATTACGGTGACAGTGCTGGACTGCACCCCTCAAGTGAGACACGATAATCTCGGTGA
>NZ_LLXX01000232.1 GCF_001440405.1 Bradyrhizobium valentinum
CCGGCGGAGGCCACCGCGGCGCCGGCGGCAGAGGGCGCACCGGCGGCTGAGGCGCGCCAGGAGACGCGTCAGGATCGTCCCGGCCGCGAGCGCTTCGCGGGCAAAGGCCGCGACAATGACAACCGCCGCGACAAGTTCGATCGCAACAAGGGCGACCGCAACAAGGGTGGTGGTCGCGACAAGGGCGAGCGTGGCGGCCGTGATTTCGGCGGCCGCGACAAGGGCGGCCGCGACAAACGCGAGAGCGGCCCCTCGCACCGTCAATGGGCAACCAGTGCGAGCCCGCGCGATCGCGATCGTCCGGTCGATCCCAATTCGCCATTTGCAAAACTGGCGGCGCTGAAGGAACAGCTTGCGGGCAACCGCAAGGAGTAAGCGTTTTCGAGCGAAAGCCTGCCCCGGACTTGATCCGGGGGGGTACCGGTTCGCGTTCAAGAAGACGCGTCAAAAATAGACTACGGGAAGGTCGTTGGAGCGCCAGCGTCTCGATAAATGGCTGTGGCACGCGCGGGTGGTGAAGGCCCGCACCTCGGCTGCCGCCCTCGTCGAAGCCGGTCATGTGCGCATCAACGGCGTGCGCGAAACGGCGCCCGGCCACTCGGTGAAGATCGGCGACGTCTTGACGATCGGGCTCGATCGCAGCGTGCGCATTCTCAAAGTGGTGGGATTTTCCGAGCGGCGGGGCGATGCTGCGGCCGCGCGCGTGCTCTACGATGATTTGCAGAACGTCAAACAATAACTATCTGCATTTGGCTCGCAGGGACGCCTGAAAAACGGCCGCTAGAGGCCCGCCGCTTCCCTTGCGGCAGCGCACCGCATGCGCTACGCCAACCCCGGAAAACTGATCCGTTTCGGAGCCTTGTTCGGAGCCCTGGATGACTTACGTCGTCACTGAAGCCTGCATCAAATGCAAATATACCGACTGCGTTGAAGTCTGCCCCGTCGACTGCTTCTACGAGGGCGAGAACATGCTGGTCATCCATCCCGACGAATGCATCGACTGCGGCGTCTGCGAACCCGAATGTCCCGCCGACGCCATCAAGCCGGACACCGAGCCCGGCCTGGAGAAGTGGCTCGAGGTCAACACCGAGTACGCCAAGAGCTGGCCCAACATCACCCAGAAGAAGGAAGCGCCGACCGACGCGAAAGAATTCGAAGGTGTGGAAGGCAAGTTCGAGAAATATTTTTCCAAGGAACCCGGCACCGGCGATTAGCCTGTGGATAAGTTAAGGGCTCATTGAGCCTGTTTTCCGCCCCAATCTGAACCGAATCAGCCTCGCGGATTTAACCCTGTTAGCGGTCTTATGACGGAAACGGCCCCGTAAAGGTCCGGAACCGGGCGTAAATCATTGATTTTTGCGGAAAATGTGCTATATTGGGCACATTACAAGCCGAACCTGGCCATGCGTACCATTTGGCCCCGGTGGGTTACCCGTAAAAACATCGAACAGGGGCGTGGCAGTTCCGCGCGCAGGCTGTGTCACAGAAAACGCGTAAAAAGAGTGCTTCCAAGACCACGAAAAAAGCCGCTCCGGCCAGCCGCAGCGCAACCAAAGGCCGTGCCAAGGCAACCGTAAAGGTCGCCAGGAAGGTTGCGGCCACAAAGTCCTCAAAGAACAAAAGAAGCGCAATGCCAGAAAAGACTGCCAAGACTGCCGCGAAAGCGACGGGTTCGAAGACCACTGCGTCGAAAGTTGCTGCCAAAGCTCCAGTGAAGGCCCCTGTGAAGGCTGCGCCCCCGAAAGCCGCCGTTGCGCCGAAGGCTCCCGTCAAGCCGGCCGCCGCCGCGCCGCGCGTCGAGGAGCCGAAGAAGGTCGTGACCCAGCGTCAGGGCTTCAAGGCCAATGAATTCGTGGTCTATCCCGCCCACGGCGTTGGCCAGATCCTGGCCATCGAGGAGCAGGAGATCGCGGGCGCCAAGCTCGAGCTGTTCGTGATCAATTTCATGAAGGACAAGATGACGCTCCGCGTGCCGACCGCCAAGGTCGCCAATGTCGGCATGCGCAAGCTGTCCGAGCCGGCGCTGGTCAAGAAGGCGCTGGAAACCCTCAAGGGCCGCGCGCGCGTCAAGCGCACGATGTGGTCGCGCCGGGCGCAGGAATACGAAGCGAAGATCAATTCGGGCGACATCGTCGCGATCGCCGAAGTGGTCCGCGATCTCTACCGTTCGGAATCGCAGCCCGAACAGTCCTACAGCGAACGCCAGCTCTATGAAGCCGCGCTCGATCGGCTGTCGCGCGAAATCGCCGTGGTCCAGCATTCGACGGAGACCGAAGCGGTCAAGGAAATCGAGAGCCAGCTCGCCAAGAGCCCGCGCCGCGGCGCCAAGGCCGAGGCAACCGGGGCTGACGGCGAAGCCGACGAGGCTGATGTCGAAGCCGACGGTGATGACGCTGCCGTGGCGGATGAGGCTGCCTGAAAGGATCCCAATTCCAGGGATTGAAACGAAAAGCCCGGTCGCCAGACCGGGCTTTTTGCTGGGTTGCGCCCGCAAGCGAGCACTTCCTCCGGACGCGCGCCATAACCTGCAAAGAGGCCGCGGACAGTTCACGCCGCCTGTTAGCCTTTTGTTAACCATACCGGCTCAGCATCTCGGATCAGTCGCCAAGGCCTCGGCCCGAGGGCGGTTGATGGTTCATCCGGGGGGCGAGCCAAGGCTCGCAGGGGCTCCAGGGAGTAACGCCATGTCGTTTCCTGATGCACGACCCCAAGCAAATCTGCTTTCCGAGTTCGCCCTGGCAATTGTCGGCGCACTTGGCTTGGGCGTCCCGATTGCGGCAGCGATCATCTGGATATGTTCCTGAATAACGTGTCGCTTTACGCCATTCGGTCGCGCGATCGCGCCTCCGATAAACGGCTCCGCGCCGAAGCCATCCACCCTGATTTGCGGGACGTTGGATTGCTTCCGCCTTCAGCGAAGCTGACAAGTCGCTCGCACTCGAGTGGTGGTACCTTGCCTCAACCCATCGTGCCGCCGTTCGCCCGGAATGTGGCCAAATTTTCGGCCATTTGTGACCAAAATTAAAAGAGAGGCTCCCGTCCGCGTCTAATTGAACCGCAGGGGTGTTCAATGAACAGACAAATTCCGCCAGTCCTTGTCGTCGCTTGCATGGCTGCTTTCGCGCCGGTTGGCGCTGCAAACGCAAAGGCCATGGAATGCAGTGTCGCGCGGCCGGCGAAAGCGCAAGGGCATTGGTCCTGGCGCCTGATCGACGGCCGAAAATGCTGGTACGCCGGCAAGACCGTGATCTCGAAATCATTGTTGCAGTGGCCTGCGAAGGCGCCGGCGCAAGCGAAAGCCGATGCAGCGCCCGCGCAAGCCAAAGTCGTCGCGGTGCCCGTCGTCGCCGCCACGGACATACGTAGCGACCCCATGGATGCACAGGCGCGGCTGCTCGACGATGCCAATAGTTTCGAGGCCAATAGTTTCGAGGCGCGTTGGCGCGCGCGCGTGATTACCGAGTAGATTTAGATTGTACGAACTTTCTCAACACGTCGTCGCCTGCTTAGGCGAGGACGACGCGGTGGCTATGTCGCTCTCTCCACGTCATTGCCTACGACAAACGCGAAGCGTTTGCGCAAGGGAGCTCGCGACAAAATTGCAAAGCAATTTTGCGCTGAAGCGACGAAGCAATCCACACCGTTTGCTCGGCCGTGGATTGCTTCGCTTGCGCTCGCAATGACGAGGTAGCGAGTGTCCGCGCCTCAATCCACCACGATCTTCACGCGATCGCGCGGCTTGACCTGGGCGTGCTGGTCGAGGCCGTTGAGGATGCGGAAGCGTTCGGCCGGGCGGTCGACGCCGGTCATGCGATGGGAGAGGGATTCCACGGTATCGCCGGGCTGCACCGTGATGACCTTGATGCGCAGCGGGCGCGCGGCCTGGATTTCGTCGAGCGTCAGGCGGCGGAACGAGTTGACGGTCTCGCGCGCATTGCGCTCGCTTTCGGTGTTGCGCTGCTTGGCGGCGAAGATGAAGCGGTAGACGTCGCTGCCGTAACGCAACGCAAAGACCTTGAACTGCCACTGGTCGCCGTTCGCAGAAGCCGAAGCCACTGGGAAACCGTTGATCATGAGGTCTTCGGTCGAGCCCTTGTCGACGCCTTCCATCCAGCCGGAATTGAGATAATCGGCAAGCGACTGTTCGGCCGGCACGCGCACCACGTCGAAGCGCATCGCCTGCGTGCCGCCGTCGCGCACGCCGATCACGGCCTGCGCGGTGTTATCCAGCGTGAACGTTTCGGGCGCTGCAAAGGTGAAGCCGAGCTTGGGATGCAGGAACCGCCGGCCGCGCACGAAACCTTCGCTGGGGTCCTCGCCGTAGACAATGTTATCGATCGCGGCGAGGTAGGTCTCGCGGTCGCGCTCGCCGTTCTGCGGAGAGGTGTATTGCCGGGCGCTGGCTTGCGCGTTCTGCACGCGCTCGGGCGTTGCCGGATGCGAGGACAGGAAATCCTGCGCGCGCGGATCGAGCGAGGTTTTGCCGGCTTTCAGCGCCGCGTTGCGTTCCATCGCGGCGAGGAATCGCGCCGCGCCATAGGGATCGAAACGCGCGCGGGCCGCAATGCCGACGCCGATGCCGTCGGCTTCGAATTCCTGCGCGCGCGAGAAGCTCGCCATCGTCAGCTTCGTTTTCGCCAGCGCCAGCGCCGTCAGATCGGGGTCGTTGCTCATGTCGGTGACGACACGGGTCACCACGGCCGCCTGCCGCGCCTGGTCCTCCCGGATCGAGGCATGCTTGGCCAGCACATGCGCCATTTCATGGCTCAGCACCGAGGACAATTCCGAGGTGTCGCTGGCAAGCGCCACCAGCCCGCGCGTCACATAGAGCTGGCCGGTCGGCAGTGCGAAGGCGTTCACCGCGCCGGAATTGAGGATGGTCACCCGGTAGGCCTGGTCAGGCCGGTCGGAGGCCGCGACCAGCCGGTCGACGGTCTTGCCGATCAGGGTGGCGAGCTTCGGATCGTCATAGGCGCCGCCATAAGAGGCGAGAATGCGCTCATGTTCGCGTTCGCTCGCGGGCGTCTGCGCGACGATGCGGCTCGGCTTCGGCGCCGCAACCGTCGGCGCGGGGGTCTCGAGCTTTCCGAGATTTCCACAGGAAGAAAGCGTGAGCGCGGCGCACAAAAGCGCCGGCGCAGCCAGAAGGCGGCAGCCCGTGTTCCCCTCGCGCCGTTGTGCACGATGCGTCAAATCAGCCACTGGATCACGATCCGATTTGGATCGTGATCTCATCCCTCTTTTTGCACTTGATCCAGCGAAAACCGGTGCCCAGTCTTCGGATCAAGCACTATTTCCCGCCCAGCACCTCGATCTGCCCCACCCGGAACAACTCGATCCGTGGTCCTCCCCGTGACGAGACGACGCCGCGGACACGAATCCGTCGATTTTCGAGCGACTTAGGTCCAAGGCCGGCGTTCTCGAACGCCGGTATGACGCGCCTTGAAATAGTCGCAGCAAAGTCCTGTGTCCAGTTCCGACCGAAATTCAGGTAGGTGGTTGCCCCCGCCTGCCGAACGGACAGCACTCTGCCCTCGACCAACGTAAACTGCCCAATCGCGGCCAGAATATCGCCCGGACTTTCCGCGTTTTTTATGGCGGTGGTTTCACCCCAAATGCCCAATTTGCCCTGCCGTGCGGTCGCCTCGGCCGCCGCCAGTGCCGCAGCGCAATTTTTGTCGGCTATATCGGTCGAAACCAATACTTCGCCGCGGCGCAGCAACTCGCTTTGCACCGAGTGTTCCGATCCTGTCACGAACACAAAGGCGGCCTGGCGGCCATAGCGATCCGGCATGTCGGCTTCGCCATGCAGCGTCACGTCGCGCCCGCCGGCGATAGCGGACAATGCTGCTCTGCCACTTACCCCATCGGTTCCAGCGCGCTCGATGCCGGCGAGGCGCACTTCGCGGCCGTCCTCGAGGCGAAAGCTGTGCACATCGGCCACCGCGACGACACGCCCTTCGCCCTGCGGCTCAAGCACGCAATCGGCGGCGTCGGCCCACCCCATGGAGGCCAGCACCAGAAGTGATGCGGCGCATGCCGGAAGCGAAGCGCGGCAACGCCATGCCGGACGGGTCATAACGCTGCTCTCTGCCCCGCTTGTTCCTGTATGCTCGATAGCAACGCCATTGCTACCAGAGATTGCCGCGCAGGGGGAGACCATGGAAGTCAACGGCATTGCACATATTTTTCTCACCGCCTCGAATTACGAACGCTCCCGCGATTTTTATCGCAAGCTGCTGCCGTTTCTCGGCCTGAAGCCGGTCATCGATACAGATACGACCTACTACTGCGTCGGCGGCCGCACCGCGGTCGGTATCAGCGCGCCATCGGCCGAGCATGAAGGCGCGGCGTTCGAGCAGAAGCGCGTCGGCCTGCATCACCTCTGCTTCCGCGCCCGCGAGCGCGCCGACGTCGATGAGCTGCACGGTTTCCTCCAGACGCTCGGCGCCAAGATTATCCGCGCGCCGCGCGAGGACCAGTGGGCGCCGGGATATTACTCGATCCTGTTCGAGGATCCCGATGGCATAAGGCTCGAGCTCAATCATGTGCCGGGGAAGGGATTGTTGGGGTAGTTCACGCAGTGTGTAGGATGGGTGGAGCGAAGCGATACCCATCGCTCTCACAAACGGCAATTGATGGGTATCGCTTCGCTCCACCCATCCTACACACTGGTTGTGCAACGCTGCTCGCTGCAAATCGCGCGCGCATCAAGATCCAGTTGTCGTCATCATGTCATGCGCTGCTTGGTAGCGAGCACCGTAGCCGAGCACCGCTTGCGCAAGAAATAGAGAGCTAATCGCAGTCAAACTGCTGCATCAAGGTGTGCCATCTGAGGGACATTGGGATAAGTTTTCGTCGCCGTGGCCCAACATTCGGCCTGCTGTCAACCACACATTCCGGTGGAGCCAATGCAGCAGATTTCAAACTGGCTCGAGAAGCTTGGGCTTGAACAATACGCGCTACGTTTTGCCGAGAACGGGATCGATCTTAGTGTCCTTCCCGAACTGACGGACCAGGACTTCGACAGGCTCGGGGTTCTGCTCGGCCATCGACGTAAAATGCTGCGCGCGATCGCCGAACTCAATCAAGGCGAACTGGTCGCCGAGCCGGCGCTTCGGCATGATGCCGAGCGACGCCACCTCACCGTCATGTTCTGCGATCTGGTAGGCTCGACTGCGCTCTCGGCTCGCCTCGATCCCGAGGACATGTGGGAGGTGATCCGCGCCTATCGGGCCGCCTGCGCGAGGGTGATTGCCACTTACGACGGCAGTCTCGCAAGGTTTGTTGGCGACGGGATACTCGCCTATTTCGGCTATCCCCGCGCCCACGAGGATGACGCGGAGCGCGCCGTGCGAGCGGGGCTCGACATCATCGCCGCGGTAGGACCGCTTGAAACGCGCTCGGAACGGGTCAAGGTGCGGATCGCGATCGCGACCGGGCTGGTGGTGGTGGGCGACCTCATCAGCGGAGGCGCGTCGGAGCAACAGGCAATGGTCGGCGATACTCCGAACGTCGCTGCCCGGCTCCAGGGCCTCGCGGAGCCGGGGGCGGTCGTCGTTGCTGCTTCGACGCGCGAGCTGCTTGGCGATCTATTCATTTTTCGCAACCTCGGCTTCCGGGAGGTCAAGGGCATCGCCGAACCCATCGCGGTCTGGGCGGTCGAAGGTGGAGCTGCATCGGAGAGCCGCTTCGAGGCGGTGCGTACCGCGCGCTCGATGGGCTTTGTCGGCCGCAAGGCAGAGATCGAATTCGCGCTCTCGCGCCAGCAATTGGCGTGGCAGGGTCAGGGCCAATTGGTGCTGATTTCCGGCGAGGCCGGGATCGGCAAATCGCGCATTGTTGCAACGCTCTCCGAGAGCTTGGCGTTGGGGACGCACCGCCGGATACGGTATCAGTGCTCGCCCTACCACACCAACAGCGCGCTCCATCCCTTTGTCGCCCAGCTCGAGCGCGCTGCCGGCATCGGGTCACAGGATACATCCGAGCAAAAGCTCGACAAGCTTGAGGCAATGCTCGCGCTTGGAACGGACCAGGTCGCTAATGCGACACCGCTCATCGCCGCGCTGCTTTCGATTCCAACCGGCGAGCGCTATCCGCCGCTCGGCTTGAGTCCGGTGCAACAGCGGCGACAGACCTTTGCTGCCCTTCTCGACCAGCTTGAGGGTTTGGCGCGGCAGCAACCTGTGTTGATTGTCTGCGAGGACATGCATTGGGCTGATGCCACGTCGCTTGAACTGTTCGATCTTACCGTCGACCGGATCAGGGGACTGCCGATACTCGTGCTCATGACCTTCCGGCCTGAGTTCGAGCCGCCTTGGGCGGGTCTTGCCAACGTCAGTCTGCTGCAGCTCGATCGGCTTGACCGGCAGGACACGCGCGCGTTGGTCGAGCAGGTGACCGCCGGTCGACAACTGCCTCGCGAAATGATGGCGCAAATCATCGACAGGACGGATGGTGTCCCGCTATTCGTGGAAGAATTGACCAAGATGGTGCTGGAGTCCGGGTTGCTGGTGCAAAATGCCGGGCGCTATCGCCTCGATAGTCCGCTGCCGCCGCTTGCCATTCCCGCGACGCTGCAGGACTCGCTGATGGCGCGGCTTGACCGGCTGGCGCCGGTCAAGGAAGTGGCACAGATAGGCGCTGCCATCGGCCGCGACTTCTCATACACGCTGCTGCGATGTGTAGCGGGGCGCGATGATCTGACGCTGTGCGCCGCGCTGACGCAGCTTGAAGAGGCGGAACTGCTATTGCGCCGCGGCACGCCGCCGGAAGCGAACTACAGCTTCAAGCATGCGCTCGTTCAGGAAGCAGCTTACGAGAGTCTGCTCAAGAGCCGCCGGCAACTGCTCCACCGGCAAATCGGCGATGTCCTGCGTGAGACGTTTCCGAGCATCGCTGAGATCGAGCCGGAACTGCTGGCATATCACTTCACGGAAGCGGGGCTGAGCAGAATAGCCCTCGAGTGGTGGCGCAAGGCGGGTCAGCAGGCGCTGAAGCGCTCGGCATACACAGAAGCAATCGCACATCTCGGCAAGGCGGTTGCGCTCGCCGATGGCTTGCCCGATGAGCCGGGCCGGACCATGAACCGGCTCCATCTTCAAATCGCCTATGGCCGCGCGCTGCGGGGCAGCCTTGGTCACAGCGCTCCCGAAACGGTTGCAGCCTGGAAGCGCGCCCGACAGTTCGCAGCCGACATCAATGATCCGGTCGAACTGGCGCCGATCCATGCGGGCCTGTTCAACGCCTGCCTGACGCATGGCGAGATCGCGCCGATGCGGGAGTTGACGGAGGCAGTCATGGGCGTCGCCAGGCAGCGACCGGAATCGCCGGTGGCCGCGGTCGTCGCACACTCTACAGCCGGGGTAACCTGCTGGTTCGGCGGCGATTACCTCAACGCGCGACTGCATCTCGAGCGCGCGCTTGCGATCTATGAGGCTGAGCCTGATCCAGCGACCTTCAAGGCATCGGCGCTGGACCTGCCTTTCGTCATCAAGAGGTTTCTTGCCCTGGTGCTTTGGCCGCTCGGCACGATTGATCGATCGCGCCGGCTCGCTGCCGAAGCGGTACGCGCCACCGCAAATAGGCCGGCGCTTTCTCAAGCCAATGCCCTCGTTCACAAGGCGGTCTTCGATGGCCTATGCGGGGGCATGTTGCAGGAAACAGAGACTATACTGGCTCTCGGCCTCGCGCGCGAGCACACGATGCCGTTGTATATAGCCGCCGGCAGCTACCTGAACGGCCTGGCAAAGTGGCGCGCCGGCGACCGGATAGGTGGGCTTTCGGAAATGCAACGGGGCTGGACATTACTTCACGAGAATGACTGCTACCTCTGTGAACCGTTTTGGGGGATGCAGGTTGCGGTGGCGAATGCGGAGGCCGGGCAAGCTGAGAGCGGGTTGGAAATTTTGCAGGAGTTGATCGCGTGGACGGAGCAATCCGGCCAGCATTGGCTCGATGCCGAGCTGCATCGCAGCCAGGGCGAGCTCCTGTTGCGTGTCGACCCACCGGGCGTTTCGATGGCCGAAGACGCCTTCAGCAGAGCCCTGGAAATCGCCCGAATCCAACGGACGAAGACTTTTGAGCTACGCAGCGCAGTTGGACTTGCGCGCCTCTACTGTGCAAACGGGCGAGCCGAGGCAATACCCGAGGTGCTTGCACCAGTTCTTGTTGATTTCGACACGGAGCGAGATCTGCCCGAAATCGAAGAGGCGGAAACCTTGCTCAAGCGTGGACAAGTGGCACGGCCCGGCACCTGATGAGTGTGTAGGATGGGTTGAGCGAAGCGATACCCATCGCTCCTACAGGCGGCGATTGATGGGTATCGCTGCGCTCACCCATCCTACCGGATCATTCCGTTTAACGGAAAACGTCTGCGCCTTGCCGCTGTTGAACCCATGCGGCATGATCGCGGCGAGCAGAATTCAAAGCCGCAGGCAATGTGGCGCGTGAACAGGGAGGCTTCCGTGAAGAGAGCAGCAACGGGCATTGTCGCTGTGGTACTGGCGATGTCGGCGAGTGCGGCGCTGGCGCAGGGCAAGCCGCCGCTCAAGCTTGGCGGCATCCTCGACATGTCCGGGCTTTACGCTGATATCACCGGACCGGGCAGCGAGACCGCGGCGAAGATGGCGGTGGAGGATTTTGGCGGCGAGGTGCTGGGACGCAAGGTCGAGATCGTTGCGGCGGATCATCTCAACAAGGCCGACCTTGCCGCCAGCATCGCGCGCGACATGCTCGACAATCAGGGTGTCGAGATGCTGTACGACGTGGCGGCGTCCGCGACCGCGCTTGCCGCCGGCGAGATTGCGAAAGCGCGCAACAAGATCGTGATGTATAGCGGCCCGGCCTCGATCCGCCTCAGCAACGAGGCCTGCGGCCCCTACACCGTGCATTACTCCTACGACACCTTTGCGCAGGCCAACGTCACCGGGCTCGCCACCGTCAAATCAGGTTTTGAGACCTGGTTCTTCCTCACCGCCGATTATGCCTTCGGCCAGGACCTTGAAAAGGATACCACCAACGTGGTGGCAAAGGCCGGCGGCAAGGTGCTCGGCAGCGTCAAGCATCCGCTCAACACCTCGGACTTCTCCTCGTTCCTGCTGCAGGCGCAGAGTTCGAAGGCGAAGGTCGTCGGCCTTGCCAATGCCGGCGGCGACACCATTAACGCGATCAAGCAGGCGGCGGAATTTGGTCTGACCAGGAGCGGCGGCCAAAAGCTCTCGCCGCTGCTCGCCTTCGTTACCGATATCGACAGCGTCGGGTTGGAGACGGCGCAGGGTCTCCTGCTTGCCGAAGCCTTCTATTGGGACCTTAACGACGACACCCGCGCGTTCTCAAAACGCTTCATGGAGCGCGTCAAGCGGCCGCCGACCGCGGCGCAGGCCAGTGTCTATTCGTCGGTCCTGCATTACCTGAAAGCTGTCAAGGCCGCGGGCACCACGGATGCGGCCGTGGTCATGAAGGTCATGAAGGAGACGCCGGTCAACGACATGTTCGCCAAAAACGGCAAGATCCGCGAGGACGGCCGCATGGTGCACGACATGTATCTGTTCGAGGTCAAGAAGCCGTCTGAATCGAAGGCGCGCTGGGACTATTACAAGCTCCTGGCCACCATCCCCGGCAGCGAGTCGTTCCAGCCGCTGGAAGCCTCGCGCTGTCCGCTGGTGAAGAAATAAACACCGTCATTCCGGGATGGTCCGAAGGACCAGACCCGGAATCTCGAGATTCCGGGTTCGATGCTTCGCATCGCCCCGGAATGACGGAGTAACCAACCAACAACAACGAAAGCACGACACATGAGCGCAAACGAAATGGTCCTCCAGAAGCTCGAACAGGGCTTGCTCACCATCACCATGAACCGCCCCGACCGCCGCAATGCGCTCAACCCGGACATGACGCGCGGACTGGTGGAGGCGGCGCGGCGCGCGGCTGAGGATCACGAGGTGCGGGCGGTGCTGATCAAGGGCGCGGGCGGCACGTTCTGTGTCGGCGGCGACGTCAAATCTATGGCGGAGGGCAGGGCGCCGCTCGGCTTCGAGGCCAAGATGGCCAATCTGCGCCGCGGCATGGAAGTTTCCCGCATCCTGCACCAGATGCCGAAGCCGGTGGTGGCGCAGCTCGATGGCGCCGCCGCTGGCGCCGGGCTCTCGATCGCGCTGTCCTGCGACATGCGCATCGCCAGCGCCTCCTGCAAGATCACCACAGCTTTCGCCAAGGTCGGATTGTCAGGCGATTACGGCGGCACCTATTTCCTGACCCAGATGCTCGGCGGCGCCAAGGCGCGCGAGCTTTATCTGATGTCGCCGGTGCTGTCGGCGCAGGAGGCCTACAACCTCGGCATGGTGACCAAGGTAGTGCCCGACGCCGACATCGACGCCGAGGCGCACGATCTTGCGATGTCGCTGGCGCAAGGACCGTCGGTGACGCTGGGCTACATCAAGCGCAACATCAACAACGCCGAGACGATGTCGCTGGAAGCCTGCTTCGACGCCGAAGCCATCCACCACTCGCGCTCCGGCGACACGGCCGACCACAAGGAAGCGGCAAAAGCCTTTGTCGAGAAGCGCAAGCCCATCTTTCAGGGACATTGATATGGCCGAATATCTCAGGCTGCGGCAGATCTGCCTGGTGGCGCCGCATCTGGAGCCGGTGATCTCGGATATATCAGGGATCATGGGCCTCAACGTCTGCTACCGCGACGGCAACGTCACGAAATACGGGCTGGAGAATGCGCTGCTGCCGGTCGACACCATTTTGCTGGAGGTGGTGGCGCCGACCCAGCCGGGCACCGCGGCGGGGCGCTTTCTCGACAAGACCGGCGGCCGCGGCGGCTACATGGCGATCTTCTGCTGCGACGATCCCGACGCGCGCGGCAAGCGCGCCAACGAGATCGGCGTGCGCACCGCCAACGTGATCACGCACGCGCCCTACCACGGCGTGCAACTGCACCCGCGCGATTGCCGCGCTGCGTTCATCGAGTTCAATCACACCGACGGCAGCGATGATATGCTGGGGCCCTATCCGCCGGCGGGGCCGGACTGGCAGAAGGCGATCCGCAAGGATGTGACGCTGGCGCTGAAGGAAGTCGAGATGCAGAGCCCGGATCCGCAAGGGCTCGCGGAGCATTGGGGGAAGATTTTGGGCACTGCCGTCAGCACAGGGGCGGTAGGTGAGCCGGAGCTGAAATTGCCCAACGCCAGCTTCCGCTTCATTAAGGAAGACAGCGATCTGATGAGCGGGCTGACGTTCAGGGTGGCCAATATCGCGAAAGTGCGCGATGCCGCGAAGGCAAGAGGCTGCAAGGCGTCCGGCGATGCGTTCGATCTTTGCGGGGTAACGTTTAGGCTTGTGGCGTAGTGAGATCCATCAACGGGTCGTCCCTGCGAACGCAGGGACCCATAACCACAGGTGCTCGCAGTGTAGCAAGGTGTCTGCCAGCCTGCCTTTTCCTAAGGCCGCGGCGTATGGGTCCCTGCGTTCGCAGGGACGACGTGTTGAGAGGCTCGTGCTAAATCACCGCCCCTTGAAATTCGCGGCGCGGCGCTCTGCCGTGGCCTTCACGCCTTCCTTGAAATCCTCCGTCGCGCGCAGCTTGGTCTGTTCGGCGAGTTCGTGGTTGGTGGCGGCCATCACGCGGTCGGCGAGGCCAGCGCGCATGGTGGCGCGGGTCGAGATCAGGCCGAGCGGCGAGCATTCGGCGATCTCTGCGGCGAGCTTCATGGCTTCTGTACGCACCTGATCCTGCGGCACGCAGAGATTGGCGAGGCCCATCCTTGTGGCTTCCTCGCCGGTGACGCGGCGGCTGGTGTAGAAGATCAGTTCCGCATTGTTCTTGCCGACCAGTTCGGGAAGCGTCGTGGTCAGGCCAAAACCCGGATGAAAACCGAGCTTGGTGAAGTTGGCGGCGAAGCGTGCTTCGGGGCAGGTGACGCGGAAATCGGCCGATACCGCTAGCCCCAGCCCACCGCCGATGGCGGCGCCGTGGACGGCCGCGACGACCGGCTTCTTGTTGCGGAAGATGCGCACCGCCTGAACATAGAGATGGTTGATCGGCAGATTGGCCGCCGGATCGTTCTGCGCACTCGCTTCCTGCTCCTGCCGCTTCGGATCGGAGAAGTCGGCGCCGGCGCAGAACGCCTTGCCTTGGGCTGCCAGCACCGAGGCGCGGATTTCGATGTCGTTGTCGAACTCTTCCAGCGCGTCCGCGATCTGGTTGATCAGCGAGACGTCGAAGAAGTTCAGGGGTGGCTTGCGGATCTCGATCAGGCCGACATGGCCATGCTTCTCGACGCCGATATCAGTGTATTTGCTCATCACGTTTCCTCGTTGAATTAGCGCAAACCAAGCCCGCGGGCGATGATGCCGCGCAGCACTTCGGTGGTGCCGCCCTGGATCGTCAGCTTGGGCGCGGTCTTGATGGCGAAGTCGAGCTGCTTTTCCAGCGTCTCGCGGTTGGTGGCAGTTTCCTCGACAAAGGCGGCAAGCTCGCGCACGCGATGGGGCAATTGCTGCTCCCAGATGGTGCCGATGTCTTTCACGATCGACGCCTCGACCACCGGCTCCTTGCCGGCCTGCAGCATGCCCGCCACTGACACCGACATGCGCCGCATGGTGTGGACCTGCGCTACCAGGCGGCCGATGCCCTCGGCGCTGCGGGTGTCCGGCTTGTTGCCGACGGCGCGGACCAGTTCGGTCAGCACGTAATAGGTTTCAAGGAAGCGCTCGGGGCCGGAACGTTCATAGGCGAGCTCCGAGGTCGCCTGCTTCCAGGCGCCGTCGACTTCGCCGAGTACGTGATCGTCGGGAATGAAATGGTCGGTGAAAACAACCTCGTTGAATTCATACTGCCCGGTGATCTGGCCGATCGGGTTCACCTGAATGCCCGGCTGCTTCATCTTGACGAGAAATTGCGTCAGGCCGTGGCGGCGGTTCTCTTTCGTCGGCGGGGAGGTGCGGAAGATCGCGATCATGTAGTCGGCGATATGGGCCGAGGAGGTCCATATCTTGGTGCCATTGATCAGATAGCCGCCGTCGGTCTTGGTCGCGCGCGTCTTCGCCGCGAACAGGTCGGAGCCGGAGTTCGGCTCGCTCATGCCGATCGCAAAGCAGATCTCGCCGCGACAGATGCGCGGCAGGATGTCCATCTTGATATTTTCCGGCGCGTATTTCAGCAGCACCGGGCCGCTCTGCCGGTCGGCGACGAAGAAGCGTCGCGTCGGCGCGTTCGCGACGCGCATTTCCTCGGTCACCACATAGCGCTCGAGGAACGAGCGCTCGTGGCCGCCATATTTCTTCGGCCAGGTCATGCCGAGCCAGCCGCGCGCGCCGACCTTGCGGGAGAACTCCGGCACGTCGGTGTCTTCGCGGTTCGGCTGGTGCGGATCGAAGGTGCCGGCGGCGATTTCCTCGGCGAGGAAGGCGCGCACTTCCTTGCGCAACTGCTCGCATTCGGACGGCAGGCGGATCGGATCGAAACGGAGGGCTGCGGTCATTGTTGGTCTCGACTTCTAAAGCCAGGCAAATCGGTGTTGATGTCAGCGCGAGGCGACCAGCGGCCACAATTCATCGGCGCCGCGGGCGGCTACGAGCTTGCCGAGTTCGACCGCCCAATAGCTTTCGGAACCGAAATCGTCGCGCCAAGCCAGCGCGCGCAGCGAATAGCGATGCAGGATGTGCTCGATGGTGAAGCCGATCGCGCCATGCACCTGATGGGCGATGCCGCCGCCTTTTTCCGCCGCTTCCGCGCAGCGGATCTTTGCCGCCACCGCCTCGAGAAACACTTCGTCGTTGAAGGAGGTTGCATTGGCGATGGCGTCTGCGGCCGAGGTCGCCGCGGCAAGCGCCGCCGCCGACTCGCCGGCGAGCCGCGCCAGATTGTGCTGCACCGCCTGGAATTTCGAAATCTTCTTTTCGAAGGCGACGCGCTCGTTGGAATAGCGCACGGAAATTTCCAGCATCGATTCCAGCGCGCCCGCGATCTGCAGGGATCGCGCGACGCCGCCCATCAGCATCAGCCGGATCTGGTCGAAGCCTTTGGGCGCGGGCTTGATCGCGACCGGCTGCACCTTGTCCAGCGTCACGACATCCGACGGGTCGCCGCCGAGATTGAGGCCGGTCTCGATCCGGCACTTGGCTGCATCGACCAGCGCGATCGAGAGGCCACCCTTCGCATCGCTTGCGAGCACCGCGAAGTGCTTTGCGGCTTTGGCAAACGGCACGCCGCGGGCCCTGCCCGACAGGCTGCCGTCGGCGTTGACGGTAATCCGGTCCTTCGGGCTCGCGGGTACCACCGTCATCTCGCCGCCGGGTGAAGCGATCCTGGCCTGCGCCAGCAGCCAGCCTGCCAGCATGGTCTCAGTGAGCGGCACCGCGACCGCAAAGCGTCCGGCGGCGCTGAGCACGCTGAAACCTTCAGCGAGCGAAGCGCCAGAGCCGCCGCAATCTTCCGGCACCCAGGCCAGCGGCAGGCCGGCGTCCGTCAGCGCCTGCCAGAGCGGCGCTTTCCACTCGCCATTCTTGTCGCGATTGATGGTTTGGGCGTCGGCAAGATCGGCGAAGATTTTTTCCGCGGTCTCGGCAACGATGTTCTCACTCTCCGCCACAGCGTTCCCCGATTTGAGATTGGCATGCCAATCCCAACGGTTATGCCGGGGTCGGCTGCGGTCTTTTTCTTGCGCTTTATGATGGGCAAAAGCCATAGCCGTGACAAGCGCTGTCCGCAGGGCGGCCTGCGACGGCGGCATGATGATCGCGCGGCAAAGAATAAATTCCGCTGAGCGGACTTCCCGAGTTTGCACGCCATTTGCCGCGCGATATGGTAGGCCTCGACCTACGAACGGGCGGTTCGAAACCCAGCCAAAAGATACAGAAGGAAATGCGGATGTCGAAGGATGGTTTGTGCGCGATTGTCACCGGGTCTGCCTCGGGTCTTGGGGCCGCAACCGCCGGCATGCTGGCAAAGGGCGGCGCGCGCATCGTCGTCAATTATTCCAACAGCAAGGCAGAAGCTGAAGCCACGGCCGATCTCTGCCGCAGCGCCGGCGCCGAAATCATAGTCGTGCAGGGCGATGTGTCGCGCGATGAAGACTGCAGGAAGATCGCCGCTGCCGCAGCGCCCTGGGGCCGTATCGATGTGCTGGTCAACAATGCCGGCACCACCAAGCATGTGCCGCATCATGATCTCGACGGGCTTTCGGCCGAAGACTTCCAGCGCATCTACGCCGTCAACACGATCGGCCCGTTCCAGATGATCCGCGCGGCGCGCGCGCTGCTCGAGGCCGGCGCGAAAGCCTCCGGCCTGCCGTCCGCCGTGGTCAACGTGTCGTCGGTCGCCGGCATTTCCGGCGGCGGTTCTTCCGTCGCCTATGCCGCGAGCAAGGGCGCGCTCAACACCATGACGCAATCACTGGCGCGCGCGCTGGCGCCGCTGATCCGCGTCAATACGGTGTGCCCCGGCTATATCGATACGCCCTGGTTCACCAAGGGCCGCGGCGAGGCCGGCGCCAAGGCGGTGCGCGACGCCGTGATGGCGAAAGTGCCGCTGAAGGTCGCTTCGACGGCGGAGGATATCGCGCAGCTCGTGTGCTTCCTGGCGTCGCCCGCGTCGAGCAACATGACCGGCGAGTTCGTGCGGATGGATGCCGGGATGCATCTGGTGTTGTGATCTCGTCATTGCGAGGAGCGCAAGCGACGAAGCAATCCACCTCGCCACTTGCGGCGCTATGGATTGCTTCGCTTCGCTCGCAATGACGGCGGAGAGAGAGCGCCGCCTCACCTATTCCCAAGATCCGATATCACGCCGCGCGCCACCAGCCTGTTCCAGATGAACAGCACCACCAGTGCGCCGATGGTGGCGGTGATGAAGCCGGCGCCCTGTTCGGGGCCGTAATGGCCGATCGCCTGGCCGATGAAGGTTGCCAGAAACGCGCCGGCGATGCCGAGCACCGTGGTCAGGATGAAGCCGGTCGGGTTGTTCTGTCCCGGCGAAAGGATCCGCGCGATAATGCCGGCGACAAAGCCGACGACGATGATCCAGATAATGCCGCTCATGGCTGTCCCTCTCCGATGCGTGGATGATGAAGCAGAGCGGCGCGGACCGCGCCGCTTAAACGGCATCAAATCCGTTCCGACAATTCGTTATCGTTCGGCAGTCGTCCGTCTGGCGTCAGATGATTGACGACGTCAGGCAGATACTGGCTGAGGCCTTGCAGCAAATCGTCACGCGACATTCCGGTTTGCGACGTTAGCTGATCGATCTCGTCGGCGCCGAGCGCGTTGGCGAGATCGCCGGGCGAGACCTGCTTGTTGGGCCCGTTGCTGACCCACGAGTCGGCCTGATCGCCAAGGCCTTTCTGCTGCAACTGAGTCAGGAGGTCGCCAAGGCCGCCGCTCAGGATAGTGCCGGCTGCGCCACCTGCGAGCAGTCCGCCCAATCCGCCCTTCAGCATGTCGCTCAGTCCGCCACCGGCCATGCCGCCGCCGGGCAGACCGGCATTGACATTGCCGGGCGCGGGCGCCGGTTGCGGGGCAGAGCCGGTCTGACTGCCGCCGAAATGCTTGATGCCTTTCCAGGCCAGCAGCGCCAGAATCGCCATGGTCAGCGGCGACATTCCGCCGCCGCTGTCGCGCTGCTCGCCGCGGCCGCTGGGACCGCGCGGGCCGTTCATCATGCCGTTGAGTACGTCGAGTAAGCCCATGATCGTTTCCTCCGCGTCGCCCCGCGCAAAAGATAGCGGTGGCCCATGACGGTTACAAGGCGCGGCCCCCGGCCACTACCTCTGGTAGGCACAGTCCGCGCGCTCTGCTATTCGAAGCCGGGTGCAACGCGGTGAGTGCGAAATGGTTTCGGGCCAGACGATCGGGATTGCAGGGGCGGGCAGCATCGGCTGCTTCGTCGGCGGCATGCTGGCGGCCGGCGGCCGCCGCATTGCGCTGCTGGCGCGTCCGCGCGTGATTGCTGAAATCGACGCAGGCGGGCTGCGGCCGACGAGTTTTGAAGGTTTTGACCAGACCATCACGCGCGATCAGTTCGCATTGTCGGAAAATCCTTCTGTTTTTGAGGACGCCGGCGTTGTGCTGGTCACGGTCAAGAGTGCGGATACGGCCGCCATGGCGGACGTCATCGCGCGGCACGCACCATCGGATGCCGTCATCGTCAGCCTGCAAAACGGCGTCGGTAATACGGCGGTCCTTCGCCAGCGCCTGCCGGGACGGCGCGTGCTTGGCGGCATGGTGCCGTTCAACGTGATTGCGCTCGGCGCGGGGCGGTTTCATCGCGCCACTTCCGGCGACATCGTCATCGAGCAGGACGAGGCGCGCACGGCGGAGAAGCTGTCGGTGCCGGGCCTGAAAATGCGGCCGACCGGCAACATCGACGGCGTGCAATGGGGCAAGCTGCTGCTCAATCTCAACAACGCGCTCAATGCGCTGGCCGATCTGCCGCTGCGCCGGCAACTCAGCTCACGGCCATGGCGGCGATTGTTTGCCGACCAGGTCGCCGAGGGTCTGGCGGCGATCCGGGCCGAGGGCATCAAGCCCGTCTCGCCGACGCCGATTCCGCCCGCCTGGATGCCGTCGCTGTTGCGCCTGCCGGACCCGATCTTCGAAGCGTTGCTGGGGCGGACCATGAAGATCGATCCCGAGGCGCGCTCGTCGATGTGGGAAGATCTGCAGCGCGGCCGCCGCACCGAGATCGATTATCTGCAGGGCGTCATCACCGAAATCGCCGAGCGTCGCGGGCTGCAGGTGCCGCTGTCGCGCCGGATCGTGGAATTGATTCGGCAGGCCGAGCGTGATGCCAAGGGCTCCCCCGGCCTGACTCCCGAGCAGATTCGCGCGGGCTGAGCGGATGTGCTTGCCTTGAATTGCCGCCGGTCCGGCGGGACCCTAGTGGATTGATCGGGACAAAAGAGTCCGGATTGGGATTCCGCGCGGCGCGGCGTCGTGCGAGTCTGCGGGATGCGTACTGGCGTCCATCTGAGCCCAACAGATCGTAAGCGACTGCGGTCGATCGTTGACGACCGCAACAGCCTGCGGAAGCATGTTTGGCGCGCCCGGATCGTGCTGGCCACGGTCGATGGCGTGGGCACAGAGGAGATCATGCAGACGGCGGGGGTCAGCAAGACCGCTGTCTGGCGCTGGCAGGCGCGGTTCATGGCCGAAGGCGTCGAGGGCTTGCTGCGCGACAAGACCCGGCCGCCCGGTACGCCCCGCCTGCCGCTGGATGTGGCCGAGCGGGTCGTGGCCCTGACGCTCTGCGATCCTCCCGGCGAGAGGACGCACTGGACCGGGCGGCTGATGGCCAAGGTGGCGGGCGTTGGCCTGACCTCGGTTCAGCGCATCTGGAAGGCTCATGGCCTGGCGCCGCACCGCATCCGCGCCTTCAAGCTTTCCAACGATCCGAAGTTCGCCGCCAAGGCGGTCCGCGCCGAATGTCCACTCTCCGGAAAGCAGCCAACGGGGAATTTCGACCCGTTGCGGCCGTCTACGACAAGCATGACGAACGGCTCGATTGAGCACGAAGCAGTCGTCCATCCCATCTGTCCGGGCAACCGCAGGGTTGGGAAGCGGACCTTCAGAAAGTGCTGGACTTGCAAATCCGGCTAGTGCACCGAGCCGTCTCGGCACCGAATTGGAAGATGACGATAGCATGCAACTGTTGCTGATTACCGGGCCAGCCGGCATAGGCAAATCCACGCTGAGTTGGGAAGTGAGCGCGCAACTCGCCGCTGCTCAAGTTACTCACGCGGTTATCGAGACCGATGAGCTCGACAGGGTATTTCCGCGTCCCAGTGTTGAAGAGCTCGATAGAATTCAGCCCGGCACGACTGACGTTAGCAGCATCAACTTGGCTGCGATCTGGTCAACATACAGGGCCTTGGGGCACACACGTCTGATCATGTCGGGAGTCATGATGCACTTGGATTTCGATAAGCGGTGGATACTTGCTGCCATACCCGAGGCGCGGATCACGGCGGTTCGCATGTTGGCTAGTGAGCCCACACTGTTGGCTCGTCTTGCGCAGCGCGAGATAGGTTCCGGTGCGGACGAGCAGATGCAGCGCTCGCTTCGGCAAGCAAGGCGCATGGCGAGCGAAGACGCCGAAGGCATGGTCGTTCTACCGACGGACGGCAAAGGGCCGGCGGAACTTGCAGGGCTCATTCTTCAGAAGATTGGCTGGCTGAATGCCACTCAGGAACAAGCTTAGATGCAGTCATCACCACCGAGCCGACGCCGCGTCTAAGGTCCGCAAAGGGTCGTAGGTGTCAGTTGGGCCAACGTCGCAAATGTCGACAAAGCGGATGTTCCGGGCGTTCGTGTTAAACATCGGCTCGCCACCCTCCCGCGGCCTTCCGAACGTCTGCAAACGGGCAGGCCGCCCCGCTCTTCCCCGATCTGGGAGGACGGGCGGGTACCAAGCGTCCGATTCAATCCACTAGAATGGAGGCGAGGGAGATGCGAATGAAGTGGACCTGTCTGGCGCTGATTGCGGTGGGCCTTGCCGGGTGGGCGTCGCCTACCCCTGCCCACGCCGTGCCGCCGACGGCGACGCCGTCGCCGGGCTATGAAGCGCGGCTGCAGGAGCAGCGGGCGGCGCAGCGCACGCCTCTCCCGCCTGCCGTCAAGCCGCGTCGCGTCAAGCGGACGCGGGCGCATTGAGGCCCGTGTCGCCGGCCTACGTCGTCCCTGCGAACGCAGGGACCCATACCGCGTGATCCATCCATAAGGCGAACGGCAGGCGTTATCTCAGGACAACTGCATTCGGTGGCTATGGGTCCCTGCTTTCGCAGGGACGACAGAGCGTCAGCTTTTCTTCTGCTTAGTTTGCGCCTGCTGCTGTTGTGGGTTGAGCAGCCTTTTCAGTCCGTTGATGCTCTCTGAAAGCCGCGGCCATTCACATGAGAATTGGTTCTTGGCGCATTGGGCAGCCTTGATGCGCGCCGCCTGCTTGACCGGGCTTGCCACCGGTATCGGCACCTTTTCTGTTTCTACTGGCGGAGGAGGGGGCTGTTCGGTGCGGAGCGAGACCTGCTGTATTCCCTGCGCCTGTTCCTGCTGTTGCTGCTTGGCCGCCTGTGCCGCGGCGAGGTGATTGCGCCGCTCGCGCTCGAGATAGGCGGTGTATTGCTCGTCGATTTTCCTCTGCTCTTCCGGCGTCGGGTTGGGGCCTGCGATGTCGAAGGTCCGGTCCTGCATGAAATCATAGTAGGTGTAGCCGCCACCGGGCTTGCGTCGGCCGGCGAATTTCGCGTTGCACTCAGCGAGTTTCGCCGTCTTTTCTTCCTTGGTGCTCGCCTTCTCGGCGACATCGGCGCAGGATTCGAAATCGACAGGCGCGCTACGCCACCACTGCGCGTCGCAGCGCACGGGCGCCAGCACGACGAGGCTCCCGATCGCGGCAACAACAAACGAAGATGCACGTGAGGCGATCACGGACGTTACTCTCCAGTCGAATTCTTGGGAACTTTGATTGAGTCGATTGTCATCATTTTGGCAGCGCTGTCACGCCGAAACTGCTCGATGTTCCCGCTGGCGTTGTGAGCTTATCCGATGGATGTGACCGATGGAACACAGTGCTATGTCGTCGAAATTATTGAAGAAATTCAACATCAAAGCTCGCGTGCGCGCATGATATTGCAGCGATTCTAAATGCGCCATCTGAGAGCGAACGGATAAGCACGCCACATTGTGGCGAGAATCAGTCAGCGCCTCGCGCGCGGGCCAATGTGCGCGACGCCGTTTCCTGGAACGTTGCGCGATAAAGCTTGGCAAATTCGCCCATGTGATGGAACCCGTTGGCCCGGGCGCACGACGTCACGGTTATTGCGTCGGACCCTTTCACGAGTTGTGCGCGGGCCGACCAGAGCTGCTTGAGACGCAAATAGCGATGCAGGCTCATGCCGCGAACGCTCGCCACCGCCGTACCCAGCGTTCTGACCGACACGCCGCATTGTTCGGCGAGGTCGGCGCTGTAGATCGCCGAGGCGGGATGAAAGGCGACATATTCGTCGATCACGCGAACGAGGCGGCAATAGCTCCTGCTTGCAAGCCTGCCCGCCAATTCCGGCGCCCTGCTGCGGCGGAACATCTCGTCGATGGCGAGCAGCAGGTCTTCCTGGATGGCAAGCGCCGAGCGCGGCTCCTGCAACAGATCCGATCTGGCGGAAGCCGTCTGCAGAATACCAGACGTGACCGATCTGACCGTCGCTAGAGCATCCGCGTCCGGCGTGAACGGGCATAGCTCGTCCGGCGTATCGAACCATTCTCGATCCCGCAGGCCGGCTCCAAGGGTGATGATCACGTGCAGCGATCCGCGGGGCTCGACGAACTGCAGATCCACATTGCCGCGCATGCCGACAAAGGCCGGCCGGTTCACGGACAGGCCGTTGACGGAGACTTCGTAGGCGTCCTCGATCTGGAATATGACGACGCCGTGCGCTGCGCGGTAGCTGACATCGAGAATGCGGGGAAACGAGGTGAGCAGGTTGATCTGGCAGCCCGGCAACTGCACCGTCGCGCGCGCGGTGTGGAAATTCGCGAGGTTCAGCGGGACGCTGCGCGCGTCGGCGACAAACTCGACCGGCCGGAAGGCGTCGATGTCGGAAAACTGGACGATCGAAAGTGCCGGCGAAGGCGAAAGGTTCTGAAACAGCATGTGAGCCAACTGGCGCGAATCTTCGGATTCGGATCTTAACGTCGAACGGGTTTGGTTAAACTGATGTTAACAAGTGTGGCCGCGCAAGTGCGATTTCATGTCACCTGCATTGCGCTGCGGGCTCTCGCCGCACGAACGGTGCGCTCCCTCCCCCCTTGCGGGGTCCGAGACGAGCGAAGCTCGCTCGTGGGCTGGGGAGAGGGGTAAGCCGCGGGCACGGACCCGACAGATTGCCGACACTCTAGACCGGCATGCTTCCGGTTGAACAACAGGCACCGCCATTGCCGCCACCCCTCTCCCTAGCCCTGCCCCGCAAGGGGGGAGGGAACGCACTTCCCGAGCTGACTCAGTAAACTCTCTTGCCGCAAAACTGCCGAAGGGATTCGAAGAGCCTAGCCGGCGGCGAGGCTGACGATCGGGCCGCCGGCCCTAGATCCTGCGCGACGTGTTGCAAATCCATTATAGCTGGTCATGTGGAATGCTAATTGTTTTGCCGCAACCGGAGACTTCATGCTGCCGTGCGATGCGGTGAACCGGGGCCCGTCGGTTCAGCGCGCAGTTTCGCTCACTGCGGCGCTGACTGCCCACGTTGCGCTGGCAGGCGAAATGGCAGAAGAAAACGGCCTAACCGCAAGGGGAAACAGTCTACATGAGCATCACTACGGCCATGACGAGCGTGCCGAAGCCCGCGCCTGACCTGATCGAGGCGTTCAGGCATGCGCCGACCTCCATCATTAGCGACAATCTCGCTCGGCTGCCGGGCGCCGTCGGCCTGCGGCCGTTTCACCGCGCCGGCCGGCTGGTCGGGACCGCCTTCACGGTGCGCACGCGGCCCGGCGATAATCTTGCGATCCACCGGGCGCTGGAGCTGGTCGGGCCGGGCGACGTCATCGTGGTCGATGGCGGCGGCGACGAGACGAGGGCTCTGGTCGGCGAGATCATGAAGAACATTGCTGAGTACAGGGGCGCTGCGGGTTATGTGATCGACGGCGCCATCCGCGACGTCGCGGCGTTTGCCGCATCGGACTTTCCATGCTTTGCCCGTACGGCGATCCACCGTGGGCCCTACAAGAGCGGACCCGGTGAGATCAACGTACCGGTTTCGATTGGCGGCTCGGTGATTGCGCCCGGCGACATCGTGGTCGGCGACGAGGACGGCGTGGTGTCGTTTCCCGCCGCAACGGCTGCCTCATTGCTGGAGGCGGTCCGCGCCCAGGTCGCGCGCGAGGAGGATACGCTCCTCGCGATCCGGGAAGGCCGCTACCAGGGCAGCTACGGCAAGCCTTGATGGTGAGTCTTGACGGGTAACTCTTGATCGATACGTCACAGGCGCTTGAGGGAGGAACGATGAGTCAGAAGGACGAATTTCACAATCTGGACAATCCGCATGACGGGCTGTTTCGCGAACTCGCGTCCGGGGTCACGACGCGAATCTTCTCTGGCGAGCAGGCGATGCTGTCGGTGGTGACGCTGGCGCCGCACGCGCAAGGCACCCTGCATCATCATCCCGAGGAGCAATGGGGTGTGCTGCTCGATGGCTCGGCCATCCGCATCCAGGGGAATGAGGAAATTCCAGTCAAGAAGGGCGATTTCTGGCGCACGCCAGGTAACGTGCCGCACACGATGCGGGCTGGACCAGAGGGCGCGCGCGTGCTTGACATCTTCAGCCCGCCGCGGCCCGAATACAAGAAAGCCGGGTCCGGCTTCGGCACGTAACTCAAGTCTGCGAACAAAAACAAAAGAAATCGCAGACATTAATGGGAGGAGAGTTCTGGTGAAGATTACAAGACGCAACTTGCTTGCGGCATCAGCCGCGTTCGCGGTGACACCGGCGCTGGCGCAGTCTACCAAGAATATGACGCTGGTGGTGCCGTTTCCGCCGGGTGGCTCCACCGACGCGCTGGCGCGGTTGCTGCAGTCTCATTTGCAGACCAAGCTCGGCCGGACCGTGCTGGTGGAAAACAAGTCGGGTGCGGCCGGCTCGCTTGGCGCCATACAGGTCGCCAAGAGCGCTCCTGACGGCGCGACGTTTCTCGTGACCTTCGACTCGCACGCGGTCATTCCCTCGATCCTCGAAAAGCCGGGACTGGATGTCGAGAAGGATCTGGTACCGGTGTTCCTGGTCGGCACCGCGCCTTACGTCGTCGCCGCGAACGCCGAGCGGCCGTACAAGACCTTTGCCGACGTGATCGCGGCCTGCAAGGCAAATCCCGGCGCGGTGAAATACGCCTCCGTCGGCATCGGCACGCTTGGCCATCTCGCGATGACGGTGCTCGCCAAGAAGGCCGGCGTCGAGATCACGCATGTGCCTTATCGCGGCGGCGGCCCGGCCATGAACGACGTGCTCGGCGGTCATGTCGATATGATCATCGGCTCGGCCGCGCTGATCACGGCGCAACTTGGGACCAACAGGCTGCGGCCCATCCTGCAATTGGGCCGCGAGCGGATGACCGCGCTGAAGGACACGCAGACCGCGATCGAGGCAGGCTTCCCCGATTTCGAGACGCTAGCCTGGTGGGGTATTTTCGCGCCCAAGGGCACGCCGCCCGATGTCATCGCCGACATGGCGAAATCGGTGAAGGAGATTCTGAGCGAGCCGGCCGTGGCCGCCCAATTGCGCGAGACGCAGCAAATGACCCTCCTGCTTGCCGACGGCAAGGAGTTCTCGACGTTCTTCGCCAAGCAGGTCAGCATCTGGGGCCAGGTCGTGCGCGAGAACAATATCAAGGCGTAGCGCTGCGCGACACGCTTGGTTGCGCCTCGCGCTCAGGCTTACGTCGGGCTCATGAAAAAGGCCCCACGAGAGTGGGGCCTTTTTCAGCCGAAATATCAGACACCTCAGTTGTAATCTGAGTACTTGAACTGCGGCATCGCCTTGAGCTGCTCCTTGGTGCCGCTCATCACGGCGTGGTCGGGCATCCAGTCATTCGCATCGGCGCTACGTCCGGTCGTGCTCGTGGCCGCGCCGGTCGTTGTCTCGCGCGTTGTCGTCGCCGTCGAGCTGGTGCGGATTGGCTCTTCCATGAATTTGAGCTTGTCCATGGAAACGGCGATGTCGTGTTCGCCCATGCCCAGGAAGCCGCCGACACCGATGACCACGGCACTGACCTTGCCGTTCTTGTCCAGGATCAGTTCATTGACTTCGCCGAGTTTCTCATTGGCGTCGTTATAGACGTCGAGGCCCATGAGCTTGGACGCACGCCAGTTGCCCTTGAGCATCATCTTTTCCTGCGAGCCGGCAGCAGGGGCGGCCTGATCTGCGGGTTGAGCCGTCTGCGCGGTCTGCGCATAGGCGGGAGCACTGAAGACGGCGGCGCTCAAGAGAGCCGCAGCTAAAAGTTTCTGCATCATATCCTCCTCGGAAGGCTGATCGGTTTTTCTAAAACAGGGCGCGCGAGCCAATGTTCCTCGACGTCTCGGAGAAGTTTCGGAGTACGCCTGGGTATCCGGCACCGTGACGCCGCTGTTCCCCGTCATCATCTTAGGACCCCCGAAGCAGGATGCTTCCAAAGGGGCTGTTCCAGAGGGCTGGCGATACCGGTCTCGCTTTGCTATGAAGCGTCCCAAGCGCCCGCCTTGCCACGCGGGTTCGCGGTCCCGTAGCTCAGCCGGATAGAGCGACGGTTTCCTAAACCGTAGGTCGGAAGTTCGAGTCTTCCCGGGATCGCCAGCACGTTGGGTCCACTATGTGGCCTGTCGGTGGGCCGGATGGCGGCTTGTTACGCGCCGGCTTCGAGCAACGCCCTGAAATCCGCCCGCGCGCGCTGCGCCTCGCGCTTGGCAGTTTCCGACGCCTCGCCGAGGCCGAAATAGCCGTGGATCAGGCCCAAGCCATCATAATATTGGGTCGGCACGCCGGCGAGGTTTTTGGCGCGTAGCGGCGACACGCGCCAGTCGGTGCCGTGGGCGCTGTCTTCGAGGTAGTGGCCGCAAAACCATTCCATGGTGGCGCGGGTGAGGAAATAGCCCTCCGCGTTTTCGCTGCGCGAGGGAAAGCGCGCGTTCTCCGTTGCATCGGCGAAATTTCCGGCGACGTCGGTGACGGGATAGACCAGCAGTTGCGCCGATAGTTTGATGCCGGCATCGCGGCAGGCGATCGCGGTCGTGGCCGCCAGATTGCCGCCGGCGCTGTCTCCGGCGACGCCGACGCGTGCCGCACCGCCACCGAACTCGGCAATGCGCGCGATGACATCCTCGGTGGCCGCGAAGGCATCTTCGAACGCGCCGGGAAACCGCACCTCGGGCGGGCGGCGATAGTCGATGGAGATGACGACCGCGCCGGTCTCGATCGCGAGCCAGCGCGCCTGCCGGTCATGGGTGTCGAGATCGCCGGCCACCCAGCCGCCGCCATGGAAGAACACCACCGTCGGCGATTTGTCGTTCGAGTTCCGATAGGCCCGGGCGCTCAGGAATCCGGCCGCACCCTTCATCTTGATGTCTTCCGCGCTCATCACCGGTGGCGGCGGAACCGCCGCGCGCGAGGCCGCCAGTGCGCGCAGCGCATCGCGTGCGCTCTGCGGTGTCATCGTCGTGGGATCGCGCAGCGGCAGTAGCGGAATGATCTGGGCGACGACGGGATCGAGCGGGATAGTCATGCCGGGTCTCGCGTGGAACAAGGCGGCAGCATAGGTAACGGGCGCGGCTGCCGCAATCGCTGCATGGGGCCGGCGCAGACCAGCCGATTTACTTTGATTGATTAAGGATTCCCTCAGTTGGACGCGCGGCGCGCTGACAGAGTAGCGCCTCGTTAACTTCTCATTATCCGTAACCAAGCGCGTGCCGGGAACGTGCGGGCAGGCTGCTCATTACTCCTTTCAGAGGGAGTGGTGCGATGGATCAACTTGCCGGAGTGGATCGGGCGCTCGACGAAATGCTGGTGCAGCTCGGCGGGATGGTGCTGCGGCTGTCCAGCCCGGACGTGACGCGGACCGCCGAAGAGCGGCGCGCGCTGGCGTGCTCGGTCAACCAATATTCGGTGTGCGCGGCGCGGTCGGGCGACCCGCGCGTGCACCAGCTCAAGGTCGAACTCGAAGAGACGATCAAGCCGCATTTGCGGCTGGTTGCCAGCCGGTAAGGCGCGCCGCCTGATCCGCCTCTGCGCTAGCCGCGTCGGAAAAAACTACGACCGGGCCAAGCCCGGTCGTAGCGGCGTGCGTGTGACTGACTTCAAAGCGTCTTGAGATATTAAAGCGTCTTGAGATATTCGATCAGCGCCTTCCGATCGTCGGTCGATAGCTCCGGCCCGATCACGCCTGGGATTTCCTTGTCCTTGTTGTAATCCTTCCTGAATTCGTGGCCCCGGTTCGAGTTTCCGCGAATGGAGGTGTCGAATTTGAACCCGTTTGTGATCGGGTCGGTCTTGTAACCAAGCTTCACGGGGTCGTACTCGCGGCTGCCGAGATAGAATGTCGGCGGCCTTTTGTCGGGGTCCCCGAGCAGATCGTCGATCGTCGGGACCGAACCGTTGTGCAGATAGGGCGGCGTCGCCCAGACGCCGTTCAGCGGACCCACCTTGTAGGCAAGCTCACCCCGGAGTTCGTTCGGCATATATCCATCTATCCGCTTCCGCTCCGCGGGGCTGACGGGCGGCTTCTTCTGGTCGAAGATGGTGTTGACGGTCTTCTCGACCACTTCGCCCAGCGCGAACGCAAAACTGCTGCTCTTGATCCCGAGATTTTCCGGCACCGCGACCGTTCGGGCCCGCATGTCTGCCGCCTGCGCGGGATCGGTTCCGATGTGCGAGATCGGAACATTCTCGACCTTGAGGATCGGCTCGCCGGCCTGGTTCCTGGTCCACCAGTCCTTGTTGTTGAAATCCCAGAACGCCTCGCTCGTCACCGGCGGGCGGTGGCATTCCTGGCAATGGGTCTTGTAGAGTTCGGCGCCCTTGTCGGCCAATTTCTGGTCGATCGGTGAGAGAATATCGGCCGGCCATCGCGGAGATCTCAAGCCCGGAAAACCCGTCTTGGCGTTCGGCTGCGTATCGCCCTTGATCATCTGCTCCATCTCGAACAGCTTATCCACGTCCACGCTCGATTTATACAGTCCCTTCGACGGCTCGGTCAGATTGAGCTCCGCCGATACGCCGAGCGACTCGCCGGCGTTGCGCACCATCGGCTGCATGATGGAGCCGTTATACTGAACCCAGTCGAACCATGGCGTGTTCCAGATCCGCGGGTAGTGCACCGGCGCGGAGGAGCCGGCGTAGTTTTCCGGCTTCTTCAGGTCGATTGAAAACACCTGGTTGCCGATCCGGTTGAGCGCGTCGAGCCGTCCGTAACCTTCCAGGATGCTCTGCGAGGCGACGCGCCCTTCCAGGTTCTTGACCTGCTTGTACTGATTGAGAACCTGGTCGAGCTGGTTCTTCAGCGTTTCGCGGTCGTCGATGGTGGAGTCCGGCCCCAGGATGCGCTCGGCGAAGCGGTCGAACCGGCCGGGCCAGTAGCGCGTCAGCAAGAGCGAGATGCCCATGCCCTGCTTCATGGCCAAAAGATTGGTGAGCGCCGGTCCGCCGTCGATGACGACGGCAGTGTCCTTGTAGGTGAAGCTGCCGGTGTGGCAGGCCGCGCAGGTCAGGCCGACACCGATCATCTCCTTCTTGGTGCGCGGGTTGCGCCATACCGCGCCCGTCGGGTCGAGCATCGGGGTGCCCCTCGCGAATCCGATCGGAAGCTCCTCCTTGCCGGGAATGATGGTATCCGGGATGAAGCCATAGCGGTCGAGATAGGCGGTGTCGCTGAAGAGACCGACCTTGGTGAACGGCAGCCACGAAATCGTCGGCTGCTCTAGCGCCATGAACCACTCATAGGGGAAGCCGAAAGTCCGCGTTCCCTGGTCGGCGTGATAGAACCAGCTCAGTTTGTCCTTAGCGATGCCCTGGTCGAGCCAGACGGTTTTCTTCGGCGCGGGACGCTCCACGATCTTCACATGCAAATCTTGCCAGAGCTTGGCGATATCGTCCTTGACGGCGACATAACCGATGCCGACGATCGCCAGCACGATCACAATTGTCGCAATTCTCTTGCCACGCATGGCCTGCCCCTTCCCCAAAACCGCGCCAGTGGCGCGCAATATCCGTCTGTTATCAAAAAACGCCGCAAGGCGAATCACCCTCGGCGTGCGGTTGAATATGATGCCATCCTATAGTGGCGCTAAAGGTCTGTCCATAAATCCGATTCCTCAGGATAGGGTATGATTTTGACCGGTCCATCTCTCGCAGGGTTTTTCCAGTATAAAGTCTCGATCGTGCAGTTGAATGTCAGTCAGATCACATGAAGGCAGCCGAGGCGCAATCGCTCCGAATTGAAATCGGGCCCAATGAGGCGGTCTCCGGGCTGGTAATGCAGCCGCTGCAGCCCCGCGCGTGTTACGTGTTCGCGCACGGGGCAGGCGCGGGTATGACCCATGCCTCGATGGAAACGGTTGCGGCTGATCTCGCCAAGCGCGGCATTGCGACGCTGCGCTATCAATTTCCCTATATGGAAAAGGGCAGCAAGCGGCCCGATCCGCCCACGGTTGCGCATGCCGCCGTTCGTGCTGCGGTGGCGGAAGCCGGGCGAAGCTTTGCCTCGCTGCCGCTGATCGCGGGCGGCCGATCGTTCGGCGGGCGAATGACCTCGCAGGCGCAGGCGCTTTCACCCTTGCCCGGCGTGCGAGGCCTGGCGTTTCTCGGCTTTCCCCTGCATCCGGCCGGAAAGCCTTCCAGCGATCGTGCCAAGCATCTCGCCGATGTCAAAATCCCGATGCTGTTCCTGCAGGGCACGCGCGATACGCTGGCGGAGCTACGCCTGCTCGAGCCAGTCATGAATGGCCTGGGATCGCGGGCGACGCTGCATTTGCTGGATGGCGCCGATCATTCGTTCCATGTGCTGAAAAGTTCGGGACGAAATGATCGCGAGGTGATGGACGAGGCGCTGGATGCGTTTGCAGCGTGGGTGGATGGGATCGTAGGCTAAGCATTCCGCTGTCGTCCCTGCGAACGCAGGGACCCATAACCACCGCTGCGTGTGGCAGCAAAGGCAATTGGCCCCATCGTCCTGTTGATGGGCCGCGGCGTATGGGTCCCTGCGTTTGCAGGGACGACGGATGATTGAGTTGCGCTGCGCGTCATACCCATTACGATACGCCCATGACAAAAATCCTGATCGTCAATCCGAACACGACCGCCTCGATGACCGAAACGATCGGCGCCGCCGCGCGCGCCGTCGCTAGCCCCGGCACCGAAATATCCGCGGTCACGTCGTCGATGGGGCCGGTCTCGATCGAGGGATATTACGACGAGGCGTTCGCCGTGCCCGGCCTGATCCAGGCGCTCATGAATGCGCCGGACGCCGATGCGGCGATTGTCGCATGTTTCGACGACACCGGGCTCGACGCCGCCCGCACCGCCGCGCGTTTTCCGGTGGTAGGCATCTGCGAGGCGGCGCTGGTGACGGCCGGCCAGATCGCAAAGCGCATCGCCGTGGTCACCACGCTGCCGCGCTCGATCGTGCCGCTCGAAGAACTGGTGCGCCGCTATGGTTTCGCCGAGAGGGTGCAGGTCACCGCCTGCGACGTCGCGGTGCTCGATCTCGACAAGCCCGGCTCAGGCGCGGAAGCGAAGCTTGAAGCCGAGATTTCCCGCGCGCTCGACAAGGGCGCGGAAGCGATCGTGCTGGGCTGTGCCGGCATGGCCGACCTTGTGCAGAAGCTTTCGCATAAATTCGGCGTGCCCGTCGTCGATGGCGTGGCGGCCGCGGTAAAGCAGGCCGAGGCGCTGGCCGGCCTGAAGCTCACGACGTCCAGGCGCGGTTCGTATGCCTCGCCTGGCGTGAAGCGGTACACGGGGCTCTTGGAACAATTCGCGCCGCTCGACCCGTCATTGCGAGCCACCGGGTCGGGCGAATGCCCGCCCGATGACAGGCTCCGCCGAAGCAATCCATAGTGCCGCAAGGAAGAATGGATTGCTTCGCTTCGCTGCGCTCCCTTGCGCAAACGCTTCGCGTTTGTCGCAGGCAATGACGGTGGTCACACCGACGCCGGAGCGCCGTAGATCTTGTAACGCAGCCGACGCATGCCGGCGAGCCAGCGGTCGCGATTCGAAGCCTTGCGCAGCATGTATTCGGCGACCTGCGGGTGCGATAAAATGAGGAAGCGCTCTTCCTCCATCGCCTCGATCACCATGCGCGCCACTTCCGGCGGCTGCAGCACGCCGTCGACTCTTGCTGCGCTCGGACCCGGCGTCGTCATGCCGGTTTGCACCGATTGCGGGCACAGCACGGAGACGCGGATGCCGCGGTCGCCATATTGGATGGCGAGATGCTCGGCGAGCGCTACTGCTGCGTTCTTGGTGACGCCATAAGGCATCGAGTTCAGCGAAGCCAACAGGCCTGCCGCGGAAGCGGTGTTGAGGAGATAGCCGGATCCGCGCGCGAGCATGCCGGGCACCAGCGCTCGCGCTGCGAACACATGGCTCATGACATGCACGCGCCAGCTCACGTCCCAATCGGCATCGGAGGCGGTCTCCTGTCCCTTGCGCGAGAGGCCGGCGTTGGAAAAGAACACGTCGACGGGCCCATACTTGTCTTCGGCCGCAGCGATCAGCGCCTTGATGTCTTCCTCCAGTCCAACGTCGGCCGTGATCGGCAAGCCGTCGATGTCGCCCGCCACCTTCGCCAGTCTGTCGCGCGATGTCTTGAGGTCGGCGATGACGACACCGCGCGCACCGGCCGTTGCATAGGCACGCGCGACCGCTTCGCCGATACCGCTCGCGGCTCCCGTGACGACACAGACCTTGCCCTTGACGTCCATGTTCGGTTCCCGCTTGCTTCTTTTTCTTGAATGCGCTCGAGAGTGATACGACCTCTGCTGCGCGGTCAATGCCGGTTTGCGCCGGCGATCAATTTTTTACAAGCACGGCGCGCGCCGCTGGTGTCAGCTTCGCCAGCGTGCGATGACGGCCAGACGGCAATCAGGATCGGGAGAATCGAAGGATGCTCGAAGTGCGGGATGAATTGGCTGTGACGGCGCCGCTTGCGGACGCTGTGGAGTGGACGAGCGAGACCGCCTGGTCGCTCTACCGGCTGCCGTTCAACGATCTCTTGTTCAAGGCGCAATCCATTCACCGACGGCATTTCGATCCCAACCGCGTGCAGCTCAGCAAGCTGCTCAACATCAAGACCGGCGGCTGCCCGGAAGATTGCGGCTATTGCAGCCAGTCCTCGCATCATTCGACGGGTCTTGCCGCCTCGAAGCTGATGGACGTCGAAAAGGTCGTCGCCGAGGCGCGCAAAGCCAAAGCCGGCGGCGCAACGCGCTACTGCATGGGCGCGGCGTGGCGCAATCCGAAGCCGAGAGACATGGATGCCATCGTTGAAATGGTCGGCGCGGTGAAAGCGCTCGAGCTCGAAACCTGCATGACGCTGGGAATGCTGGATCGCGATCAGTCGGACCGCCTCAGCGCCGCGGGGCTCGACTACTACAACCACAATATCGATACGTCGGCGCGCTATTACCCGCAGGTGACCTCGACGCGCAATTTTGCCGATCGTCTCGACACGCTGGAGAATGTCCGGCAATCCGGCATGAAAGTATGTTGCGGCGGCATCCTCGGCATGGGCGAGGAAGAAACCGACCGCGTCGAAATGCTGGTCACGCTTGCGAACCTGGCCGAGCCGCCGGAAAGCGTTCCGATCAACATGCTGATTCCGATCGCCGGTACGCCGCTCGCCGAGGCGGCGCCGATCGCGCCAATCGAGTTTGTCCGGATCGTTGCACTCGCGCGCATCATGATGCCGAAATCATACGTCCGCCTGTCGGCGGGCCGCTCAGCCATGACCGATGAAATGCAGGCGCTTTGCTTTTTTGCAGGAGCGAATTCGATCTTCGTCGGCGACACCTTGCTGACGGCTGGCAATCCGGAGGACGAGGCCGACCGGAAGCTGTTCCAGCGGCTGGGATTGCAGGCCATCTGATCGGCTCCGCATCAAGCGGGTCGGTTAGCCCGGATACAGTCCCTTGTCGCGCGCCTGACGGATGGCGAGCGCTGCCATCATGTCGAGCATCGGCGTCGAAAGTCCGGCAGCGTGCGCGAACGCAGCGGGCGCGCGGACCAGCACGTCGATCTCCATGGCGCGGCCGAGTTCATAATCCTGCAGGATCGAAGGCTTGTGGTCCGGCGCGGGGCCGGAGCGCGTCACGCGCTTGACCTCGGGGAAGCAGCTCTGCGCGACGGCGTTGGCTTCATCGAGCAGGCGCGGCACGATATCGGCGAGATCAGCATCGTCGCGCACGGCGCGCGCGGTCTGCCCGGTCAACAGGCACAGCACTGACATCGACATGTTGGTCAGGAGTTTTGACCAGATCGTTTCCCTGATCTGCGCGACCTCGGGCGAATCGATCGAAGCTTCGTTCAGCGCTGCACGCAGCTTCGCCGCTCGCTCGCTTTGGCGGTCGTCGCATTCGCCGATCAGGAGCCGGTTGCGCTCGGGCGAAAGGTTCGCGACCACGCCGGGGGCGACGACTTCGTTGGACGAAAACACCACACCGCCGACGATAAGCTCTTTCGGGATGGCCGCACGCAGGCGGCCGCCGGGATCGAGGAAGGCCAGGTTCGGCACCGGCGGATGCGTTGGCGAGAGCCCGATATCGTACCACCAGGGAATGCCGTTCTGCGCGAACACCACGGCGGTATCGTCGCTGAGCAGCGGCTGCAGAGCGCCGGCGAGGTTGGCGAGGCCCGTTGCTTTCAGCGTGCAGATCACGGCGTCCTGCCGGCCCAGCGCGGCGGGATCGCTCGATGCTCTTACCTTCGCCTTGAACTCGCCATTTCCGACACGCAGCGTCAGCCCGTTTGATTTTACTGCATCCAGATGGGGGCCACGCATCACGCAGGAGACATCATGGCCTGCCAGCGCGAGCCGCACGGCAAAATGACTGCCGACGGCGCCTGCACCGAAAACACAAATCCGCATGGGTGGAAATCCTGCCGGGAAGGGATGGGTCGCTTGCTAGTTTTCACAAGCCTTGATCGGACGCAACCGGCCCGCCGCACAGGGCGGGTTGCGGAGCGCGCGGCCTTGGTGGCGTGGGAACCGGTGCCGTTCAGTCGGCGTTCATCCGCGTGCCGTCAGGCTTGCGGCATAGCGACAATGGGACGTGCGACGATGAGGGGACGTACCATGTCAAAAATCGCACTGGGAATTGCCGCTATTGTTTTCTCCATGGCGTTATCCGTGGCGGACTTTGCGATCGCGAAAGGCGGTCATGGAGGCGGCCACGGCGGCGGTCGAGGTGGCGGTCATCATGGTGGCGGCCATCGTGGCGGCGGACATGGTCACGGCCATCATTTCGGCGGCCGGCATCATGGCGGCGGCCATTTTCATGCCAGATCCGCACACCGTTTTCATGCCAGATCCGCCCATCGTTCATACTCCGCGCACCGCATGAATTTTGCCGGAAGCGGCCGCGCGCTGAACTCGCGCGCGCTCGCCCGCAGCTATCGCCACACCGCTGCGCTGCGTAGTCCGGCGATGCGGGCCAGCGTCACCGCTGGCGCCGCGCTTGCGGGATGGCAATACGGACGGTCCAGAGGCGGCGGCTGGTGGCGACACGGCAACGGCGGGTACGGCTGGGTCGGCCCGCTGTTCTGGCCGTTCGCTTATCACGACGTCTACGACTACACGCTGTGGGGACCCAATGTCGGCGCGCCGTTCTGGTACTATGGCTACGACGACATTTATGCCGGCCTGTTCGGGCCCTACGACTATCAGGGTCTTACGGGCTACCTGCCGCCGCGCGGTTCCTCCAGCACCGGCCCAGACCGGCTTGCGCTATTGTGCGGTGAGGACAGCCGCGAAATCGCCGGGCTACCGATCGACCTGATCGCGCAGACGATCGAACCGACCGAGGTACAGCGCGCGGCCCTTGACGATCTCGCCAATGCGTCGGTGACTGCGGCGCAGAAGATCAAGGCGGCGTGCCCGACCTCGATCGCGTTGACGGCGTCCGGCCGGCTTGCATCGATGCAGCAGCGCATCGAGGCGATGATATCAGGCGTCGCGACCGTGCAGCCGCCGCTGGACAAGTTCTACGGCCTCCTGAACGACGAGCAGAAAGCGCGGCTGAACGCGATCGCGGAAGATCAGGAGAGAAAGACCGAGCGGCGCCGTAGCAGGTCGAGGTCGGTTGCGCGGCCCTGTGACATCACGCAATCATCGAGCTTGCAATGGCCGGCCGAGGAGATCGAGGCAAGGCTGCATCCGACCGATACGCAGCGCACCGGCCTTACCGCCCTGCAGAACGCCAGCGCAAAGGCGGCCGACATGCTGGCCACATCGTGCCGGATCGACGAAGCGGCCACGCCGCCGGCGCGGCTCGCTGCCGTCGGCAAGCGGCTCGACGTCATGCTGGCGTCGGTCAAACTCGTGCGTACGGCGCTCGATGATTTCTATGTGATGTTGAGCGACGAGCAGAAGGCTCAATTCGAGGCGATCGGCCCAAGGCGGACCTCCTTTGCCGACAGGTCAGATATGATGCAGCGCCGCGGCCGCCGATAGGTCGGCGGCGGTGACAAGAGCTGCGATCCCGGCCTATTGTCCGGCATAACAAGATGCCGAACAAAAAGGGGCCGCCGAATGAATGCCAATCCGGTTTTGTGGAATCTCGACGGGCGCGGCGTCGCCACGGTCACGTTGAACCGTCCCGAGGTGAACAACGCCTATGACGCCGGGCTCATCAACGGCGTGCTCGCGGCGATGGACGAACTCGGCAAGAAGCCGAGCCTTCGCGTCGTCGTGCTCAAGGGCAATGGCAAGCATTTCCAGGCCGGCGCCGACCTGAGGTGGATCAACGGCGTGCGGCCGAAATCGGCTGACGAGAACGAGGCCGTGTCGCGCGCGACGTTCGAGGCCGTGCAGCGGCTCAATACGCTGCCGATCCCCACGGTCGCGCTGGTGCAGGGCGGCTGCTTCGGCGGCGGCACCGGCGTGATCTCGGCGTGCGACGTCGTGATCGCCGCCGACAACGCGCTGTTCTCAATCACCGAAGTGCGCTGGGGCCTGACGGCTGCGATCATCATCCCGCAGCTCTGCGACGCCGTCGGCGTCCGTCAGGTCCGCCGCTACGCGCTGACCGGCGAACGGTTCGGCGCGGAGGAGGCGCGGCGTATTGGGCTGGTGCATGAGGTGGTGCCGCTGGCCGAGCTGGAGGCGGCAGGCTCGAAGGTGGTCGAGCAACTGCTTGCCAACGGTCCGGAAGCCCTGGCCGAGACCAAGCGGCTGGCGATGGAAAGCTCGTTCGGTGGCATGAGTGTCGACGACGAGGCTTACGCGCGACTGGTGAAAATGCACTCGGCGCGGCGGCAGACCAGGGAGGCGTCCGAAGGATTGGCGTCGTTTGCGGAAAAGCGGGCGGCGAATTGGGATCACAAGGCATAAGCGTCAGGCTCTGCTGCGCCACATGATGTCCGTTGCAGGAGTATCGAACTTGCCATCCAAACGCATCGCCATTGCCGGGCTGGGCGAGATCGGCCGAACCGTGGCGCGCAAGCTGGCGCTGGGGTTGCCGGGCCTCTCGCTAGCGGCGATTACGGCAAGGGACCAGGCAAAGGCGAAAGCATGGCTCGATCGCCAAAGCATTTCCTGCCCGCTGGTTTCGCTCGATGAACTGCCTGATCACGCCGACCTTGCCGTCGAGTGCGCACCGGCTGATATCCTCGACCAGATCTGTCGGCCGATGCTGAGCGCCGGCAAGCAGGTCATGGTGCTGAGCGCCAGCGCCCTGCTGCCGCGTCCCGATCTCGTCGACCTTGCCCGGGCGCATGGTGGTCAGATCATCGTGCCGACCGGTGCGCTGATAGGCTTCGACGCGGTTTCGGCTGCTGCCGAAGGCACGATTCATTCCGTGCAGATGGTCACGCGCAAGCCGCCCGGAGGCCTCGCCGGCGCGCCCTATCTCGTGGAGAACGGCATTTCCATGGAAGGTCTGAAGTCTGCGCTATGCGTTTTCAAGGGCTCGGCGCGGGATGCGGCCGCGGCCTTTCCCGCCAACGTCAATGTCGTTGCGGCGCTTTCGCTCGCTGGCATCGGGCCCGATCGAACGACGATCGAAATCTGGGCCGATCCGGCCGTGATGCGGAACTGTCACCAGATCAGGGTCGAATCCGACTCGGCCTCGTTTGCGATGTCGATCGAGAACGTCCCGTCGGAGAATCCGAAGACGGGCCGCATCACCGCGCTCTCGGTGATCGCGGCGCTGCGCAAGCTCACCTCGCCGCTGCAGGTCGGAACGTAGATCCTGCGTTTTACAGTGCCGGAGAGAGCGAACGTCTCAATTGCTGCAGCAGCGCCTGCACCGCAGCGGCGTTGACCCGTCGCTCCGGAATGGTGGCCTTCACCCATAGTTCGGGGATCTGGAAATCCGGCAGTACCGCCTGCAGCGTGCCGCTGCTCAGCGCATCGGCCGCGAGATAGTGCGAGATGAAGGCAATGCCGTTGCCTGCGATCGCACTCTTCACGAGCACATGGCCTTCGTTCGAGCTCAGGAGCGGGCGCACCTGAATGCTGGTTCGGCCACGTGGCCCGTCGAACACCCATTCCGATCCAGTGGGAAGAAAACTCAAGCAACGATGCTCAACCAGATCGCGCGGATGCTGCGGCACGCCATACGCTGCAAGGTAAGCGGGCGAAGCGCACAGTAGCCGCTTGAGCTTGAGCGAGCACAGCGGTTCGTCAACCACGCCACCGAATGAATGCGGAAAGGCGCCGATAGCGATGTCGAATCCTTCCGTCACCGGATCCACCGGCCGATCAATCAGCACGATCTCAAGTTTCAGCCGCGGGTTTTGCGTCTGGAAGGCGCTGAACGCGTCGGCAAGCCGGGCGATGGTGAGCGAGGTGGGCGCCTTGATGCGGAGGTGATCGACGAGATCGCGGTCTTTCTCGCCCATGCGTGCGAGAAGGTCGCCGACATCGGCCACCACGCCGCGGGCGCGATGCAGATATTGCTGGCCTGCCTCGGTCAATCGCAACTGGCGGGTCGAGCGACGGAACAGCGCGATACCAATCTGGGCTTCGAGTTGCGTGACCCGCTTAGATACCACCGATGTCGAGACATTCAGCTTGCGAGCAGCGGCGGAAAATCCGCCAGCGTCGGCGGAGGCCAAAAAGGCCTGAAGGTTCGTGAGCGTATCCATCCACTTTTTACGATTCGAGAAAGCTGATCGCGCAATTTGGTGGATTGTAGTGCATTGCGCGTCAATTCATAGTGTCCCAAACGAGCTCAAGAGGGAACGGAAGCGACCAGTGACGGCCAGGACAATCGAAGAACCCGCGCGCCAGATCCCGATCTACGGCGAATATGAGGTCGCCGTGTTGGGCGGCGGTCCTGCCGGCATCGCGGCGGCCGTTGCCGCGGCGCGCACCGGCCGCCGTACGCTGCTGATCGAGCGTTACGGCTTTCTTGGCGGCATGGGCACGGCCGCCGGCGTGACGAATTTCTGCGGGCTGCATGCCAACGTCCATGGCGAGATGCATCGGGTGGTGCAGGGCATCGCCACGGAGCTGCTTGCGCGGATCGACCGGCTCGACGGACTCAACGCGCCGCATCTGATCCTCGGCAAGATTTTTGCGCAGGCTTACGACACCGCCGCCTACAAGATCGCGGCGGATGACCTGCTGGCGGCGCACAAGGTCGACATCCTCTTTCATGCGCTGGGTGCCGGCGTGGTGATGGATGACGAGAAACGCATCCGTGCGCTGATGGTGGAGACCAAGGCGGGTCGTCAGGCGGTGCGCGCCGGCATCTTCATCGATTGCTCGGGCGACGGCGATCTCGCGGCCTGGGCGGGCGCGCCCTTCGAGGTCGGCGACAACGCCGGCAGCATGCTCTACCCCTCGATGATGTTCCGCCTCAACGGTATCGATCCCGAGACGGCCGGCGACGCCTGGCGGACCATTCCGGCGCTGATGGAAAAGGCGGAAGCCGCGGGCACGCATCGCTTTCCCCGCAAGACTGCGATCGTTCGGCCGCAGCGCTCCGGCATCGAATGGCGGGTGAATTTTACCCAGCTCGCGCGCGAGGACGGCACCGCGGTCAGCGGGATCGATCCCGACCAGATGACGCGCGGCGAAATCGAGGGGCGGCGGCAGGCCGTCCAGGCATTCGAATTCCTGCGCACGGTGCCCGGCTTCGAAAAATCCTACATCGTCGACCTGCCGCCGCAGCTCGGCATCCGCGAGACGCGCCGCGTGATCGGCGGCTACATGCTGTCAGGCGAGGATGTGCTGGGCTGCGCCTCGTTCGAGGATTCCATCGGCGTCAACGGCTGGCCGATGGAGCAGCATGTCGCCGGCGACGTCGTTTTCGAGTTCCCCCCGATCCCGGAATCGCGCGGCTTCAACGAATTGCCCTATCGCATGCTGGTGCCCGAGGGTATCGACAACCTCCTGATGGCCGGCCGCTGCGCTTCGATGACGCATGACGGCCAGTCGGCGGCGCGGGTCTCCGGCGCCTGTTTTGCGATGGGGGAGGCGGCAGGCTCCGCCGCGGCATTGGCGCTGTCGGGGAATACGATTCCGCGCGACATTGCGGTTGAAAAGTTGCAACAAAGCCTGAAACAACAGGGCGCGTTCATCGGGCGGGACCAGAGCGTGCCCGAGGGGCTATAGAACTGTGTGTTCGCGAGGATGAAGTATGTAACGTCGTCCCTGCGAACGCAGGGACCCATACGCCGCGGCCTTTCTTGTGGCATTTGGGTAGACGGCTTTGGCTATTACAAGGTCCTGTGGTTATGGGTCCCTGCGTTCGCAGGGACGACCATGTAGACCGGCTACGACAAGAAAAGGCGGAGGAGACCGGATGACGAAATTTGCACGGCTCGCGCTGGCGGGTCTGTTGGCGATGGCCGCGGGCGGGATCGCGCGCGCCGACGATGCGCAGAAAGCCAAAGTCGGCGTGCTCCGGCTGTCCTCCTCGGCGCCGGTGTTCATCGCGCAGGACAAGGGCTATTTTCGCGAGGCCGGCCTCGATATCGAACTGAAATTCTTCGACGCGGCGCAGCCGATTGCGGTGGCGACCACGTCTGGCGATGTCGATTTCGGCATCACGGCGTTTACCGCCGGGCTCTACAATCTCGCCGGCAAGGGCACGCTGAAGGTGATCGGCGGCATGAGCCGCGAGAAGGCGGGCTACCCGCTGATCGGCTATTTCGCCAGCAACAACGCCTATGCGGCTGGACTGAAGACGCCGAAGGATCTTGCCGGCAAGCGCATCGCGGTCACTCAAGTCGGCTCCAGCTTCCATTATTCGCTCGGCCTGCTCGCCGACAAATACGGCTTCAAGCTGGCGGACGTAAAGGTGCTGCCGCTGCAGTCGCTGTCGAATGCCGCCGCAGCGCTCAAGGGCGAAACCGTCGATGCCGCTTTGCTGCCGATCTCGACCGCGCGGTCGCTGGTGGATTCCGGTGGCGCCAAACTCCTCGGCTGGGTCGGTGACGAGACGCCCTGGCAACTCGGCGCCGTGTTCGCCTCGCCGAAGACGCTGACGAACAAGGCGCTGGTGACCAAGCTGTTGGCCGCGCTGGCGCGCGCCGATCGCGAATATCACGATGTGATCCTGGCCTCGGTGAAGGACGGCAAGGCCGAGATCAACGACAAGACCAAGCCGCTGCTCGAGATCATCGCCAAATACACCAACCTGCCGGTCGAACAGGTGATCGGCAATTGCGCCTATATCGATCCCGACGGCAAGCTCGACGTCAAGAATGTCGGTAACCAGATTAGCTGGCTGCAGGAGCAGGGCTTTGTCGACAAGGGGTTTGCAGCGGATGCGATCATCGCGAAGGAATATGTGAAGGCGGATTGAAAGAGCGGGGCCTCATCCTTCGAGACGCGGCCAAGAGGCCGCTCCTCAGGATGAGGGGATAGCTTGGGGCCGCGGGGACTGACCTCTCCCCTCATGGTGAGGAGCGCGGCCCGCCGCGCGTCTCGAACCATGCGGCCCGCGTGATGCCGCGACTTCGGAGCAAAGAGACTATATGGACCTGATCGCCGACCATATCAGCCACCGCTTCGGCGGGTTAGACGTGCTCGATAACGTATCGTTCGCTGTCGCCTCTGGCGAGGTAGTCGCAATCGTCGGGCCTTCCGGCTGCGGCAAGAGCACGCTGCTGTCGATCCTGGGTGGCTTGCTTCAGCCAAGCGAAGGCCAGGCACAATTGCGCGGTGCACCGCCGGCCGGCAGCCTCAATCCGCTGACTTTCGTGTTTCAGGATTTTGCGCTGCTGCCGTGGTGCACGGTGGAAGCGAACGTCGAATTTCCGCTGGCTCACACCGCGCTCGATGCTGCCGCGCGCAAAGCTGTCGTCGATGACGCGCTGCGCCGCACCGGCCTGTCGGATTTTCGGAGCGCTTATCCAAAACAACTCTCCGGCGGCATGCGCCAGCGCGTCGGCATTGCGCGGGCGCTCGCAGTGCGGCCGGCGATTCTCCTGATGGATGAGCCATTGTCGGCGCTGGATTCGCAGACCCGCGAACTGCTGATGGAGGATTTCATCCGCCTGCTCGCCGCCGGCGCGATGGGCGTGGTTTATGTCACGCATAATCTGGAGGAGGCAGTGCGGCTCGCCGATCGTATCGTGGTGCTGTCGCGCCGCCCCGGTCGCGTCAGGGAGATCGTCGAAATCCCGGTGACGCGCGCCGAGCGCGGTGCGATCGATGCGCGTGGCAAGTTGCTGGCGCTGCAGAACGACCTGTGGTCGCTGATCCGCGAGGAGGCGATCGACGCCGAGCGCGAGGTGCAGCATGCTTGAGCGCGCACCGCAGCAAACGCTGGGAGATGGGAGCAGGCCGCGGCCGGTCACCTTCCGCGGCGCGGGCTTTATGCCGAGCGGTGGGCGCTTGTCCGGCTGGATCGCGCTGGTGCTGGTGATTGCGCTGTGGCAATTCGCCGGTAGCGCGGGCTGGGTTAACCCGCTGTTCCTGCCTGCGCCGTCAGCGATTGCGGTCGCGATCTACAAGCTCGCCATGTCAGGCGCGCTCTGGCAGCACGTTTCGGCTTCGGTTGTTCGCATCGGCTCAGGCTGGCTGCTCGGCACCGTGGCCGGCGTGATCGTCGGATTTGCGATCGGGCTGTCGACGCTGGCGCGCGGCGTCGGCATCACCTTCATTTCCGCGCTGTTTCCGATCCCGAAGATCGCGCTATTGCCGCTGTTGATTCTCTGGCTCGGGATCGGCGAGGAGCCGAAGATCGCGACCATTGCGCTCGGCGTGTTCTTCTCCACCGCCATCTCGGTCTATAGCGGCGTCGACGCGGTGCCGCGCAACCTGATCCGGATGGCGCAGAGTTTTAATGTGCCGTTCCATGCCATCGTCCGCCGTGTGATCTGGCCGGGCGCGCTGCCTTCGATCCTCGCCGGTTTCCGCATCACCGCTTCGGTGGCGCTGCTGCTCGTCGTCAGCGCGGAAATGATTGGAGCCCAGTTCGGCATCGGCGCCTTCGTGCTGCAGGCCGGCAATCTCATGCAGACTGATCAGCTTTTGGCCGGTGTCGTGATCCTGTCGCTGTTCGGGCTGGCGGTGGGCAAGGCGATCAACGTGCTGGAAGCAAAGCTTCTGCACTGGCGGTAGCCCCGTCGTCCCGGCCTTGCGCCGGGACCCAACCGCGTGATCTATCGATAAGGCATTCTGGTCGACGCCCGTCGCAATAACGGGCGACGGTGGTTATGGGTCCCTGCTTTCGCAGGGACGACGAAACACTTCACGCATTCCCGCGATTTTCGCGGAACAAGTCCAGCTTCTGCTGCACCGGGCGGTCGGAGAACGAGAACAGCACCGAGTCGGTATCGGCCTCGTGCGTGACCCAGTGCCAGCTCGGCACCACGAACAGGTCGCGCGCGCCCCACTCGAACGTCTGGTCGCCGATCCGCGTGCGGCCCTTGCCCTCGATCGCGGCGAACACGGTGGCGTCGGTCGAGCGGTAGCGCGCGGTCTTGAAACCCTTCGGCAATAGCTGGATGAAGGTGCCGATCGTCGGCATCGCGAAGTCGCCAGTCTCGGGATTGGAGAATTTCAGCTTGAGCCCGTGACAGGCGTCCCATTCGTTACGCGTCTTGGCCCGCTCCAGCGCCTCGCGGGTGTAGCTGTAGGGATAGTTGAAGATCGGCGAGGTCTTGGATTTGCGCTTCTCGTCGACCGGCAGCAGATTGTGCCCGTAGCGCGCAAAGCTGTCGCCGGCCGGCTTAGAGATCTTCTGCTGGTCTTCGTTCGACCCTTCGGCAAAGGAAGCGTCGAAGAACTGCACCATCGGAATGTCGAGCCCGTCGAGCCAGAACATCGGCTCCGAGGTTTCGTTGGAATGATCGTGCCAGGTCATCGAGGGCGTGATGACGAAATCGCCCGGCTCCATCGCGGTGCGCTCGCCGTCGACGGTGGTATGGGCGCCCTTGCCTTCGAGCACGAAGCGCAGCGCCGACTGGCTGTGGCGATGCGCCGGGGCGACGTCGCCCGGGACCACCATCTGCACACCGGCAAACAGCGATGTCGTGACCTTGGACTGGCCGCGCAGGCCTGGATTTTCCAGCACCAGCACCCGCCGCTCGGCTTCCTTGGCGGTGATCAGCTTGCCGGCCTCGGTCATGTAGTCGCGGATGGAATCGAATTTCCACAGATGAGGCCGGCAGGCGCTTCGCGGCTCCGGCGTGACGAGATCGCCCAGCACGTTCCACAGCGCGGAGAGATTCTCGCCGTCGATCTTCTTGTAGAACGCTTCGCGTTCCGGGGTCTTCTGCACGGCTTCCATGGCAAGCCTCCCGTCATTTTTTGTCTAGATTGACAGTATACTTACAATATGGGTACCGTCAATGTGGTACACCCGAACAAAGCAGAAGAATCAGGGAGGTTCCGATGAAGCTGCATGGCTATTTCCGCAGCAGCGCGGCATACCGGGTCAGGATCGGGCTCAACCTCAAGGGGCTTACGGTCCAGCACCTGCCGCACCACCTTCGCAAGGGCGAACAGTGCGCGCCCACCTATCTCGCGATCAACCCGCAGGGGCTGGTGCCGACGCTGGAGGATGACAACGGCGCGGCGCTGACCCAGTCGCTCGCCATCATCGAATGGCTGGACGAGACCCACCCCAACCCGCCGCTGCTGCCAAAGGATCCGCTGCGCCGCGCCAAGGTGCGCGCCTTCGCGCTCGCGATCGCCTGCGACATTCATCCGGTGCAGAATTTGAAGGTTTTGGCCCGGCTGCGTCAGCTCGGCGTGGCTGAGGAAAAAGTGACGGAATGGGCGGCCTGGGCCAATCGCGAGGGCCTGTCGGCCTGCGAAGCCCTGGTCAGGGGCGAGCAGGGGCCGTTCTGTTTTGGCGACAAGCCTACGATCGCCGACCTCTGCCTGGTGCCGCAGCTTGCGAACGCGCGGCGGTTCGGCGTCGACGTCGCAGCCTTTCCCCGCCTGCTCGAGGCAGAAGCCGCGGCAAAGCAAATGAGGGCGTTCACCGATGCCGCACCGGACAGGCAGCCCGATGCCGAGTAAGCCATCGCCCATCACGATGGACGCGGTCTACACCGCGCCCGGCTACTTGTTTCGCCGGATGCAACAGATCGCGGTCTCGATCTTCGTCGAGGAATGCAGCGCGTTCGACCTGACGCCGGTGCAATATGCGGCGCTGGTGGCGATCCATACCCATCCCGGCATTGACGCCACCCGGCTGTCGGCGGTGATCGCCTTCGACCGTTCCACGCTCGGCAACGTGATCGAGCGGCTGGAGAGCAAGGCGCTGATCGAGCGCAAGCCCTCGCGGGAGGACAAGCGCGTCAAGCTGCTCTATCTCAGCAAATCGGGCGCGACGGTGCTGCGCGACATCATGCCCTCGGTGGAGCGCGCGCAGTTGCGGATGCTGCAGCCGCTGAAGCCGGCCGATCGCAAGACGCTGTTGGGCCTATTGACTCAGCTCGTCGATCTCAACAACGAAGCCTCGCGGGTGCCGCTGCGCGCTGAGGACGCGTTGGAGCATCTGGGAAAGGCGGGGTGAGGGGGCTGGGGCGGGGAATTAACGCCAAGAACTCCGCCCGTCGTCCCTGCGAACGCAGGGACCCATACGCCGCGGCCTATCGTTTTGGTAAATGCTCTTCGATGACTTTGCGAAACAACAGCTCCCTGTGGTTATGGGTCCCTGCGTTCGCAGGGACGACATCGAGTTTGTAGCTCCGCTACATCTTCATCAACGCCTGGCGGTCGATCTTGCCGGTGCCGGTCTTCGGCAATTCCGCGATGAACCTGATCTCGCGCGGATACTTGTAAGGCAGCAGCCTTGCCTTGACGTAGTCCTGTAGTTTTTTCGTAGCGTCCGTGGGTTCGAACTCGCCCTCGTTCATCACCACCACCGCCTTCAGCGTCATGCGTCTATCGGGCAGCTCGGCCGCGAACACCGCGCATTCCCTGATGTCGGGATGCTCGGCCAGGCACAGTTCGACTTCGAGCGGGTAGACCCATTGCCCCGAAATCTTGATCAGGTCATCGGCGCGGCCGCGGAAGAAATGGAATCCATCGCTGTCGCGCAGGAAACGGTCGCCGGTGTAGATCCACCCCTCCTCGCGAATGGTTTCCGCCGATTTGTCGGGCCGATTCCAGTACAGCGGCGTGTTGGAGTCGCCGCGCACCCACAAAATGCCTTCCTCATTGTCGCCGACCTCGCGGCCGTCCTTGTCCCTGAGCAGGATTTCGTAGCCGGGAACGCGCAGGCCCGCGGCGCCGAGCTTTTTCTTCTCGGGGCGGTTGGAGAGATAGATATGCAGCACTTCGGTCGAGCCGAGGCCCTCGATGATCTCAAGGCCCGTCAGCGCCTTCCAGCCGTTGAAGACTTCCGCCGACAGCACCTCGGCGGCCGACAGCGCCATCCGCAGCGACGAGAAGTCGGTTGCGGCCGCACCCTCGGCCTTGGTCAGCGAGGTGTAGAGCGTCGGCAATCCGTAGAATACCGACGGCCGATATTTTTCGATCGCCTCGAAGATCGCGGCCGGTTTCGGCTGGCCGGGCAGCAGCAGCGTCGCCGCACCGACCGAGAAGGGAAAGGTGATGGCGTTGCCAAAGCCGTAGGCGAAGAAAATCTTCGGCACCGAGAAGCAGATATCATCGGGCGTAAGCTTGAGCACGTTGCGTGCGAACGCCTGCTCGCTATAGGCCATGTCGTGTTGCAGATGCACGATGCCCTTGGGACGTCCGGTCGAGCCGGATGAATACATCCAGAACGCCATGTCGTCGCGCCTGGTGTCGGCTTCCGGCAGATCGGTCGGGAATCCCTGCAGCCATTGTTGCGCAACGAAGGTTTTCGGCACGGCGTGTTCGCCCGCTGCGCCATTGACCACGACCAGGGTTTTAAGCGGCGTGTCCTTGCAGGCCTCTGCGTTGAACCGCGAGGCAAACTCGGTTTCCGCCACGGCCACCGCCGCGCCGGCGTCCGAGAGGTAGAACTGCAACAGGTCCGGCGGCGTCAGCGTGTTGATCAATAGCGGCACGAAGCCGGACCGCACCGCGCCGAAAAACGCCGCAGGATAGGCCGGCGTGTCGTCGAGGAACATCAGGATGCGGTCGCCACGCTTCAAGCCCAGCGACTGAAAGCCGTGTCCCCATTGCGCGGCCTCGGCGCAAAGCTCTGCGTAAGTCCGCGTGCCGCCAGGGCCGGTCAGCGCCAACCGGTCGCCGCGACCCTCCGCGAGATTGTCGAACAGGATTCGGCTGGCATTATAGCTTTCCGGAATCGAAAAACCGATCTCGCGCGCACCCGGATTGTCGCGGGGAACTAAATCAGAAATTTCTGAAGTCATGCCTGGCTCCCGATTTTCTTCGTCGCCTCGTAGCGTGCCATGAATTCCGGCGACATCGCGCGCAGCCGGGCGTCAGCGATCCGCCCCGAGCGGGTGATATAGCTGTAGGCAAAGTCCATCAGGTCGAGCTTCATGTGCTCGGGGAAGTGTTCGTACCAGTCGGCGCTGGTGCGCGCCGCCGTCACCAGCTTCTGCACAATCGGCTTGCGTTCGGCCTGGTAGCGGGCAAGGCCTGCCGGAATCTCCGTCTCCGCCTCCAGCGCCTTGGTCAACGCGATCGCGTCTTCGATGGCGAGCCGTGTTCCCGAGCCGATCGAGAAATGCGCGGTATGCAGGGCGTCGCCGATCAGTACCATGTTGCCGTGCGACCAGTTCTCGTTCCAGATCCAGGGAAAATTGCGCCACACCGATTTGTTCGACAGCAGCGAATGGCCGTCGAGCGTGCTTGCGAATATCTCCTCGCAGATCGCCTGCGACTGCTCGATCGACTTGTGCTCGAAGCCGTAGGCCTGCCAGGTCGCCGCATCGCATTCGACCAGGAACGTGCTCATCGAGGGCGAGTAGCGGTAGTGGTGCGCGTTGAACGACCCCAGAGCGGTCTTCACGAAAGTCTGCGACAGGGTGGCAAAACGTTTGCTGGTGCCATACCAGGCGAACTTGTTGGTCGAGTGCGAAACCGTGGCGCCGAATTCCTTCTCGAAGTCGCGGCGCACCAGCGAGTTCAGCCCGTCGGCGGCGACGATGAGGTCATATCCCCTGAGTTCGTCGATCGACTGGATCGTGGTGTCATACCGCGCCGTGACACCTGCCGCGCGCACGCGTTGCTGCAGGATGGTCAGCAGTTCGAGCCGGCCGATCGAGGAGAAGCCGATGCCGTCGATCTCGACGCTTTGGTCATGCAGATTGAGCGTGATGTTCTTCCAGCTCTCCATTCGCGGCGTGATGGCGTCGACCGTTTCGGGATCGTCGGCGCGCAGAAATTCCAGCGCCTGTTCGGAAAACACCACGCCGAACCCCCAGGTCGCGCCTTCCGGGTTCTGTTCGAACAGGTCGATATGCGCGTCCGGATGACGCCGCTTCCACAGATAGGCGAAGTAGAGGCCGCCGGGGCCTCCGCCGATGACGGCGATACGCACGTCTTCCTCCCAATCGACAGTATACTGATTAATTTGGGCCGGAGACTAATCCGCGCCGGAAATTTGCGCTACAGAAAAATCACTAGAGCCCGGGCTTGGGCCCGGTTCCGACTGCACCAGGACCTGGCGCCAATAGCCCCTGTTCAGCCCCGCCGGTTCTATCCGCGAACGGTTGTGCGCTCCGCGACAGCTCCGGCTTGACCGGACCTTCGATGGAGGCGACGTGGGCTCAGCTGCACCTGTTGCTGGGTCGCGCGTTCTCTGCCAGCAATAGCCGAGCATCGAAAGGCTTGGATGCTCGCCTGGGGCCGATCAATCGCGGACAGCCATCGCCGTGCGACCTATCGCGCTGCGAACTGGGACAGAACGTCCTTGCATGCCGGCGAAAGCTGGGCGGCGTTGGTCGCAAGACACTGCACGATCCGTCCACCGCCAGCGGGCACGCCGCCGCAAATGGTGCGGACGTCGGCGCCGCAGGCCGACCGCAGCACGAGCAGTTCCTCACGCGGGCGCATCGGCCGCAGCACGATCACGGCCGGCGCCGCCGGTGCAGCGGCAGCCGTTCCCGCT
>NZ_LLXX01000233.1 GCF_001440405.1 Bradyrhizobium valentinum
AGGCCGCCGCCAGCATGACGCCGTCGGCGCCCATGACGGCGGCCAGCACGATCAGGATGCGGCCGGCGCGGGCCATCAGGCGCGCTCGCCGAGCAGGCGCACCATCGCGGCGCGCAATTCCGGCATGCCGGCGCCGGAACGCGAGGACGTCACCAGCACTTCCGGAAACGCGGCCGGGTGCTTGGCGAGCGCCGCCATGGTCTCGGAGATGTGCTTTTCCAGCTCGAGCGGCTTCACCTGGTCCGCCTTGGTCAGCACCACCTGATAGCTCACAGCGGATTTATCCAGCGTCTTCAGCACGTCCTGATCGACATCCTTGATGCCGTGGCGCGCGTCGATCAGCACGTAGACCCGCGCCAGCGTGGCGCGTCCCAAAAGGAACTGATGGATCAGCTTGGTCCAGGAGGCGACCTTGGTTTTCGGCGCCGAGGCGTAGCCATAGCCGGGCATATCGACCAACCGCAGCCCGGACTTGTCCGGCCCTTCGAAGAAGATCAGTTCCTGGGTACGGCCCGGCGTATGCGAGGTGCGCGCCAGCGCATTGCGGCCGGTGAGCGCGTTGATCAGGCTCGATTTACCGACATTGGAGCGGCCGGCGAACGCCACTTCCATGCTTGCCATCGGCGGCAGCGTCTCGATCGAGGGCGAGGCCCAGACGAACTTCCATTCGCCGGCGAAGAGTTTTCGTCCCTCTTCGATCAGCTTCGCATCAGTCTCGGCGGTCATGCGAAGATCTTTCCAGCCGTCATCGCGGGACAACGCGGCGCTTCCTCTTCCGTCATTCCGGGATGGTGCGTAAGCACCAGACCCGGAATCTCGAGTTTCCGGGTTCGATGCTTCGCATCGCCCCGGAATGACGATGTCATGTCACGTCTTCTCGACGGCCTTCTTAGGCGCGAACGTCGCCTTGATGTTGTCGAACAGCTCCACCTTCACGCCGTTCTTGCGCATGATGTAGCTCTGCTGCAGCACCGAGAGCAGGTTGTTCCAGGCCCAGTAGATCACCAGACCCGCCGGGAAGCCCGCCAGCATGAAGGTGAAGATCAGCGGCATCCAGTCGAAGATCATCTTCTGGGTCGGATCGGGCGGTGTCGGGTTCAGCTTCATCTGGAACCACATCGTGATGCCCATGATGATCGGCCAGACGCCGAGCGCGAGGTAAAATCCGATTACCGGTATGTGCGTCGGATCGAAGGGCAGCAGACCGAACAGGTTGAACAGGTTGGTCGGGTCGGGCGCCGAGAGGTCCTTGATCCAGCCATAGAACGGCGCGTGGCGCATTTCGATGGTGACGAACAGCACCTTGTAGAGCGAGAAGAACACCGGGATCTGCAGCGCGATGGGAAGACAACCGGCGACCGGGTTAATCTTCTCCTTGCGGTAGATCTCCATCATCTCCTGCTGCTGCTTCTGGCGGTCGTCAGGATAACGCTCCTTCAGCGCCGCCAGTTGCGGCTGCACCGACTTCATCTTCGCCATCGAGGCGTAGGATTTGTTGGCGAGCGGGAAGAACAGCAGCTTGATCAGCACGGTCACCAGCAGAATGGAGACGCCGAAATTACCGAACAGGTGGAAGAAATAGTCGAGCAGCACGAACATCGGCTTGGTGATGAAGTAGAACCAGCCCCAATCGATCAACAGGTCGAAGTGGTTGAGGTCGAGCTGCTTGTTGTAGCCGCCGTGGCCGGCGAGCGGGAAGTTGATGCCGACGACGCCGGCTTCCTTGGCTCCGGCAAACAGCCGCGCATTGGCGGTGCCGGTGCCGCCGATCGCGATCGTCTGCGGATCCTGCAGGTAATCGGCTTGATAACGAACTTTGGCGCCCGGTTCAGCGAGGAAGCGAGCCTTGAGGCGCGCCGACGTATCGGGCAATAGCGCCGCAGCCCAATATTTGTCGGTGATGCCGAGCCAGCCATTCGTGATATTGAACTCGAAGCCCCGCCCGCCATTGCCCAGAACAGGCGCCTCAGCGACGGCCTTGTAACCGTGTTCCTGCAGGCCCTTTTCGCCGAGATAGCCGATCAGGCCTTCATGCAGGATGTAGTAGCCGGAGACTTCCGGCGTGCCGTGCCGAGAGATGAGGGCGAACGGATAGAGCGTCACCGGTGCACTGCCGACATTGGTGACGTCGTCCTTGACGGTGAAGAGATAGCGGTCGTCGATCGCAATGGTGCGGCGGAAGGTAAGGCCTTCGCCATTGTCCCATTTCAGCGTCACCGGTTTGTCGGCCGTCAGGCTGCCGGAGCCCTCCTGCTGCCACACAGTCTCGCGGTCGGGAAGCCGCGCTGTTGAGCCCGAGGCCGCGACCCAGCCGAACTCCGCATAATAGGGATGCGCCGTGTTCGATGGCGAGAACAGCACGATCGCGGGCGATTTGGGATCGACGGTATCGCGGAATTTCTCCAGCGACAGGTCGTCGACGCGCGCGCCCTTCAGCGAGATGCTGCCCGAAACTCGCGGCGTCTCGATCTTGATGCGGGGCGAGGCAGCGATCGCGGCGTCGCGGCTGACGACGGGCGCAGCCGCGCCCGGCTGGCCGGCTGGCGTCGTGGCTGATGGCGCCGAGCCTGGTTGTGGCGTGGTCGATCCCGGCGCCGTCTGCGGCGACGGCTTGGCGAGTTCGGCTTGGGTCTGGCTTTGCGCGCGCTGCCGCTCCATCTGCGGCACGTTGTAGAAATACTGCCAGGCGATCAGCACAAGGCCGGACAGAATGACGGCGAGGATGGTGTTGCGATTGTCGGTCATCGTTTTTGAGGTCTCGCCATTCAATTCGGATGTTTGGTCGGCTGCCGGTCGAGGCGATGCAGCGCCGAGCGGAGATCGTCGAGCATGGTTGCGAAGTCGCGGGTGAGCGCGGCCCGGCGGCCTACCAGCACATAATCATGGTGCGGTCGCATGGATATGACGTCCAGCCGCTTCACCAGTTCGCGAAGCCTGCGCCGGATGCGATTGCGCTCGGTGGCGGTGCCGTTCTTTTTGGTAACGGTAAAACCAATCCGGATCGGCCCGTCATCGTCGCGCCGGCGGCCCTGCACCACGAAGGCAGCGCTGTTAGCCCGTGTGCCATTGGCAACGGCGAGAAAGTCCGCCCGCTGCCTCAGCCGATCCATGAATGAAATCTCCGGAAGATCCGGCTCAGGCGCTCAGACGCTTGCGGCCACGCGCACGGCGAGCGGCGAGAACCTTGCGGCCGCCGGCGGTGGCGAGACGGGCGCGGAAGCCGTGACGGCGCTTGCGCACCAATTTGCTGGGTTGATAAGTCCGCTTCACGGGTAGTTCTCCGCTGACCGGGCAATGTGCCTGTTGGATTGAGATGCGTCCGGTGATGCGGGCCGGCCCGAAAAAGGGCCATTTACGGCCCAAACGAGCCGCCCCCGGGTGGAACCGGGCCATCGCGGACAGTTGGCGCGGCTTATACGGGAGCGACCTGTTTTCGTCAATGTCGGCGGTGGCCGCGTCAGCCGTTCTTTGAAACGTCGCAATTGGGGCGAATATATCTGTTTTCGCGGGGTTTTTAGGGGCGAGACGGCGGCGTGCCCGGACCATCGGAACCACCGGACATTAGCGATCGGTAATTTGACCGCTCGGTGGCCCAAACGCATCCTTGGAATCACAGTAACGCACTTATGGGGCGGTGCGGCCTGGGTCCGGCGGGCTCCAAAAGCAGAGAGATCAAGGCAGCTATCGTGTCAGCGACCGACCAGCCGACTCCTCAAGCGCCGCGGGCCTCGGGCCCGCGGCGGCTCGGCCTGTCCGGCAAGCTTTTGCTGCTGACCATTCCTCTCGTGATGATCGCACTCCTGATGATCTACGTGCCTTCGATCGCGAATTTCTGGACCAATCGACTGAACGACCGCCTCGCGGCGGCCAACACCGCGGCCTTGGTGCTGGATGCCGCGCCGCTCGGCATGGTGCCGGATTCGCTGGCGCGGCAGATCCTGACCAGCGTCGGCGCACGCGCGGTCGCCATCAAGATGGGGCAGCAGCGCCGGCTGCTCGCCAGCGCCGACCTGCCGGCGGCGATCGACCGCGATATCGACCTGCGGACCCTGACGGTGTGGTCCGCGATCGTCGAGTCCTTTGAGACCATGCTGGACACCGGCAACCAGACCATTCGCGTGGTCGGGGCCGCGCCCGGTGGCGCGCAATTCATCGAGGTCGTGGTCGATGAAAAGCCGCTGCGGCAGGCGATGTACCGCTTCTCCGGCAATCTGCTGCTGGTCTCGCTGGGGATCGCGATGCTCGCCGCGGGGCTGGTCTACCTCGCGCTGCATTATCTGTTCGTGCGGCCGATGCGGCGGCTGACTGCAAATCTCGTCGGCTTCCACGAAAACCCGGAAAGCGCGGCGCGCATCATCGTTCCGAGCCAGCGCGGCGACGAGATCGGCGTGGTGGAACGTGAATTGTCCGACATGCAGCGCGACCTCGTCTCGATGCTCTCCCAGAAGAGCCGGCTCGCCGCGCTCGGTCTCGCGGTGTCGAAGATCAACCACGATCTGCGCAATCTTCTGGCGTCCTCGCAACTGCTGTCGGACCAACTCGCCAGCGTGCCGGATCCGCGGGTGCAGCGCTTTGCGCCGAAACTGATGCGCTCGCTGGAGCGCGCCATCGATTTCTGCCAGTCGACCCTCTCTTATGGTCGCGCCCAGGAAGCCGAGCCCGACCGCCGCATGATCCTGGTCGAGCCTGCGGTTGCGGAGGTTCGCGAATCGGCAGGCCTTGCTGTCGATGCCTCGATTACCTGGATCAGCGCAATCGAGCGCGGGCTTTCGATCGATGCCGATCCCGACCAACTGTTTCGCGTGCTGCTCAATTTGGTGCGCAACGCCGCGCAGGCGCTGGAAAGCGCCAAGGGCGACGCAACGACATTGCAGATCCGCATCACCGGCCGCCGCGAAGGCTCGGTCGCCATTATCGAGGTCTCCGACACCGGTCCCGGCGTGCCGGCGAAGGCGCGCGAGCATCTGTTCGAGGCGTTCCAGACTTCCAGCCGCTCCGGCGGCAGCGGGTTGGGCCTTGCGATCGCCGCCGAACTGGTCCGCGCCCATGGCGGCGACATCCATCTGGTCGAAGGCACCATCGGCGCCACTTTCCGGATATCAATTCCGGACCGCCCGGTGGAACTCCAGAGCGTCCGCAACGAGCGGGCGCGGGCGTAAGACGGGGCTATTTCCGCGTCATTCCGGGGCGATGCGAAGCATCGAACCCAGAATCCCGATGTGATTGCAGGGAGATTCCAGCTTCCCGCTGCCGTCCGCCACGGAATGACAGCAGGTTAACTGCCTCGGACTCGCCGGTCAGAACCTGCTTTCCGAGACCTTGCAAAGCGAGGCCGGAGCGGGTAGCTAAAGCGCTCTTTCGCGACCGTCCGAGCCTTTATCGGATGCATCCGGGCCCTGAGGCCCAAATGCCAAGCGAAAACGCGCCCGTAGCTCAGCTGGATAGAGCACCAGACTACGAATCTGGGGGTCAGGAGTTCGAATCTCTTCGGGCGCGCCACTACTTAGCCGCTGCTTACCGTGCAAAAATTATTGGTCTTTTACGGATTTTGCAAGGAAGCCCGCATCCCAGGCCGATGCTTCCGACAAGTGAATTTATCCCCGCCAGAATCTCTCATCCTCAACTAACAGCGTGAGCTCTGGACTGATTCGGGGGTCGGGCCAAATCGATGCTCGTATTTCTAGAGACCGCGCTCGCTCACTAGGGCTTACCCTTGTGAGCACTGGTCAGCCCTGAGCACCCTGGGCAAACCGGGCTTTCGCATCTGCGCCTGCGGTCGGAGCAAGTTGCCGAGGGGGCCGCTATCGCGGTCCGCCGTGATCCTCGCATTGCAATGGATAGCCCCCCACCGGGGGGTAAATATGCCCGCAAGGAAAAGCGATTGCTTCTCAGAATTCTGTCAAAATTTTCGTCCTGGAAGTACACGTGAAGGACGGGTGTGAGTGGACCCACTCCACTCATGGAAAGGTCTTCCGCGTGTCAGAAGTTCGCGAACTTCATTTCTTACTTGTGGCCGACCTGCGTGGCTTCTTCTTCAATCCCCATCGCCCTGATGGAGTGACGTTCCAAGCTGACGTCCCCCCGGTGCACATCTCTGTTAAGCCTCGCGAGCCGGAACAGGACGGCAGCGGTTCCCATCATGGCTTGGACTGCCGCGTCCTCAGCAGCAGGATGGTTGATCCCGAACTCTGGGAGTTTGCCTCAGCGCTGATCGACAAGCGTTTCAAAATGTACCCAGGAGTTCAAATTGAGCTGCCCTTACTCCGTGACAAGCAGGAGCTAATTAATGGGTCCGGGAAAATAGCCGAAGGGTTCGGGGTTCCGCTGGAGCTATATCCCCCAGAGTTACAGAACATTTGTGATGCTGCCGCTAACGATCTGCGTTCAACTGCCGAGAGGTTCTTCAAGCTGCTCAGATGGCAACAGGAAATCGATGGCCCTCATCACGTATTCGAGTGGGACCCCGCCTTGTATTGGCGCACCTCGCCATCGGGCGAGTACTATATCGTGGGCAGAAGACAACAAACGTCGATTGGTAGATCACCCGCGGGCATCGAGTGGGAGGAGGCGGACGAGCGTGACTTTCGCGATCTTTGGGCGAAAGTCGAGGCCGCCGAGCCTCTCGGTCACGAGCTACTGAGAGAGGCTCAAGGGGCAGTTCGTGCTGCGCCTCGCAGTGCATTGCTGCTTGCTGCTAGTGCTCTGGAAGCTGGAATAAAAACGCATATCGCAAGGCTAGCGCCAGAGACGGAATGGCTCATGATGGAGGCTCCCGCGCCCCCAGTAAATAAAATGCTGCGTGATTACCTGCCGCAACTGCATGCGGCCAAAGGGGTTGGCCTGGCAGAGTGGGGCAAGTTGCGCCCGCTCTTTAAGGAGGCAGAAGAGCTTGCGAAGCACCGAAACAAGCTAACGCATAGTGGTGAGATGCCGGAAGCGGTCATCGCGAAGTTGCCCAGCTTCCTGGATACGGTTAGCGACCTTTTGTACATTCTTGACGTCGTTGAGGGGAATGAGTGGGCTCGTCACAACGTCCAATTCAAAACGCGAGCATTGCTTGACTGGCCCACAACGCGCCGCAGAAGAAGATACATTATCCGAGCTACGCACCCGTCCATGCTCTTCGACGATTGAGGGATATCGGGTGGCCGAGGAGCGCGTTTTCTGAAGGAGTGCTAATTGTCGCCATCTAGCTCGGCATAGCCCATCGACCTCAACTTTTTCTCGCAGCGTTCATAGTCGCCGAGATGAGCCCGCATCAGGCTCTTCCAGAGCTTGCCATGGTTTGGCACTGCGAGGTGCAGCAGCTCATGGACGATCACGTAGACCGGCCATCAGGAACGTGCCAAGATCGCCGCCGGTCGTGCGATGCGCCTCGTCAATCAATACGAAGATGTTTTTACGCTCGTTTACGTTTGCTGGCATGTCGCGGAACTTATGGATCATCGAAACCACGATGCCACGATAGTCTTGCCGCAGTAGACGAAGCAGCTCCGCCATTGTGTTAGCGTGGGCCACATTGGCCATTCCGACCGCAGCAAGGTTCTTGAGCATTTGATCTTCGAGCTCATTGCGATCAATCATCAGCAATATGGTGGGCTTCTCCGCGTCCTGGGCTTTGAACAACAGCTCGGCAGCCTTGATCATTGTGAACGTCTTGCCGCTGCCCTGAGTGTGCCAGACGAGACCGCGAGAACGGTCCTTATCCAGCGCTCGCTCCACCACCTTAAGCGCAGTCTGATCGTAACGTCTGGAGCAGAGCGGATGAGTAGGCCAGTCGAGGCCCAAGGCTCCCGACAAATTGTTCCGTAACATTCGATGGGCGAAATCCCAGATGTCGGGAGCCGCGGCGAACTAGATGCCACGCATCCTATGATC
>NZ_LLXX01000234.1 GCF_001440405.1 Bradyrhizobium valentinum
TCCTACCTCTAGTACCGCTGCACGGTGATTATGACTCATTGGCCGAGGCGTTTGGGACCCGCCTGCCAAGGCGGTAGGCGCGGCCATTTGGGCACGAGCTTTCGCGGTTGTGAATCTGATGCGGGCGCGTGATGCGTTGCGCTGTCGCTCGCAAGCAGCGATCTCGGATACGAGTTGTTGGCGGTTGGCGATGCGCCTGTCCAGACACTGGCTGCGCAGCACGCCAATCTCGATCTCCACGATATCTTCTTGTCACTGCAACCAAATGATCAATGACCTCCGTATATCCTTGAGGCCAGCCGCACCCTGTTGACGTCCTGGCAATTGCACCGGGCCGCAGCTTCGCGTCAGTACCGGACATCCCGCCCAGTAGCGCCAGACGACCGCTCGCCATCCATTTCGGGCGATCAATTCGCTGGGGGGAATGACCGCTTCGATTCAAAGTCGGAACTTGGCTCGCTTGAACGGCATGTCCGTTCTACCCCCAACAGCGGACCTCATCAGACCGGCCCGCTTGGTCCGGTTCGTGCCAATACCGGACCTTTGCTTGTTCACTCAATTACCTTGTCGGCACTCGCGACGAGCGCAGGAGGTACGGAAAGCCCCAGCTGCTTGGCCGTGTTGAGATTGATGGACAACTCGAATCTGGTCACTTGGTAGATCGGGATGTCGCCGGGCTTTGCTCCTCGGAGAATTGCGTCGATGTTGTTGGCGACGCGCCTATACAATTCGATCAGATCGAAGGAATAGGCCATTAAGCCCCCGGCCTCGACGGGATGAGGATGCGTAAAAATCGCCGGAAGCTTCGCGTCGCCGAGCAACTTAGCGATCAAAGTGCTGTTTTGATCGACCTCAGGCGAATCGAGGACCATGACCGCATCTGCACCGTCGCGGGAGATGCTCTCGATCGCCGCCTGATAGCCTGCTTCGCTGGTACCAAATTCCAGTAAAGACACCGCGAGAGGGAGGCCTGCCGTTTCGGCAGCTGCGCGGAAAGCGCCTGCGTTCGACCCATTCCATTGAAATCGAAGGGCGAGACAGCCAAGTTTCGACATCGTCGGAACCATCTCGCGCAATAGTGCAATCCGCTTCCCATGAATGGATGGACCGACGTCGACGCTAACTCCCGAGAAATTGCCGCCCGGATGAGCCAGACTCTCGGCGATCCCTTGCCTAACAGGATCGCCAGTTATCACCACGATTGGAATACGCGATGTCAGCTTTTTGAAGATGACTGCGCCAGGGCCAATGACAAGGATGACATCTGGGTTACTCCGAACGATTTCCGTCGCCAGGGCTTCGAGGCCGGACGTGTTCTGCTCTCGGCCGTAACTTTCGACCTTGAGGTTTTGTCCCTCGATCCACCTTAACCGCCGAAGTTCAGCGAATAGAGCTGGGGAAACTTTGCTTTCGCTATGCTCATGCAAGTCCGCGCTCGGCTGTGATGGGCTGAAGATAGCAAGACGTTTCTTATTGGTGCTCTGCTGTGCTACCGCAGCAAGCGGCCGTACGACCGCCGCACCGCCAAGAAGCCTGATGAAATCGCGCCGTCTCATGCAGCCCTCCAAGGAGGCTCAGGACCACGCAACGCAGGTCGAAGCATACCACATCGCGGCAGGGGAGTCCGGGGTGTTGGAGGCGCAAGATGTCGAGCGCGGCAATCCGCTATTCTGCGTTGCGCCATGGCCGCTAAGGGGCATTCGCTTCGTTCTGACGTGCGCTTGCGACTTCCGGTCTAACCCCTTAAGCGGACAATTTGCGAACCGCTCAGTATGTCTCAAGAGAGTGCCAATAGGAGACTCGTGCGCCGCAGCAAACGGCGTCTCTATTCGACCACCTCGTCGGCGCGGGCGAGAAGCGACGGCGGCACTTCGAGGCCAAGCGCTTTGGCGGTCTTCACATTGATTACCAGCTCGAACTTGGTGGGGGCTTCAACCGGCAGGTCGGACGGCTTTGCACCCCGCAATATGCGATCAACATATGCGGCGGCTCGGCGAAACGACTCGCTCCTGTCGACTCCGTAGGACACCAATCCGCCATCGGTAACGAAGAATCGGAAGAAATAGATTGCGGGTAGACGATGTTGCGCCGCCAACCCGATGATCACCTTCCGGTTCACGACACTGAAACCGTCGGATAGAACAACAAGACCACCGTTCGGATCGCGGGCGAATGATTTGACCGCAGGTTCCACGTCGTCGACGGCATGCACAGGCATAGCGATCGGCTGCATGCCGAGCGCCGCTGCCGCAGCCTCGATGGGACGCGAATAAAACGACCCGCCGCCAGGAGAGGTCTGCGGATTGAACAGGAGCGCGACCCGGCTGACGGCGGGAGCAATCTCTCTGAGAATCTCCAGCCACTTTCCCCCCAGGCTTGGTTCGAAATTGGTGAGGCCGGTCATATGGCCTCCGGGTCTTGCCAGGCTCGCGACGAAACCCTCGCCGATCGGATCGGAAACCTGTGCGAAGACAGTCGGGATGGACTTGGTCTCCCGCCACAGGGCCACCGATGCCGGCGTACTGGAGGTAAAGAGGACATCCGGCGCCAAGCCTAAGAGTTCTTTCGCGAAGACGTGCATGCGCTCGACATCGCCAGCGGCGTAGCGATGGTCGATTTGGATATTGCGTTCCTCGGTCCATCCAAACGATGCAAGCCCCTGCACAAACTGCGCGATACTGGCACGGTACTCCGGGTCGTCTTCGGCATTGATCGTGAGTACGCCGATCCGCCGCATCCGCTCGCCTTGCTGCGCGCGCGCCGCGATCGGCCACGCCGCCGCCACGCCGATGAGCGCAACAAATTCTCGCCGCCTCATAGGCTTCCCCTCTTGCAGAGAGAGTTCCAGCGAGCAGAGGCTATCACACTAGGGCGACGTCTGTTGTGCGTCAGAGCAAATTTGGCGGCCAAACGTCTCAGTTGGGTCAATCTCGTCATCCCGACCATGCGCCAGTCACTTCCGGTCTACCCCTGAGAGCAGATATTCTCTGAGCCGGTCGGCATGTCTCAAAGGGTGCCAACTCCGGACTCATGCACCGAACTACGCCCTCATTGGATCACGTCGTCGGCGCGGCTAACGCATGCGACGGGAGGTGGAGCGCTGTCACTGTCTCCAAATTGATTGCTGCCGCACTCGCCGCGGGCAAGCACGTCGCCGCGCTGCCAAGGAATGAGATGAATTCCTTTCGTCGCATGCGCCCTCCCCCTCAGAGGACCACGCCTGTGGCATAGAGAGCTTAGCAGCTTGGTGGTTGGCCGCCAGGGATTGTAGCTTTCGGTAACTCTCAGCTGGGCGAGCAACCTCGGGTTCCGTTACCGCCTGCCGGCTCCCGGTCCGCAGGCTGAGACAAGCTGCAGCATTGCTGCTAGATTTGAGCAATGAGCATCTCCCTCCACCCGGATACGCCACGGGGTCGGACGCTAGCGGGATCGCCGGTAGCGAGCGCGGGATTGGGAGCGGTTTCATCCGGCGCGAGGAACCGCAGCGGGCTCTTCATCAAGTACGTTGCGCTGTTTGTCGCCGTCGTTGGCGTCGCGCTGCTCGCCAACGGAAGTTTCGAGGTTTTCTTCTATTACCGCGAGCACAAGACCTCGCTGATCCAGATTCAGCACGAACAGGCGGTGGCTGCGGCGGCCAAGATCGGCCGGTTCATCAAGGAAATCGAGAACCAGCTCGGATGGACCACCCAATTACCGTGGTCGGCGGATTCAATCGAACAGCGCCGCTTTGACGCGCTGCGATTGCTGCGTCAGGTGCCGGCGATCACCGAACTCGCGCAGGTGGATTCTTCCGGCAAGGAGCGGCTGCTCGTCTCGCGCTTGGCCATGAACGTGATCGACAGCGGCCTTGACCTTTCAAAGGAGCCGAAATTCACCGAGGCCGTCGCCCACAAGGTCTACTACGGGCCGGTCTACTTCCGCAGGGAATCCGAGCCCTATATGACGTTGGCGGCGGCCGGCATCCGTAAGGACGCCGGCGTCAGCATCGCCGAGGTCAACTTGAAGCTGATCTGGGACGTGGTGTCCCAGATCAAGGTTGGCGAGCACGGCCGCGCTTATGTCGTCGACGCTCAGGGCCGGCTGATTGCGCATCCCGACATCAGCCTTGTGCTGCGCAACACCGACATGTCCAAGCTCGCGCAGGTGCAGGCGGCGCAAGCTGGGCAGGCGGGCGCCACAGCCGACGAGCTGCAGGGCGCGCGCAACATCCAGGGGCAAGAGGTGTTGACCGCATCCGCGCCGATCTTACCGCTCGGTTGGACCATGTTTGTCGAACTGCCGGTCGAGGAAGCCTATGCCCCGCTCTACACCGCCTTGCAGCGGCTAGCGTTCGTGCTGCTTGCGGCATCAGTGTTTGCTGTGCTTGCAGGAATCCTGTTGGCGCGACGCATGGTCGGCCCGATCCAGGCGCTGCGCGCGGGCGCCGCACGCATCGGCGCTGGCGATCTCGGCCAGCGCATCTCAATCAAGACCGGCGACGAACTGGAAAGCCTCGCTGACCAGTTCAACGAAATGGGCGCGCGCTTGCAGGAATCTTATGCCGACCTGGAAAACAAGGTCGAGCAGCGGACCGCAGAATTGCGGAAGTCCCTGCAGCAGCAGACGGCGACCGCGGAAGTGCTCAAGGTAATCAGCCGGTCGGCCTTTGACCTGCAGACGGTGCTCGATACGCTGGTCGAATCTGCCGTACGGCTGTGCGAAGCCGATTTCGCGCTTATCTCCAACCTCGAGGGAGAAGCTTACCGGGTGGTAGCAACCTTTTCCATTACGCCCGAATACAACGCGCTCATTCGAGGTCGCGTTTTGCCCGTTGGGCGTGGGAGCATGACCGGACGGATTGCATCTGAGGGACAGGTCGTCCACATCGCCGACATCGCTTCCGACGAGGAATACTCCATAACCGAGACGGTGACGCTGGAAAAAACTCACACCATGCTCGGCGTGCCTCTACTGCGCGAGGGGGTCGTGGTCGGTACGATCAATCTCGGACGCCAGCGGGTGCAACCCTTTACTGACAGGCAAATCGAGTTGGTTCGGACTCTCGCCGACCAGGCCGTGATCGCGATCGAGAATGTTCGGCTGCTCGATGAGCTTCAGGCGCGAACGGAGGAGCTCGGGCGCTCGGTCCAGGAGCTGAAAGCGCTCGGCGACGTCACGCAGGCGGTGAACTCGACGCTCGATCTCGAAACCGTGCTTGCGACCATCGTCGCCAAGGCGGTGCAGCTCTCGGGTACCGATGCCGGCGCCATCTACGTGTTCGACGAGGCGCAACAGCAATTCCGGCTGAGCGCCACCTACGGAATGGACGAGGCGCTGATTGCAGCGATCCGCGACCAACGGATCGGCGCCGGTGAGAGGCTGATGCAGCAGGCCGCTTCGGTTCGCGGACCCCTGCAGGTTTCCGACCTGCGTCAGGAGCCCTCCTCGCCGACGCTGGAGCTCATCCTACGCGCCGGCTATCGATCGCTGCTGGCTGTGCCGTTGCTCAGCCGCGACACCATCGTCGGCGCCCTGGTGGTACGGCGGCGTGACACCGGCACGTTCGCGGCTGGCAAGATCGACCTCCTGCAGACCTTCGCGGCCCAATCGGTGCTGGCGATCCAGAACGCCAGGCTGTTCCATGAGATCGAGGACAAGAGCCGGCAGCTCGAGATTGCGAGCAAGCACAAATCGCAGTTCCTCGCCAACATGAGTCACGAGCTGCGCACGCCACTCAACGCCATCCTCGGCTACACCGAGCTGATCCTGGACAACATCTATGGTGACATGCCCGACAAGATGCGAGCGGTGCTCGAGCGCGTTCAGAGCAACGGCAAGCACCTTCTTGGTCTGATCAACGACGTCCTTGATCTGTCCAAGATCGAGGCGGGTCAGCTCACCCTGTCGCTGACCGACTACTCACTTAGAGACATCGTACACGCCGTGGTCGTCGCGGTCGAATCGCTCGCGACCGGAAAGGATCTGGCGCTCAATGTTGAAGTCGCCCCGGATCTGCCGATTGGCCGCGGCGATGAGCGTCGCCTCGCGCAGGTGCTGCTCAACCTTGTCGGCAATGCCATCAAGTTTACGGACCGCGGCTCGGTGTCGATCAAGGCTTCGGCAGCGGATGGCACGTTTACGGTCGCCGTTCGTGATACCGGGCCCGGAATTTCGGCAGACCATCAAGTGACGATCTTCGAGGAGTTTGCGCAGGCCGACACATCCTCGACGCGCAAGAAGGGCGGAACGGGGCTCGGCCTGTCGATCGCCAAGCGGATCATCGAACTGCACCACGGGCGGATTTGGGTGGAATCGGTCCTTGGCGAGGGCGCGACATTTTCCTTTATGGTTCCGGTGCGAGTCGAGCAACAGGCGAGGCAACCATGACCAAGCGCATCCTGGTGATCGAAGATCAGGAGGACAACCGGAGAATCCTGCGGGATTTGCTTTCGAGCGTCGGATACGAGCTGATCGAAGCCGAAAATGGCGAGGACGGCGTTGCGGCCGCCGCCGCGAATCGGCCCGATCTCATCCTAATGGATATACAGCTGCCGCTTCTGGACGGCTACGAGGCGACACGCCGGATCAAGGCTCAATCGGCACTCTCCGCAATCCCCATTATCGCGGTGACCTCCTACGCCCTGAGCGGAGACGAAGACAAGGCGCGGGCTGCGGGCTGCGAGGGCTATGTCACCAAGCCCTTTAGTCCGCGTGAGCTGCTCGCCAAGATCCGGGAATATCTGCCCTAACGAGCCGAGCTCCGATGCACCATCCTCCCCGCATTCTAATCGTCGACGACAGCGAGGCGAACCGCGACATTCTCAGCGCACGGCTTGCGCCACACGGCTATGAGCTCATGCAAGCGGCCGACGGAGAGGAAGCGCTCGCTGCCGCGAGAGAAAGGGCCCCGGATCTGATCCTGCTCGACGTCATGATGCCCAAGATCGACGGCATCGAGGTCTGCCGCCGGCTCAAGCAGGATGCCGAGCTGCCGTTCATGCCCATCATTCTGGTGACGGCCAGGGCCGATACCAGGGATGTGGTCACAGGGCTCGAGGCCGGGGCCGACGAATATCTGACCAAGCCGATCGATCAGTCCGCGCTGGTAGCGCGTGTGAAATCGGTCCTGCGCCTCAAGGAACTTCATGACAAGGTGCAGCGGCAGGCGCACGAACTCGCCGACTGGAACCGCACGCTCGAGCAGCGCGTCACGGAGCAAGTCGCCGAGATCGAACGCATGGGCCGGCTCAAGAGCTTCCTGGCGCCGCAGATTGCCGAGATCGTTCTGTCCTCGGGCGAAGAGCTCTTGGACAGCCACCGCCGAGATGTGACCGTGTTGTTCTGTGATCTGCGGGGGTTCACAGCCTTTGCGGAGACGGCCGAGCCGGAGGAGGTAATAGCCATTCTGCGCGAGTACCACGCGGACCTCGGTGGGCTCATTCACGAGTTCGAAGGTACGCTGCACCGCTTTGCCGGCGATGGCATCATGGTCTTGTTCAACGATCCGCTGCCATGTGTCGATCCTGCGCTGCGCGCCGTTAGGCTCGCCGTCGCGATGCGCGACCACGTTGCCGCGCTTGCGACTAACTGGCGCAAGTTGGGTCACGAGCTCGGGTTCGGGGTCGGCATCGCCCACGGCTACGCCACGCTCGGCCGCATCGGTTGCGAGGGCCGGTTCGACTATTCGGCCACCGGCTCGGTCGTCAATCTCGCCGCGCGACTGTGCGCCGAGGCGAAAAACGGACAGATCCTGATCGACAGCAAGGTGTTCGCGGCGATCGAGGAGCTTGCAGAGACCGAGCCTGTCGGCGGGCTCGTGCTCAAGGGCTTTCACCGTCCGATCCAAGCCTTCAATGTGAATGTGTGCGCACTTCACCCGTAAACGAAATTCAAGACTTGGTCGATTGAATCTCCAGACCGTCCGCAACTGTGTCGCTACGCCGATCTGAATCCCCATAGCCCACGCTGCGCCATTTTCATGCCCCTCCCGTGGTTCCCTTGGAGGTTTGCGGACGCCGGCGCCGTGTGTGCGGCACCACCATCATGGGGCCGGCATCCGAAAACCTTCACAAACCCGGAACTGCCGATCTTATTCGATCACCTCGTCGGCCCGGGCGAGTAACGAGGGCGGCACAATGAGGCCGAGCGCTTTGGCAGCCTTCATGTTGATCAGTAGCTCGAATTTGGTCGGCTGCTCTACCGGCAGATCGGAAGGCTTGGCGCCTTTGAGGATCTTGTCGACGGAGCCGCCTGCACGGCGGAACAGATCGGCTATATCGGGGCCGTATACCGACAATCCGCCATTGGCGTAGTGTCGGAAGAAATAGTTTGCGGGCAGATGATACTTCGCCGCGAGCGCGATAATTCGCGGAGCCTGGACAAAGGTCAGAGCATCGCCAACATCAACTATGGCACCGGCGTGCTGGGCCGCGGCCGAGGCAAAGGCGACATCGAGTTCCTCGGCCGTGCTCGCCTCAACTATCGGCAGAGCCATGCCCAGCTGCTGGGCTATGCGCGGCACTTCCTCAGCTAATATCAGCCTGTGAGTTGGGCTGCCCGGATTAACCAGAAGCGCAATTTTCGAGGTGCCAGGAACCAATTCCCGGAGGATTTCTAAACGTTTACCGAGGAAATCTCCAGGTACGGCGGCCGCAAGACCTGTTACGTTGCCACCTGGTCGCGATAGGCTTTGCACGAGGCCAACTCCCACGGGATCGCCCACAGCCACGAATACAATCGGAATGGTAGCGGTTGCCGATTTCAGGGCTACGGCCGCTTGCGGTCCGGCGACGAGGAGCACATCGGGACTGCGAGCAATCAGGTCAGTGACTGAAGCCGGCAGTCGATCCGGGGGTTGGGAAAAACGATACTCGATAATCAGGTTTCTTCCGTCTATCCAGCCGTGGCTTCGCAGCCCATCAAACAACGCAAGCTCAGTTTGATTGAGGGCCTGCCCGCTCCCATCACCTACAGCAAGAAAGCCAAGCCGACGGCGTGTCCCCTGCGCCCACGAACGCCGTGGCGAAACGAGCAGCGCCGCAGCAGATGCTATGAACTCCCGCCGCTTCATTCAATCCTCATCGCAGCTTGAGGATGACGCGGGTGAGACTATCAGATTTCGATAGTCGTCGCACTCAGTGCTGGCGTAGATGCTGCGTCGCAAACGCGGCGCGTAGCGCACAACTGCTATGGGTCAAAAGCGCCGTTTTGAGCGCGCGCGCCGTCTACCCACTTCCGCGTCGGTCGGCATATCTCAAAGTATGCCGGCAACGGACATGCTATTCGATCACCTCGTCGGCGCGCGACAGGAGGGTTGGTGACACCGAAAGGCCGAGAGCCTTCGCTGACTTAACGTTGATAACAAACTCATAAAGTGTGGGCTGTTCAACTGGCAAGTCAGCAGGTCTCTCTCCCTTCAAAATGCGACCAGTGTAGACACCAGCCCGTCGAGATCCGCCAGCAATGCTTGCGCCGTAGCTCATCAGGCCGCCAGCTTTTGTGAACTCGCGATATGGCGAGATACTCGGTATCGCGTGGCGAATGGCCAAGGCGGCCAGCTGTTCGCTCCGTGCATTTAGGAATGTGTCGGCCCCTATCGTAAGTCCACCTACCCGCAGCTCCTTCATCCTTGCAAAGACCAAATCAAAGTCATTCTCGACGCTTGCATACAGCACATGAAGTTCCAGCCCGAGCTTGCGGGCAGCTGCGGGGACATCCCTCAATTGCCTCTGGGCGATCGAGGAATTGTTTGGATTGAGCAGGAGAGCAATAACGGACGCGGCGGGAGCGAGCTCGTGCAGCAATTCCAGCTGCTTGGATCCTAACTCGGCCCCCATGGTGGTCACACCGGTGACATTGCCGCCGGGTCGGCTAAAGCTCTCAACTAGACCATTTTCCACAGGGTCTCTTGCCATGCGAAATACGACAGGAATCGTCACGGTCGCATTCTTTGCAGCCAGGGCCGATGCTGTGCCTCCGAGGGCCACCAAAACCGATACTTGCCGCTGAACTAAGTCGGCTGCAAGCGCAGGCAATCGCTCATGGTGACCCTCTGCCCAGCGATACTCGATCACGACGTTCCGACCTTCCACATAGCCAGTTTCGTTGAGCCCTTGCCGAAACGCCGCCAAACGGTCAGCCCAAAGGGCCGGCGTCTCGCTGCCCAGAAATCCGATCACAGGCATCGCCGTCTGTTGCGCGCGCGCGACGCCGGGCAGCAAAGCCCAGGTGCCTCCGAGCAGCGAGATAAATTCGCGCCGATGCATCCTTCCTCCGCCAGCAAGCATAGCGTTGCGCATCCGAGCGACAAGCAGGAAACGACGACGCGTTTGGCCGGTTTGCTGCGACCCGATGTCCCGAGTTTTGCAACACAATCCCCCTGCAAACGGACATCGTCAGGGCCGGTCGCCATGTCTGCCAGATGCGGACTCATGCGTTGCAGTAATGAGCCGCTTCATTCAATCACCTCGTCGGCGCGGCCGAGTAATGAAGGCGGTACCGTGAGCCCGAGGACCTTGGCGGTTTTGAGGTTGATTACAAGTTCGAATTTCACAGGTTGCTCGATAGGCAAATCTGCCGGCTTCTCCCCGTTTAAGACCTTTTGCACATAGCCCGCCAGACGTTTGGCCTCAAAAATCCGACTCGGCCCGTAGGACAGCAACGCACCGCTGTCTGCGAATTCCCGCCACGACGCAATCACCGGAAGACGACGCTCTTGGCCGTGTTGTGCGATTTTAGCGGCAACAATGCCAGTAAGGCGCGACGAGATGACGAGCAGGCCATCGGCGCCACTTGCACCCACCCCCTGCAGCGCTACATCAAGATCGGCGATCTTGTTTATCGGATGGGTCGTTAGCTCAAGGCCGAGCGATTCGGCTCCGCGCCGTGCAAAAGTCACTTCGTCATCGAAATGCTGCGGATTGAATATCACCGCAACCTTCCTGACGTTGGGCGCCACTTCCTTGAGCAGTTCCATCCGCTTCGCCGCCATTTCATCCGTAAGAAACGTGATCCCAGTGAAGTTCTTGCTTGGTCGAGCAAGAGACACGGCAATTCCCGACCGGATAGGGCTATCGCTAACGCCACCGACGATGGGTATGCGACCTTTACTTGCCTCAAACAGTGGCTTGATAACGTCACCGCCAACAGCGAGCAGAAGGTTGGGCCTTTGCGCGACAAGTTCGGTGGCCAGTTCCGCAAGTCGATCCGGCATACCGTTGGCATAGCGGAAGACGATTTCGATGCTGCGGCCATCGAGAAGTCCGGCCTGTGCGAGTGCGTCCTTCAACGACTGATCGACTGGTCCCAGTTTCTTGGCGTCGCCAAATACTAACCACCCAATCCGGGGCAGCGATTTCTGCGCACGCACGGCAAGCGGCCAAGCTGCCACCATGCCGCCAAGAACTGCTATGAACTCGCGCCGCTGCATCCGGACACGCTCATTTAGTTCAACCCACAATCTAATCTAACACCTTGCGAATGGGCGGCGAATGAAAAATGGTAAGCAAACGGCATGAAACGGCATCAGGACCTAATGCCTCAAATGGGTCATTAGCTCGTTCTGACCATCATCCGACCACATCCGGTCTACCCCGATAAACGGACATCGTCAGACCGGGCCGGCCGGTCCGGTTCGTGCGGATATGTTGCAAAAGTCGAAAATCGAACAACGCTAACATTCTCGCGAAAGTTGATCTTTGGACCTCTCTGCTGCTGCGTCGCTTTTCAACGCCACTTACGGAGGTCCGTGATCGATTTTGGATTAAACGATAAGTTCCCTCACGTCGCCGCGCGCAAAACGCATTAGCAGCTCTAAGAGTTTTCATTCGCCACCCCAAAAAGACTTTTGCAACAATGCCAGAAGCAGACTCGTGAAATGCAGCAATCCGCCCTACTCGATCACCCCGTAGCCGCCCGCCAGAACTGGCCGTCGAAATTCGGTTCGTATGCCATGAGACTGCTGGTGGCCCGTCTCATTCGATCGTTCGGCTCGCACCTAGCAAGATCGATGTCGGGATCTCGATGTCCAGCGCCTTCGCCGTTCTGACATTCACTACGAGTTCGAACTTGGTCGGCTGCTCGACCGGAGGATTTGCAGGGCTTTCGCCCCGGAATATCCGGTCAGCGTAGGTCGCAAGTCGCAAATAGGTCGCTCGCTGGTTGGCTCCGTAACTCAAGAGCCCACCGGCATCGCAGTACTCGCTCCAACCGAACATCGATGGCAGCTTTTGATCGATGGCAAATTGCGCAACCCTGACTCGATGCACCATAGTGGCGCCTTCTGGGAACACTAGCATCGCGTCCGCGCGTGCACTGCTGACTGTGGCTAGCGCTTTGTCCAATTCCCCCGCGCCCACGAACGGAACGTAGATCAGATTGATGCTTAGCTTTTGGGCTGCCTGTTGGGTGGCATGCCATTCCGCTGGCTCACCGGGATGATCGGTATTTGACAGCACAGCGAGCTTCCGCAATTTCGGAAATATATCTTTCAACAAATCGACTCGCTTTGCGGCGAGATCGAGTGACAGGAACGTAATGCCCGTAAAATTGCTCCCCGGCCGGGCGAGGCTTTCGACGAGACCGAGTTGCACCGGATCGCCGCTAATGGCAAAAAGAACGGGAACTTCAGTTACCGCCCTCATTGCTCGAGTGGCGGGTCCGCTCGACACCACAAGGTCCACCTTGCCGCGAGCCAATTCGGCCAAGACCGGACGAAGTGCGTCGGGATTGCCGGGCGAATAACGCAGTTCCAGCAATACGTCCTTGCCTTCGACATATCCGCGCTCACGCAAACCTTCGCGAAATCCATCAACGAAAGGATCGGGTTGCGATTCAGTCGAAACCCAGAAGACGCGGCGAATCCTGGCCGTCTGTTGTGCCCTTGCGGCGAGCGGCCACGTAAAGGCTGTACTGCCAATCAGAGTAAGGACGTCGCGTCGTCTCATGGCCTTTTCATGCATGTGATCACGCAAAATGCCAGTACCAACAAATCAACCACAAAACTGGTGAGTGTCAGAATAACTCATTCTAAGGACATGCCCAATGAGATGGGTCAATCGCGTCGTCTTGGTCACGGATCAATCACTTCCGGTCTACCCCAATAAATAGACATTCTCAGCATCTGTCGGACTGTCTCAAACGTGACATAACCGGACCTTTGCTTGTTCACTCAATTACCTTATCGGCACTCACGAGGAGCCCAGGAGGTACGGAAAGATCCAGCTGCTTGGCTGTCTTGAGGTTGATGGACAACTCAAATTTGGTTACTTGGTAGATCGGGATTTCACCGGGCTTTGCTCCTCGGAGAATTGCGTCGATATTATTGGCCGCGCGCTTATGCAATTCGATCAGATCGAAGGAATAGGCCATTAAGCCCCCAGCCTCGACGGATTCGGTAAACGTGAAAATCGCCGGAAGCTTCGCGTCGCCGAGCAGCTTGGCGATCAAAGTGCTGTCTTGAAGGACCTGAGGCGAATCGAGGACCATGACCGCATTTGCACCGTCGCGGGAGATGCTCTCGACCGCTGCCCGATAGTCTGCTTCGCTGGTACTAAATTCCAGTAAAGACACCGCGAGAGGGAGGCCCGCCATTTCGGCAGCTGCGCGGAAAGCGCCTGAACTCGACCCATTCCATGAGAATCGAAGAGCGAGACAGCCAAGTTTCGACATCGTCGGAACCATCTCGCGCAACAGTGCAATCCGTTTTCCATGAATGGACAGACCGGCGTCGATGCTGGCTCCCGTGAAATTGCCGCCCGGGTGAGCCAGACTTTCGGCGAGCCCTTGCTTAACGGGGTCGCCAGTTATCACTACGATCGGAATATGCGATGTTAGCTTTTTGAAGATGACTGCGCCAGGGCCAACGACGTGGATGACATCCGGGTTGCTCCGAACGATTTCCGTCGCAAGGGCTTCGGGGCCGGACGCATTTTGCTCTCGGCCGTAACTTTCGACCTTGAGGTTCTGTCCCTCGATCCACCCCATCCGCCGAAGCTCCGCGAAAAAGGCTCGGGACTTTTTGCTTTCGCTATGGTCATGCAAGTCCGCGCTTGGCTCTGCTGGGCTGAAGATAGCAAGACGCTTGCTATTGGTGCTCTGCTGTGCCGCCACAGCGAGCGGCCATGCCACCGCCGCACCGCCAAGAAGACCGATGAAATCGCGCCGTCTCATGCAGCCCTCCAAGGAGGCTCAGGACCACGCTAAATGCAGGTCGAAGCATACCACATCGCGGCATGGGAGTCCGGGGAGTTGGAGGCGCAAGATGTCGAGCGCGGCAACCCGCTATTCTGCGTTTCGCCATAACCGTTAGGGTCAATCGCGTCACTTTGGCTGTCGGCCGACTACTTCCGGTCTTCCCCCCGTAAAGCGACGTCGTCAGGGCAAGTGAGCATGTCTCAAAAGTGCCACAACCGGACTCATGCGTCGCAGCAGGAGAGCTCTATTCGATCACCTCGTCGGCGTGAACGAGCAACGCGGGCGGCAGTTGCAGGCCCAATGGCCGTGCAGCTTTTTGGTTCATGACCAACTCAAATTCGGTTGGGACTTGAACAGGCAGTTCGGCAGGATTGGCACCGCGCAAGATTCGATCAACATAGGATGCCGCGCCTGCGAAAATCTTCTCGATTTTCACCCCGTACGACATTAGGCCGCCGGCCTCGCAGAAGATGCGAAGCGGGTAGATCGCCGGTAGCCTGCACTCTGCAACCAGCGCAGTAATCTGGACGCGCCGGACAGAAGTGATCGCATCTGGCAGAAAAATGAGCCCACTATTCGGCTCATCCTTGAGCGAGCGAATAAGACGATCAATGTCGGAGCTATCGCCGCTCGGTGTCTCAATCGAGGCAATCCCTACTTTGCTCGCGACTTCATCAATTGACTTGCGAAACGCTGAGGAATTGTTGCCCGGTTCAGGGTTATATACGATCCCTATGCGCTCGACGTTTGGCGCCACTTCCTTGATCAGCGAAACCCATTTGCCACCGAGGGACGGTTCAAATGGCGTAAAACCAGTCACGTTGCCCCCGGGCCTTGAGAAGGTCTCGACGTAACGCATGCCGACTGGATCGCTGACCATCGCGAAAACGGTCGGAATGCTAGAATGTTCGGCGTGCAGAGCGGCCATAGAGGTGTTGGTCACTGCGAACAGAACATCAGGCTGCAAAGCGAGCAGCTCCCGGGCATATGCCTGTGAGAGATTGGTATCGCCACGAGTTATTCGATACTCGATCTGGAGATTTTGGCCGAGTATCCACCCCTTCTCTCTGAGGGAGGTTTCGAGAAAGTTAGCTTGACCTGGCTCGGTATAGAGAATCCCGACACGACGCGCACGGCCTTGAGCGCTCGCGCGGCCGACACTAGCGAGCATCGCAAGACCGAGAATGAACTCTCGCCTCCTCATGCGCCGCCCTTAGACTTCAGATGCGCTAATGGTATCGCGCCGCAGAAAAGGCGGATAGAGGCTTGTGTCCGCGTTGGGCAATTTTCGACCGATTCAGTCAGTTTTGGCTGCCAGTTCATATCCGCTTCGCCCCAGAAAGCGGACCTTAAACGGAGGACGATAAGCATAACGCGCGTTGAGGTTGGCTAGATGCATGTGAATCCAACTCCCGTTCACGTAGGGCCGCACTGTTTGAACGTTTGATCGCACACCCTCCCACATCGATCGACGTCATGTTGATGGAGTAGTCGAGCTTTGATCGCCTCGGCGCTGATCACTTTCAACCGAGGCAGAAGTCGGACAGCGCTTCGTTCAGCTCTTTGAAAGCTCGGAGGGCCTGGCGCTAGTCGCCGCTTCGGCCCAGAACATCGATCGGATGGTCAGCCTCTACCGGTCCTATAGCGCACGGGCCGGACACTGATCATTGGCCTCAAAGCGCTTGCGCGGAGTTCAGCCTTCCCTGAAAGATTAGAGCGATCGGCAACCCGCCCGTTCAGCACGAGATTTCTTCTGATAGGCCGCAGAAAGTGGCTTGAGAGTGACACGCGATCTTTCGTCGCAAAACTCCGCAATTTCTCAAGCCCTCATCTGAAGCTTAAGGAGCGGATCAGGCGCTGCGTGTCTTCTGGAATCCCCGATGGATGTTATTGTCTATTACTGCATACGTCCAAGCGACCCTTCCTATTCGGATCAATCTCTTGAAGAGCAGCGAGCTGCCGTCCAGAGCTGGCTGACCAGCCATCCCGCCACCATCGAAGCTGAGTACATCGAGCCAGAGACAGACGGCTTCTCTCGTCCGCACCTGCGTGACGCGATTGAAGCATGCAAGCAGACTGGTGCCACGCTGCTCGTGGCCCGAACTGAAGCTGTCGGCAGCGGTGCACCGTTCTCGCCGCGCATCACAAGTGTTCCTGTCGCATTCGCGCCGGAGACCCCGCGCGACCGGGGCTACATCATTGCGGCCCCCGGGAAGGCTCCCACCGGAATAACGCTATACTTTCCGGATCGCGGCGCCATGAACGTCATGCCAGTCTTTCTCTGCAACAGAACCGACCGAACGATGCGCGACATCACGGTTACTACTGTCGGCATCACCACACATATATCCATGAGCAGCCCCACGGGAGCGCCCCTCTCTCGACGACGCATACCTCGCTGACCTTCGAACAGCTCACCCCGAATACTGCAGTTCTGATCGATCGCTATGCCCCATGATCGATGGGGAGTTCATCACTTTCTACGACGTTGCATTCATAGATCATCGGGATCAAAAGCAACTTATTCGCACCGCGATTGCCCCGGGCGGACCTTCCGCCAGGTTCGTTGCGATAATGGCGTAGCAGAGCCGCATCCCTGAACACACCAGCCTGCTGCGTCCCGAACCAGGAACTCTCAATCAACGAACTGTTGGGGTTTTCAGTATAGGCGCTCTTCTGGACAGAAGGGCGCAATTCACTGCCTCCGAGACGCGATGCTAGCGCAAGGGGCGTTGGCAAGGCACGCGCCTGCGATCAAGTACAACCTCAGCACAGAGCTAGCAGCCTAAGGCCGTGCGTAAACCAATCCGAGTGGACCGAACAATGAGCATTGAGCCCATGCATCATCTAGCGCAAACATTTACCGAAAAGGTTGCCTATTGGTATTTCCGCCTCAATGGGTTCCTGCAAATCGAAAATTTCGTCGTGCATCCGGAGCGACGCGGCAGCCAGCGAACCGATGCGGACCTACTAGGCGTTCGTTTCAGACATCGTGCCGAATTCACCTTTGATCATCAAACTCCAATGAAGGACGACTCGCGCCTTTGTTTCTCTCCTCGTCTCGATGACATTGTGATCGTAGAGGTGAAAACGAACCAACCATGTACGCTGAATGGACCATGGACAGATCCAGATAGGCAGAACGTACAACGGGTTGTGGCAGCCATCGGTTGTCTACCGCGCGCCAGCATTTCAGAGGCTGCAAAGTGCATTACGAGGACGGTATTGCCATATTCGGGCGAACCAGGATCCGGCTGGTCGCCGTGGGTCGAAATGAAAGTGCAGAGCTAAGGGAACGCTATCCGGAGGTGCTTCAGCTCAGCTGGGACCAGATAATTGAGTTCATTTGGGATAGATTCCGCATGTACTCGGAGCAGAAGCGACATGTCGAGCAGTGGGATGAGGTCGGCAAATATCTGAGGCGATTGGCCGAGACTAACGACAAAGCTGCATTCATTCGTGATGTCTCCCATCAGATTGGCTTGACGCAGAGGAGGCAATGACAAGCAAGGGAGCGGTTATCCGTCCTGGTAGAAGGCTGCGTTCGATAGTCGTGACCTGTTTGAAGCGGAATTTAGCCCGAGGCGCGACAAAAAGGTCGTTGCCCGTCTAGTCGAAAGTATGGGCTCGGATATGGGCCGTCAGACAGTCAGCTTCAGAAAGTGCTGAAAAATAAGAACTTTTCGGCCTATATGGCGGAGAGAGTGGGATTCGAACTGGCGGTACGCTCGTTCGGCGCGTGGGGACTCAGTTCCCGAATAATAAAAAGGCGCTCGTCGAGCCGCTTTGCCGGCTCGGCCCTGTCAATCACATTGCGGAGATTAGACGTACGCCGGCCTCCACAAACACCGTTTGAAAAACCGTTTTAACGTCACGTTCTCAAACGGTAATCTTTTGTAAGTGCTTGATTTGAATGGCGCGCCCGAAGAGATTCGAACTCCTGACCCCCAGATTCGTAGTTCAACGGTGAGGCAGCGTGGCCGGCGCAGCAAAATGGTGACGGCCAGCGAGCCGTGATCCGACGTAAGTGCGGCGGTCGCCATCGACCTGCGATCACAATTGAGTCATCGCGCCCCGTTCACCCTCGCCGATTTTACGCTACGACTTTCCTTCTGCCGCTTCCACGGCGCCTCCACGAGCAAAATTTCCAACCAAATTGGGAGCAGCAAAAAGCCCTCGAAAACGATGCGTTCTCAAGGGCTTAGAACTTGGTTGCGGGGATAGGATTTGAACCTATGACCTTCAGGTTATGAGCTTGACGATTTGCCGGTAGTGTTTGTCACGATCATCTGGCGGTTTGCATCACCGGTCCGATTTCTATGCCACGACCATCCACATCCCGCAGACAAACGACGTTCTTTAAACACCGGGGTCTTTGAGAATCGGCCATACAATCTATGATAATAGTCCTTTCTTGTGCAACTTTTGGGCGGGACAGGTCAAATGCCGAAGAGCATCGTCATCTTTTCCGATGGCACAGGCCAAGCGGGCGGCATCAATTTCGACGAGGCGCGAACCAACGTCTACAAGCTGTACCGCGCCTGCCGCGTAGGCCCCGACACCCGGATTGATCCTTCCGAGCAGGTCGCATTCTACGACCCCGGTCTCGGTTCGGCAGCGGACGGCGGTCACTTCAAGGTCGGCTGGCTGCGTACGTTCTACAACGTCGCGAGCATGGCTACCGGCCTCGGCATCACCGCAAACATCATAGACTGTTACGCTGCGATAATACGATTGTATGAACCCGGCGATCGTATTTTCCTGATCGGCTTCAGCCGCGGCGCTTACACGGTTCGCTCGCTTGCGGGTGTGATCTCCTATTGCGGAATCGCGCGGCAGTTGCCGGGTGGTGCTCCCCTACGTCTTGACCTTGAGGGATCGCGCAAACTTGCAGAACACGCGGTGAAGGACGTGTATCAGTTCTGCTCATCCTATGACCGGACGAGGGCGGGCCGCTATCTCCAGTTCATGTTGCGGACGCGCGATGCGATCGCCAAAAAATTCAGGACCGAACACGGATGCTCAGCCGTCAAGGACGGAGTCGAGCAGGCAAACGTGTTTCCTTATTTTATCGGCGTCTTCGACACTGTGGCCGCATTAGGGAATAAGTGGCTGGCGCCGATTCTTATCGCGGCTGTGCTCGCGATTCCATTCGGGCTGCATTTCATCGGGGCTTGGCTCGAAGCCGCCTATCCGTGGGCCGGCAAGGTTACGCGCGATCTGGGCTATTTGAGTGTTATCGTTGCGCTGCTCATCTACCTGAGGAATTATTTGAAGATTGCGCCGTCCCTGCCCGGCTATGGCTTTTTCAGACGTCTCATGACGCTGCATCTCACGCGGCCGAAGCATCAATTCTATGACACGACCCTTAACGTGAATGTCGGCTACGCGAAGCATGCAATCTCCATCGACGAAAACCGCGCCGACTTCGCGCGTGTGGGCTGGAGGCCGACCGCCGAGAAGCTGATGAAGCGCGACGAGGACAAGAACCTTTACTTCGAACAGGTCTGGTTTCCCGGAGTTCACGCGGATATCGGCGGCGGCTACCTCGAAAACGAAGCCCGCCTTTCGGACGTCGCCCTGAGCTGGATGCTCGCCGCTTCGTCCATCATCCCCGATGGCCTGAAACACGACAGCAGTGTCCTGAAGCTATGGCCCGATCCCAGCGGCCTGCAGCACGACGAACAGGCCGGGGGCTGGCTGAGGAAGGGCCTCCGGCTGTTGCCGGAAGACGATAAGACGCATGAGTCGGCTGCAACGATGCACAAGTCTGTCTACCAGCGATTCGCAGGCGATCCGGTCCTGTTGTTCAACCGAATTGCGCAGTATCGCCCCTCAAATCTGGGAAGGCATGTCGACTTCAAACAATATTTTGGTTCGAATGCAGCTCTACCCAAGCCTGCTCAGAATCCAAAGTGCGTCGCCGACAATATCGAGGCGAAGTGGGAAAAAGCCGGCTATCCGGGCCGTTTGTGACGGGGAGCCCGGAATGAAGAGCGTCTACGCCGATAGGATCTCAACCTATGGCCTTAGGTCATCAGGCTGAAGGTCCGCTACAAGTGACAGACGTCAGTCGCCACAAACGCCCTCTCTAAGTTCGGGTCCAGACCGAGGCGTCACCGCACCAGTTTCGCACCAGAAACGGCCTCATCGAAGAGCAACAAACGCGATCGAATTCAAACAAAACCACTGCAAAATCAACAGGGCCGATCGATATTCCGCCGCTCATAACGAACTGGTTGCAGGTTCGAGTCCCGCTGGGACACAAGTGAAACGGGCGAAACGCCGAACGCGGCTTTGGATCACCGCACCAGATACAACTCAGTTCCGCGAGATGTCATAAGCAATTCTGAAATGGTTCGCGCGCATGGACCTGTCCGATATCCACTCCAAACTAACCGAATGCGCGACGGCGAGCCCACTACTCTTTTCTCGGCCTTGATCAACTACTATGCCGCCGAAACTGGACACCATTCAAAGTGGCGGCGGTGGGAGTGCTGAATGATCGAGCCCCGTGGCATGTCGAAAGAACAGGCCGCGGCCTATGCCGGTTGCGAAACGTTGTCGGCGTTCAACGACTGGATTCGACGCGGAATCATGCCGGGCCCGATCCCCGGAACGCACAAGTGGGATAGAAAAGCCATCGATGCTGCCCTTGACCGGCTATCCGGTCTCCAGCCTACAATGCAACCGCGGCTATCACCATACGACGCGTGGAAGGCATCCCAAAATGCGAGTGCGGCTGAAGGGAATCAACTGGTCAATCAAAAAACTCGCTGACGGAACGTCGAAAACCTATTGGTACGCTTGGAAGGGCGGCCCACGCATCGACGCGGAGCCTGGCACGCCCGAGTTCATGCGCCTCTACAATGAAGCTGTTGCGTCCTACAAGAAGAAGAGCGCCGAGACGTTCAGTTCGCTCATCGACTACTTCAAGGACTGCAGCGAGTACAAGGACCTCGGTGAGAAGAGTAAGCGCGCCTATGACGGCTACCTCAAACTCATCGAGGCCAAGTTCGGTTCGTTGCCAATCGGGGCTCTCGAAGACAAGCGTGTGCGGGGTGACTTTAAAGAGTTTCGTGATTCATTTTCCGATACGCCGCGCAAGGCGGACTACATCTGGACCACAATTGCGCGCGTGCTGTCGGTTGCGAAGGACCGTGGCAAGATCGCGGTGAACGTCTGCGAGCGCGGTGGCCGGCTTTATGAATCTGATCGCTCGGAGATAGTGTGGACTGCAGACGATATCCGCGCCTTCTGCGGTGTCGCGTCCGTCGAGCTGCAGGCCGCTCTCCTGCTCGCGGTATGGACAGGCCAGCGCCAGGGAGACCTGCTGCGGCTGACCTGGAAGGACTACGATGGTACATACATCCGGATGCGTCAGTCGAAGGGGCGCGGCCGTAAGGCCCGGCGCCGTGTAACAATCCCGGTGGGACCGCCGCTGAAGGCGGCGCTTGATGCTGCGCTGAAGGAGAAGCGCTCGGCCGTGACCATTTTGGTCAACTCGTTCGGCCGGCCGTGGACGGAGGACGGTTTCAGGACGAGCTGGGACAAGGCGTTCAGGAAAACCTCGCTGAAGGACCTGCACTTCCACGATCTGCGCGGCACTGCCGTTACGCGCCTCGCCCTGTCGAACTGCTCCGTGCCGGAGATCGCCTCCATCACCGGCCATTCGATGAAGACGGTACAGGAGATTCTGGACGCGCACTACCTGGGTGGCCGCCTCGAGCTCGCGGAGTCAGCGATCAAGAAGCTGAGCGAAGTTTACGGGTAGGAACAGAAATGAGATTGGGATGTGGATCGATTCCAGGTGAAGGCGTCCTCTGTCGCCAAGGCTTCTGCGTGTGAGAATGCTCCACGCCGCCGGGGAACGAACTGGCCGCTGTGGTAACGCGCAGCCATCCCGCCACTCCTTAAACAGGCGTACGGATGACGAACAAATTTCTCAAACCGGACGTCAAACCGAAAGGCCCGTTCTGATACGCATTGCTGCTAAGTCCCTGCGAGGCTTGGTGGGCGCACCAGGGCTCGAACCTGGGACCCGCTGATTAAGAGTCAGCTGCTCTACCAACTGAGCTATGCGCCCGGATGCGTGAGGTCCGGAAAAGCCTTCGCGAGAGGGCGTCGTTTAGCAAAGCGACCCGGGGATGTCCAGCAAGCGAGGCTAAGTTTTCCCGGGCTTTGGCGGACAGCCCGAACGGCAAAAGCCGCTGGATTTCAGCGGCTTCTGCCAGTGTCCGGATCGGGCCCCGGTTGGGGGCGCGTCAGAGCCGTTCGGGGCCGCCCCGGTCCGGGCCACCATCCCGGTCATAACGGTCGCGGCCGTAGCCGTGATGCCGGTCAAAGTCGCGGTCCCTGCCCATTTCGCGCTCGAACCGGTGATGGTGCCAGCCTTCCCTGCCCCCGAACCGCCGGTCCATATGGGTCAGAACGGCAAGCCGCCGCTTCTGGCCGTCATCGAGCGTCTTGTAGAGCGGGTCGGCGACGTCGGCGATCTTCTTCATCGCCGCCGCCGTCGCGGCCATATTCTCGGCCCGCTCGCGCAGGCGCGATACCGGATCGTCGGGCTTCTGCTGGCTGGAATCATCCCTCGGCGCGTTCATCCGCGCGTTGGCGCGATCGATTCTGAGCTTGGCAAATTCCCGTACCGCGGCCTCGACCGGCGGCCAGAGCTTTTCCTGCTCCGCCGTCAGCTTGAGGCCGGCGTGGACGGCCGCGATCCGCGCGTCGGCATAGGCAGCCCGGTCCTCCGGGTTCATCCGCATATGGCCGTAGCCCCAATGACGGTGCTGGGCGTAGACGGCGGTCGAACCGGCGATGGCAAGAACCGCGACCGCGGCGATGGCGAACTTCCTCATGCGAACCTCCTCTGAAAAGGTTGCCTGAGGATGAGCCTGCGCCAGCCGGCGTTCAACTTAATGATTGGCAAGGGATGCTTCCCTTACCAAGATGTAATCCGGCGTCGTTTGATCCAGCGCAATGCGCTGATGGCTACAGCATGCCGAGCGCACGCGGCAGCCACAGCGAAAGCTCCGGCACATAGGTGACGATGCCGAGGAAGATCAGCATGGTCAAAAGCCACGGCCATACCGCGATCGTCAGCTCCGTGATGCCCATCTTGGCGATGCCGGACGCCACATACAGGTTGAGCCCGACCGGCGGATGGCACATGCCGACTTCCATGTTGACCACCATCAGGATGCCGAGATGCACCGGATGGATGCCGAGCTTGACCGCCACCGGAAACAGGATCGGCGCCATGATCAGCACGATCGAGGACGGCTCCATCACATTGCCGGCGATCAGCAGCAACAAGTTCACGATCAGGAGGAAGATGATCCAGTCGACGCCGACCGAGGTGATCCATGCCGCGATCTGCTGGGGAATGTTTTCATTCGCCATCAGGAACGAGAACAGCACCGCGTTGGTGATGATGTAGAGGATCATCGCGCTCATATTGGCGGAGCCGAGCAGCACTTTCGGCACGTCCCGCAGCGACATGTCGCGATAGACGAAGACCGCGATGACGAAGGCGTAGACCGCGCTGATCGCGGCTGCTTCCGTCGGCGTGAACATGCCGGCATAGATGCCGCCGAGCACGATCAGGATCAGCAGCAATCCCCACATGCACTTGCGGAACGCGGTGAAGCGCTCGGTCCAGCTCGCTTTCGGCAGCCGCGGATAGTCGTTCTTATACGCGCGATAGAAGGTCGTAACGCCCAGCAGGGTCGCCAGCATGATGCCCGGGATGACGCCGGCCATGAACATCTGGCCGACGGATGCCGATGACACGCGATGCCCGGCCGGATCGAGCGCAATGCTGCCGCCCGTCGCCACGCAATAGATTACCATCACGATCGAGGGCGGGATCAGGATGCCGAGCGCGCCCGAGGTGGTGATGACGCCGGCCCCGAAGCGCTTCGGGAATCCCTGCTTCACCATCGCCGGCAACATGATGGCGCCGATCGCGATCACGGTCGCCGGCGACGAACCGGACACCGCGGCAAACAGCGCGCAAGCCATCACGCCGGCAAGCCCGAGGCCGCCATACCAGTGCCCGACCATGGTGGTCGCGAAATTGATCATACGACGCGCGACGCCGCCATGGGTCAGGAAGTTTCCGGCGAGGATGAAGAACGGGATCGCCATGATCTCGAAATTGTCGATGCCGGTGAACAGCTTCAGCGCCACCGACTCGGTCGGCACGTTCGTCATGGTGTAGATGAAGGTCAGAACCGTCATGCCGAGCGCGATCGAGATCGGCATGCCCGTCAGCATCAGCGCGATCAGCAGTCCGAAGATGAATACGCTGGTCATCGCGTCACCTCCGCGACACCGGCGCCGGGCGCTTCGACCTCAACCCCCTCGACATGGGCGTGATCATGATGCGGCAATTCGCCGGTACGCCAATAGCCGTACGCGACCTGCAGGAATCGGAAGCACATCAGGTACGAGCCCAGCGGGATGCAGAGATAGACGAACCAACTCGGTATCTCGAGATCGGGCGAGACCTGGTCGGTGTGCATCAGGCCCCAGACGAACGTCGCGCCCATCGTTCCGATAACGGCGGTGAAAAACGCGCCGCAGAACAGCCCGAACAGCACCACCGCATTGCGCCAGGGCGATTTGAGCTGGTTCACGACAACGTCGACGCCGACATGGATGCCGGTGCGGACGCCATAGGCGGCGCCGAACTTGGCGACCCACACGAACATGTAGATGCAGAGTTCCTGCGCCCAGGACAGGTGGATCGGAAACAGGATCGGATACAGCAACGGAATGCCGATAAGATAGCGGTGCATCACCGCCAGAAAGATGATGAAGGTCGCGAGCCCCATCAGCGTTGCGATCAATATCTCCTCAAGCCGATCGAGGATGCGAAGCAGCATCAACTTCCCCCTGAAAGATCGGCCGCTTTTGTCCCAGCCTGATCCTGTGCCATTTCCGCGGCATCTACTACGGGCCGCAGTCCCCACTCATTCATAGCATATTTCGGAAAGGACAAGGGCTTCCGCGCCGACGCACGGAAGCCCTTAAACACCATTCTAGTTCGTCGCGCCCCTCGTCTCCTTGAGGAATTCGTCGATCAGGGGCTGACCGACTCGCTTGGCCACGTCCTGGTAAACCGGTTCGAGCGCCTTGCGCATCGCTGAGTCCTGCTCCGGCGTCAGCGACACGATTTCGCTCTTGCCGGTCTTCTTGATTTCGGCCAACGCGTCGTCGTTTTCCTTCGCCGACTGGCCGTTGCCGTAGGCGGTGGCCTCCTTCATGGCCTTGTCCAGCTCGGTGCGAATATCCGCCGGAATGCCATCCCAGAATTTCTTGTTCACCACCACGATGTAGCCGATGTAGCCATGGTTCGTGACGGTGATGTACTTCTGCACCTCATGCATTTTCTGGGTGTAGATGTTCGACCAGGTGTTCTCCTGGCCGTCCACGACGCCGGTCTGCAGCGCCTGATAGACTTCGGAGAACGCCATCACCTGCGGGATCGCACCCAGTGTCCGGAATTGCGCTTCCAGCACCTTGGATGACTGAATGCGGAACTTCAGACCCTTGTAGTCCGCCGGCGCCACCAGCTTCTTGTTGGCGCTCATCATCTTGAAGCCGTTGTCCCAATAGGCGAGCCCGGTCATGCCCTTGGCATCCAGCAGCTTCAACAGCTTGGTGCCAAGCGGTCCCTCGGTGACCTTACGCAACGTGTTAAGATCGGGAAGGAGATAAGGAAGATCGAACACCTCGAACTCCTTGACGCCGATCGGGCCGAACTTGGCGTTCGACGGCGCCAGCATCTGCACCGCGCCGAGCTGCAGCGCTTCCAGCTCTTCCTTATCCTTGTAGAGCTGCGAGTTCGGATAGACTTCGACCTTGACCTTGCCGGCGGTGTATTTCTCGGCCAGCTCCTTGAACTTCTCGGCCGCCAGACCCTTTGGCGTATTGGTCGCCACCACATGGCTGAACTTGATCACGATCGGCGATTGCGCCGTGGCCGGTCCGACCAGAGCCAGTACCGCGATCGATGCCGCGGCCAAAATCAGCTTGCGCATATGTCCTCCCTTTTTATTCCTTCCGGCGCACGCGTAAGCGGCTCCGATGCTTGCATGCCAGTTGACCAATACAGACAAGCGAGCCCAATTGCCATTGCCCGTTAGCAGGGGTTCTCGCGGCCGGCTTTGCTGCGCTGCAAAATTCGGCCTTCCTCCGAGCCGGTTTTGGACCCGTTGGCTCGCAATGTCCGCCGCCTTGGCAACGATCGGTGGATTACATCGCGTGTCCAATGCAAAAACGCGGCGCCTTGCAGCGCCGCGTTTCGTTAGTCCGTCGATGAGCGAGACGTCTCAGCCCGCCGCTTGCGCCGGCATGTCGCGCTGGCGCTTCATGACGATCTTGTTCAGCGCGCCGAGATAGGCCTTTGCGGAAGCGACCAGCGTATCCGGATCGGCTCCCTTCGACGTCATCGAGCGGCCTTCATGGGCGAGCCGCACCGATACCTCGGCCTGCGCGTCGGTGCCTTCGGTGACGGCGTGGACCTGATAGAGCTCCAGCTTGGCCTCGTGCGGCACCAGCGCCTTGATGCAGTTGAAGACCGCATCGACCGGGCCGTTGCCTTCGGCTTCCTCGATTTTCGTCTGGCCTTCGACGTCGAGCTTCATGGTCGCGCGCTGCGGACCGTGGGTGCCGGCGATCACCGTCAGCGAGACCAGCTTGATGCGGTCATGCGAGGCTGCGATCTCCTGATCGACCAGCGCCTCGATGTCCTCGTCATAGATGTCCTTCTTGCGATCGGCCAGCGCCTTCATCCGCACGAAGGCGTCTTCGAGCTGGTTGTCGCCGAGCTTGTAACCCATCTCCTCCAGCTTGTGCACGAAGGCATGGCGACCCGAATGCTTGCCGAGCACCAGCGACGACTTCTTCAGGCCGACCATTTCGGGGCGCATGATCTCGTAGGTCGATGCGTCCTTCAGCACGCCGTCCTGATGGATGCCGCTTTCATGCGCGAACGCGTTACGGCCAACGATAGCCTTGTTGTACTGCACCGGGAACGAGGTGGCCGCCGAAACCAGTTTCGAGGCCCGCGTCAGCATGGTGGTGTCAATCTTGTTCCACCACGGAAACACGTCATTGCGGATGTTGATCGCCATCACGACTTCTTCCAGTGCGGCATTGCCTGCCCGCTCGCCGATGCCGTTGACGGTGCATTCGATCTGCCGCGCGCCGCCGGCGATGCCGGCCAGCGAATTCGCCACTGCCATGCCGAGGTCGTTATGGCAATGCACCGAGAAAACCGCCTTGTCGGAATTCGGCACCCGCTCGATCAGCGTGCGCATGAAGTTCGTGTATTCCTCCGGCACGGTGTAGCCGACCGTGTCCGGGATATTCACGGTGGTGGCGCCGGCCTTGATGACGGCCTCGACGATGCGGCAGAGAAAGTCCATTTCGCTGCGGGTGCCGTCCTCGGCCGACCATTCAACGTCGTCGATCTGGTTGCGCGCGCGGCTAACGTTGGCGATCGAAAGCTCGACCACCTGCTCCGGCGTCATGTTCAGCTTGACGCGCATGTGCAGCGGAGAAGTCGCGATCACGGTGTGGACGCGGCCGCGTTTTGCAAATTTCACCGCTTCGGCGCAGCGGTCGATGTCCTTGGGGTGCGCGCGGGACAGGCCCGCGATGACGGCGTTCTTGGAGCGGCGGGCGATTTCGCTGACCGCCTGGAAGTCGCCTTCCGAGGTGATCGGGAAACCGGCCTCGATGACGTCGACGCCCATGTCGTCGAGCATCTCGGCAATCTCGAGCTTTTCCTCGAACGTCATGGTCGCACCCGGGCATTGCTCGCCGTCACGCAGGGTGGTGTCGAATACGATTACGCGGTCCTTCTCGGACTTGTTGGCGATAGTCATCTGAAGAATTCCTTTTGGGTCTTGCGCCGGTTCAAGTGGCGCTGAAGGGTCTGGTGATCTCGCGCGAACCCCTGAGTGCCCAGGCGCAAACCGCCCAGACGGCCCTCAGGGGCCGATAAGAAGCAGAAGCCCGCCAAGAAGGAGGGTGGGCGCGGTCGCAGCCGGAATCGCAGGGGCAGCCTTGGCCGCTCCACCCCGAACTCCGTGTTTTTCGCTGCGAATCAGCATTGCCAGACCCTTTGGGACGCCAAAATTCTCGGCCAAAACCATTGACGGTTCGTTGCCGGAGAGCGCGTTCCGGGCCCCTTCTAGACGAAAATTATGGGTCGCCGCAATGCCAAAAGAGGTTCAGGACAGGTGACCTAACGGGCGGACGAAATCGGTTAGGAGCGGCCCGGCACCCGGCAACCTCTTCCTGCGTTACCAATCTACAGCTTCACGTGAGCATCAAAATGGGCGTTGAGAATGAAATCAAGTTCCGCCTGCCGAAGCGAAATCTCGGGCCCTCTCCCAGATTGACGGTGCCCGGCTGCAAGATCGGCGAGCGCTCCGAGAGCGATCTGCTGTCGACCTATTTCGACACGCGGAAACAAAAATTGAAGCGGCGTGGACTTCTGCTCCGGGTCAGGCAAACGGACGGCAAGCACATACAAACAATCAAGCAGACGTCCGGCGCGCAGTTCGGCCGCGGCGAGTGGGAAACCGAAATAGGAGGACGCACTCCCGATCTTGGCGAGGCGAATGGCACCCCCCTGCAGCGGTTGGCCTCGAACAAGCTGCGGCGCAAGTTGAAGCCGATCTTCAAGACCTCGGTACATCGCATCACCATGCCGGTCCGCACCAGACGGAGCGAACTGGAACTTGCCATTGATCACGGCAAGGTCGTCGCGGCCGGGCGCGCCAGCCGCATCGAGGAGGTTGAACTCGAACTGAAACGCGGACCTGCAGCGGATCTGTTTCGCGTCGCGAAGGCGCTGGAGCGGAAGCTGGCGGCCGAGCTTTGTTTGAAAGGGAAGGCAGACCGGGGCTACGAACTCATCAATGGCAAGAGCGCTCAAGCTGTTTTTGCAGAGCCGATCGAGCTTGAGAAGCGGATGAGCGTCATCGAGGGTTTCCGAGCCATCGCCCGCTCCACCCTTCGCCACTTTTCCGGAAACGCAGATGCCGTCCGTAACCTTGATCCGGAAGGCGTACATCAGATGCGCGTAGGCCTGCGCCGCCTGCGTGCGGCCATCTCGCTATTCTCACAAGCATTGGCGGCTGCGAAAACCGAAGAGATCAAGACAGAACTGAGGTGGCTGACAAGCGAGCTTGCCCACGCGCGCGAACTCCACGTCTTCCTGGAGGAGAAGATTGGCCCTGTCGCTCGCGAAATAACACCGCGGCGGGGCGGCAAAGCCATCGCGAGAGAGTTTGCCGATAAACGCGCCGAGGCGCTCGAGCGGGCCAGGAAGGCCGTCGATTCGCCGCGATGCCGTGCGCTGCTCATCGACGTGCTCGAGTGGATAGAGGCGCAGCATGGCCGGGCAGACGTCGCCAACAGCGAGCTCGACGAATTCGCCGCGAAGCTGCTGGATCGGCGCATCAGGAAGGCACACAAGGACGCAGGGAAGCTGCAAGAGATGACGGCTCCCGAGCGGCACAAGCTCCGGATCAGGATGAAGAAGATCAGGTACGCAGCCGAGTTCTTCGAAAGCCTATTCCGCAGCAAAGGCGAGCGAAAGGCGCTCGCACGTCTATCGAAACATGCGAAGAAGATTCAGGATGCTCTGGGCTCGCTCAACGACTTCATTGCGGACCGAAAGATGGCGGCAGAGGCCGCGCTCCAGGCCCCACCTCAAAACAGGCGCGCCCGCGCCTTTGTTTCAGGCATTATCGTCGGACGCGAGGATGAGCAGGCCAAGCCGCTCATGAAAGCGGCCGCAAAGGAACTGCGCGCGCTTCGCCATCTTTCCGCACTTGGCTAATGCTGTCGTCATCAGCACGTAGGATGGGTAGAGCGGAGCGAAACCCATCTATTTGCGCCACTTGGAATGAATGATGGGTTTCGCTTCGCTCTACCCATCCTACTTCTTGCCCTCCGCCAGCAGCGCCTCGCGGACCTGTTTGAACTCGCTGCGGTCGGCTTTGTCGACTTTCGGGAAGTGGAGGTCGAGGCTGTCCAGCGCTGCGACGATCGTCGAGCCGATCACCACGCGGGCGAACCATTTGTGGTCGGCAGGGACCACGATCCAAGGGGCCGCCTGCGTCGAGGTGTGGCGGATCATGTCCTGGCAGGCGGCCTGGTATTTCGCCCACAGATTGCGCTCGCCGATGTCGGCGAGCGAGAATTTCCAGTTCTTGGCCGGATCCTCCAGCCGCTCGAGGAAGCGCTCGCGCTGTTCCTCCCTGGAGACGTTGAGGAAGAATTTCAGGATCGCGGTGCCGTTGCGCGCGAGGTAGCGCTCCATCGCGGAGATGTCCTCGAACCGCTCCTTCCAGATGTCCTTGGTCACGAGTTGCGGGGGTATTTTCTGCTTGGCGAGGATCTCCGGGTGCACCCGCACCACCAGGCATTCCTCGTAATAAGAGCGGTTGAAGATGCCGATCCGGCCGCGCTCCGGCAGCGCGATCATGCTGCGCCACAGGAAATCGTGATCGAGTTCTTTCGTGGACGGCTGCTTGAACGACGTGACTTCGCAGCCCTGCGGGTTGACGCCCTCGAACACGCTCTTGATCGCACTGTCCTTGCCGGCGGCATCCATGCCCTGGAAGATCAGCAGCAGCGACCAGCGGTCCTGGGCGTAGAGTTTTTCCTGGAAATCGGACAAACGCTCGCGATTGGCCTCGATGATCCCCGTCGCCCTTTCCTTGTCGAGGCCGCCCTTCTCGTTGGTCCTGTGCGACTTCAGGTGAAACTCGCCTGACCCGTCGTAGCGGAACGGAGCGACATAAGGCTTCAATTCATCCGCCAGCGATTGCGAGGATTTCTTGCTCATTTCGTCCCGGAGGGCTTGGGTTGCGTTTTCAATCTGTCGAGAACGCTACCAAGAATGCCCTTGGGAAGGAATATGATGAAGATGACCAGCAGCACGCCGTAGACGAGGTTGTCCCAGCCGACCGCCTTGGTTCCGAACCCGATGCGCAGCACTTCGGCGAGCATGATGGTGATGACGGCGCCGACCGTCGGGCCGAGCGAGACATAGAGGCCGCCAACGATGACGGCGAACACCATCTGCAGCGACACCGCGATGCCGCTGACGGTGTCGGGCGAGATGAACATCTGGTACTGGCAATAGAGCGCGCCGGCGAGCGCGGTCATCAGCGCCGAAATCAACGTGATCTTGAGCTTTTCGGCCGTGACGTTGACGCCGGCCGCAGCGGCTGCATCCTCGTCCTCCGAGATCGCCTCCATGGCGTAGCGGCTCATGCTGCGGTCGACCCAGCGCCAGATCAGAAGGCCCACGACCCAGACGAACAGCGCGATCAGGTACCAGGTCGTCTTGTCGTCGAACTGCAGCGCCATCAGGCCGCTTCCGCTGCGGGCGCGGTCCGGCGTGTAGCCAAGCGAGCCGCCGGTGTAGTCACGCGTTGCGGTGATGACCTGCAGCACGATGCCGGACAGCGCCAGCGTTACCAGCACGAAATAATGCCCGGTGATGCGGAAGCGAAAACAGGGATAGGCGACGACCAGCGCCAGCACCCCCGCCGCCGCCATGCTGATGGGAATGCCGATCCACGGCGACACATCGAGATGGTTCCACAACAGTGCGGTGACATAGGCGCCGACGCCCATGAAGCCGCCATGGCCGAGCGACACCAGGCCGAAGCGGCCCATGATCGACCATGCCGTATAGGCGAACGACCAGATCAGGATCAGCACGAGAATGTGCAGGTGATACGGCTCGCGATAGACAAAGGGCAGCGCGACCAGCGCTGCGAGTCCGACGGCCCAGGCGATGTAGCGGGAATTCACGAGCGCCTCGCAAAAAGGCCCGCGGGCCGGATGAACATCATGACGATGAAGAAGGCGAACGCTAGCACGTAACCCCATTCGAGATCGGAGTACAGGCCGCCCAGCGAAATGATCTGGGCGAACACGAACGCCGCGATGAAGCCGCCTACGAAATTCCCCAGGCCCCCGAGCACGCAGATCAGGAAGGTGATCGGCCCGAACGACAGCCCGACGAAGGGGTGCACGTCGTATTGCAGCACCAGAAGACAGGCGGCGAGGCCGGCGAGCGCGCCGCCAAGCGCGGAGGTGATGAGATAGATGCGCTTGGTATCGACCCCCATCAGCGACATGATCTGGCGGTCCTGCGCGACAGCGCGGATCGCCGTGCCGGTATAGGTGCGCTTCATGAAGAAGTAGATCGCCAGCATGCCGATCAAGGCGGCGGCGAAGGCAAGCAGCCGCGAATAGCTGAAATGCATCTCGCCGATCGCCAGCACCGGCAGGCGGATGCCGAGATTGCGGAAATCGATGCCAAAGGCAACAGTGGCAAAACTCTGCAGGATGAACAGCACGCCGCCGGTCGCGAGCAACTGGTTGATCGGCGGCGCGGTCAGAAGCGGCGCGATGACGATGTAGTGCAGCGCAGCCCCAAGCGCCGCCACCAGCAGGATCGCGAACGGCGCCGCGACCCAATACGGCAGGCCGAACACCTGGACCATGTAGTACATGCCGTACATGCCGATCATGACCAGCTCGGCGTAGCAGATCCAGGTGACGTCGATAACGCCGAAAATCAAATTGAGCCCGAGCGCGAGCAGCGCCAGCACGCCGCCGAGCAGGATGCCGTTGACGATGGCTTCCAGCAGAAAGATGTCGAAGGTGTCGAGGAATGCCTGCATGCGTGACCTGCCTTAGACGCCCAAATAAGCCTGCTTGATGGTATCGGTCGACATCATCTCTTCCGACGTGCCGGACGCGCGGATGGTGCCGGCCTCGAGCAGATAGGCGCGGTCGACCACTTTCAGCACCTGCTGCACGTTCTGCTCGACGATCAACACCGTGAGCCCGCTGGCGCGGATGCGTTTGACCAGTTCGAACACCTGCTGGACCACGACCGGCGCAAGACCGGCCGACGGCTCGTCGAGCAGCAACAATTTCGGGTCCGACATCAGCGCGCGGCCGATGGCGCACATCTGCTGCTCGCCGCCGGACAGGGTGCCGGCCATCTGGCTGCGCCGTTCCTTCATGCGCGGAAACAGGTCGAATACGAATTCCAGCCGCTCGGCATATTTGGCGCGCGCGCCCGGCATGTAGGCGCCCATCTTCAGATTGTCGTCGACGGTGAGCCGCGGGAACAGCCGGCGGTTTTCCGGCACGTGCGCGATGCCGAGATCAACGATGCGATGCGCCGGCGTCGCCAGCACGTCGTGGGCTTCCATCGCGATCGCGCCCCTCGTCGGCCGGATGAGCCCTGAGATCACGCGCATCAGCGTCGTTTTTCCTGCGCCGTTGGGGCCGATCACGCCGACCGCCTCCCCCGCCTTGACCTCGAGGTTGATCCCGAACAGCGCCTGAAAGCTGCCGTAGCCTGCGTCGATCGATTTCAATTCGAGCATGCGCTAGACCCCTGCCTTGCGACGCGCTTCCGCGGCCGCAATCTGGCTCGAATCCGCGTCCGTACCGAGATAGACCTCGATCACTCTTGGGTCGCCGGCGACCGCGCTCGGCAGGCCTTCCGAAATCTTCTCGCCGTGATCGAGCACCATCACGCGATCGACCACCCGCATCAACACGCCCATGATGTGCTCGACCCAGATGATGGTGATGCCGAGTTCGTCGCGGATCTTGCGCAGCATATCGGCGGCCTGATCCATCTCGTGCTCGTCGAGGCCGCCGAGGCTTTCGTCGGCGAGCAGAAGTTTCGGCCCAGTGGCGAGTGCCTTGGCGAGTTCGAGTTTCTTCAGGCCCGCCGCGCCCAGGCCGTCGACGCTGGCGTGGCGGTCGGTCGGCAGGCCGACCATGCGAAGCGCCCGCTCGGCCGCCTCATCCGCCTTGGCGCGGCTGTGGCGGCCCTGCCCGTAATATCCGGCGAGCGCCACGTTCTCGAAGATGCTGAGCCGGTGAAACGGCCGCGGGATCTGGAAGGTGCGCCCGATGCCCCTGTTGATGATGCGGTGGGGGGCTACGCCTGCGATCTCCGCGCCGTCGAACAGGATCGATCCGGCCGTCGGCACCAGCGTGCCCGACAGCATGTTGAAGATCGTGCTCTTGCCGGAGCCATTCGGGCCGATCAGGCCGAGAATCTCGCCCTGTTCGACCCGGAACGACACGTTGTTAACCGCGGTGAAGCCGCCGAAACGCTTCACCAACCCTTCTACCGTCAGCACCGCAGAACCTCCGCTGGCTTTTTCGTTGGAGCATGATCCGTTTCGGAAAGCCGGATCATGCTCTTGCCCCGTCTGTGCTGGCCTACTGGTTGCTGAACGTGGTTCCCTTCGGCAAGGGCAACACGGCCTCGCGTTGCGCCTGGCTCTTCGGCCACACCACATAGGACTTGTCGTCAATGTACTGGATGACCACCGGGAACGAGCGCTCGTTCTGGCCGGCCATCTGGCTGCCCTCGCCGTGGAACTTGACGCCGAAGCCCAGCATAGTGCCGCCTTCGGGAAGGTCGACTTCGAGGGCTGCCTTGCGCAGCGCTTCGGGATCGACGCCGCCATATTTCTTGATGGCGCGCGGCAGCACTTCGGTCAGGAAGACATAGGTGTTCGATGCGGCCATGCCGACATGGGCGGAACGGATCGCAACGCCGGGCTTGGCCTTGTCGAACTCCTCGCCGACCATCTTGATGACCGCGGGCAGCTTCGGATCCATCGATTTCTGGTTGGCGAGCCAGATCGAGATCGGATCGGCATTGAAGACGTAGTTGACGTCGCCGCCCAAACCTTCCTTCAGCTTCTCGTAGACGCCGTAGCCCGCGCCATGGCCGACGAGTGCCTGGAATTTCAGGCCCTGCTCGCGCGCCTGGCGGCCGAACAAGGTGATGTCCGGGTTGTATCCGGTGTGGAAGATCACGTCGGGCCGCGCACGCTTCAGCTTGGTGACAAGCGAGGACAGATCCGGCGCGGTGGCGGAATAGCCCTCTTTCAGCACGATGTTGAAGCCGGCCTTCTTGGCGCCGGCCTCGTTGCCCTTGGAGACGTCGACGCCGTAGGCGCCGTCCTCGTGGATGATGGCGACACGCAGATCCTTCGGCTCCTTGCCGAGCTTTGCCTTGGAGTTCTGCGCGATGAAATCCATCGTCATCAGGCCGAACTGGTCGCCCGAGGCCTGCGGACGGAATACGTATTTGAAGTTCTTGTCGGCCAGCACCGCCGAGGAAATGCAGGTGGTGATCCACATGAAGTTCTTGAGCTGCTCGACGCGTGCGGCCACCGGCACGCATTGCGCCGACGAGAAGAAGCCGAGCAGCATGTTGACCTTTTCCTGCTCGATCAGCCGCACCGCCTCGTTGATCGCGACATCAGGCTTGCTTTGCGCGTCGGCGTAGACCGCTTCGACCTTGTAGCCTTCGACGCCGGTCTTGGCGTACTGGTCGAGCATGATCTTGGCGCCGATATATTGCAGCTCGGAACCGCCGCCGGCGAGCGGGCCGGTGAGGTCGTAGATCACGCCGATCTTGATTTTCTTTTCCTGAGCCTCGGCGGTAGCCGCCATCCCCAGCACCGCGATTGCGGCAGATAGCCCGACGAGAAGGCGTGCAGCTTTGCGCCCCGACATGGAATCCTCCCTGGATTTATTTTTTGTGCACTGCGTTTTCTTGTTCTTGTTGTCGCCTATCACATTGGTAGCGCCACCAGATGTCAAGCGTATTGCTGCGTCAGGGCTCGGAAGCGAGCTGTGCCTCGATGAACGCCGTGACAAAACGCGGCATCGCGGAGGTGAGATCGCGGGTACTGCGCACAAGATGGATCGCGGATAATTCCGGCTGGCGCTGCGAGGCGAGATTGCGCTCGATCCGCTCGCGCAAGGCCTCGCCCGGCATGCTGAGGTGCAGCATGCGCATCATCGCGACTGTAGGCCCCGTACAGATACAGTGCCAATGCGGGTCGCTGTCGTATTCACCGGGCGCAAGGCCGGTCTCTTCCTCGAGTTCGCGCGTGACGCTGCCCGGTATGTCGACCGTGCCATCCTTGATGTCGTCGAGGTCGGGCGTCCCCGATGGAAAATAGATGCGCCCGGCATTGGAGGTATGCCGGCCCATCTCGCCGAGCACGAAGGCGCCGTCGGCGCAGCGGAGCGCGCCCATGCCAAAGCCGTTGAACACGGACGGATCCGGAAAGCCCCAGTCGCGCCAAGCCAGGAAGCTTGCGAAATCGGTCTCGAAATAGCTGGCGCTGAAGCGATCGCCGGCAAACACCGGGTTGCGCCCGAGCAGGACGCGGCCGTTCCACATGGCGGGCTTCTCGCGCTGCTTGTCTGCGAAATGCGCCGTTATCTCTGCGCGCCGCGCCTCGGCAAACGGCCACGCCCATGCCTCGACAACGAGGTCGAGCGCGCTGACGCGATGAATGACCAGCGGCCTTGTACCACTCATCGCCCGACTTCGCTCGATCTCACGCCCATCCTGTACCGATCTTACTTCGGATTCGCGCCGGTGGTCTTCTTGACCTGCTCGACATATTTGTTGGTGTAAGTCTTGGTCACGTCGATATTGGCCTTGGCGATCTCCGGCGAACTCTCGCTGAACACCGCGAGCACCGCATCCGCTCCCTTGGGATCCATCTTGCCGGTCAGCGAATACATCGGGATCGTATTCTTCAGCGCCGCCAGATAGAGCTCCTTGTTCTTGCCGACGATTTCGTCGGGCATCTTCGCCATGATCTCTTCCGGCGAATGCGAGTGAATCCAGGCGAGCGTGTTGACGATCGCATTGGTCAGCGCCTGCACTTCCTTCTCGTGCGACCTGATCCATGCGGTGGTCGTATAGAGCGCGCCGCCGGGATATTCCCCGCCGAACACGGCGAGCGTGTCCTTCTCGCTGCGGGTGTCGGCCAGTATCTTCAAATCGGGATAGCTGCCCTGCAAAACGGTGACGGAGGGATCGAGCATCACCGCTGCGTCGATCTGTCCCTGCTGCATCGCCGCCACGGCGGTGGCACCGAGGCCAACGCCGATCACCGCGGCGCTGGTCGGATCGAGCCCGTTCTTCTTCAACAGATACTTCAGGAAGAAATCGGTCGAGGAGCCCGGTGCGCTGACGCCGACCTTCTTGCCGGCCAGATCCTTGATCGATTTGATCTCGTTGGTGTGTGCGGGTGACACGACCAGCACCAGGCCGGGATAGCGGTCATAAATCACGAAGGATTGCAGCTCCTGCTTCTTGGCGGCCAGATTGACGCAGTGGTCGAAATAGCCCGACACCACGTCGGCGCTGCCGCCGAGCACGGCCTTCAGCGCATCTGAGCCGCCCTTGAGGTCGACCAGTTCGACTGCCAGCCCCGCCTTTTCGTATTCGCCGAGCTGCTTGGCGAGCACGGTGGGCAGGTAGCACAGGCAGGAGCCGCCGCCGATCGCGACGGTGACCTTGCTTTGTGCCGCGGCAAATCCCGAGGTCAGCGCCAGCGCCAACAGTGAAGCGGCCAGCCGGCCGAACAGTTTCTTCATGGTTTCCTCCATTCGTTGGCCGGCAACATAGAGCAGCGCGCGGACGTTGAGAAGGCCGCCAGGCGATGCGCGGGTGAGGCTTGCCTCCTCCTCCGTCATTGCAGGGGGCGACAGCGACGAAGCGATCCAGCGGGTACTCGGCGATCCATGATGCGCCTTCGCCGCGCGGACTGCGGGTCAAGAGACGGGTTCACCGGAACGTCCCTGTCCCTTCGCCGACATGGCCCGATCGATTCAAAGGGTTTCTGAATCCATGTAAAAAATCGCGGCTCCCAACATATGGAAGGCGTGGATGTCTGAACCCGTAGATTGGTGCTCGGCTCGCAACCTTCGTTCCCACTTGAGCGTTATAACGTTGGCTAGCGGCGATTACATCAGGGAAGTCAGGGTGCGAACACCTCAGGTATCGTTGGCTTCCGCAACTATTCCACTATTGTCTGCGATGATGGGTATCGATGGCAAACAAGCGCAAGGAGATTTGCTAATGACCACATGTACCGAGAAACACCATGCCAACCACACCCATAAACATGGCCCGGATTGCGGGCACACCGCGGTTCGTCATGACGGACATGTGGATTATCTTCACGACGGCCATCTCCACCATATGCACGAGGATCACGTGGACGAACATGTCATCACGGTAAATGCCACAAATCCCGTGCAATGCACTCCTCAAGTCCATTGCGACCACACGCACGGTCCAAACTGCGGACATGAAGCGGTGCCGCATGGTGACCATGTCGACTATCTTGTAGACGGCCGGCTGCACCATCCGCACGGTGATCATTGCGATGATCACGGGCCCGTGCAGTTAGCCTGAGGGCGATGGTGATCGAACCCTGGCGGCGCTGGAGGCGCCGGCCGATGACGCCGGCGACGATATCGCGACCGCGCGAACGAAGTAGTTCATGGTCGGCGCCTCGAAGCCTATCTAGTGTACATATTGCCAAGTCGCGTTTGCCTAGTCGCGGAATTGGGGATGCAGAATGGCTCATCATCAAAAAGCCGTTGCCGCCGCAGTGGCGATAAACACTGCAATCTTCGTGGTGGAGGGTATTGCCGGCTATCAGGCATCGAGCCTGAGCCTCCTGATGGACAGCGCGCATAACCTGTCGGACGAGTTGGCGCTGGTCTGCCTGTATGCAGCGTTCCTGGTCGCCAGAGGTCCTTCGCAGCGGCTGTTGAGAGCCGGAAATCTCTTTAACTCGGTCGGGCTGATTGCGGTCAGCGGACTGCTTTTGTGGCAGGCCGGGGAGCGTCTGTTCAATCCGGTGCCGGTTCAGGGCGTCGTTCCGATGATCGTGGGTCTGGCTGCCGCTGCCGCCAATTGGAGCGTGGCCCGCTTGCTCCTGGAGCCAAGCCAAAACAACGCTGCAATCCGGCTCGCGTATATCCACAATCTTGGCGACGTATGGGTATCCCTTGCCCCGGTGGCCGCGGGCTTACTGCTTCTAGTGACGGGTTATCCGATCTTCGATCCAATCATCGCAGGAGCCGTTGCGTTGTGGATCATTTTCACGACTGGCCGGGAGGTTCTTGAATCGCACGATGAACTGATATGGCCGGAGAAAATCATCTGCTGCCATACCGACCACGATCAACCGGTCGTGACGCCACTCTCAAATTGAGACGGTAGCAGATGAATCGCGCCGCCTTCCGCACGAGCGGGGAGATGATTGGCGGATGCTCGAAATTAAGGCAGCCTGCAGCTCGCCAATGCACTGATGATCAAACGCGGCGACTCAAATCCCTGCTTAAGCCGGTCCCTCACCGGAGTCTGGTTCAAAGCCATCTGCATGGGCTTGTCCTTTGCTGATGCTGCAATTGGTCTGCGCCGGCTAGCGTCGATCCGCGGCTACGCGATGGTCATTCCGCTTCGATGGAGGTTCGGGCAGGCCGGTTGGTGCGGCAAACGGCGCCAGCGCATCCGCAAGGTCTGTCTGCGTGATCTGTTCAAGCGGCTTGTCGATCGAGACGGCCTCGGCTGGCCGTCTCGGGTGCATGATGAGCACGATGGTTCGGGCGCCGCCGCGACCAGAATCGCCGCGTTCGCTTACGGTAATTATTGTCTCATCATCGGCGTTGATGGCTGTGCGGGCATGCTCCTTCAATGCACGCACGACGTTCCATTGGTGGCGCGGCGACCTTGGGAAGAAAACAACAGTCATTGTCGACACAGCCTGAAGGAGCAAAGGTATTTGTGATGTTATAACATTACAAATCTACGTCAAACAGCTTATGGCGCACTCTGGGCATCCGCTGGTTTCGCAATAAGGAAGGTTGCTTTCCGAGTTCGGTCCCTACCCCCTGCCCTCCGCCGCTGCCGGCCGCCACACCAACAGCCGCCGCTCGACCAGCGTTACGCCCATGTCGATCAGGATGACAAACGCTGAAAGCACGAACATGCCGGCGAACACGCCGGCGACGTCGAACACGCCTTCGGCCTGCTGGATCAGGTAGCCGAGGCCGGCGGCCGAACCCAGATACTCGCCGACGACGGCGCCGACCACCGCAAAACCGACCGAGGTGTGCAACGAGGAAAACATCCACGACAGCGCCGACGGCCAATAGACATGCCGCATCAACTGCCGCTCGTTCATGCCGAGCATGCGGCCATTGTCGAGCACGGTGTTCGAGACTTCCTTGACGCCCTGATAGACGTTGAAGAACACGATGAAGAACACCAGCGTCACGCCGAGCGCGACCTTGGACCAGATGCCCAGGCCCAGCCACAGCGTGAAGATCGGCGCCAGCACCACGCGCGGCAGCGCGTTGACCATCTTCACATAGGGATCGAACACCGCGGCGACGCGCGGCTGCCGCGCGAACCAGAAGCCGACCAGCACGCCGGCGACCGAGCCGATCACGAAAGCCAGCAGAGATTCCCACAGCGTGATGATGAGATGCTTCCAGATCACGCCACTCGAAAACCATTTTACGATCTGGCTGCCGACATCGATCGGGTTGGAGAAGAAGAAAGGCGGCAGCAGGATGCGGCCGAACACCGGCACTGTGGTGAGGAACTGCCACAACGCCAGCGCGACAACGGCGACCAGAAGCTGACATGTGAGAAGCATTAATCGAGACATGAGCGATACCTATCTCCACGTCGTCCCTGCCTAGTGCGCAATTGCGCACGGGGCGCCGGGACCCATATGTTCATAGTTGCAGAAGGTCTCTACCCTATCGCCCAAACGATAGGACACGGCGTATGGATCCCGGCGCCCGTGCGCAATTGCGCACTAGGCCGGGACGACGTAGGAAAAACGACATCAGCTTGCCTCTGCCGCTTGTGTGGATTGCACGTAGCCCTTCATCACTTCGTCCTTCAGCACGCTCCAGATTTCCCGGTGCAGCTCATGAAAATCCTTCTCCATTCGGATTTCGGAGATGTCGCGCGGGCGCGGCAGCGGCACCCGCCAGTCGCCGATGATGCGCGCCGAGGGACCTGCCGACATGATCACGACACGGTCGGCAAGCGCTATCGCCTCTTCGAGATCGTGGGTGACGAACAGCACAGCCTTGCGGTCGGAATTCCATAATTCGAGCAGGAGATTGCCCATGATCTGGCGGGTCTGGGCATCGAGCGGGCCGAACGGCTCGTCCATCAGGAGTATCTTGGGATCGCGGATCAGCACCTGCGCAAGGCCGACGCGCTTGCGCTGTCCGCCGGAGAGCATGTGCGGATAACGGTTGCCGAACGCGCCGAGGCCCACCGAGGTGAGCCAGCCTTGCGCGCGCTGCAGCGCCTGTTCGCGCGGAGCGCCCTTGATCTCGAGCCCGATGGCGACATTGTCGATCGCGGTCTTCCAGGGAAACAGCGCATCGGCCTGGAAGAGATAGCCGGCATCCCGGTTCAACCCCGCTAGCGGCTGGTCGAAGATCTTCACCGACCCCGACGCCGGCTTCAGAAGCCCGGCGGCGACATTGAGCAGCGTCGACTTCCCGCAGCCCGTCGGCCCGACAATGGCGACGAACTCGCCATGCGCGACGGACAGATTGGCCTTCTCCACGGCCGTGTAGACGCGGTCGCCAGCGACACGAAACGCCACTGTCGCATCGCCAAGCGCGACCGCCGTCGGCTGTGCGGTATCTGCCATATTTCTCCCCAAGCGTTTGGAGGGATGCCTTAGCGGGTAAGAAGGATAAGTTCAACGCGGCCCGCCGACGTGGTAGGTGATGTCTACCCTCCCCTGGAGGGGGAGGGTCGGCTCACATGAGCGAAGCGAAATGTGAGACGGGGTGGGGTGATCTCTCCAGTCGGGGACTGTTCGTAAGGAGAGACCGTCACCCCACCCCGCCGCTCATTGCATGAGCGTCGACCCTCCCCCTCCAGGGGAGGGTGAAAGTCGAGATCGCATGGCCGCTCCCCTGATCGCCTATACCCGTGTCGGCAAGACCTTTGACGATGGCCGCGTCGTGGCGGTCGACGACGTCTCGCTCGAGGTCGCCGAGGGCGAGTTTTTGGCCATCGTCGGCGGCTCCGGCTCGGGCAAGACCACGCTGCTGCGGCTCGCCAACCGGCTGATCGAGACGGATTCTGGCTCGATCACGGTCGAGGGCGAGGACGTGCGTGAGGTCGATCCGATCCTGCTGCGGCGGCGGATCGGCTATGTCTTCCAGAGCGGCGGGCTGTTTCCGCATCTCAGCGTCGCCGGCAATATCGGCATTACGCCGAAGCTAACGGGCGCGCCCCTCGCCGAGATTTCTGCGCGGGTGGACGAGCTGCTCGACCTTGTCAGGCTCGACCGGGCGCAATACCGCGACCGCCTGCCGCATGAACTCTCGGGCGGCCAGCGCCAGCGCGTCGGCGTGGCGCGCGCGCTCGCCGCAAAGCCGCGCATCGTGTTGATGGACGAACCGTTCGGCGCACTCGACCCCCTCACCCGCGACGCGCTCGGCGACGATTTCCGCGAGCTGCATCGCAAGCTCGGCCTGACCACGGTCATGATTACCCATGACATGACGGAAGCCATTCTGCTCGCCGACCGGATCGCGGTGATGGGGGGCGGCCGGCTGCTCGCGCAGGGCACGCCATCAGAGCTTTCCGAAAGCGAAGACGCTTACGTCGGCGAGCTCCTGCGCACGCCGCGCCGGCAGGCCGAGCGGCTCGGCGCCCTGCTGCCGCGGAACGGTGCAGCATGAGCATCTTCACCGATCCACGCTGGGGCGAGGCGCTGGGCCACCTGCCCGACTACCTCGGCAGTCATGTCCGCGTCAGCGTCACCGCGCTGGCGCTGGGGCTTCTGGTCAGCCTGCCGCTCGCCATCATCTCGCGCCATCGGCCTGTGATGCGAGGTGCATTGCTCGGGCTCGCCAGCATCGTGCAGACGGTGCCGGGGCTGGCGCTCTTGGCGCTGTTCTATCCGCTGCTGCTGGCGCTCGCGGCGCTCTCGCTGTCGTGGTTCGGGTTTAGTTTTTCCGCATTCGGATTTTTGCCCGCGGTGCTGGCGCTGGCGCTCTATTCGATGCTGCCGGTGCTGCGCAACACCATCACCGGCCTGCAGGGTGTCGAACCTGCGGTCCTGGAAGCGGCGCAGGGCGTCGGCATGACGCCGCGGCAATCGCTGTTCACGGTGGAACTGCCGTTGGCGCTGCCGGTGATGATGGCGGGCATCCGCACCGCCGCGGTCTGGGTGATCGGTACCGCGACGCTGTCGACGCCGATCGGCCAGACCAGCCTCGGCAACTACATCTTCGCGGGATTGCAGACCCAGAACTGGGTGTTTGTGCTGTTCGGCTGCCTCGCCGCCGCGGTGCTGGCGCTGCTGGTCGATCAATTTCTGGCGCTGATCGAAAACGGCTTGCGCCACCGCAGCCGCCTGCGCGCGGCGCTCGGCGGCGCCGGCATCGCGGCGCTGGTCGC
>NZ_LLXX01000235.1 GCF_001440405.1 Bradyrhizobium valentinum
TCGCTCCAGGCGGCATCGGGCAGCGGCGCGATGCGCGGCGGCTGCTCACCGACGGCCGGACGCGGCGCCATCTGATCGCGGTTGGGCATCGCGCGCACGATGTTGGGTTCGACCACGATGTCGCTCGGACCGCCGATCATCAGGAGATGCTCGACATTGTCGCGCCGTACCAGCACGAGGCGCCGGCGGCCGTCCACGGCGGCGGCATCGATCACGGCCAGCCGCGGCATCCGCCCGCGCTGGGTACTGGCGCCGAGGCGGTTGTTGGCGAAGCGGCGAACCAGCCATGCGGCCACGCCGATCAGCGCCAGAACGGCGATGAATGCGAAGAGGAATGTCAGTGTCTGCATTCTTTAGTCCCCGGCCACGGGCCGTTCTCTTGCTGCTGGCTTCGACGAGTGCGGTCTTAGGTCTTCCTGTCCGAGCATGTTCCCTTTGGGAAAGTGGTTCCCGTTTGCGGGATCATGCCCTGAACGATCCGCAACCGGCGAATCATGCCCGAGATCAGCCTTATTTCTTAATCCCCACGGCGAACGCCGCCATCCGGGTTAATTAATAGACCAAGAATCGTTTGACCCAAAACGACTTCTGAGCGCCCCACGCCGGGTTGGTTGCTGCTGGTTAACGCAGTTTTCGTGGCAAAAATGCGCTCGTTTCGTCGCCGTCAGCGGGCATTGGCCGACGTCCACGGCCGCCAGGCGCGATTTTAACCGGCCGTTAACCATACACCGGGCAAATTCTGCCTACCTCGCGGCGTCTGCCAGAGGTTAACGGGGAGCCGCTCGCGATGGCCATCAACGACCTTCCGATCCTGTCGGCGCTGCGCACAAAGATGCAGTGGCACCAGGAACGCCAGCGCGTGCTCGCCGAAAACGTCTCCAACGCCAACACCCCGAACTTCAAGCCAAACGACCTGGTCGAGCCGAAATTCGACAATAAAGGCGCGAACGTCGGCGGATCGATGGGCTCGCTCGCCATGATGCGCACCAGCGCCACCCATATCGGCGTCTCCGGCGGCGGGCAGAGCTTCAGGGGGGACGGCGGCAAGAGCGGCTTTTTGACCAAGCCGGCCGGCAATTCGGTCAATCTGGAAGACCAGATGCTGAAGGTCTCCGCCAACCAGATGGATTATGCGGCCGCCACCTCGCTCTACACCCGCAGTCTCGGCATGCTCAAAACCGCCATCGGAAAACGCTGACGCGTCGCGACTAGGAGAACCGTTTCATGGCAGATGATGGAAGCGATTTCGCCCGCTCGATGAGTATCGCGACCTCAGGGCTGCGCGCGCAGGCCGGGCGGATGCGGGTGCTCTCGGAAAACATCGCCAATGCGGACTCCACCGCGCCGACCGCGGCCGGCGATCCGTATCGCCGCAAGGTGCCGACATTTTCGTCCGCGCTCGACCGCACGCTGGATGCCCGGGTGGTGACGCTCGGCAAGGTCAGGACCGATCAGTCGGCGTTCCGCGTCAAGCATGAGCCGAGCAACCCGGCGGCCGACGCCGCGGGCAACGTCAAATATCCGAACGTCAATCCGCTGGTCGAAATGACCGACATGCGCGAGGCGCAGCGGTCGTATGAAGCCAACCTCAACATCATCAGCGCCACGCGCCGCATGATTCAACGCACGCTCGACATCCTCAAGGCCTGAACAGGAACCATAGAAAATGGCTTCACCGACCGTTGCAGCAAACGCCTACGCCGCGCTTTCGCGCATCATGGAATCCGGCGGCGCCGAGAAGGGCAGCCAATCCAGCGGCGGCCCGTCCTTCAGCGCGTTGCTCAAGGACGCCGTGGGAAGCGTGCTGGAAGCCGGCAAGAAATCCGACGTCCAGACCATGGCGATGACCTCGGGCAAGGCCAACGTCATGGACGTGGTGACGGCAGTGGCGGAGACCGACGTCGCGGTCTCCACGCTGGTATCGGTGCGCGACCGGGTGATCCAGTCCTACGAAGACATCATGAAGATGCCGATCTGACGTCCCTTGGGACGTCATCCCGGGATGGTCCGAAGGACCAAACCCGGGATCTCGAGATTCCGGGTTCGATGCTTCGCATCGCCCCGGAATGACGGTGCAAGTGAAAACAAGCGAGAAACAACAATGACCGGTGCCGAAACCCTTGACGTGGCGCGCGATGCGATCTGGACCATCGTGGTGGTGTCGTCGCCCCTGATGGTGATCGGGCTTGTGGTCGGCGTCGTGGTGTCGCTATTCCAGGCGCTGACCCAGATCCAGGAGCAGACGCTGATCTTCGTGCCGAAGATTCTCGCGATCTTCGTCACGCTCCTGCTGGCGTTACCGTTCATGGCGGATTCGATGCACAGTCACATGATGCGGATATCGTCGCGAATCATAGGCGGCTGATGCATTGTAGATGAATGCGCGTCGACATATCGCTGCTGCCGGCCCTTGCCGCGACCTTCATGCTGGTGTTCGCGCGCGTGGGCGCCATGGTGATGCTGTTGCCGGGGTTTGGCGAGAGCAACATCCCGGTGCGCATCAAGCTGGCGATCGCGCTGCTCTTGACGCTGATCATCCTGCCGCTGCACCGTACCGCCTATCAGGTCGACCTCAACTCGATGGCCGCGCTCGCCGTGTTGATGGTGCACGAGATCGTCATCGGCATCGTGCTCGGCGCCACCGCGCGCGTCACGGTGTCGGCGCTGTCGGTCGCAGGATCCGTGATCGCTCAGCAGCTCGGGCTCGGCTTCGTCACCGCGGTCGACCCGACCCAGGGGCAACAGGGTCTGCTGATCGGCAACTTCCTCACGATTTTGGGCATGACGCTGCTGTTTGCCACCGACAGCCACCATCTCGTGATCGCGGCGCTGAACGAGAGCTATCGTATTTTTTCGCCCGGGGAGTTGATGCCGAGCGGCGACGTCGCGGCGCTCGCCACGCGCGCCTTTGCCACCGCCTTCAAGATCGGCATACAGCTTTCGGCGCCGTTTCTGGTGTTCGGCCTCGTCTTCAATATCGGGCTTGGCGTGCTGGCGCGGCTGATGCCGACGATGCAGGTCTATTTCGTCGGCGTGCCGCTGTCGATCATGGTCGGCTTTTTGATCTTCGGCCTCGTTCTCACCGGAATGATGGCGACCTATCTCAACTACTTCATCGGCGTCATGCACGAGCTGACGCCGTTGAAATAGAGCACGATCCGGAAAAGTGGGTACCGGTTTTCCCTCGCGACAAACGCGGAACGCGTTTTGCGCGGAGATCATGCTCAAACATGCTAGGACGCAGCGATGGCCGACGATTCCGACGACAAAACAGAAGACCCTACGCAAAAACGTCTCGACGATGCGCTTGAAAAAGGGGACGTCGCCAAGAGCCAGGAGGTCAACACCTGGTTCATCATCGCAGGCGCCACGCTGATATTGTCGACGTTCTCGGGGTCGATCGGCGGCGGCATCCTGATGCCGCTGCGCAACCTGATCGCCAATGCCGGCCAGCTTCGCACCGACGGCGCGGCGCTGCTCGCGCTCGGCAACACGCTGGGCTATGCCGTGCTCGGCGCGATCGGCGTGCCGCTGTTGATGCTGGCGCTCGCCGCCATCGCCGGCAACATGATCCAGCACCGGCTTGTGTGGTCGTCGGAATCGCTGAAACCGAAATTCAGCAAAGTGTCGCCCGGCGCCGGACTGAAACGCATCTTCGGCAAGCAGGCGATAGCGAATTTCGCCAAAGGCCTGTTCAAGCTGATCGCGCTCGGCGCCGTCATGATGGCGGTGCTGTGGCCCGAGCGGGGTCGGCTCGAATCGTTCATGATGTTCGATCCTTCGGCCATCCTCGGCGTCACCACCAATCTGACATTGCAGTTGATGGGTGCGGTGGTGGCGATGCTGGCCGCGGTCGCGATCGCCGACTACTTCTTCCAGTACCGGCAGTGGTTCGAGCGCCAGAAGATGTCGCTGCAGGAGATCAAGGACGAGTTCAAGCAGTCTGAAGGCGACCCCCACATCAAGGGCAAGATCCGGCAGTTGCGCCAGCAGCGGATGAAGAAGCGCATGATGGCTGCGGTTCCCAACGCCAGCGTTGTCATCACCAACCCGACCCACTATTCGGTGGCGCTGTCCTACGATCGCAGCATGTCGGCGCCGGTCTGCGTCGCCAAGGGCGTCGACAACATCGCGTTCAAAATCAGGGAAATCGCCAAAAAGCACGACATTCCCATCGTGGAGAACGTGCCGTTGGCGCGTGCGCTCCATGCCACCGTCGATATCGACGAGGAAATCCCGGTCGAGCACTATCACGCGGTCGCCGAGATCATCGGCTACGTTATGCGCCTGAAGAGCGGCCTTTCGGGACGATGAATGTGAGGGAACTGCTGGAAATCCCCTTGAAATACCTTCAATCTGCCAAATAACCGCCTGACGGACTTGCGTTTGCGGGTCCGATTCAGGCACTCAGGAGGGGGCGCGCGACTCTGCGCGTCAATTTCCTTGCCGAAGGGCCGCGCCTCTTCAGATGACCGCCGAAACCGACAGCCATCCGCCCACCGAGCCCTTCGCGGCCCACGAGCCGGCACGGCGGGGCGGTAGCATCGTGCTGGTGCTGCTGGTCGCCGCGGGCATCGTCGCGGTCGCGGTGGCGCTGATGACCATCGGCCGGGCGCAGGCCCAGCCGTATATTCTCGGCGTGCTGGCGCTCCTGGCCATGGTCGGCCTGTTCAATTTGTTCGCCTTTGCCGCCGGCATCATCCGCTTCACTGACCGCGCGGCCGACGATCCCGTGATGGGCCGCATCGCCGATCATGCCTATGACGGGCTGGCCGTGACCGACCCCAAGGGCCACGTGGTCTATTCCAACGCCGCCTATCTGGCGCTGACCGGCGCTGCCAGCCCGCAGGACGTGCGGCCGGTGGAGCGCGTTTTCATCGGCAATCCCGATGTCTCGGAGGCCGTGTTCCGCCTGCTCAAGGCGGCCCGCGAAGGCAAGCGGCAGCAGGAGGAGGTCCGTATCGCGGGCTCCGACGGTGCTCAAGGCCGCTGGCTGCGGATGCGGGTTCGTCCGCTCGGCCAGGGCAAGCGCGAAGCAAAATACGCAGTATGGTCGATCGCCGACATCACGCGGGACCGCGAGCGCCAGGAAGACGTGTTCCGGGAACTGCAGCACGCGATCGAGTATCTCGACCACGCGCCCTGCGGCTTCTTTTCGGTCAATCGGGCCGGCGACGTCATCTATGTCAACGCCACGCTGGCGAACTGGCTCGATCACGACCTCGCCGAGATCGGCTCGGGCGGGCTGAAGCTCAGCGATATCGTGTCCGGCGACGGCGCCTCGCTCCTGACCTCGATCGTGGCGGTGCCCGGTGAAGTCAAAACCGAAGTGTTCGACATCGACCTGCGCATGCGCAGCGGCAAGACCATGCCGGTGCGGCTCTATCACAAGCTCGCCTTCGGCGCCGACGGCTCGCCGGGGTCATCGCGCACGCTGGTGATCAGCCGCGCGCGTGACGAGCATTCCGACCCCGAACGCGCTGCCGAAGTTCGCTTCATGCGGTTCTTCGACCATACACCGATGGCGATTGCGACGGTGGACCGCGACGGCACGGTGGTGCGCGCCAATGCCCGCTTCGCCAAGCTCGCGCAAAGCCTGAGCGCGGATGGCGCCGCCAACAAGTCGATCTTCCGCGCGGTGAATGCGCGCGACCGTGGTCTTTTGATCGCGGCGATCAACCAGGCGGCCGACGGGCAGGGCGACATCGCGCCGGTCGAGGCTATGCTCGACGGCGCCAAGGAGCGCTGGGGGCAGTTCTTCGTCACCGCGGTTGAGGAAGACGAGCGCGATACCGAAGCCGCCATCGTCTATCTGCTCGAGACCACCGAGCGGCGCACGCTGGAAAATCAGATCAACCAGTCGCAGAAGATGGACATGGTCGGCCAGCTCGCCGGCGGCATCGCGCACGATTTCAACAATGTGCTGTCCGCCATCATGATGGCCAACGACTTCCTGTTGAACGCGCACAAGCCGACCGATCCGTCGTTCCAGGACATCATGCAGATCAAGCAGAACGCGACCCGCGCGGCGACGCTGGTGCGGCAACTGCTCGCGTTCTCGCGCCGCCAGACGCTGCGGCCGCAGGTGCTCGACCTCGGAGACGCGCTTTCCGACCTCACTATGCTGCTGCGGCGATTGATCGGCGAGAAGGTCAAGCTCGATCTCGTGCATGGCCGCGACCTCTGGCCGGTCAAGGTCGACGTCTCGCAGTTCGAACAGGTGGTCGTCAATCTTGCCGTCAATGCGCGCGACGCGATGCCTGATGGCGGCAAATTGACGGTGCGGACCGGCAATGTGACCGTGGATGAAGCCGCGCAGCTCTCCCACAAGGGCATGCCGGCCGCCGACTACGTGCGGATCGACATTTCCGATACCGGAACCGGAATTCCGGCCGACATCGTCGACAAGATTTTCGAGCCGTTCTTCTCGACCAAGGAGGTCGGCAAGGGCACCGGGCTTGGGCTCTCCACGGTGTATGGGATCGTCAAGCAGACCGGCGGCTTCGTCTACGTCGACTCCACGCCCGGCGAAGGCACCACGTTCCGCATCTTCCTGCCGCGTCATCGGCCGGAACTGGAAGCGCAGCCGGAGGCGCAGGCGACCAACGGCGCGGTCAAGGAAGGAGCGGCTGAGCCGTCGAAGCCGCGACCCGATCTGACCGGGCAGGGCACCATTCTGCTGGTGGAAGACGAGGACGGCTTGCGGTCGTTGAATGCGCGCGGCCTTCGTTCGCGCGGCTACAGCGTGATCGAGGCCTCCAACGGCATCGAGGCGATGGAAGCGCTCGACGAAAAGGACGGCGACGTCGATCTCGTCGTTTCCGACGTCGTGATGCCGGAAATGGACGGACCGACGCTGTTGCGCGAAATGCGCAAACGCAATCCGAAACTCAAGATCATCTTCGTCTCCGGTTACGCCGAAGAGGCTTTCGACAAGAGCCTGCCTGAGAACGAGCAGTTCGCTTTCCTGCCGAAGCCGTTTGCGCTCAGCGCGCTGGTCGAGAAGGTGAAGGAGACCATGACGGCGTCGTAGCGCCTGCCAAGAGCCGACGAGGCATGGTGAATACGGCGTTTACGGCCAAATCGTCACATCCCCGCGACCGAGGGCCGCAGTTCTGGTTCCCGATAATGGCTTCACTTTTAAGCGGCGGTGCCCATCTTAGGGACGCTTCCCCATCCTGGGGAACTGAGGAAAAAGCACATGAATTTCTCGCAAGGCACGCGCGGAATTATCCGGACCCTGGCCATTGCCCTGTCTGTAGCGCTTCCGTTGGCGGCGATCACGATCTCGGAGGCTGACGCCCGCGTTGGCGGTGGCGGCAGTTCCGGTTCGCGGGGATCGCGTACCTATTCGGCGCCCCCGAGCACGACCACGGCGCCCGGCGCGGCGCAGCCCATGAACCGTACGTTTACTCAGCCCGGCACTCCCGCAGCGGGTAATCCGGCCGCTGGCGCAGCCAACAAGGGCGGCTTCTTCAACCGGCCTGGCATGGGCATGCTCGGCGGCCTCGCCGCGGGCTTCCTGGGCGCTGGCCTGCTCGGCATGCTGTTCGGTGGCGGATTGTTCTCCGGCCTCGGCGGCCTGTCGTCGATCATCGGCCTGCTGCTGCAGATTGCCCTGATCGTTATCGTGGTGCGGCTGGCGATGTCGTGGTGGCAGCGCCGCCACACCCCGGCTTCAGCCTACGCGACCGGACCTGCTCCTGCCGCCGAAGGTCCCGGTGCTCAGACCAGCTTCCGCTCCGGGCTCAGCGGTTTTGGACTGGGATCGAGCCAGCCGCCGCTGGAAATCCAGCCGGCTGACTATGAAGCCTTCGAGCGGCTGCTTGGCGAGGTCCAGGCAGCGTGGTCGAACGAGGATGTCGCCAAGCTGCATACGCTCGCGACGCCCGAGATGGTGTCCTACTTCTCCAAGGATCTCGAGGAGAACAAGGCGCGCAACGACATCAACAAGGTGTCCGACGTCAAGCTGCTGCAGGGTGACCTCGCGGAAGCCTGGCGCGAAGGCGAAACCGATTACGCCAGCGTGGCAATGCGGTTCTCGCTGGTCGACAAGACCATGGAACGCACCACCGGCCGTCTGGTCGCGGGCAGCGAAACCCCGGTCGAAGTCACCGAGGTCTGGACCTTCGCCCGCCGACGCGGCAGCGACTGGGAACTCTCGGCGATCCAGCAGACCAGCTAATCGCCTGTACATGACGACGAAAGCGCCGCGGCTTGTTCCGCGGCGCTTTTTCTTTTCGCGTGCAAGCCCGATTTCACGATGCGGTCACCGCGACCGGAATATTCCCTATTGCATCGGGTTGATGACAAACAATCCAAAAAACAACAGGGAGCACTTCGATGAACAGCTTCACTCGAGTGATTATGCCGGCATGCTTCGCCGTTGCGGCCATGACGGCTCTCGCGAGCACGCCCGTTCAGGCGCAATCCGCTGATACCAGCTTCTTCGTGACCAGCAACGGCATCGGCAATGGCGGCAATCTCGGCGGACTCGCCGGCGCCGACAATCACTGCCAGACATTGGCGCAGGCCTCAGGCGCAGGCGGCAAGACCTGGCGCGCCTACCTCTCGACGCAAGCCGCCGACGGCGCGCCGGCCGTCAATGCGCGCGATCGCATCGGCAAGGGGCCGTGGAAGAATGCGAAGGGCGTGGTGGTCGCCAAGGACGTCGCCGAATTGCACGGCGCCAACGGTCTCACCAAGCAGACCGCGCTCAGCGAGAAGGGCGAAGTCATCAACGGCCGCGGTGATACGCCCAATCGCCACGATGTGCTGACGGGATCGCAGCCCGACGGGTCTGCGTTTGCAGCGGGCGAGGATCGCACCTGCAAGAACTGGACGAGCTCGACGCAAGGCGCGGCGATGGTCGGTCATTCCGATCGCATGGGCCTGCGCGACGACGAGGCCTCGAAATCCTGGAACGCATCGCATCCCTCGCGGGGCCCGGACGGCGGCTGCTCGCAAGCCGACCTGAAGAGCACCGGCGGCGACGGGCTGTTCTACTGCTTCGCGGCGAACTGACGCGCGGCACTTTTTGCGCGCGCCAGATCACCTCTCCGGCAAACCGGAGAGGGAAATTTGACGTATGAGGTTACGGGCCTGCTGTCTCCTGATCGCGGAACTCCTGATTGTCTGGCGAGTTTTAACCGGGATCGGAGGACTTGCCATGAAACGCCTGCTTGTCGCGTTAATTTTGACCATCCTGGCGCCGACGACGGTGGCGCTGGCCGGCAACACGTCGTCGAATTCCAGCTCCAACTCGTCGAACGGCGTTCATACCCGTATCGATACAATTACGACCGACAATGGCCGCGGGCGGACAATTTACGAGCGGCGCAGCGTCCGCATCGACGCTGATCGCGGACGACCGGGATATATGCGGAACACTGTCCGCGAACGCTACGGCTATCGCCCGCACCGCTGGCATTCTGCTGACGATGACGATTGAGGTCATTCGCGCGCGGCGGTCAGACGTCGCGCCGCGCTGCAGTACCTGCGGCTACTGACGCCGCTTTGGCCATTGCTTGGGCATCGTCCCTGATCGCGCTAAAGGCCGCCTAGGCGGCCTTTCTCTTTGCGCGCTTCTTTGTCGTTTTGCCGGCAGTCTTCCTAGCGCTCTTCTTCGCCTTCTTCGTAGATTTGCCCTTGGCGAGATGGGCGCCGACGGCTTTCGACGAATGTCCGACGGCTTTGACCGCGGCCTTCAGTCTGGCCGGTGTGACCTTGAATTTCTTCGACCAGTAGCTGACTTCGTAGGGCTGGCTCACCGCTATGCGTGCCCGGTCGGCAGCCTTGTGCTGCTGCAGCTTGATATAGGCGCCCACCTTCTTCGCGGAGCGTCCCACCTTCTTGACGGCAGTCTTCAGTTTCGCCGGCGTGATCTTGAATTTCTTCGACCAGTAGGCGACCTCGTAAGGCTCGCTCACCGCGATTAGCCCGCGATCGGCCCCGCCGCGCTTCTGCCTGTTGTCCGCCATCCGCATTCTCCTGTCGTGTTGAGAAAATCAACGTTTCAAACGGGAGCAATCTAACATGCCCGCTCGCACTCGGACAGATTCGGGCCCTGTGGAGATCTGCGCGACGCGTTGATAGCGCGACGGTCGGGCGGACGCCGCGTTCTGCGTGACGAACGAACCGCGGGATGATTTGTTATGTCGGTCAAACCGGCAGTGTGAGGTGTCATCGATGCGTTACGAGCTCTATTACTGGCCGATGATTCAAGGCCGCGGCGAATATGTCCGCCTTGCGCTGGAAGAGGCCGGCGCTGGCTATACCGACGTGGCGCGCCGCGGCAACGGCATGGCCGCGATGACACGCATGATGGAAGCGGGGAAGGGAACGCCGCCCTTTGCGCCGCCGTTCCTGAAGGCCGGGAAGCTCGTGATCGGGCAGACTGCCAACATCCTGCTTTATCTGGGATCGCGCCATGGGCTGGCGCCGAAAGCGGAGGCCGGCAAACTCTGGGTGCATCAATTGCAGCTCACGATCGCCGATCTGGTGCTGGAAGTGCACGACACGCATCATCCGCTCGGTCCGTCGCTCTATTACGAGGAACAGAAAGCGCCGGCGAAAAAACGCACCGACGAGTTCTGGAACACGCGCGTGCCGAAATATCTGGGTTACTTCGAGGACCTGCTGGCGGCCAATGGCGGCATCTACGTCACCGGCCGCCGCCTGACCTATGTCGACTTGTCGCTGTTCCAGATCGTGGAAGGCCTGCGCTACGCCTTTCCAAAGCGCATGAAGGCATTCGAGGAGGATATCCCCGGTCTGGTCGGCCTGCGCGACCGCGTGGCGGCGCGGCCGAATATCAAGGCGTATCTGGCGAGCGACCGACGGATTGCGTTCAACGAGGAGGGAATTTTCCGCAAGTACAAGGCGCTGGATGCTTGACGTGCGGTCTAGCTCTCTCCCTCGTCTTGCCCGGGCAAAGCGCTCCGCGCGTCTTCGCGCTAGATGTCCCGGGCATCCACGTCTTTCTTGCCGCTGAAGCGAAGACGTGGATGGCCGGGACAAGCCCGGCCATGACGAGTTGTGGTAGTCCCTACAGACTCCGTCCATCCACCGGCGTCATATTCAGCTTCGACAGCTCGATGCCGTCGATGCAACTCACATTCAGCGCCACCACGTCGGTGCCATCAGGCTTCTTGCCGCGCGCGAAGACTTCGACACCGCAATCGATGCAGAGCTGGTGGTGAATCACGTGCTTGTTGAAGAGGTACTCTTTCAGATTTTCCTCGCCGGCGCGAAGATGAAAACTCTTCGGGTCAAGGAAGGTGAAATGCAGCCCCTTCTTGGTGCAGATCGAGCAATTGCAGGCAGTCACCATCGCGAGGTCGGTGGTGCATTCGAAGCGCACCTGGCCGCAATGGCAGCCGCCGGTATAAGTCTTGCTATCGGGCATCGTGGTGGTCCGCCATGCATGTCTCACCAAATTCCTGGCACCAGACGATAGCGCACCCGTGCGGCATAGTCAGCATAATCGGGCAGTCCCTCGACCAGTGCGCGCTCCTCGATGCGGGCGCGAATGGCGAACAGCAGGGCGAATACCGGCGCGAACGCCACGCCCCACCACGATCCCAGGAGTAGCGATATTCCAAGGAAGTACAGCATGACGCCGCTGTACATGGGATGACGGACAAAGGCGTAGGGTCCCCTTGAGATCACGCGTTGGTGGCGCGCGGCCTGCACCTTGACGACCGGCGCGGCGAACGAATTCTCGCGGAACACCCACATGATGAAGGCGATCGAGAGCAGATACATCGCAAGGCCGAGCGCCTGCAGCAACAGCGGAACGTCGGAGGCGTTCGCGCGCCGGTCGAGGCCGATCGCAACGAACCATAGCAACAGCGCCAGGAAGAAGATCAGCATGAATATCTTGTCGGCGGCAGGCTGGTCGGCCTGAAACGTCGGCCGCATGCGCTCGGCGAGCAGTGCGGGATCGGTCTTGGCTAGCCATAATCCGCAGGCGGGACCAAGGATCGCGCTGACGATCAGCATTAGCCACGCCGCCGGCCAGTCCAGCGAACCCGCCGCGGCGAACAACAGCGCGCCCATGGCAATGACGACGATGGTGTTTTGCAGCAGAAGCTTTGCGATCATGGGTCGGGTTCCAAGCGCCCGTGACGACATGATCGCGCGATTCTTCGGCAAACTTGCGGCGCTGTTCGCCGCGGGCAGGCAGCCTGCCGTCAGGCCAACCGGTCGATCCGCGTTCCCTGACCAGGCGGCAGGGGGGCAATCAGCGTCGGCTGCGGCGTGCGGGTGCCGTCGGCAGCAGCGCCGTTCTGGACGTCGGGGGTCCGGTCGGGAGCCTTGAACACGGGGACTTCCGGCGGTTTGACCACCACCGTTGCGGGGACACCAGAGACATTCATCGGAAGCATCCTTTTGGTTGCCTCCGACACTGGCCGAGGTGAAGCGAAGGATTGGTGAATCCCGCGCCGCAATCCCGCGCCGACGCCGTCAATCCCGGCCAATGGTGAACGGGCTGCTCGCGAAATCGTTAGAATGCGACGGATCGGGAGTTGGACCTACTCGTCCTTGCCGCGGGTCACCGCGATCGAGGCCTCGGTCTTGGTGCGCGTGCATTCCATGTTGAGCCGGCGGAAGCGCATGGAGACTTTGTCGCCACGCAGAATACCCATGCGCTTGATGCAGCGCGAGGAGCCGGTCGCAACGTCGGGCTTCGGAATCGTGAAAATGATGGCGCCGGCCGAGGCGACCAGTTCGAAGAATTGCGGTTTCGGCTTGCGGTCCGTCTTGGCGTAGAGCTCGTTGGAATAATTGCGCCCGCGGCAGCCGAGCGATAGCTCTTTCGCCGCCGGATGCGTCAGATAGATCACGTTGCCGGTATTGACGCTGATCTTGAGGCCGTCGATCTGGTTCTTCAATTCCTTGGCGATATCGTCGCAGCGGTCGGCGCGCGCCGGCGATGAACTGACCGCGACGCACAGCGCCAGCGTGGCGGCAAGCAAGGTCGGTCGGTGAAATTGTGGTCCCAAAGCCATTGTGAGTGCCCCTTTGCGCTATTGAAACTCGCGCGCGGATTTCCTGCAAGTGCCGCGCGCGGAAGTCAACTTGCTTCTCAGAAACCGTAGAGGATGACGCCGATCCCGAAGGCGATCACGGCGAAGCCCGAGCAGCCGCGGAGGGCGGATCGGGGCAGAAGCTGCGTCGGGCATTGTGGTTGCGGAGCCCGTTACAATCGCAATTGGTTGGCAGAATATCGGAACCTTCCTTTGTCTGGGGAGGGCCGGGAAGGGTTCAAACGTGAGGCGGCGGCGGCAATGCGTAGCGTGACTACGAGCGCGGCAGAGGAGAAGGGACATAGTGATTTCGCGCGCCCGGTGTGCTAGACTACCTTCATGACAAAGCTACTCGAACAAGCCTTGCGTCAGGTCGAGCAATTGCCGGAAGACGAACAGGACGCAGCGGCGGGCGCGTTGCTCGACTATGTCAAGCATATGCGGGACATACGTTTGACCGATGCACAAGTGGCCGAGGTTCGCCGCCGTCGCGCCGATCCTAACCGCAAACTCCTGTCCCACGCCGAAGCGCTGGAACGCATCGGACGGCTGGGCTCGTAGCAACCAATGAAACTCGTCTTCGACGATCAGGCGATTGCCGATCTCGAAAACATCTTTGGCTGGATTGCCCGGGATAGTCCCGCGACTGCGAGGACTGTGACAGACCGGCTGTTTAGCAGCATAGAACTGCTTATCTCCTTTCCGCTAATTGGCCATGTTGGTCGTGATCCCGATACGTTCGAATGGGTGGTACCGCGGCTGCCATATGTTGTCGTGTACGAAATCGATCGGGCGCAGGAGCGAATTGTCGTAACCGCTGTTTTTCACGGAGCGCAGGACCGCGAGGGCGGAAACCGGTAGCAATATACGGGATGCGCCCATCGGGACAGTAGAACGCCTGGCCCCCCAGAACCTTCCTTTTGTCCAAAAAATGCTTAGAACGGGTCTATCTCCGCGGCGCCGTTCCGGCCGCCGCCAGCTCCAACCCGAGATATCGACATGAACGCCCCGACCGCTTTTCCCGACCAGAAGCCCGTTCCGCCCTACAAGCACACGCCGCTATTCCCGCTCGGTGCGGACACCACGTCCTACAAGAAGATCACGGCCGAGGGCGTGCGGGTCGAGAAGGTGCTTGGCAAGGAAATGCTTGTCGTGTCGCGCGAGGCGCTGCGGGCACTGTCGGAGGCTGCCTTCGGCGACATCAATCACTACCTGCGGCCGGGCCATCTAAAGCAGTTGCGCTCGATCCTGGAAGACAAGGAAGCCAGCGACAACGACAAGTTCGTTGCGTTCGACTTCCTGAAGAACGCCAACATCGCCGCCGGCGGCGTGCTGCCGATGTGCCAGGACACCGGCACCGCGATCATCATGGGCAAGAAGGGCTGCAACGTCATCACCGACGGGGACGACGAGGCCGCGCTCTCGGAAGGCGCGCGCGACGCTTATCTGCGCCGTAACCTGCGCTATTCGCAGGTGGCTCCCTTGTCGATGTATGAGGAGAAGAACACTGCCAACAACATGCCGGCGCAGTGCGAGATCTATGCCGAGGGTGACGACGCCTACAAATTCATGTTCATGGCTAAGGGCGGCGGTTCCGCCAACAAGAGCTTTCTGTTTCAGGCGACACCGTCGGTGCTCACCAAGGATCGCCTGTTGGCGTTCCTGAAGGAGAAGGTGCTGACGCTCGGCACCGCGGCATGCCCGCCATATCATCTCGCGATCGTCATCGGCGGCACCTCTGCCGAGCTTTGCATGAAGACAGTGAAGCTGGCTTCTGCGCGCTATCTCGACGCGCTGCCGACGCACGGCTCGGCCGACGGCAACGCGTTCCGCGATCTGGAGATGGAGCAGGAAATTTTGAAGATGACGCAGTCGCTCGGCGTCGGCGCGCAGTTCGGCGGCAAGTATTTCTGCCACGACGTGCGGGTAATCCGGATGCCGCGCCACGGCGCCTCGCTACCGATCGGGCTCGGCGTCTCCTGTTCGGCGGACCGCCAGGTACTCGGCAAGATTACGAAAGACGGCGTTTATCTCGAAGAGCTTGAGCATAACCCGGCGCAGTACCTGCCCGCGGTCGAGCAGTCGCTCGGCGGCGAGGTCGTCAAGATCGACCTCGACAAACCGATGAAGGAAATCCTGGCGACACTGTCGCAATATCCGATCAAGACACGCGTCTCGATGACCGGCACGATGATCGTGGCTCGCGATTCCGCCCACGCCAAATTGCGCGAGCGGCTGGAGAAGGGCGAGCCGCTGCCGGACTACTTCAAGAACCATCCGGTGTATTACGCCGGTCCCGCCAAAACGCCCGATGGCTACGCCTCCGGTGCGTTCGGCCCGACCACCGCGGGACGTATGGACTCCTTCGTCGACCAGTTCCAGGCGGCGGGCGGCTCGATGGTGATGGTGGCCAAGGGCAACCGAGCGGTAGCGGTGCGCGAGGCCTGCAAGAAGCACGGCGGCTTCTATCTCGGCTCGATCGGCGGCGCTGCGGCAAACCTCGCCGAGCACTGCATCAAGAAGGTCGAGGTCGTCGAATATCCCGAACTCGGCATGGAAGCGATCTGGCGCATCGAGGTGGTGGATTTCCCGGCCTTCATCATCATCGACGACAAGGGCAACGACTTCTTCAAGGAATTGAATCTGGGGTAACCTGTTCGCGTTCGGCGTGAAATGTGAGCGAGGACGCGATGATCGAGTGGTTCGACGACCTGAAGATCGGGATGCGCTTCAAGAGTGAGGCGGCGACGGTGTCGAAGGAGGACATCATCCGCTTCGCCAAAGAGTACGATCCGCAGCCGTTTCATCTCGATGAGGAGGCGGCCAAGAAGTCCATTCTCGGGGGCCTCGCCGCTTCCGGATGGCAGACGGCGGCGATCGCCATGCGGCTCGCCGCGAGCGCGCGCCCGTTCGGGCCGCATCCGCTGTTCGGCGCCGGCGTCGACGATCTGCGCTGGCTGAAGCCGGTGCGGCCCGGCGACACCATTTTTCTCGAAGGGGAGGTGGTGGAATTGGCGGCGTCGCGCACGAAGCCGCAAGGCATCGCCCGAGTCAGGTGGACCGCCTACAACCAGCATGGCGAAGCGGTCTATACCTTCAATCCGATTGCAATCGTGCCCAGCCGGCCGAAGTGAGCAAGAGGTCGGGCTGCAGGGCGCTTGGCCTCGACGGGTTCAGCAAAGGCTGGGTCGCCGTTCTCCTCGACGGTGACGTGCAGGAAATCTCCTTTCATCGCGACATCACGGACGCGCTGTCGCGTTCTTGCGACAGAGCGGGGATCGATATCCCGATCGGGATGAGCGATCACGGCGAACGCGACTGCGACCTGCTGGCTCGAGCAAAATTGCGGCCGCACGCGTCGCGCGTCTTTGCCGGCGCTCGCCGCTGGCTGTGGTCGGAGTTCAGCGATCCCAATGATGCCAACCGGGAGGCGCAGCGGCGCGGGCAGAAGCGGGTGTCCCGCCAGCTCTGGCATCTGGGTGCGAAGATCATGGAGGTCGACGCGTTCGTGCGCGCGAATCCATCTCGCGATATTCGCGAGGTGCATCCCGAGCTGGTGTTTCTGCGATTGAACGACAACGAGCCCTTGCCGTCGAAGAAATCCGCCGGGGGAGTTGCGCTGCGCCGCGCGCTGCTCAGGCAATCAGGCTTTAGGCAGATCGATCGCTGGCTGACCCATGAACGTAGCGGTGCAAAGCCTGACGATGTGCTGGATGCCTGCGCGGTTGCGATTGCGGCCCGCGAGCCTGCGGGCAGCGTCCCCGAGGGGGCGCCGCCCGTTGATGCGCACGGCTTGCCGATGCGGATCTGGTTTTAGGGAGAACCTACGCCCGCGAACCCGTGAACGGGAAGCTGCCCATCGGGCCGATGCCCATTTCGCCGGACATGCTGTCGCCGGAAACCTTGCCGGTGAAGGCGAGGGTGAGCGGCATCGGGTTGGTGATGGAGATCTTCCAGGCGACGTCGTCGCCGTTGACGGTGCCGTCAAAAATTTCGCCGGAATTGCCGTCGGCGCCCTGCGTGCCCGTCAGCGTGCCGCCTGCGCTCGTCAGCGAAAGCGTTGCCTTGCGCTCGCCCATCGGCGTGCTCATGGTGATATTCCAGTTTCCGTCCACGGCCATCTTTGTCTCCCCGACATTTCTCCGGCAAACCGGAATGGCTTGCGAGATCCGTTAAACTCGATCGGCGGTATAGCGTATCTCGCCACACAAGCCCAACCGGCTCAAGCGTCCTTTGACGCGTATTTTTCAGGCGCGCTGAGCGGCCGCGCGAAGCCGGCCGCCGACCAAAACACGAAACGCGATGTATTGAATTGCAAAGGCGGCAATCTTGGCCCCGACGAGAACCACGGTCACGTAGAACGTCCACAGCTTCATGTCTCCGGTCATGGCGACGCCGATGGTGCCGGCGGCGAGCACGAAACACAGTCCGGCCCAAGCATAGCCCGCGAAGGTGACATATTCGGGAACGGTCTGTGTCACGATCGGGGGCATATAGCGCAGCATCCAGCCGCGCTTGAGCATGATGACTCCGATCGCAAAATGCCCGATCGCAGGCTTCGCCAGCACGAAACGCGGATCGTGGGTCAAAAGCGTCGCGCTGCCGAGCACGATGACGAGCGCCAGGCTCGCCCATGTCATGTAGCCGAGCTCCTTGCCCTTGATGCGCGAGTAGATCACCTGGGCGATGGCGCCGGCGATGGCGACGCCGGTCGCCAGCAGCACGTTGTCGGTAGTGAGGTAGATCGCAATGAACAAGATGGTGGAGAAAAAATCGGCGCCCAGTCTGGCGAATACGTCCTTCATCGTCTTGCTCTCCGCTGATCGTGTTACGGTTGAAGTCTGGCTTAGTTGGTGCCGGGCAGGGCGTTCGCAGGCGGCGCACCATGCTTCGCCCTGCGATATTGTGGATACCAAGTCGTGAAGTAGGCGGCGCTGTTGCGGGCGGCGAGGGCGATTGCGAGCCCGGACCAGAACGGCAAGCCCGGCACGTAGATCATCAGCACATTACCGGCGATCATCAGGACGAATGCGCCGGTCCATGCCCAGGTGATGATATAGATCGCTTTCCTGAAGCCGGGCAGCTTCGCCGTCTCGGCATCGACCTCCTCAAGCGCATATTGCAGCACGAACGGTTTGCGGATGACGAGAGACGCCAGCGAGATCGCGAGCACGCCGATATCAACCGTCAGTTTGACGGCCGAATGGCTCAGGTTCGGATCGACCAGCGCAACGTAGGCGCCCAGTCCGGTGAACAGGACGACGCAGCCCGCGCCGAGCATTTTGATCGAGCGGCCGCGATAGACGTCGATGCCGATGACGGCGAGACAGATCGCCGCCGCTGCGAACAGGCTGATCTCGGCGGAGGTCACGAGCATAAGAAGGGCGAACGAGCCGAAGGGGGCGAGGATCAGGAAGATGGTCATGGCAGCCTCTCGGGGCTAATCTTTACATCGTAAAGATAAGGTAGGACCGCACGTCGGCAGCGTCAAGCAAAATCTTTACAGTGTCAAAATGAAGCGGCTTGACGCCAATGTTCGTTGTTTGCAGCGGCATAAATCTAGCCTCGTGGGCGCATCTCTTTGGGTCGTCATTCCGGGACGCGCGTTAGCGCGAACCTCAGATGCGCAATTGCGCATCGGGGAATCTCGAGCTTACAATCTCCGGATTCTCCGATGTGCACTTGCACATCGGAGTTCATCGCTGCGCGATGCCCCGGAATGACAAGCACGTTACTCCGCGCCGACCCAGTTGCCGTGAAAGCCGTCGGGCACGCGGTGGCCGAGGTGCACCAGCGCGACCGGGCCGGATTCGACGTCCTGCGCGTTGAACACCGCAAGATCGCTGCGGTTCTCCCGCGCACGCCAGACCGCTGATAGCAGCCAGCCGTCACCCTCGGCGGCATCAGGCCCGCGCTCCACGAACACCGGCTCCGAAATCGTGTCGCCGGCGGGCAGCAGATAATGGCCGAGACGTTTGCCCTTGCCGTCGACATGGACGATGCCGGATAGCGCGCCAAACGTCGGCAAGTCAGGATTGGCGCAGGCGTACCAGCCATGGCTGTTCGCCTGTCCCGCGCGGCGATCGTCGATGCGCGGGAATTCGCCGGTGAGATCGTCGAGATAGGTTTGCGTGAAGCGGTCGGTATTGCCTGCGAGGTCGAAGGTCCAACGGCAGTACCGCGCACGCGATTTTTGCGGGTCCGTCTTCGAGCCGTCGGGATGGGAGAACAGCGGCGCCTCCTCGAACTGCATCACATCGGCAATGATGCGGTTGCCTTCTTCCCACGCGTTCATGACATGGAAGACGTAGCAGCTCTCGGCGCGGAACCAGACGAGGTCTTTGGCCGAGCCGTTGCGCTTCATGACGCCGACGTAAGCGCCTTTCTCAGGCTCCCAGGCGTAGGGCGGCTTGCCGCGCATCGCCCGCTCCATGCTGCCGGTAACGGGCAGGATCGGAAACAGCAGATGATTTTCGGTGACGATGAAGTCGTGCACCATGCTGGCATAGGGCGCATCGAAGCGATCGAACCGCGTCACCACACCGGAGGCGTTGACGGATCCGAAGGAAAGGGCAGGGGTAAGGGGGCCGCCGGCGTTATAACCGAAGAACACCATCTCGCCGGTCACGGGATCGATCTTGGGATGCGCGGTGAACGGGCCCTTGATGGCGCCCTTGTAGTCGCAATAGCCCAGACGGTTGAGCGTGCCGGGCTCGATGTCGGTCGGCAGGTGGCCTTCCTCGAGCGCCAAGAGCTTTCCGGCATGGAAGATGATGTTGGTGTTGGCGACGCCGCCGTCGTCGGTGGTCCCGGCTGGCGCGCCCGGCAGCTTGCGGCCAAAACCGCCGAACAGCGCGCGGCCAGCGTCGTGCTCGGCCAGCCATTTCGGGGTGCGGACCCAACGGTTGCGATAGCTGGCGCGGCCGTTCTCCAGATGGAAGGCGTGCAGCATGCCGTCGCCGAAAAACCAGTGTGCGCCCGGCGCCTCGAATTGCGGGTTGGGACCGTTGCGATAGAGCGTGCCGTTGAGCTCGCGCGGCAATTCGCCTGACACCTTGAGATGCGGCGCGTCGCATTCCATCGGAATCGGCGCCAGATTGTCCCGCGCCGCATTGGTCGTCGCCACTTGGTCGAGCATCTTGCGTTCCTCCGGTTATATCTTTACATCGTAAAGATGTCAGTAGGCGCGTTGCCATCGGCCGTCAAGCAAAATCTTTACAGTGTAAAAATTGCGGCTATAAGGATTCGTATGACAAGAATCTCAAGACAGGCCAGGACCAGCCGTCCCGCCGCGAAGCGCA
>NZ_LLXX01000236.1:0-50242 GCF_001440405.1 Bradyrhizobium valentinum
CGCTGCGGCGGGGGCCTACCGCGGCGGCTGCGGCTACGACACCTACGGCAACTGGGTTTGCCCGAACCGGCATTATCCATATTGAGTGGCGCGACGGCGTTGACCCTTTGGCCGCGGTGCTGAGCGCCGGTTCACTGGCATATTGCTTGACTCAACGCCGACGGCCATCGCAACCATAACCGCGGTCGCTATAGCCAAGGAACCGTCGCCCAATTCTACTTTGCCGCTGACATCAGCTTTGTCTGTCAGTCTAGTCAATGTTGCCGCGATCAGTTGTTCTTATCACCTTGAATTTTGGAGAAGAGACTATGTCTACAGCGTTCCAACGGGTTGGAGCAGCCATCATGTTGGGCTCAAGCGTTCCTTCGGCGGCCGAAGCGCCGGCGATTGAACTTACAGGCGCATGGGCGACGCATGCGGATCTATGCAGCCAAGTGTTCACAAAGCGGGATAATAGGGTAGTGTATGCCGAGTTTTCCGAGCTTTTCGGTTCGGGTTTCATCATCGAGGGTGACCGGATCAGAGGAAGAACTGGCACCTGTTCCATCAAGTCCAGGAAGCAGCAGGGTAACGGCCTCGAGCTCTCCGCAGCTTGCGCGTCGAGCATCATGACTCAGGACGTCCGATTCAGCCTGACAATCATCAACGACAACAACGTCTCCCGATCATTTCCTGAGATTGCGGGAATGAGCCTGACCTACACAAGATGCGAGCTTTAAACGAACGCCGGGTGCGCTCCTATTATCTGCGTTATAAGCGCTAGCACGGGGGTCGCGGCTATGGGGTCTATCCGGTTCACCACTGTCGCCGCTGGTGGCCTTCTCAAGAACCTCAGCTGCTCCCGGCGGCGGGACTCTGAAGACAATCCTCGCAATGCCGGAAAGTTGGCCTTTAAGTGGAGAGTATTCAACGCGGGAGATTGCGTTTGGCATCGTTAGTGGCGACAGTTAACAGATCCACCTTATCGTAAGTGACCAAGTCCGCCGGCCGCCCCGCGGGGGTTTGTCGAGCCCTCATTTGCTTCTCCCCTTAGACGTTTACGGGTTACAGCAGCTTGGGCCTCCAGATAGCAGGGGCGATACATCGTTGCGAGTTGCCTACCTCGCAGAAAGATCGTGCGCGGAGACAAGCCACCGCGACTGACGATCCAGCGTCGAACCTGCGATGGATACATTGAAAAAAGATCTTTCGTTGCTTCCGGGTTTGGAATAGCCCGTCCCCGAGACCCGAAATCCCAAGCTCCGTGGAAAGCGAGCTCGGCCTTCGGAGTTACACAGATTTTGTTGTAAGGGATCGTGCCGAGAACAATTGTACAGGCCGAGGCGCAGAGGCCATCGATGATGATCGCTTGTCCGGCGGCCCGCAATTTTTCATATCGATCTACATAGCGACCGATCTGCCCGCCTCGATCATTAGTAATCCGAACCACCGCATGGCTTGCGCCTGCATCCGCAAGCAGGAGCGTTGCCGCGAGCATCGCCGTTGGACGATTCATGCCTCTTCCAAGGAAAGCACGCATCCAGCAGACCGTTATAAGGAACCGCATATGCTCATCCTCCCGGTAGCAACGACTAGACAGCAATCCAATCCAACCGGAGGGATCAGCGATGTCGATTGACGCAGATCAAAAGGTCAGGTGCCTTCGAGGGACACTTTCGCGCTCGTTTTTCAGAACGCTACTTCGGAGGGACCAGCCAAAAAATGCACCCTCGGACTCGCGCGCTTCCCCATACCCGCCAGATGTCGAACCAATCCTTCCAGTAGCGCCTTTGGACGGGCTTGTCGAAATCCCCCGGTTCAATGCGTAGTACGTAGTTGGTCGCCGCCTCGATGCGGACCATTTCCTGACCGGCAGCAAGAGCATTGCGGCCGCTTCACACAGCGGCCTCCCGAACCGCAACGCCGCCCTGCTTGCTGATGCGGGCCTTCATAGTCGGTCGATGTTCCGGAATGGTGTCGCGTCGGCGTCAGGCCAAAATGAGATCCAACGTCCGACATGGGCACAAAGTGTTGGAGATCATCGACGCCGACTTTGAACGAAACAGCCGCAACGGAGCCGACGCCAGGCACAGACAGTTATCAAACGGCAGCAGACTGGATCATAATGAGCCGCTTGCAAGAGCAATCGATGCAATCGTTCGTAGCCTCTCGAAGAGGACCCACCCGCCTCGTCGGCGCCACCAGGCGCAAATAGCTGATCAGGTGCGGCATCCACGCTTTCCGACAGCCTTGTTCAGTTAAGCCAGATATTTGGTTTTGCTGTGCATAGCCGCCAGCATCACCGGCCCGGTTCGGTAGTCCGGATAGGAGCATCCGTTTCTTCATGGAGAACGCGTTCGGCAGCCCCGTCAAGATCGTCGTACTGCCCGGTCTTGAGCGACCACATGAACGCTGCGAGAGCCGTGAGGCCGAGACCTAATGCAATCGGTATCAGATAAAAGTAATCCTTCATTCGGCGGCCTCCAGAATGGCTGCCGCCGAAATGGTGTTCGGGGCAGCACTGGCTGGGCTCCCTTCCACGCCCTTCAAGCGAAGCGCGTTGGCAACCACCAGAATTGATGATCCCGACATCGCGATGGCGGCAATCAGAGGTGTCACCAGACCCATGATTGCGATAGGCACCGCCACGACGTTGTAGGCAACCGCGAGGGCCATGTTTTGCCGAATCAAACGTCTAGCCTCGCGCGCGACGGACACCGCGAGAGGTACTGCGAGCAAGCTTTGTCGCAGGAAGACAAAGTCCGCCGCGCAACGTCCGACGTCCGAAGCGGAGGCTGGGGCCATGGACGTATGGGCAGCGCCGAGCGCTGGCGCGTCGTTAAGTCCGTCTCCGACCATGAGAACCTTATGACCAGCCGCAGAGAGCGACTTGATGCGTGCAACCTTCTCGTTGGGCGTCACCCCGCTGCGATATGGAACGCCAAGCGCGGCGGCAACAAGTCCGACCGGTCCCTTGCGGTCGCCAGAAACGATCTCCACTCGAACGCCACTTTGCTGCAGCTTTGCGACGGTAACAGCCGCGTCCGTCCGCAGTTTGTCTTCAAAGCAGAACCCCGTCATCCACTGGCCATTCTGTGTCAGAGCAACCGACGCAGCTCCGACAATCGATTCCGGACTGGCGAGCGCCCACGACGGTTTCCCCAACCGATAGACTTTCGCGCCTGCTTTCGCCTGCAAGCCGAACCCCGCCTGTTCGGTAATATCGTCGAACACGACTGGCGACGGCGTAAGGCCAGCGGCAGCTTCGACGAGCGCCTGTGAATAGGGGTGCCGGGAATGCAAGGCAAGAGCGGCTGCGAGTTTCAAAGACGCGCTATCAATGTGTTCCGCCGAGACTAGGCGCGGCGCGGCCGACGTCAGCGTTCCCGTCTTGTCAAATATGACCGCGTCAATCTCTGCGAGGCGCTCAATCGAGGAACCGTCCTTGACCATGATGCCATTCTTGAACAGCCGTTGCGCGGCTATCACCTGCACGATCGGCACCGCAAGTCCGAGCGCGCAAGGGCACGTGATGATGAGAACAGCGATGGCGATGGTGATGGCGTTGTGCAGATCGCCGGTTGCGACCATCCAGCCGATGAACGTAAGAAACGCCGCGACGTGCACGACTGGCGCGTAGAGCGCGGCTGCGCGGTCAGCGATACGCCGATAGCCGGATCGACCTTGCTCGGCCGCTTCCATCATCCGGATCATTTCAGCGAGGAACGAACTGCTGGCCTTCGCCGTCGCGACAAGCGTTAGCGGGCCGGTGAGGTTCAGCGTTCCCGCGCGCACGGTCGCTCCCACCGTCGCACGCAGCGGCACGCTCTCACCGGAGACCAGCGAAACGTCGAGCTCGGAATCACCCTTGCTCACGGTCGCATCAACAGGCACCCGTTCACCGGCGCCAAGCGTAATGCTCATGCCGGGCACGATCTCCTCGACAGGAAGATAAACTTGGGTGCCATCCGCCTGCACCACGAAAGCACCTCGTGCCGCGAGCCGGACCAGGCTTCTGACGGCCTGCCGTGCCCGTTCCCGCATCATGTAATCAAGCGTGCGCCCGATCAGCAAAAAGAACAGCAGCGAGATCGCGGCGTCGAAATAGGCGTGCGGACCGTGTTGCACCGTCTCGTAGACGCTCATTCCGAAGGCGAGCAGCACACCTAGCGAGATCGGCACGTCCATGTTGGTCCGTCCGTGCCTGAGGGCTCGCCAACCCGACCGAAAAAATATCCGACCGGAATAAGCCAGCGCAGGCAGCGCAATTATCATGGACAACCAGTGGAAGAGGTCTCGGGTTTCGGCTTCAGCGCCTGACCAGATCGACACCGAAAGTAACATGACATTGCTTGAGGCAAAGCCCGCGACGGCAAGCGCCCGTATCAATTCGGACAGCGCGCCGTCGTCCTTGTCGGACTCAACGTCGAACAGATGAGCCTCGAAGCCCGCCCGCTTCAAAGTCTCGACAAACGGGGGCGGGCCGCCGTTTGATTGCCACCTGACCGTCACGCGTTTGGCCGACAGGTTGGCCCGCGCGCTTTCGACGCCCACAAGCCCGCCGAGCGCCTTCTCGATCGTCCGGACGCATGCGCCACAATGAATCGTCGGCACGGCGAGGTCGGTCTGGCGAATGCCATCAGCGACCACGCGGCTCGCGAGCAGGACCTCTTCGTTGCTTGCGCGCGCAGCTGGCAGCGTCGCCGTCAATCCCGCTCCCGAACCGCAACAACCCATCGGAGAGAACTCCAAATGCCTCGCGCTAGGTCTCAGGTCGCATCGTCCGGTATGCGTGCCAGCTTCCATGTCCCAGCACCGGGAAAATTACGATCATGCCCAGCAGTCCGGTCGCGATGCCGATAACAATCAGCACCAGCATGATTGCCGCCCAGGTCAACATGACCGGCATATTGTGCCAGACCAACGCCATGCTGGTGCCCATGGCGGTCAAAGCGTCCGTGCGCTCCGTTAGCAGCATCGGGATGGAGAAGGCGCTGATGGCAAACGCAAACGCCGCAAACACGCCCCCGACGGCGCTGCCGATCAGCAACAACGCCCAGCCGATCTCCGTCGTGAACAGCATGGGAATGATGCGGTCGGGGCCAGGAAAAGGCCGCAGGCCAAAAAACAGCGCATACAGGATGACAGCGGCGCGCATCCACAACAGCGTCAGCAGAAAGAGCAGCACGCCTGCGAATAGAACCTGGCCGCCAGACTCCGGCCTGACGTAGACCATCTGCCACAGGTTGACCGATCTGCCTTCTGCGATGCGCCGGCTCTTTTCGTACAGTCCGATTCCGATGATTGGACCAACGACCATGAAACCGGCAAACGCCGGGAGCAGGATGTAGTCCCAGCGAAGCGCGAATAGGCCGACGACGGTTACGACGGAGACCAGAAACACGAGAACCCCGTAACTGATGCTGGCTGCCGGATCGATTGTGAAGTCGCGCCAGCCGGCCGAGAGCCAGTCCAAAGCGGCTGCGGGAGCGACGTTTCGCTTCCAGGTCCGCGCGCGTGGCAGAGGTGGAACAACGGCCGGTATCGGCGTCATCATTGGTCTCCCTGCTGTCTCATCGCGGTGTGCACGACGATCGTGCAGCGCTGAACTTTCCATCCTTCGCGGAGCCCTCGCCCTGGCGCACATGCGCGACGCATTCCGGCTGCGACACGATGGCCACATAAACGAGGTGAGAATTGGCGATCAGTAGCAGCAACAGCCCGGCGCCGATCGCGACCCAAAGAACGGCCTTTGTTCGGATCTGCCTCGTTGTTGCTGCGCCAGTCGCACTCATGGCTCGCTCCGGCGAAGGTCGAACAGATAGAGCGCAAGAACTTTGCGGTCGAGCGGAGAGAGCCTTCTGTCCCAACTTGGCATGTGGCCTTGCCGGCCGCGCCACACAGTCTCGTAGATCGACTCGACGTCGCCACCGTAAATCCAGGATCGGTCCGTCAGGTCCGGTCCACCCAGATCAGTTTTGCCCTTGGCGTCGTCGCCATGGCAGGTGACGCAATTAGCGGCGAAAACGGCCTTGCCGGCCTCGATTTTCGCCGCGGACACATCTTTGGCGACAGTTGGGTCGGAAAGGCTGCGCACATAAGTCACGACGTCGTCGATCTCACCCTTCTTGAGTATCTGATCGCGCCCGAATGCCATCATTTGCGAGGTCCGGCTTTGCGGGTGGGCCGAATTGATGCCGACGCGGATCGTTTCGGCGATGCTTTCGGGATCGCCGCCCCAAAGCCATGACGCTGTCGTCAAGTTCGGGAAGCCCTTGCCGCCCTGTGCGTTCGATCCATGACATGGCGCACAGTTGTCACCGAACAGCGTCCGACCGGTTTGCCGAACGTTTTCCATCAAACGGGGGTCGGCCTGGATTTGCTTGAAGCTTTCAGCCTCAATGCGTTTGGACCAGGCGCCGCGTTCAAGCGCGGCCTGCGCCAGGCTTTCACTGACGGTGGTGCGCTGATCGATGCCGAGCAGGCCCTTCGTATAGGTCACCCCGAGCGGCCATGCTGGCATCAGCACCCAGTAAACGACGGAGAACAAGGCCGTTACAATCAGGAAGAAATAGACTGGCCGGGGTACCGGCGAATTCAATTCCTTGATGCCGTTCCATTCGTGACCGGTCGTCATGTAGCCGGTATGGGGATCGCGTTCGCCTACCGCCATGGCTCATCCTTGTGCGGCTTGTCCTCGTGCCCGAGAATCGATTGCGCCGCCTCGTCGAACTGCTTCTTGTTCGACGGCCAGTACGCGTAGGCGAGGATGATGATCGAAAGCCCGATCAGGTAGAACAGACCGAATGACTTCGAGAACCAGACCACAAAATCGTTGTCCATAATCAACCTCCCGCCGCGGCGACCGGCTTGTGCGCAGCGTCAGTCAGCCTGCCGAGAATTTGCAGGTACGCGACCAAGGCATCGAGTTCGGTCAGCACGCCCGGCTTGCCGTCGAAGGCACGCACATTGGTCGCCGCGCCGTAACGCTTGGTAACCCCTTCGGCGTAGGGCGTATCGGGCGTCGCCTGCCCGTAGGCATCGGACCTGGCGTTGGCAATCATGTCGTCGGTATAGGGCACGCCGACCTTGCGAAGCGCAGCCAGATGAACGCCGAGGTCGTCAATGCGCAGTTCAGTGCGACCGAGCCAGGAGTAATGCGGCATGATTGACTCCGGCACGACATCCCGGGGGTTGTTGAGATGCCGCACGTGCCATTCGTCCGAATATTTGTTGCCCATGCGCGCTAGGTCGGGCCCGGTCCGCTTCGATCCCCACAGCATGGGATGATCGTATTTGGATTCAACGGCGAGCGAATAAGGGCCGTAGCGTTCCACTTCGTCGCGCAACGTCCGGATCATCTACGAATGGCAGGCGTAGCAGCCTTCCCGGATGTAGATATTGCGGCCTGCGATCTCGAGCGGCGTGTAAACCCGCATGCCCGGGGCGTCCTCGACGGTCTGATGGATCGTGAACAACGGTATGATCTCGACCGCACCGCCAATGCTGGCAACGCCGATGATGGCGAGCAGAAAGCCGATGGTCTTGCGCTCAAGACGGTAATGCAGGTTGAACATGCCGGGTCACTCCGCCGGTTGAGGCGCGGAAAGGCCTGCGAGCGCGGGAACGGGATGATCGGCAACCCGTTCGTCGGCCGGCTGATCGGCCGTCCGTATCGTCATCCAGATGTTGTAGCATGCGACCAATGCGCCGATCAGGAACAGCAGGCCGCCGATAGCGCGCGCGACATAATAGGGATGCATCGCAACCAGGCTGTCGACAAAGGAATAAGCAAGCGTTCCGCTTTCATTGTAGGTCCGCCACATCAGCCCCTGGATGATGCCAGAATTCCACATCGCGAAAACGTAGACCACCGTTCCGGCAAGTGAGAGCCAGAAGTGCACTTCCACCAACCTGCCCGAATACATCCGCTCGCGCTTCCAAAGCCACGGCACCGATGCATAGATCGCGCCGAATGTAATCATTGCGACCCAGCCGAGCGCGCCAACGTGCACGTGGCCGACGGTCCAGTCGGTATAGTGCGACAGCGAGTTGACGGAACGAATGGCCATGAATGAGCCTTCGAACGTGACCAGGCCGTAAAACGCGGCCGCGGCCATCATGAAGCGCAGGGTCGCGTCGTCGCGCACCTTGTGCCAGGCACCATTCAGCGTCAGCAGCGCGTTGCCGGCCGATGCCCATGAAGGAACCAGCAGCATGACCGAAAACGTCATGCCGAGCGTCTGGACCCAATGCGGAAGCGCGGTGTAGTGCAGGTGATGCGAACCTGCCCACATGTACATGAAAGTGATGCCCCAGAAGCTGATGATCGACAGCCGATAGGAGAAAATCGGGCGGCCGGCACGCACCGGAAGGTAGTAGTACATCATGCCGAGGAAGCCGGCGGTCAGGAAGAACGCGACCGCGTTATGCCCGTACCACCACTGCGTCATCGCATCCTGGACACCGGAAAATGCCGAATAGCTCTTGGCCTGACCGATTGAAACCGGGACGGCGAGGTTGTTGACGATGTGGAGAATCGCCACGACCAGGATGAAGGCCATGTAGTACCAATTCGACACATAGATATGCGGCTCCTTCCGGCGAGCCAGTGTGCGCAGATAGATGATGAAATAGGTCACCCACACAATTACCAGCCAGATATCGGCATACCATTCCGGCTCGGCATACTCCTTCGACTGCGTGACGCCCATCAGGTAGCCGGTTGCCGCGATGACGCAGAACAGGTTGTAGCCAAGCAGAACGAACCACGGGCTCAACTGGTCCGGCAGGCGCGCACGCGAGGTTCGTTGCAGCACATAGAAGGACGTAGCGATCAACGCATTGCCGCCGAAGCCGAAGATCACGCCGGAGGTATGCACCGGACGGAGGCGGCCGAAGCTCGACCAGGCGGCGTCGAATGTCAGGTTCGGATTAACAAGCTGCCATGCAATCCAGTCACCGACAAAAAGGCCCGCGACGACCCACACCATCGCGAGGACTATCCCCATTCGGCTGGGATCGTCGAAATAGCGGTCGAGCCGGCTGTCGTCGGGCTCGGGTGCGTAGTAGCTGGAAATGACACCGAACGTGCCGGCGATGCCGGCGAGCAACACGATGGCGCCATGAACGCCTAGCGGGTCGCCGCCCCCGGCAACCGCCATCGCGAGTCCACACAAGGAAATCGCGAGTAGAATGATCAGCGCAAGCTGTCGTTCGTTTCTTGTGAGCTGGGCGACCATCCTGGAGCTCCAAACGAAAGGGGATGCCAGCAGTCTTCTTCAAAACCCCGAAGTGCCGCTTGACAGCCATTTCACAACTGTCAATTATCCCAACGCTACAATACAATCCAAAGGCAACATCCGGACGCGTCAGCGCATTCACACATGCGCTTTGGCGATGTCACCAGCAGGTCACCTCTGCCGCTTCCGCTCTTGATCTAAATCAAGTGTCAACGCACTTCGCTGCGGCGCACTCAGCACAGCGACGCCTCGACAAGCGACAGGCAATACCGGTCACTTCGGGCCGACGCTGAACGACGCCGAAATACTTATTCTTGTCTGAGTGACCATTGAGCCACAGATAGCCGCACCGATCGATCAGAGCGAATAGTCCGATCGCCCGAAATCTCTCAGGGCCGCTGGGGATCGGCGCGGAGCACTGTCTCAATTGTCGTTGTTCGATCAAGTCTGCCAACTTTGGATTCGACGCCGTCGGCTCGCAACAATTCGCGCACGGCCCCATGGGCCCCGATGATACGCAGGCCGATTTTGTGCCCGACAAGTTCACCATGGAGCCTGTGCAACATCTGTGCTCCCGCGAGGTCCATGTATGGCGAGGCGGAAAGATCACAGACAATCAGACGGAGCGCGTGCAGGTCGGCTTGCCAGAGACGGGTCAAGACCGTTTCCATAACTGCGTCGGCGTTGACGTAGATCAGCGAAGCTTCGGGACGAAAAACGATCACGCCGGGCAGCGGCTCATTCTCGGGGTGACGCGCCAGGTCGGAAAAGTTGTTGGTACCGGGAATACGGCCGAGAAAGGCGACGTGCGGACGCGACACCCGGGCGAGCAGCAATAGTATTGAAGCTAGTGCAGCAAGCAGGATGCCCTGGAGTATCCCAAGGAGCAGGACGGCTCCGAGCGCGATCGCCGCTGCGTAGAAGTCTAGCCGGCTCAAACGCCACATGCGGAGCAGTGCCGGGAAGTCCAGCAAGCCATACACCGCGGTCAACACCACGGCCGCCAGCACCGCCTTTGGAAGATTTTCCAACAAGCCAGTCAGAAAGAGCAGGCAAAGCGCTAGGGCGATCGAGGCAAAGACCAGCGCCAGCGGTGTGCGCGCACCCGCCTTATCGTTCACCGCCGACTGCGAAAGCCCGCCGGCCACGGGATAGCCATGCCCCATTGCGGCTGCGAGATTGGCTGCGCCGAGGCCGAGAAGCTCTTGCCTTGGATCGAGGGCGTAGCCGTGCTTCGCGGCGAAGGTGCGAGCAGCCGAAACGCTTTCGATGTAGGCCAGCAACAGGCAACCAGCGGCCAACGGAACAATTCCCTCGACATCGCGCAACCTCAAAGCTGGACCGCCCAGGGTCGGCAGACCGGCCGGGACTTCTCCCGTCGTCGGCACCCCGAGCGCGGGAAGTCCGAGTATCGTGGCAGCCACAATCGCCAGCGCGACGACCCCGAGCGCGACGGGCTTTCCCGGCGCCAAGCGCTCGCCGAGCACAATTAGTCCGACCGCTATAATACCAACCAAGAGAACAATGTATTGCACTTGGCCGATCTGCGCCGAGAATGCCCATGCCCTGTCAAAAAAGTTATGCCCCCCACCTGCAACGCCGAACAGACTTGGCAACTGGGTCATCGCGATGGTTAGGCCCGCGCCAGCCTTGAAGCCTACAAGGACACTGTCGCTGATCAACTTCACCAGCGTGCTCAACCGAAACAGCCAGGCGATCACGCAAAGGGCCGCGACCGTGAAGCCTGCGAGGCTGGCAATCTGGAAGTAGCGCTGCGCGTCGCCATCAGCCATTGCCCCCACCGTCCCGGCAATCATGAGTGAAATGGCGGAAGTCGGTCCGATCGCAAGCTGGCGCGAAGATCCGAGCAAGGCGTATCCCAGACCACCAAGCATATAACCGTAGACGCCAACCTGCGGGGGTAGACCCGCGAGTCCCGCGTAGGCCAGCGACACCGGAATTCCGTAGGCGGCCAGAGTTACTCCAGCGACGATGTCGCTGAGTAGCCAGGATGGCTGGTATTCAGCCAACCAACGGGACGGCGGGAATCGCCAAAGCCAAATTCCCGCTTTCGGACGTCTTGGCAGACCCATCATGCGGCACCCGGCCATGCGCTGGCTTACTGAAGCGAAATTCTGATGCCACTCCGATTAGCTGCAAATTCCAGGCCCGCCGTGAGCCCCTGCAGCGAGATCGTCACGCCCTTTGCATTCGTCATGTGAACCCCGCCGACGCCACCGACCAATGCGCCGCTGCCGCCCACGGCGTCATAGGTACCGGCAAAATCCTTCACTTCGCGTAGCCCGGAAACGTGCCCCGTGAGTCGCATCGCTGAGGCGCCGGCCGTAATGCCCAGACTTAAGCCCGAAACCCGGAAAGGATAGTCGCGACCACGGTATGTCAAAACTCCGCGTCCTCTACCCGCACCGACGATCAGGCCCGCCTTCGCGAACGCGACGCTAACTTGACCCATCGCTTGGGCTTGCGATGGTGTGGGCAATCCAGCGATCAACAGGACCAGCATCGCAAGCCCCGCTGCACATTTACCCATCGCACTCGCGCTCCCGAATTCGTCAGCGATCCGGTACGTCGACCTTTTTCCAGGTCTGGTCGGGATCGAACCACATCATGCGGCTGACAAGCCTCATTGTGTAGTCACCCAAATCTTTCTGGTAGACAGTGCCTGAATGATTCACGAGGAAGGTCATCACGCCTGAATTGCCGTACTCCGCAGGATAGGCGAGAAGCGCATATCCCCCGATCATCTTGCCCTTGACGACGTACTTCAGCGTGCCGCCGGGGGCATTCGGCCCTTGCTGCGTCAGGATCCGATAATAGTAGCCGTGATACGGCGTGCGCCCTTCCCCGGCCTTGTATCCTTCGGCCGAGGCCTGTGCGACGAATTCGCCTAGCGGACTTGCATCGCCATCAGATGCGGGCCAGTAAAGACCGTCTTTCTTGCCGGACGAGCTGACGATGCGCTGCGCATAAACGCCGGGACCGACCCCGGTGCGATCCTTTTCCGCATACTCGTTCTGCGCATCGACATAAGCGAGGCAGGTCTGAATCGCGTCCAGTTCGTTGCGTCCAATACGCCGGTACAGGATTTCAAGCCTGCCAGCAGCCGTATCGAATTTCCACCCGGCCTTCTGGCGGGTAAGCGGAATCGGGAACGGGAAGTCATCGGCTCCGATGACCAGAGAAGCCTTTTCGCCTTCGATGATCACATTGTGCTTGGCGTCGTAAGCCCCTACGAACCGTTCCCGCGCTTCGCGATCCGCCACTTCATCTCCGGAGAACATGATGTCCTCCGCATCCCGGCCGAGCACCTTGCGGATATCTCTCGTGGCTCCCGATTTGACGGCAGTGGCAAGGGCTGTCGCACCATCCTCCGGTGTCTTGAAGACTTGCTGAGCATTGGCGAACGACATCGCGAGCAGCAGAATGACGGCTGCCGTGACAACGGCGGCGTGCGTCCGACAGCCTAGTGTCAACCGAAGCCTGGTCATTGTTACATCCTCGCGCGTATGGGGATCTGCGCGCCGGCTGCGAACCAATCCTTGTAGGTGAGGAACTTGATTCCGAGCCTGTCGTAGTGAACCTGGAGATAACCGTCGTCGCCGCGCGTCACCGCGCCAGGCATGACCGCTTGCACTTCCTGCGCCATGACCCCGACATAGGCCTTTTCGTTGCCGAGATAGCTGAAGCGGTAATAGCCGAGGCCGTTGTCCAGATGCCCGAGCAGCACGACGTCGTGTTTCAGCGCGATATCGGAGCGCCGGCCGCCACCGCCGCCGCGACCTCCACCGCCGCCAAACCCTCCGCCGCCGCGTCCGCCGCCGGCAAACGCTGCACCGCCGCCTCCACCGCGGAAGCCGCCGCCAGCCATGCTTGCGCGTGACACACCGGCGCTGGCAAAACTTGCCTGGCCGCGGGCAGAATGAGCATTGGCTGCCCTGCCCGACGACACGTTCCTGATCGCCGTATCGCGCCCGGCCTTGTTGCCCGCGCCGGTAGCGCGGCTGCGGTCGGCTGTCTTGGCGCGATCACCTCCCTTGGCGCCATCACCTGCCTTAGCCCGATCACCTGCTTTGGCGCGATCACCGGCCTTCGCGGTCGCCTCCTTTGGCACGATCACTGGCTGCGCGGTCACCAGCCCCCGACCGATCGGCGCCTGCGCGATCGCCGGCACGATCACCCGCGCCTGCGCGGTCCTTTCCAGTGTCGAGCACCTTCTGGCCGTCGCGGCCGCGAAAATCCATCCGGTCCGCGGCGCCGGTCCGCAGGTTGTTGTTGCCGAATTTCTGCTGAACGCCGGCATTGCTATATCGGACGCCCTGACGGTGCGCCGGATTGTGCTGCCAGTTATTTCCGATGTTGGTCGCCCTGTTGTAGTGATTGACGTAGAGGTTGCGGTTACCCCAGTTGAAGCCGCCGCCCCAGTAATTGCCCCAGCGTCCGATCGCCCAGCCGGCACCAAACGCCAGCCCTGCGGCAATCACGCCGGCGCCGATATAGGATGGATAGCCGAAATAATACGGCGGATATTCCGCATAGGGCCAGTCACCATACACCGTCGCGGGATCGTAGTAGGGAACGTAGACCGTATCGGCTTGGGCTTGCTCGATGACGATCACCTCCTTGTTCTCCTGCTGCTGAACGCTGACCTTCTGCTGCTTGTTGGTGACGAGCTTGTTGCGAGCGTGCGCCTTTGCGCGCAGCCGCTGGACCGCGTCCATCACGTCGGGCTGCTGCGCCAACACGGCATCGCCGAGATTCTTGGTCCAGTCGATCTTGTCGCTCATCATCGCGAGAACATCGGGCGTGCCGGCTAGCGCCTTGACGCTGTCGTCCCATACCTGCTTGTCGACCGCCGTCTTGAGCGCATCGCCTTTCAGGTTCTTGTTGGCTTTCACCCAGCGGTCGGCCTGCACGGCCTCCAGGGGATAAGTCGAAGCCGCCAGCACATTGGCGAGCAACTCATCGGGGTAAAGCGCGACCGGCGCGACCAGCGCATCGAGCTGCTCGGGTTTCAGCAAGGTCTGCTCAGGCTGCGGCGATTTGATATCGGTTGCCTGCGCCGCCGCCATGCCCGGAATAGCGATCATGATCGCTAATGCCAGCAGAATTTTCCCGCAACGCAACATGGTCTTGTCTCCATTGCCGATCGGGACAAGCCAACGACCGAAACGGCACCGCACCTTTGATCAGTATCAAAGCTCTGGGTTCGACGCGAACGGCATGGGTCGATTGGGGACGGCTGCGCTTGATTAAGCCATCGCCTTGCCGCCGGACCGCGCGGCCAGCAGCGTCCGGCGATCATGAACGAGGCTCTGAAGGCGGTGCGCAGCCACGTTTAGGGTGGTGACATCAAGCGCGTTTTCGTCCCCGGCCGCTGCCTTCACGCGTTGCATCTGGAGGACCTTGTCGATCTCACGCTCGATCTCAGACAGCTCCGACTCGCCATCCGCCGTTCTTATGCGGCGACCGAGGGCATAGAGTGAATCCAGCGCTTGTTCGCTCTTTCGGGGTTCGCCTTCGCGAAGAAACTTCCACGCCGCCGCACCCACCGAGACCAGTGCGCCGAATATCATCGGGGCCAGAAAGATGGCGTTTCCCCATTGATCCAGAAAGCTCTCCTGTGTGCCGTTGTAGAAGGCGGCAGCACCGGGATGGACCGGAAGATACGCATCCGATTCGGTGCTCGGCGCGGTGATCTGCGCCAGCATCGGCAGTTCGCCGAGCAGGTCCCTGCGCGCCTTCATCAACGCCTCGGCCAACGCGCCGGCCTGATCATTGTCGAGCTGCTTGCCGGCTACCACGTAGAACGAAACCCTGAGCGTGGTCAGATCGTCGCTAGGAACTGGCGGCGAACCCCGCAGCGTTCCTTTCGGAACATCGAAGCTTTCGTAAGCGCGGTGTTTCTCCGCAATGGCACCGGCCGCATCGATAGGGATAAGGACCGGCGCCGTCTTGGGGTTCTGCAGAAAGAAGCCACGCAGCAGTGCCAGGTATTTCTCAGCTAGCGGAACGACGATCAGGAGTGCGCGCACCTCTTTGGCTTCGAGCGCGCGCCGCGTCTCCGCCGGCGCGAGGTTGCGGAATGACACATTGGCGCGGCCAAGGTTGTACTCCTCCGTGAGGGCGCTGACGATCTTCCGGTTCATCTCGCCGCCGACCACGCCGACGGTGACGCGCTTCAAGCCGGCGATGTCTGTTATCGAGGATCCCGGGGGTACAACGAGCAATACGACGGCGCGTGCAAGGACAATAATGGCCTGCGCCTGCGACAGGTCGCCAACATCGCCGCGCACGACGGCAAGATCGGCCTTGTTCGACGAAAACATGTCGGCCGCCTCCAGCGCGCTCGTCGTTTCCAACAATTTGAGACGCACCGGCGCATTCGCGGCAGTGAGCCGGCTCGCCAGAGCCGACATCAATTTCGTGGCCTCCCCGTCGAGCGATCCGACGGCGACGGTCAGCGTCGTCGGATGAATATACCAGCGGTAAGCGAACAGAGACGCCCCCGTCACCAGAACGAAAACGCCTGCGACAAGGACCATCCGAAGCCACGACGGCATTCTGACCGATTCCATATGGCCTCACTGTTCGCAGCATCTGTCAGTGGCCGCTCAGCACCAGAGTCTTGATCGGCAGCAGCAGAGCCTGGATCCGCAGCAACATGGCGTGAACAAGCCCGACGGCATCGATCGCATGCAATCCGAAGCTCTTCGCCGTGCTGAGCTTGCCGGAAGAAATCAGCTCGTGATTGCTGGTGTAGGCGTTGACGATGCAGCTGCTTCCCGCCGTCACGCCCTCGAGTCCACCCTTGTAGAGCGGCTCCAGAAACACGAGGATCGTCCCCGGCCTTAGGACATTCTGCGCTTCGATGAGTTGCTCTCCGCCGCGAAACTGACCTGCCGCGATATAGTCCTGAACGCCAGTGACGACCATCGGGATGACGGTCCATGGCTTGGAGATGCACGCCGCCTCGGCCACCATGCCGACCCTCATGACCTGGGCTTCGATCTGCCCGAAGCCGGCCTGCAGCGATCGTTGCCCTGCTCCTTCCGGAATCAGGATTCCAGCGGGCCGCATCAGCGGATTGACGACGTCTCCGACGCGAAGGAAGAACTGCTCCACACGCCCTGCCACGCCGGCCCGGATGAACGTCTTGTCATAATCGACCTGCGCCTGCGCCAGCGCGGCCTCCGCACTCGCCTTCTCGGCAGGCAGAACGGTCGAGACGCGCAATTCTGCGGATTGTTTTGAAGCGCTGGCGGCATCGAGCGATCCCTGGCGTCCGTCGACCATGACCTGCAGCTTTTCGATGTCGCGCTGCGGCACGATCCCCGGGTTGCGCCGTTGCAGCTCGCTCTTCACCTGCAACTCATCCTGAGCCTGCTGAACGGAACTCTTCGCCTCCTGGATCTGGGCTTCTGTTTTCAGCACTTCCACTTGTGCTGCAACCAGCGCCGCGTCGACTTCGGCGATCTTCCGCCGGGCGGTCTCCAGCGCCGCCTCCTGCTTGGAGCTATCCAGCCTGAAGATGACGGCGTCTTTGGCGACGGGGGCGCTGTGTTCGAAACGGACCTCAGCGACACGCCCCGATGTTTCGGGGACGATCGGCACCGTCCTGAAGAACAAAGTCGCGGTGTTGCTCGACGGGTGGAAGTAGAAGATCAGTGTGATGAGCGATATCGTGAGCATCAGGCAGGCGACGATGCCCCACCTCAGTTCGAACCAGACCGAAAAGAACGTAATCTCCTTGCCGAGACGCTTGCCTTGCACGAAGCGACGGTACAGGTAGTCCGGCAGTATCGTGAGCATGGAGCAGAGCATCAGCTCAAGCATGGCGGTGCACCTCCTTCTTCGGCGCGCGCGGTTTCGGCTCTTCGGTCACCGCGAGGGTTGGCGCGTGGCCGGCCTCACCAGACTCCTCAGCGACAACGTCGCTTGACGGACCACCGGCGATTTTCTCAACCGAACCTGCGATGCTTCGCAGTGGCGTGCCGAAGTCCGGAAGGTCGATCAGTGCAAGCAACAGAGCTGCGATCCAGAACAGGTGCACATGCGTGAAGAGCGCCAGGAGCCCAAGGACCGCAACAATCTCGAACTGCAGCTTCTGCGATTTGTGAGCCATCCGTTCGGGCAGCGAGTGCAGTTTCAGATAGAAGTTGCCAACCGACAGCACGGCGACAATCAGGAAGACACCCATCACGACCATCCAAACGTCCGTGTCGCTGGGCGCCGTGATGAAACCGGGCAAGTGGTGCGGAGCTAGTGGATGAAGCTGATCGCTCAAATTTCCCTCCACTTCTTAAGCCACGATGGGTCCCAGAACCCGGCGCCCCTCTTAAGTCCCACCAATACTGGGCGGCAACCGCGCCCGACCTTTGATATGAATCAACCCGCCGGGGCTCCGCCTGCTCCTCAAAGGCCAACGATCAGATCGGACAACGGTGATAACTGATCGCCATATCTTCGATGCCCGGAAACATCCGCGAAATTTTGTTCGGCTCGAGCATCTTGAGGCTGAACTGAACGTTGGAAAGCATGATGTCGGTCGCACAGCCTGCGATGATGTTTACGGTGTCGCCATCCTCTTTCCTGGCCTTGATCTTGCATCGGGCAAATTTGCCCCTGAGACGATCGGCTTCAACGATGAACCCGCCGCCGTGCTGATCTGACAGTGCGGTGAACTCAATCTGCTTCGCGCGCCCCTTCCTGACGAACACGTTACGGCATTCGTCCGCGCTGGTTGCCCACGCCCCGGAGAGATCAACGGCACCTGCCTGCCTCGGACCATGCAGACCCGTAACCATTGCAGCGGCGACTGCGAACTGAAGTAACCGGTTCATGCCATCCCCCTCAGCTCAGCCGGGCGCTGCCGCAAATTGAAATCGCGCGGCGTCGCAGACGCTTGATTTGGATCAAAGGAACGCTCTCGCCACAGACGTTAGCTATCGGCTCAGGCGCGACGGTCATAGAGGAGGATCAGCCATGCCCGAAAAAATCGACGACCTGCTGCCGACGGCAAAAGATATCCAGAAGCAAGCCGCTCTCCTGGAGGCCGAAAAGGCCGAACAATATGCCCGCCGGGCGGCCGCGGCCGAATCTGAAAAGCGCAAGCTGATCGAAAAACTGAGCAAGCCGTCGGGCCTGACCGAAGACGAAAAGGTCAAGCTTGCCTCGACCGTTATCCAGCGTGCGGTGCGAAATGGGCTGACCGAAGTTCAGGTCTATCGGTTCCCCAACACGCTGTGCACCGACAACGGCCGCGCCATCAATCAGCAGGAGAAGGGCTGGGAAAAGACACTTACCGGAATAGCGCAGGAAATCTTTCAGCTCTGGTCCGACTACCTGAAGCCGCGTGGCTATCGGATCCGATATCAAATCATCGATTTTCCGGGAGGCGTTCCGGGTGACATCAGCATTGTGATCGCTTGGGGTGAGTGATTGCCTTTCTGTTGCGCGAAACGAGTCATGCTATGTCTAAAGACAAGGCAGTTTCGTCGAAATTGAAGCGGAAGGATTACGAGAAGGAGCTGCGGAAGCTTCAGGTCCAGTTATGCCATTTGCAGGAATGGGTGAAGGAAAAGAAACTCAGGGTCATCATCCTGTTCGAAGGCAGGGATGCCGCCGGCAAGGGCGGCACGATCAAGGCGATCACCGAGAAAGTCAGCCCGCGCGTGTTCCGCGTCGTCGCACTCCCCGCGCCTTCGGACCGCGAGAAGTCGCAGATGTTCATGCAGCGCTACATGCAGCATTTTCCTGCCGGCGGCGAAATCGTCATCTTCGATCGCAGCTGGTACAACCGCGCCGGCGTAGAATATGTCATGGGCTTCTGCACGGAAGACGAACACGACCGCTTCCTGTCTCTCTGCCCTCAAATCGAGCAATATGTGGTGGACGGCGGCATCATCCTGATCAAGATCTGGCTTGAGGTGGGAATGGATGAGCAAGAGCGACGCTTCCGGGCCAGACTCGATGATCCGCTCCGGCAATGGAAATTGAGCCCGATGGATATCGAATCTTATCGCCAATGGTATGCATATTCGCGCGCACGCGACTTGATGCTCAAGGAGACGAACTCGAAACATGCGCCATGGCTGATCATTCGCTCCGATGACAAACGGCGCGCGCGGCTGAACTGCATCGCGCATCTGTTAACGGCCATTCCATACAAACGAGTGAACCGCGACAAGATCAGGCTGCCGAAGCGTTCCGACAAAGGCCGCTATAACGATCAGCAGAGCTTGGGCGACATGAAACTCGTCAAACTCGTCGCCGAGCAATACTAGGCGAGCAATACCAGGATCGAGTTCCAGCGCAATCGTCGAACGCATCACACCGGGCCGCGGCTGGGGAGCGTTCGACGCGCGCCCCGACGGCGCAATCATTTCATGGCGACGGTGACCCCGCCCATGGCGGCCGACAATTCCACGCCAACCTTTGGACCGCTGAGCTGCAGGATGACGCCCTTGGCATTCCGCAACTGCACGCTGCCAGCCCCCGCCGCTAGCGCGCCACCGGCGCCGACCACGGCGTATGTCCCGGCAATGTCACCGGGACTCCTCAGGTTCAATGCCCTGCCCACCAGCTTGGTGGTCGATGCGCCAACGGTGAAGCCGAGGCTGGCCCCTGAAACTGTGAACGGATAGTTTTTGCCTCGGAAGGTCAGCACACCCTCACCACCTCCGACGCCCACGATAAACCCACCTTTGGTGAACACAACGCTCACCCGCCCTACTTCCGCCAGCGCCGATGTCGCAACGGCCGCAGAAGTCAGTAATCCAAACAGGGCTACCACAACTGATCGTCTGCGATGCAACATCATCATTATTCACTCCCGGAGGGGTTGAGCCCGGGCCCACTGTGGCCCGGAGCTGACATTGCCGGCTGGCTAGTGCTCCTGACGGTCCTCGGCTTCGTCATCGTAAGATGCGCCTATGCCAGATGGGGCCGCTACCGGCCTACTCCGTTGATCCAGATCAATGTCGCCAGCTTCCGTCAGGAAAGGCTTTCGCTATCTGACGATCACCGCCAGCGTCGGCACAACCAGGATGCACGGCATGCTTCGATATCTGCTGCGCGTTCTTGTCGTGTACACAGTGGCTATCCTGTTACCAGCTGTAGCTGTCTTCGCTGATGATCGGCCCGCAGATCAGACCATCCAGGAGGAAGTGTGGGCGATCCCGGTCACGCTGCCTACGATCGCGTATGTGGTCCGGCCCGTTGGGAAGGGTCCGTTCCCGCTCGTGGTCATGAACCACGGTGTTTCGATGAACCAACGAGAGCGCGGCTTCTTTCCGCTCGTTGAGTTCAGAGACGCGGCGATGTGGTTCGCCCGGCGGGGCTACATGGTCGTTGCACCCACCGGCTCCGGATATGGCGCAGCCGCACTCGATAGCCCGGAACGCGGCTTGTACTCCCTGTTCTTTTCAAAAGTCGGCAGTTGCGACAATCCGAACTTCCGCGATGCCGGGCGCGCGGTGGCCCTGATCGACAAATGGATCATCGAGTACATGACGGATCAGAAGCTGATCGTGCCGGACAATGTTATTGTCGTCGGCCAATCGGCGGGCGGCTGGGCCGCCATCGCGCTGTCGAGCGAGAACCTTCCAGCGGTGCGCGCAATCGTTGCATTCGCCGCAGGCCGCGGCGGGCGCGTCGGCGGCAAGCCCAACAACAATTGCGCGCCTGATAAATTGGTCGCGGCAACCGGGGAATTCGGACGTACCGCTCGCACTCCCATGCTGTGGATCTATATCGAGAACGATACGTTCTTCGGCCCGGAATTATCCAGGCGAATGCACGAGGCCTACACCGGGGCGGGTGGAAACGCCGAATATCACCTGCTCTCTCCGTTCGGCAATGAGGGACATTTTCTGGTCAGTTCGCCCGACAGCCTCCCGATGTGGGCGCCGTTGGTCGGAGCGTTCCTGGACAAGCGCAGATGAGATTGACGCCGGCAGAACAACGGGGGCAAGCAATGACAAGGAAGCGGTCCCCCCAATGCTACGGACAATCCAGCCTGGCGACAGCACTGTCGGTTCTGACGCTGTTGGATTTCGGTACTGGCATTGCATCCGCACAACAGGCGACGAAGCCGGACGGCAACCCAGCGAGCGAGAAGCAGGCCGGCCAGGAGTTCGCTTTGCGGGGCCAGCGTGCGGCGCGCGACATCAAGTATTCGGATTGGCGGAAGTTCTGCTTCAAGACTCCCGGGACGAACATAGTGTGCCGAACATCGATCAGCGGTACATTTGAGACTGGCCAGTCCGCGGTTCGCATCGACTTGATCGAACGCGAGGGCGACAAGACGGCACGGCTGCAAATGTTCCTTCCCGTCGGGCTCTACCTGCAGGCTGGGGTAAAGATCACGATCGACCAGGGAACTGCCTACCGGTTTCCGTATGTCTGGTGCCTCACCAACACCTGCATCGCCGCCGATCTGGCCGATCCCAAATTGATCAAGGAGATGGAGACAGGCCAGAAGCTTCAGCTCGAGGTCGTGGATTCCAGCGTCTTGACGGTGAGTACGGCACTGCCGGTCAACCAGTTCGCTGCGGTTCGGCAGGGAACTCCGACGCAAACGTTCGAGCAAAATATCGATGAATGATGCGTAGGGTTTACGACCGCAAACAACCTACGCTGCCCTGGCCGCTACCTTATCGATCGGCTCGATCAGCGACTTCGCCCGGAATGGCTTTGTAAGATAAGCAATGCAGCCGGATTCGATAGCGGCCATACGGACGGCGGGACAATCATTGGCGGTGATGTAAATAACTGGCAGAGAAATGCCTGCCGCCCTGAGACGATGCCGCAGGGCGATTCCAGATTCGTTATTCAGATCGATGTCGAGAACCACACAACACGCCGACTCGAAATCGCCGTGGTTCTGGAACTCCTCGGCAGACGAAAACACAATGCTGTCGTAACCGTGTTCGCGTAGCAGCCGCTTTAACCCCTTGAGTGTTCCAAGGTCATCATCGACCACAAAGACGACGTTCCGATTTCCCAAAACCGCTATCCTTGGTCTGTTGTCCACCGCGCCCTGAACGTCTTTCCAAGAGACGATCTGAAACCCATCAGCCTCCGCCGAAGCTGATCAGGTCGTGGGTCGTTCGACTCACCACGCTATTCTGGTAAGTCCTGAATCCCGCATTTTCTATTGTCCCATGGGACAATGCGAACGCAAAATCCTGTTGATGAACCCTCAATTCGTCTGTCCGGTACCCGACGGTGAGCTCAAAATTCCGGCCCGCTCTGCAAGGGAGACCAGTTCGGCGAGGGACTGTACCTGTAGCTTCTCCATCACCCGGTGGCGATGGGCCTTGATCGTACGCTCGGTCGCGCCCAACGCGTTGGCCACTTGCTTGTTGGTCTTCCCGCGAATCACGAGTTCGAAGACCTCGCGCTCGCGCGGCGTCAACTTCGCAATAAGAGCGCGCACGATCTCAAGCTGATTTCTCTGGCCACGCATCAACTGATGATGAGCCAGGGCGCGTTCAACTGCAGCAAGAAGCTCTTCCGACGATACCGGCTTGGTAAGAACATCTTCGGCGCCTGCCTTGATTGCCCGAACCGTGGTCTGGACATCCGCATAGCCGGTAAGAAACACGATCGGCAAGATCGAGCCGATTTCGCTCAAACGCCCCTGCAGTTCCGGGCCGCTCAATCCCGGTATTCGCACGTCAAGCAGAATGCAGCCCAATTCGTTTTCGCTCGGCAAGCAATCGAGCAAATGCTGGGCTGATGGATACGTCGCGACCACGTAACCGGCCTTCTTCAAACGACGTTCGATGGCTGTCCGGAAGGATGCATCGTCGTCCACAATATGAATAACCCCTGCCAAGTGATCCCCCTACGACAAAGTTAGCGGCAAAGACAGACGAAATACTGCGCCACCTTCGCTTTGATTTTCCGCCCAGATGCGCCCCTTGTGCGCCTGTACGATGGTGCGCGAGATCGATAGGCCAATTCCCATTCCTTGCTTTTTGGTGGAGAAGAAAGGATCAAAGACTTCATTCAATTTGTCGGCCGGAATCCCCGGACCGGAATCCAAGATAGAAACTACTGCGGACGACCCACCATTCACTTCGGTCCGTCCAATTACGGCTCGCCCGTTCGGCATAGCGGCCATTGCATCCATGCTGTTTACGATCAGGTTCATGATAACCTGCTGAAGCTGAATCTGATCACCCTTCACCTGGAGCGGTTTCCCCGAGGGCTCGAAGTATAGTGCAATGTTTCGCGCCGACGCCTGAACCGACAAAAATTCGAATACCTTGCGCACGGTATCGTTGAGGTCGATGACCTTGTCCTCAAACGGCACCCTTCTCAGCAGGCTGCGCATGCGATGGATGACCTCGCTGGCGCGAATATCATCTCGCCTGATGTCGGCAAGAATTTCCTTGACCTCGCTCAAGTTTGGCGACGGAGAGTTCAGTATCAGTTCTGCCGTCTCGGTATTGGTCAGAATTGCACCGAGCGGTTGATTAAGCTCGTGCGCGATCGTAGACGACAGTTCCCCGGCTGTCGCCTGACGGTGCGCATGGGCCAGCTCGGTAAGGCGATTCCGCGATTCGCGCTCGGCATTGGCTCGTCTGTGCCGCTCGTGCAGCAGAATCGAAATCAACCCGGCCTGTATCAACAGCACGGCGGCTACGGAGAAGGTCTGCCAACGGTACTTCTCCCACAGACCGGGTTCGCGAAAACGAATTTCACTTCCGGGAGGCAGGTCCGCCTCGCGAACACCCCACCGCTGCATCTGCAACCAATTGAAGATCGGCTTCACGGCATCGCCTACCGCCGGAGCAATGTTCGACGGCAACTCGCCGTCCAAAATGCGCAGCGCGAGCCGGGCCGCCTCCTCACCTATTCGGACTGGAACGAGCAGGAATCCTCCTGCGCCGCCCGGCGCAAGAAACGTCTCCGCCGCAACCACGATCGGCCGATTCGCTTTCTCAGCGACGAGCCCGACTGCGGTCGCCGGTGGGTAGTAGGTGCCCTTGCCGTCAGAAAACATGGCCGAATAGATAATCGCGCTCCGATCGGGCAACTCAGCAACACGCCTCCGTACCTCCGCCATGGTCTGCCCGACAAGGTCGATCACCTTCAGACCGCGGGTGGCAACGGGAATTTCCTCCTTCCAGTTTCTGTAGATGGTCAGGCTATCCCAGGCGTCGCCGACGAACACAACTGTTTCGAGATCCGGTACCAGCGCATGCGCCGCCTTGATGGAGTCCGCGAGTGGCAATTTGACAACTTTGCCGGTCACGCCATCCGGCAGTTGCATTCGTACAAGATCGATCTCATCTATCATTGCGAAGACGACGGGGACTTCTGGCCACAAATCAGAACGCCAATGCAGTACCAGATCAAGCGTCGCAGCCCCCACGGCCACTACGACATCGATTTGAGCATTCTGATATTTCTCCTTCAGATATCGGTGCAGGAGAGCCTCGTAGTTTTTCCCTCGGAAGCGGCTTAGATCGAGGTTCTCGGCGTAAAGTGTTAGATGCGACCGATCGTCGGCACTGAGCACCGAACGCAAGCCTGAGAACACCAGGTAGTAGAATGGTCCGCGCAGATCGGATTGATTAAGTACTAGTATCGACCGCGAACGGGCTTCCTGAGCCGCGACCTGCAACGGCGCGACCACTAGAGCTACGCTAATCAACAACGCACTGATCCGCACAATCATCGCATCAGAACCGAAGTTAGGCTCGATGAAGCTCATCCCACATCTTCGCCGAAACGAAAAATAAAAAACCCGAGATCGTCGCCTGGGCGTCGGCAACATCTCCGAAAAATTTCTTGGTGACCTATCAGGCTCCTGTCCTTCCGGACATTGTCCCAGAGGACAATGGCCCTCGATACAATAGCCCACGCTAGGGGTCTCGTTTAACACAATCCCAGGGAGCCGGCAGCCATGCATTTTTAAGGCCCTTGGCAAGGCGGGCCCCAAGGATGCAGACAAATTGTCTCAAACAGGGGGAGACTATGTTTGTCAACGTCAACGCCCATCCCGGCAGCCAGCCGAAGGCTCTAGGACAACTCGGTGAGTTATCGCGAGCACGCGTAATCCTCAGCGAATTCAAGTACAACAAGGGCACCGAGATATTCGGAGAGGCGGAAGCCGCCGACTACATCTACCAGGTCATCGACGGTGCGGTTCGCACCCATAAGCTTCTCTCCGACGGCCGCCGCCAGATCGGCGCCTTCCACTTGGCCGGCGACATTTTTGGCCTGGAGAACGGAACGGCCCACCGTTTTACCGCGGAAGCGATTGTCGATACGACAGTACGGCTGATGAAACGGTGCAGCCTGGAGCATGTCGCGGAAACCGACGCGCTGGTGGCGCTCGATCTTTTGAATATGACGACGAGCAACCTCCGGCATGCCGAGGACCATATGTTGCTCCTGGGGCGCAAGACGTCCCTTGAGCGCGTCGCCGCATTCCTGCTCGAGATGGACCGCCGCCTGACGGCCGCCGGCGTGATGGCCCTTCCGATGTCTCGCCGCGATATCGCGGACTATCTCGGCCTTACGCTCGAAACGGTATCCCGGGCGCTGTCACACCTTCACGGCATGGGCATCCTTGGCTTCCTCGGCCAGACGCAGCGGCAAATCGTGCTGCTGGACCGCGTGCGATTGGCGGAGCTGGACCTTTAGCTCGGAGCTGGATCGCTGCTTCACTTCCGGGAAGCCTGCCGAACCATGCGCCAAAATATCCGGCGAGCCAGCGATTCAAGATTCATCCAATGCCAATGCCCGGCACCGTGGTTAGCCGGCAATCTGGCATGGCTGCTGCCATAGTCCTGAGATCGGCAGGAGCAATCCGGCCTTCTCGCCCCAAGGCACCAGATACGGGTGACCGATCTCGACCATGCCCCCCGGTTTGGGATGCGGTCGTAGAGCCTGGAGCTCACCGAGCCCCCCGAAATCGCGACATCGTTTGACGCGAGATTTCCCGGAACGAAGAGAGATACCGCAGCCGTCGCCATGACCGCGCGTGCTGGCGCAGGGTTGTTTTTCGCTGCCGCGGAAGATCGAACTCGAAAGCGGCTGCATGATGCAGGCGCAAATCCTCTTCCTGAAGAGCAGAGCGCACCGGCGCGGCTGTCGAAAGCCGCCACGCGGAGGTCCGCAGACTGTGGGACTAGATGCTCGCCGGCATTGACTTGGATCACAGCCAAGCCCGATGGGCGGCGATCCCGAGGACCAAGCGGAGACCTTGATACAGATCAAAGCCTCATCTTAGGCGCGCTTCAGCTTCAATAGTGAGCATCCCAGCAATTATCGGAGCTCCTATGAAAGCCGTCTCCGTGGAAGAAGCGGTCGCCAGGATCCCCAACGGCGCAACCGTGATGGTCGGTGGGTTCATGGGGGTGGGAACGCCCGAGCGTTTGCTAGACGAACTGGTCAGGCAAAGGAAGTCCGAGCTCTCCATCATCAGCAATGACGCCGCGGTCCCCGGCAAAGGCGTCGGGAAACTGTTCGACGCGGCGCTGGTCTCGACGCTTACTACGAGCCACATCGGACTCAATCCGAACGTACAAAAACAGATGATGGCCAACCAAGTCGCCGTCAACCTGGTGCCGCAGGGCACGTTCGTCGAACGTATCCGCGCCGGCGGCTGCGGCTTGGGAGGCGTCCTGACGCCGACAGGCGTCGGGACCATCGTTGAAGAAGGCAAGCGCCGGATCGACATCGATGGCAAGAACTTCCTGCTTGAAACGGCGCTTCGCTCGGACTTCGCGCTGATCCATGCATTCCTGGCGGACTACCTCGGCAACCTCGCTTACGCCCTGACCGCGCGCAACTTCAATCCGGTCATGGCGATGGCGGCCGACACCGTCATCGTCACCGCGGAGCACATTGTCCCCGTTGGCGTCATTGCGCCCGATCATGTCATAACGCCCGCACCGCTCGTCGACTACCTCATCGCCAACGGGTGACCCATGGATGCTCAATCGATCATCGCGCGACGGGTGGCACGCGAACTTCGCGCAGGTAACCTCGTCAATCTCGGCATCGGAATTCCGACGCTGGTCGCCAACTTCGTTCCGCCCGACCTCAAGGTGTTTTTTCAGTCGGAGAACGGATTGATCGGCACGGGACCAATTCCCGAACAGGGGATGGCCCATCCCCTGCTCACCGATGCCGGCGGACGGCCGATCAGCGCTCTGCCCGGCGCATGCGTCTTCGACAGCGCGATGTCGTTCGGATTGATCCGCGGTGGTCACGTGGACATAACGGTCCTCGGTGGTCTTCAGGTCGACGCCGAAGGGTACCTCGCGAACTGGATGATCCCCGGCAAGATGGTGCCGGGGATGGGTGGCGCGATGGACCTGGTGAGCGGAGCAAAGCGCGTCATCGTCGCCATGCAGCACGCCGCCAAAGGAAAATCTAAAATTGTCCAGAAATGCGTGCTGCCGCTGACCTCTTGCCGGCCAGTCGATCTCGTCGTCACCGACATGGCCGTGATCAACTTCACCGGCGGAAGGATAACGCTTCAGGAGATCGCGCCGGGTGTCACTATCGGCGAGGTCATGGCCGTAACGGAAGCGGATTTGTTTATTCCAGCCAACGTTCCGGAAATGAAGATCTGATCCGGAAAAACGCAGCCAGAGGACCTGACATGCGCATCTTCAGCGACTTCAGCGAGTTCAAGGCGGCGGTCGGCTCCGAGGTCGGCGCCAGCGAATGGATTGAAGTAACCCAGGAACGCATCAACCTATTTGCGCAGGCGACCTGCGACGATCAATGGATCCATGTCGACCAGGAGCGGGCCAAAAAGGAGATGCCGGGCGGCAGGACCATCGCTCACGGGCTCCTGTCGCTCAGCCTGGCGCCGATGTTCATTCGTTCCGTGATGGGCATCAAAGGGCTGCGCAACACATTGAATTACGGCGCGGACCGGATCCGCTACCTCTCCCCCGTCCCGGCCGGCTCTCGGATCAGGGGCCGTACCAGCATCGCGGAAGTGGAGGATGTCCCGCCCGATGGCTTGAGGGTCAACTATCACATGGTGATCGAAATCAAAGGCGGCCAGCGTCCAGCGTGCGTCGCCGAACTGATCGCATTGCACTACCGCTGATCGTGTTGCTGACGCCCCTGGCAGATCCATCGGAAGCATCGGATGAAGAAGCAGGCCTGGTATGTGACCTTCGAGATCCCATGGAAAGGCACAGCGGTCCGAAGCCGGCGCTCTCGGTCGACCCAAACGTTCGAAACCGAAATGGAAGCCAAGAATTTTGCACGCGCCCGATTCGACGAAGGATTGGTCGTGACCGCCGGAACAATCATTCCGCATTTGCCGAGACGCGCAATTGCATCGGGAAGCATTCTGTCTTGGCTTGAAGAAGGACAGGAACAAGCCAGCGGGGATCCGGCGGATGACCCTGACGAACCATCCGGGAGGATCAAATAGAGCTACCAGTGCGCAAACTCTCGCCACCTCAGCTCCCGCCATATGCACGATAATCAACAAAGCAAAGATGAGCCGCGTCGAAATAGAAGCAGCGCTTGCAAGCCAGCTCACCAATTGCGCTTGAGTGTTGCCATTTTGGCACGGGGTCTTACGCCTAAAGTACGTAGGATTCACGTTGCAAGTTGGAATCAATGCAACGCAACACCGTTGGTGGGGACAGCATTTTAAGCCGACGGAAATGGAGAGGAACAGATGAAGAGTTTTTTGCCGGCTACCGTTGGTCTAGTATTGATCGGCATCGCCGCCCCCGCATCCGCCGCAGATATGGCAGTCAAGGCACCGCCACCTGCCCCGCTTCCGGTGATCTACAACTGGAGCGGCTTCTACATCGGCGGCAATGGCGGTTGGGGCCAGAGCAGCAATTGTTGGGATTTCGTTGACCCGGTGTTCGGCACCTTCGCTGAGGGCTGCCGCGAGCGGTCCGGAGGCCTCGTCGGCGGCCAGATCGGGTATCGCTGGCAAGCCAATCAGTGGGTGTTTGGCCTGGAAGCCCAGGGCGATTGGGCGGATCTCAGCCACACGCGCGAAAGCCTGCTCTTTCCTGGGCTCTCCACTCGCATCAAAACCGATGGCATCGGCCTCTTTACCGGCCAGATCGGCTACGCCTGGAATCAAGCGCTGCTGTACGTAAAGGGCGGCGCGGCGGTAACAAGCAACCGCTTTAGCGTCCTCGATACCCTTACCGGCATTGAACTGGCCTCAGCTAGCAACACCCGTTGGGGCGGCGTTGTGGGTGTCGGATTTGAGTATGGCTTTACACCGAACTGGTCGGTGGGCGTTGAATACGACCACCTGTTCATGGGCGATACCAACAATACGTTCATTGTCGCACCTGTATTCAACAACCGGGTCAGCCAGGACGTGGATATGGTCACCTTGCGCATCAACTACCGCTTCGGCGGTTTCGGGGCGCCCGTCGCGGCCCGCTACTGATCAAGCGCGTATCTCCAGCGAGCAAAGCCTTAGCCCCGGCACACTGCCGGGGCTTTTTTGTTAAGTGCGAATGTTGGGTGCTACGGCTGCTAGGCGAGAATCATAAAGGGTCGTCAGCGGCGCTTGACCTAGATCAACGCGCGGAGGCGCATCAACGAGCGTCGTAGCCAGGATGACCCATGCGCCGTCGGGTCATCGGCAGGTCGTTGCTCCGGTGAGGAGGATATTGTGCCCCACGTTCTAATCATAGTTAGCTGGCTTGGCGTTGCAAACGGCGCCGTGGTTTCGACCCAGGAATTTACCAGCGCAGAGCGGTGCGACGCGGCCCGGCAGGCACTGATTGAGTACGCCAAGGCCCGGAGTTCTGACGAGACGCTTAGGTCGCTCTGCGTACAAAAGTGAAGGCGCCCGGTTGCCGCGGTACAATCGGCTGATGGCTCAGTGATCTTGACCGACGGCTATGACCTACAACACACTTTGATCAGTGCTGCTTACCAATTGATCTGCATCACCGGATTTGGATCGTCATGGGATTGGTTGACGGCATGACTCCCAAATGGGAGTGTTCGCCGGAGGACATCATCATGCCGATGTGTCAATCGCCCCGGATCTCTGATCCTCTGATTCATGCAGGCAGGCCTCCCGCCAACGACAATCACCTGCCCGCAAGACTAGGCATCAGGTCTTCGCGCAAGACAAACAGCACCGTCAAGGCCCGCTGGCAGGCAATTCTCATCCTCTGCGTCGCCACACTGCTGATACTTTGAACGATTGATTTGCCTTGCGTCCGCACGTCGAGCATTTGGCCCGAAACTGACGAAATTACAGACGAGGCTATCTGATTTTCGTCACTGTTTGCTATGCGGCTGCTTGGCCAAAACGCGCAGTCAGTTGAGGCTTGATACAACGCCGAGCAGTCTGGATTTCTGCCTCAGTCGCGCCCTTACTACGAGCCCACGCCTCCGCAGCAGGCACGCTGTATTTCGCGACATAATACCTGATGAGCGCGCAGGACGAGCGACGGATCGGCTCATCTGCTTGACGAGCAGCTGCAGTGGGTATCGAGATCGTAGTGCCTCTATTCATGAAACGGTGCGAAAGACCGTGATCTCGTGGCAGCTCTATCGATCCCATTGTTCCGCACACGAATACGCCGGCGGCCAAAAGCGCGTTCTTAGTTCCGGTTTGCTTCATAGCGACCTCCATGGCTTAGTTAACCATGCCACCAAGCCCTCCTGCCGTTGATCCAGATCAATAGACGCAAATCACATGGCTCGGCGAACCGCTCCAGAGCCTGAAACGATATCCGACCAAAAACAGAACCAAAGCTTGTAACTCCGGCCACGGCGTGGTCAGCCTCTGTAGCTATGCTTACTGGCCCGGATCTCTCATCTCGAGAGTAACAAGCCTTGCCAACAGTGTTGCCGGATAAAGTTGACCAATGACGCTTTCGATGTTGCATAGACTACGCGCCAACGGATGTACTGGAATGATGTCGCCGTAACCTGTCGAGGTCAGTGTAACAAAGCTCATATAGAAGAGCGCGCTCGCGAGTGATTGATCGTCGTCAAATGTTATTCCCTTGATCGCCCCTGGATCCGCCAGGCCGACGAAAGCAAAGAGTGTTGCAAAGGCTACTGCGATCAACAGGTACAGAAGGATCGCTCCGATAATCCTGTGATATGTTACACGGCCTCCCCTGAATACGGCCTGAGTGACCACGATCCCTAGAGTGCAGGCGATGATCAACCATGCGCCAGCCAGTATGTGAAGGTGAAAGGGAACGGGGTAATAGAGCCGCAGGAAAAATACGGCGATATTAGCGACAAGCGCAACCGACATCAGAACGAGCGCAGTGGGACTGTTGGAAATGATCACCATGCTTCCGATGATCGCGACTAACAGACCGATAGCAAATAGATGAAAGGCGGTAATACCAACTGCCTGCAGTGGCGCGACGACGAATATCAACAGTATTAGCACTCCGGTCAGCACGTCAGCAGCCAGTCCCTCCGTTCGTCGCGCAATTGGCGCAAGTCGCCGACAGCATCCAGACTCATCGTTCGCTGCCCCATTGCGCGGCTCCGATCTAGCCAGTGCCCATTTGCGCATACAATTCCAGTTCGCCTTATTGATCCAAATCAAAGAGCGAAAGCAGCCGTTGCTCCACCGAGATGACGGGCATACCATACGCGTGAATTCTCCGTGGGGCCTGTGATGCGTGTGATCGTTTGGGCCATCTTGACAATTGTGCTGTCTTCCACGTCCTCAACAGCGCAACCGGTTTTTTTGGCGGGGCGCTACGTGCTGCCAATCACCCAACACGATTTATACATATCCGCTGCAGGCCCCCTTGGAACCACCATTACCGTCAATTTTCGGTTCAAGCCGATCGAAAGCTGTACCGATACGCTGGACAGTGTCCTGGAGTACCAGTTGCCACCAGGTCACAACGAAAACCCAATCGACGAGATAAAGGCGACTTGCAACAAAGCCATTCAGTGCAGCGGAATCGAATTCAGGTGCGTTGGCGCCAAGCGGCCATACCCTATGTCATTCCAACACGTGCCGTTGCGAGAGATCAAGGCGAGTGGCGCGTCGTTTTCCGGAACGTATCGGTACGTTTCATCCTCGATTGCGCGCCCCCGTGCGGCGCTACTAAGGCGCGCTTCAGTGGGGAATTTTGAAGAATCCGCGAACAAGAAGATCAAGACAGTGCGCTTTCGGATCGAAAAGTAACTTGGTTTTCGTGTAATCGCTCACGACGGGCAAAATGCTCGGCGTTCCGCCACAAGGGAACGGTCGCCACCGCGTAGTCCCCGCTTCGAGTCATCTGCGGACATTCCAAAGTCCGTTTTCAAATCCGTCGGCCTACACCCGACTGAGGACGGTCGGTAGTGAACCGACACCGTAGTTTATGGCGCGCCCACCACCCTGCGTCTTGAACCTTCGTAGGATCGGCGCAGCAGCGCGAAGAGGCTGCCGCCCGTTGCGGCGCCCAGAAGGTAAGTAACAGCTACCAACACCGCGAGCGGTACGCGAGCATCGAAGCCGACAACAGACATTGTGACGATCTCGAAATTCTGCAGCGCGAAGATGATCGTCGCTGCGGCGAACAGAATAATGACGCCAGGTGGATCCATCGCATGAGCACCTCCTCATTCGAGAAACCAAATCTGGATCACGCCACGAGCCCACGACACGATTGCGGCTGCCGTCACCAGATGGTGTTGCCAAACCAACCAAACTGCGGCTGCCGCCAGACGAGAACCGAACGCGACGTCACGTGCCGCTTCACGCTTTTGCGTTGTCGCTGCGGCTTCAGCTCTCGCCTGCCTGGGTCGGATGGTTGCACCCGCTTCGCATCGGATGGCGGCATCAAAGCGAATGCTTCGCGTTCCCTCTCTTTTCCGGAGACGTCGGCAACCTTCGCAGGACTAGCGAAGGGGTCTTCCACGATCTCTGTCGGCGCGAGAGCGATCGCCGGAACGTTGGTATCGAAAACGATACGCTCCGGCCATTTCCGATCGGAATGAATGCGGATAACGGGTGAATTAACGTGCGATCTCTCCATCACCGGCAGTCCGGTCAGGCATGCATCCAGAATGAACACCAGAGTGAGCAGTACTCCACCGACATAAAGGAAATATCGCGCCAGCGGCATACGCTGTACTCCCGCGCCTCGGGTGAACGATCCGATGCTTCGTCTTGAGGTACACACACAAATCAAGTCTGGAATTAGCCGCGAGTCCTTGAGACGGACGGCGACTTACTCGGCAGTCCAGCCGCCGTCGATCGTATAGTTCGCGCCGGTGATCTGCGCCGCGTGGTCGCTGCACAGAAACAACGCCATCGCCGCCACCTGACCCGAGGTTACAAACTCTTTGGTCGGCTGCGCCTCTAGCAGCACATCCTTGATGACCTGTTCCTTGGTCAGGTTGCGCGCCTTCATAGTCTCCGGAATCTGGCGCTCGACCAGTGGCGTCCAGACATACCCGGGGCTGATGCAGTTGCAGGTGATCTTGTGCGTCGCGAGCTCCAACGCCACGGTCTTTGTGAGGCCGGCGATACCGTGCTTGGCCGAGACATACGCCGACTTGAATGGCGAGGCCACCAAAGAATGTGCGGAAGCTGTGTTGATGATGCGTCCCCAACCCCGCTTCTTCATGGCTGGAACGGCAGCGCGGATGCTGTAAAACGCGGATGACAGGTTGATCGCAATGATCGCCTCCCATTTCTCCGGCGGAAATTCCTCAATCGTAGAGACGAACTGGATGCCGGCATTGTTGACAAGGATATCAACCGAGCCGAAGGCCTTATGGCCGAGCACGACCATCTCAGCGATTTCGGCGGGCTTGCTCATGTCGGCAGGCGAATACGCCGCCTTGACCTTGAAATCGGTCTCGATGCCCAAGCGCTCCTTTTCGATATCGGCAGGCGCGCCAAATCCGTTGATGACAACATTGGCGCCTGCGCTCGCGAACGCACGAGCAATTGCGAGCCCGATGCCGCTGGTCGATCCAGTCACGATCGCGGATTTGCCTGTCAACGCATCCATTTCGCTTGCTCCTGTTTGCGGGCCAGGGATTTGGTCAAACGGATGCAGCGGCATTCTCAGAAGTGCCGATGCCCGAACTTATCGTTCGTTCGTGAATCGCACGACGACGTTCAACAAACATCAAGGACCACAGTCGAGGTGGCGAATACGCCTTGCAAGTCGTGGTAGAGCCGTGAACATAGTTGGCCTCCAGCCCGCTTAGCGTTGATCTCGGGCAGGATCCTGTCTCGGCACGATGTCCTCTTCGCCACAATGTCGAGCAATCCCCGACGTTGGAAGGGTTGCTGCTGCCGCGAAGGCCCCATCAACGCCGGCCGACGCGATCCACCGGCCCGCCACGGTTCGTCGGCGTTCCAGGCCGTACCGCCTCTCGCGCCGCAGCTCGAGCAACCGGGCGCGGGCGCAGCACCACGCCTGGTCTTACAATGCAGCCTGCCGGATAGTCGACATACTGACAGTAGACAACGGCGCTGGCGGGCTCTGTCGTTGCGGTCATGAAGCCGGCAATCAGCAAGGCTGATAATGTGATCGAGAGTTTCATATTGTTCTCCGTCAATCAGGGATTCCAGATGATCCTGGAACAGGCGGCATCTTCGATGCAGTCCTCTCAAGGCCAATCCAGAGTACCGCTGGAAGACTGACCGCCGCCCCCTCTGCCGGCTTGATACAGATCAAGGGCGCGAGCGCCGTGCGAAAATGTTACTTGGGCCATCCCCGCTTCTCGTGAGCTCTCTCTTCGCCGTCGGCCAGCAATGTCGTGCGCAACACCTCGAAGATCACCGCCGTCGACCAGCCGAACAACAGGACGCCGTTCATCGCGGTCATCGGCCCAAGCAGGGACCAACGCTTGACCGGCGTCACGTCGCCGTAGCCGAGCGTCGTGTAGTTTACAAAGGCGAAGTACACGAGATCTGTGCCTTCCGGCGCGACGTCGACTGCGGCATACGTCAATGACCAGACCAGCACCTCGGCAAGGTGGGCAATCATCAGAACGGTCACGGCTGCAATCATGATCGCGATCAATCGAAACGTCTGATAGGCCGTCGCCAACTCATCGGCGAAGCGCGCCGCCCTTATGACAGCCACCATCACCAGGGCATGGATCGCGATGTTGCAACCGCTTGCGGCCGCGCCAACGAAAAACTGACGCAACATCAACATGCCTCCGGAGATGGACCGCGCTGCCGCGACCGGCAATCACGACGCCCGGATATGATTGCGCCATGACTCTACGTCTCAATCGATGATGTGATATCCGCCGTCGATATACATGACGCCGCCCGTAATCAGCTTCGCGCCGTCGAGCGCCAGGAACGCCGTTGCCGCACCGACGTCGTCAATGCTCACGAGACTCCGTGTAGGCGCGGTGGTTTGTGCCTTATCCATCAATTCGTCGAATTCGGGAATTCCTGAAGCTGCACGCGTCGCCAGCGGCCCTGGTGAAATCGCGTGCACGCGGATGCCCTTGGGGCCGAGCTCGGCCGCGATATAGCGGACGGCGGCTTCGAGACCTGCCTTCGCAACGCCCATGACATTATAGTTCTTCACCACCATCTGGCTGCCGTAATAGGTCATGGTGAACAGCGTGCCGCCGTTTTTCATCAGCGGCTCCGCCAGATGCGCCATCCGCATGAATGACCAGCAGGAAACGTCCATCGTCTTGAGGAAGCCGTCGCGCTCGACATCGACCACGCGCCCATGCAGCGCTTCCTTCGGAGAGAAGGCAATCGAGTGCAGCAGAAAATCGAGCTGCCCCCACTCCTTCCCGATCCGTTCGAACACCTGTTCGGTCTGTCCTTCGGTATTCACATCGAGCGGCATGAAGATCGAGGCCTCGAGCTCCTTCGCTAGCGGCTCGACGTGCTTCTTTGCCCGTTCGTTCAGATAGGTGACCGCGAGCTCCGCGCCCAGGGCCCGAAACGCCTTGGCGCATCCCCATGCGATCGACTGATCGTTGGCGATACCGACGATCAGTCCCTTCCGTCCCTTCAGCGCAACCTTGGTCTCTGGAAATGCGGGAATTGTCATGACGCTCTCTCGCGTTTCAGACTGGCGGGTGAGTGCCGATTCCACAGCAGCGACAATGTGTGCTGTGCAATCATGAGTTCTTCATCGGTCGGCACGATGTAGACCGGAATTTGGCTGTCCCCGCGAGATATCCGAAGGCTGTGGCGGGCGTTCTCGACCGGATCGAGAGACACCCCGAGCCATTTGAGCCGCTCCGCAATTCGTGCCCGAATGCCGACGGAATTTTCTCCGATCCCTGCGGTGAATACCAAACCATCGAGACCTTGCAGGGCCGCAGCCAGCATTCCGGCCTGCAGTGCAACCCTGTAGACGAAATAATCGACGGCAAACGCCGCATGGGGATCGCTGCTGTTCTGGAGCTCGCGCATGTCGTTGCTGACGCCGGAAAGCCCCTTCAGCCCGCAATCGCGGTAGAGGAAGTCCTGCACCTCGGCGGTCGACATGCCCTTTGCCGTCATCAGGTACAGAATGACGCCGGGATCGATTTGGCCGGTGCGCGTTCCCATCGGAAGTCCATCGAGGGCGGTGAAGCCCATTGTGCTCTCCACGCTCCGTCCGCCGTGGATGGCACACATGGAGGCGCCGCTTCCGAGGTGCGCCACGATCACCCGGGCCCTGCCGATTTCGGGCGCAACATCCGGCAATGCCTTTGCGATGTATTCATAGGAAAGACCATGAAATCCGTAACGGCGGACCCCCTCCTCGTGCAGCCGGCGGGGTATCGCGTAGTGGTCCGCGACCTCGTCGTGGTCGCGGTGAAAGGCCGTATCGAAACAGGCGACCTGGGGCAGAGCAGGAAATTTGGCAAGCAGGGTTCGGATCGGCGCCAGATTGTGGGGCTGATGCAACGGCGCAAGTGCTGTCAACCGCTCAAGGCGCGCGATCACGCCATGGTCGATCAGCACAGGGCGATCGTAGTCGGGACCGCCATGGACGACGCGATGGCCCACCGCGAGCGGGCGCAATTGATGTTCGTCCCGCAGCCAGGTGCTTGCGAGCATCAAGGCTGTCGGAACGTCCGGTACAGCCTCGATCGGATAGCATCGATCCGCCAACGCTTCGCCCGCCGCGCCGGTTGCGCGCAGCCGTGGACGGCTGCCGATCCCGTCCATTTGCCCCTTGATCTGCCGGCGCAGCCTGCCGTTGTCATCCACGGCGAACACCTGGAACTTGACGCTTGAGGAACCGCCATTGACGACAAGGATGGTATCCATGGCCGTCACGCTGCGGCTGTCTGGGCACGGCGGCGTCGCCCGTCGGCATAGAGCGTCGCAACGGCGCAGGAAGCCATTCGAGACCTCGGGGAATCCGCCCGCGACGTCAACACAATCGGAACACGGGCGCCCAGCACGATGCCGGCACCGTCCGCCTTGGCGAAGTAAGCCAGGTTCTTGGCCAGCATGTTGCCTGCCTCAAGGTCCGGCACCACAAGGATCTGGGCCCGTCCCGCCACTTCCGACTTGATGCCCTTGATCCGTGCCGCTTCCCGGTCGATCGCATTGTCGAAGGCAAGCGGCCCATCGAGCAGCCCGCCCGTGATCTGCCCGCGGTCCGCCATCTTGCAAAGCGCGGCAGCCTCGATGGTGGACGGAATCTTCGATGTGACGGTTTCGACCGCCGACAGGATGGCGACCCGGGGAGACGTGCCAAAACCTGCCTGCGTGTACAGATCGATCGCGTTCTGCACGATATCGCGCTTGCCATCGAGATCCGGAAAGATGTTGATCGCGGCATCGGTGACGAAGATGGTTTCGCTGTAGGCCGGAACATCCATCACGAAGACGTGGCTGATTCGCCGTTCCGTACGCAGTCCACCTGCCTTTGCGGTCACGCTTCGCATGATTTCGTCGGTGTGCAGGCTGCCTTTCATCAGCATCTCGCCCTTGGCCGCGTGAATCAACTCGACGGCCTTTGCCGCAGCAGCCTCGCTGTGAGGCGCATCGACCAGGTCAAATGCGCTGATGTCGATACCGTACTTGAACGCGACCGCCCTGATCTTCGCCGATGGTCCGACAAGTACGGGCTTGATGATGCCCGCCTCGGCGGCATCGGTTGCGCCACGCAACGAGCTTTCGTCGCATGGATGCACAACGATGGTTGTCGCCGGCGGGATCGCTTTGGCCGCTGCAATGAGACGATCGTATTTCGCGCCGGGTCTGGCTTCGCCTGCTTCGATGGATGCAATGCCCATATCCAACTCTCCGATCTAATCGCCACCACTTAGGACGCCTTGGCCCGCGATTTTCCGGCGAGACCGAACAATTCGGTCACGCGATCGAGCCGCTTCGCTGCCTCGCCGGATATTTCCGCACTCGCGGACAGCACGCTGCGGATTGCCTCCAGGCCGGCACGCCGCTCGCCTTCGTCAGGCGGAAGTAATTTGGGTATGGCGGCAAGGCTTGCCGCTGGCTCGAGCAGCAATATGAAGAATTGCTCGCGCACGATCTTCTTGAACTGCTCAAGCGTCAGACGCGAGCCTGCATCGTTGGCGCGAGCCCGCCGCAATGCCTCCAAGCTCCGCTCGTCGACCATCCCCCGCGAACTTCCGACATAGAGCAGGCCGCGAATGACGCCTTCCCTGAGACCGCCGCTGCCGACCTGCGATCTGAGTTCGGCGATGCGCGCCTCCAGACGTTCGCGATGTTCCGACGACATCTGCGGCTTTGGCGAAACGTCGGCATCCGGCGTGATGCCGACGGCGGCCTGCACCACCGGCGATCCATAGATGCCGAGAAAGAGCGCTTCACTCAGCGCTTCCTGCGTGTCGCGCCATTTGTCGAGCACATCGACGATGTTCTTCGAGACCGCCTCCTGAAACTTGACAAACGGATTATCCTCTGCCGCCGGCTTACGCTGCTCGCGAATGTTGTCAGCAGCTCTCGCGACGCCCTTCATGACGACATTATCGCCTCCAAAGGCCTCGTAAGAGACGCGTAAAGGATGCCACTGGCGCATCAACTCCGCCATTTGGGGAGTAACTGCCGCACGGACCCACGGCTGCACGAACTTCCGGTAATTCGAGAGATTGATTTCGGACACACGTGCGGCTGTCGCAAACCGGCGTTCATCTTCGGCCGTGTTGCCGCCCATGGCCCTGATATCGTCCAGCGTGCGCCGTTCACACCGCATGATCCACTTTCCACCGGCAAGCTCCGCATTGGCCGTGTCGGCGGATTTGGCTTCGAACGTTGCCTCGTACAGTCCGGGCGGCAGCACATCGATCAGGTCGATGTTGCTCGAGAACTCGCTGTGCTCCTTCTTGGCGACGCCTCCAGAGACAAAGATTCCGAGGTGCCCGACGGTCTCGTGAACGGTGTAGACGATAGTCTGTCCGTAAGCCCTAATATCATCGACATCGCTGTAGAGATCGAGAATCCAGTCGAGCGCCTGCTGCGGCGGCGTGATGTTGTCGCCCTTTGAACAGAACACGACGATGGGAGATGATATTTTTCTGAGATCGACAGTCTGGCCGTCCGATGTCTTGATACGCCCGGCGGCCAGGTTGTTGCCGACGAACAGCTCGTCGACGATGAACTGGATCTCCTCGGCATTCAGATTGACATGACCGCCCCACCAGCGCTCGAACTCGAGATAGCGATCCGCCTCGCTGTCGACCTTCGAATAGACGTTGTACTGCTTGGTCCAGAGCGTGTTTGAGGGATTCATGTTCTCAAAATTCTGGACCAGCCACGCCCCGTCGAACTTGCCGCCGCCAAGGTCGCTGGTGAGCGCGGTCAGCCAGCTTCCGCCCAATAGCCCGCCCGAGTAGCGCATCGGATTCTTGCCGCGGACGCCGGCCCAGTAGGACAACGGCGCGCCGGCGATGATCAGCGGACCGAACAGTTCCGGCCTCAGCGAGGCCAGGATCATGACCGCCCAGCCGGCCTGGCAATTGCCGATCACGCACGGCTTGCCGTCGGCTTCCGGATGCAGGGCGATAACCTTCTCGATAAAGACAGCCTCGGCTCTTGCGATGTCCTCGATGGTCTGACCCGGCATCGGTTCGGGCAGGAAGCCGATGAAGTAGCAGGGATGGCCGGCTTTCATTGCCACGCCGATCTCGCTGTCGGCCTTGAAGCCGCCGATTCCCGGCCCGTGACCCGCACGAGGATCGACCACGACAAAGGGGCGGCGCTTGGTATCAATCACTACCCCGCGCGGCGGAGCCACGCTCACGAGGCCGTAGTTGACCGGCCGCGGAAGCTTTCGGCCATCGACAATCAATTCGACTTGGTAGTTGAGGACATGAGGCGCCGTTTCAGCCATGTGCTCGCGGTATTGCAATCCGCGCTCGCGCATGACGTCGAAGAACAGGACGCTGCGTTGCCCGGTATCGACCAGATATTCGAGGCCGGATGCAAAGAGTCCTGGAAGCGTCTCGCCCGAGAAGGCCAGCTTGTCGATAGACATGCTCAAATCTCTCATTGCTTGCAGCCCACGCATCAGGATTGCGCGCGGGTGGTAGGGACCATTGACATAGGTCAAGGGGAAGGAATCTCGTTTGAAGCGCGCGGCCACATCAAGATGCGCCTAGATGCTGGGCATCGCGGCGATTTTTTCGGCGCTTTGTTCGTTACCGGTAACGGCAGCATCGACCCGCTCCTCGCGGATCCAAGCCATCATCAGTTCCCAGGTCACCGCCAGGATGATGGGCCCGACAAACAGCCCCAGAATGCCATGCGCCAGCATCCCGCCCAGGACACCGATGAAGATGACAAGCATCGGCGTATTCAGCCCGCGTCCCATCAATATCGGTTTGAGGATATTGTCGGCCAGCCCCACGACCAGGAGGTAGATCGTCAGCGGAAGGGCCAAACCAAAGTCCTTGGTAGCCCAGATCCATATGATGACGGGAACAAGGACGATTGCCGACCCGATCTGCAGGATCGCGAGAATCAGCACCAGGAAAGCCAGCACACCCGCATGAGGCACGCCTGCAAGCTTCAGTCCGATACCGGCCAGCAGTGATTGCAGGACGGCTACGCCGATAACTCCCTGCGCTATCGTGCGTATCGTCAAGCCGGCGAGCGCGACGAAATCCTGGCTTCGCTGTGTAACCAGGCGCGCTTGAATCCTCTTTACTGCCGCCACGAGGCCCGGACCGTAATGGAACAGGAAGCCCGACAACACCACCGACGCGACGAACTTGAGCGTCCCCAGGCCCGCACTGCCGGCAAAGGCAAGCACCGGACCAGCCAATGGCTTGAGGTGCGGAGCGATCTCCTTGAGCGCGACCCTCAGATTTGTCGAAGCATGATCCCAGAGTTCGTAAAACGGGGTGCCGACAACCGGCCACGCCTTGACGCCTTCGGGAGGCGCCGGAACGACCAGGGCGCCCGCGCCAAGCTGCCGAGCAAAGTCCTGCAAGCCGTCGACCACCCCATATCCAAGCCATGTCACCGGTCCAATAACGATCGCAAGGTTGATGACCGTGATGATCGCGGCCGCCAGCTTCGGCCGATCGCCGAGATGCACCGATAGCCAGTTGTACGGCGGGTACAGGGCCACAGTCAGAACCATGCTCCAGACGAGAATGGGAATGAATGGGCGGACAAGGATGAATGACCAGTAAACCAGGAAGGCCAGCGCACCCAGGCGGACCGCCAGCAGAATGATCTCTCCTCCGGATGTCGTCTGCCGAACTACCCTCTGGGCCATCGCTTTCGCCCTCGTGGACGCGCGCAACGATCCGACCGCGGACCGGATGCATCCCGATAGAACATCACCTGCCTCAGGAGCCTATCGGCGCTCGCCGAAGCTCGCGCTTGATCCAGATCAAGCAGCAGCGCCCAAAGGTCGCTCTGGCTGGCCAAGTGCACTGTCGGAGCCGGGGAGCTTCTGTCATGCCTGAAGCCGCCGAATATTCGGTGCGCGAGCATCTTCGCGACGACCGTCCAATCACTATCCGTGCGCTCCGTCCCGATGACCGGGCCGAGATGCTGACAGCGATCGGGCGGACCAGCACGCAATCGCTGCAGCGGCGCTTCTTCGTGCCAAAGAAGGGCTTCTCCGAGCAGGAAATGGCCTTCTTCCTCAACATCGACTTTGAATCCCACGTCGCCATCGTCGCGGAAATCTCCGAAGATGGACGCCCGGTCATCGCCGGTGGCGGACGCTATATCGTGGTCCAGCCAGGCCAGGCGGAGGTCGCTTTCGTCGTGGTGGACGCCTATCAGGGCCAGGGTATCGGAACGATCCTGATGCGGCATCTCGCGGTCCTGGCACGCAGCGCCGGCCTCAAGGAATTGGTCGCGGAAGTGTTACCCGAGAACACCGCCATGCTGAACCTGTTCAAAAAGTTCGGCTTCCAGACCCACTCGAAAGGATCGCCTCAGGTGGTGCACCTGATGCTGCAGCTGCCTTGAACACCGAGGATCCTGGCCGAACTCGCTCGGCGCTACCGCAGCCCCAGCAGCGAGCGGCGATAGCCGTTGCTACGGGCTTCCTCCCGGCACACAAAACTTCCAGTAAGGCCGCTTCCATACCGTCGTTGCCGCTTCGAGTAATAGATTCCCTTGCCGAGATCGAGCCAAACGACCACGTCGGCAGGGCAATGTCGTTGCGCCTGCGATTCATAACGGAACGGCGTCAGCGGATTCGCAAAGGCGCCGCCGGCACCATAGGTAATGATCGAAGCCGCGATCACGCCCGCCATCCACAGCCGGAAACTTCGCATCGACAAACTGCCCGCCCTTGACCGACGAAATGATCGCAGCAGTTCAATCGAAAGACAACCCCGGCTGTCCGCTGCACAGGCGAAGGGATGGAAGAGCGTCAGAGGACGTCCCGCGCCGCTTGATTGCCACGACAAAGACCGCGCGCGGCTTCGCGGATTAATCAGGCGACGTCCCGCCCAAATACCCGAGATTTGCCCGCGCGCGGCGTTACAATTCAGCGACAGACATAGGACCCGTTTACCAGAACGCGGACACAGGCGGTGCCTGCAGCGGCTGCACCTACGGCCGCTCCGCCGACCACCGCGCGCCGCGTCGTTCGTCGTGCAACGCCTGCAACGCTCATTGGGGTCGCCGGCCGTCCTACCCTCGCCTCCGCGCTCTCAATCGACAGCGAAAGACCATTGCCGGGTGACCACGTTACTGATCCGAGCGTTCCGAAACCGATAACCGCGGCAGCCAGGAACGCTCGCTTGATGCTGATTTTCTTCATACCGATCTCCTCTGCTGAGGGGACCACCGCAACGCCATCCGTATTTCGCGGGCTTGATCTAGGTCAATAAGCTCCGCTGTCCTAATGCCGCGATCACAGCTAGCTATGTGGTGACTTCGGGATCAGGTCTTTCCTAACCGAGTCCTCAATGCGATCGACGCGATGGCAACGACCGTACAATCAGTATCCGGACTTCGTACGTCGGGTAGCGTTCGATGCAGCCGGGTGCGGGGATATAGCGCACTGGCGTGCAATATCCGCCGGGAACGTTTAAGACCTTTGACCGTGCGATTCCAACTACGCCCGAATTAAGAAAGCTCGAGCCGACTTCTCCCGCAAACTCGCCGTAATGCCGGAGATTATTTTTTCTTCGGTGCGGCGGCGCCTTATCTCTTTGGACAGCCGGGACCAGCTCTCCGCCTCGGCTATCCAAAAGATTCGGTTTTCCGGTTCACGCTTGGCGAGCTGTCTGCACAGCGTAGCGCGCAAGTCAAACTCCAACCGATCAGTCATTGGCGCCCCCTGCCTGAGGGAGAAACTTTTGTCACGTGTTTACGACAAACGCCCTGCCCGCAGTATTGTCCCAATGGCCATTGTCCTCCCGGGCAATGGACGCTGATGGGACGGCACACCCGAAGTGATCGCCGTTTCAATCCCTTTGATCTGAGTCAAGACCAGGTGCCCGAAACGCAACGACATGCATCGCTACCGTGATCCATGCAACGGAGTAGATCATGAAACAGAGTACGAAAAATATTGCTCTCGCAACTTCTGCATTTGCGTTCGCGGCGTTGTTTTCGTTTGGCTGGTCTGAGAAGAGCGGCCTCTCGCTATCGATCGAGAATGCTGAAGCACGGGTCGGTCGACCGCTTACCCCCGTAAGCGTTGCCGGCGTCGCGCGCCGGCAGAACAGGCGCGCTGCAATCGGCACTGCGGCGGCCGTCGGCACCGCTGCAGCGGTCGGTGCCGGTGCCGGATACTACGCGGGCAGTCCTTACTACAGCGATACGGTTCGGGGTGCCCGCGCGGCCTATACCGGCGGCTACGCCGCTACCGGCCCGATAGCCACACGACCTCACTACGCAGTGACTGCCTACTACGCGGGTGGGCCCTGGTACGGCTATAGCGGGTGGGACGACTATGCAACCCGCAACGCGATCAGGTGCAAGCCCGGTACCATGGTCAAGCTTGAGGACGACCTGATGCACGTCTGCCAATGAGCTTCTGAGATCCAACCGGGGCGGCTCGGGCCGCCTCGGAACGTTCCTTGAACATCTAAGGGAGAACGACTATGCTCAGATTGATAGCTGTGGCTGGCTTCGTCTTGTTGCTTGCAACATCGGCACAAGGCATGACACCGGCGCCGCCTCCTCAGGTAGAAGACGTGGTGACGCAAATCGCCGTCGGCTGCGGGCCAGGCAGGACACGGGTCAATGGCGTATGCGTGGCACGGACTACCGTCCGTCAGACTCGCCGAGCCATCCGCAGGTGTGTGCGATGGCAGGCTGGCGTCTGCGCCTCGTACGAGTGAACCTCCTGGAGCGAAGGCGAGTATGCGGCGTAGCGTCGGCGAAATCAGCCTGCCTACCAACTAGGCTTCAGGCACACCAACATGCGTGATCGTGATCGATGCATGTTTGCTTTCGCCTTGTGTCCGGGGTGGCAACAGGTAAAGCGTCATCGCAAAGATCAGGTACACCATCAGCACGAGCACACCGACAAACCAGGCCGAGCGGCCGCTGTTGGTCACCAGCGATGCGGTCATTGTCGCGATAAGCATCATGACCACCGCGCCAGGCCAGAATTGCAGGCTCATCGGCTGCGGCCCGATGACGTAGCTCAGCAGCACCAATACCGGTGCCACGAAAAGCGCGATCTGGGATGCACTCCCCAGCGCGATGCCTACGCTCAGATCTAGCCGGTTCTTGCGTGCGCCGGAAAAAGCCGAGGCCATTTCCGCAGCGCCGCCCACCAGCGCAACGACGATAAAGCCGACAAAGGCCGGCGTCATTCCAAACGTCAGCGCGGCGTGCTGCACCGACTCGACGAAAATCTCGCTCACCAGCGCGACCAGTACGGTGACGCCGGCCAACGTGGTCAGGGCCAACCCCATTGGCCAAGGCGTCTCGGCAGACTCGGCGTGGCCAGCCCCGCCAAACAATTCGTGATGGGTCCTCAGCGAGAACAGCAGGCCCAGACCATAGGCCACGATGAGCAACACGGACAGGCCGATGCTCAACTTCTCGGTAAACTCCGATCCGGCCGCTGAATCTGCTTCGGAGACTGCTGAGGGAATCAGGATCCCGATCGTCGCCAGGAAAAGCAGGCTTGCCTGCAGCCGTGCGCTGCCCCTGTCGTATTCCTGCACATGGTGCCTTAGCCCGCCGAGCAGAAATGACATGCCAAGCATGAACAACGTGTTGGTCACGATCGCCCCGGCGATCGATGCCTTCACAAGCGTATATTGCCCGGCGTGCAGCGCGGTTAACGCGATGACGAGCTCTGTCAGGTTTCCGAGCGTCGCATTGAGCAGGCCTCCAACGGTGTCGCCCGTCTTGGCCGCCACAGATTCCGTGGCGTGGCTTAGCAGCCCGGCGAGCGGCACGATTGCCAGGACCGACAGTACGAAAAGCAGCGTGTGCGCGTCCGGCTTGATGTTTTGCGCGATGAACAGCACCGGCACGAACGCCAGCAGCCACAGCAGAGGATTGTGCCGGATTTCCTTCAGCAATGGATTCATGAGCACCTTCCGACGCGACAAATGCGCTGCCCACATAAGTGCTTGCCGTCACAAAGCCGGGTACGCGCATCGCTCGGGGCTGCCGGTCGGTTCAAAGCGGAGTCAAACCGAAGCTCCGGCAGCCGTCATGCAGTCGTCAACGTGTCGAGCGCGCGGCCCATCAAGTGCCCGAGACCGGCAGGCATCGGGCCCTTACCGCCAAGCGCACCCGAATTCGCGCGCTCAATACGGATACTGACGCGGGCAGACCCAGGCGCCGTATTCGTTCTGGTAACAGCCGCTATTGTATCCGCCATAATAGCCGTAGGCTCCTGCTGCCACGGCGCCGGCCGCCGCACCGTACGCGGCTCCGCGATAGACGCCTCTGCGAACCGCCGTGCGCGCTATCGGACGACCGGGTATCGGACGATATCCATAGCCCCGTCCGGCAACCCCATATCCCCGGCCGGCAACGCCGACACGACCAGCATGAACCGCGCCGCCACGGAAATGAGCGGCGCCGCCGTGAAAGCCTCCACCCCGATAGCCGCCGCCACCTCGACGCGCGAACGCGTCATCCGGGATGAGGCTGGCGCCGACTAGAACGACTGCTGCGAGAGCAGCGAGAGCATAACGAAACATGGCTGTTCCTCCTGTTGGTGGGGTGTCGCGCATTTGAGCTCCAAAGATGCCCGCAGCCCGTTGTAATCAGCACCCGACGACAGCCTTCAACGCTCATTGGATCGGGGCTTGACCTAGATCAATGGTCGAGTCCCCGCGCTTTCGCGCGCTAGTTTTTTGGCGTATCCGAAAACGCGCTTTCGATGACGTCGCCGATCGGCTGCCAAGTGCGACCATCAAACTGTATCAACCGCATTTGCTTGATCGGCTGGAAACTCTCCGGATCGGTGTGATCTCGATCCCGGGCAGCAGAATAGAGGTCTTGACACGCCGATGTGCTCGTTCGTCACGCCAAGTGGTTTCTTAAGGCACAGCCGCTAAATGCATGCAGGGTATCGTTCGCCTGCTTTAAGGTTGTGAAGGCCTGGCGCCGGTCCGTGGCTTCGGCGGTCCTTGCTACCTCTTGACCATTCACTTTCAACTACCCTTCGCCCCATGGAGCGACATTGATTTCAAACCTGTCCTTTCCGAGGGCTGTAAAAAATTGCCGAACGGTGTCCCCCTTGCCCACGGGCATTTCCTTTTCGGCTCCCAGTCGGTGCTCCGCAGCGACATAGTCATCATCCTTGGTTCCCGTGTTTGTCGAACTCTTGTGCCGACCTACTTCCCGCCGAGGCGCTCCTTGCCGAAGGCCGCGCGGTAGATCGCCCAGTAGACGATGCCGACCATGCCGGCGCCGCCCACGATGTTGCCGATCGTGACCGGAACGAGGTTATGGAGAATTCCAGCAACCGTGATCGCCGAGCCGTCGAACCCCTCTGGAGCATGCCCCGTCTGGATCAGCAGCCATGCCAGCGGTAGAAAGTACATGTTGGCGACGCAGTGCTCGAAGCCGGCCGCGATGAAGGCCGAGACGGGCAGCACCACCGCGACGATCTTGTCGGTCACCGTTCTTCCCCCATAGGCGAGCCAGACGGCCGCGCATACCAGTACGTTGCAGAGGATGCCCTTGACGAACAGCGTCATCACATCGGGCCGGATCTTTCCAGCGGCCGTATTTAGCACCGACAGTCCAACGCGCCCATCGTTCATGTCGAGGTGATGGGACAGGAAGACCAAGACGACGAGGCCGAGCGCGCCGGCGAGGTTGCCCAAATAGACCACGGTCCAGTTGCGCAGCATCGTCGCGGTGGAGACCCTTCCGCTCGCCCAAGCCATCACGATCAGGTTGTTGCCGGTGAACAGTTCGGCGCCGCCGACCAGGACGAGCACCAGTCCGAGCGTAAACGCCAGCCCGCCGAGCACGCGCGTCGCGGCGAAGCCGAGCCCGGGATCGGAGGCGACGATGGTGTAATAGAGCGCGCCGAAGCCGACGCCGCCGCCGGCAACGACCGCCAGCATCAGGGAGGCCGCAACCGGCAGATCCGCCTTCTTGACGCCTACCTTCTCGACGGCCTCCTTGATCTCCGCCGGGCTGTAGGCCTGCAGATTGAAGATTGGGGGCTGCGGCGCGGGGGCTCGGTCCGACATGTCGCCCCTGCCCCCTATTGCGCGCCGCCGACCGCCAGCAGGCCGACGATCTGCACGGCGATCACCTTTACGAGCGTCATCGACGGGAAGATCATGGCGTAGCCGATGTCTGGACGCTCGGTCGGCGCCATCTTGGTCGAATAAACCAGGATGGCTGGATTTCCTGTCGCGCCGGAGGCGACGCCGACGAGATCGTCGTACGGAATCTTCATCACAAAGTGCCCGACCAGCAGGACGATGGCGACGGTCGTCAGCAGCACCGCGACCCCGATGAACAGCATAGTGAATCCCGATTCGGCGACGGTGCGGACGAAAGGCTGCCCGGCGTTGACACCGACAGTGGCAAGGAACATCGCCAGGCCGAAGTTCCTCAGCACGATGTTCGCCGGCAGCGGCATGGTCCAGAGCATCGGGCCGGTTCGGCGCAGTCTGCCGAGGATGAGAGCCACGATCAGCGGTCCGCCGCCAATGCCGAGCGTGACGACGCCGACGCCCGGGATTGGAATGGGAATAAGCCCCAGTAGGACACCCAGCACCATGCCGATCCCGAGCGAGACGTAGCTGAATTCGGCGGCCGCCTTCACGGTGTCGCCGAAGTGGCGCCGGATCTCTTCCTTCCGCTCCGGCGGAGTCAGCACGCCGACGCGGTCTCCGAACTCCAGCATCAGGTCCGGCGCCGGCACCAGGTCCGCGTCGTAGCGGCGAACGTGTAATAGGTGCGTCGGATATCCCGCCGGCATAGGTAGGCCCGACAACGGCACGCCGACCATGGCGGCGCGGCCTACGAAGACTCGGATGTAGTCCAGGTCGGCCCGGTCGCTGGCGAGACGGCCCGGCTCTAGCCGGCCAAGCTGGGCAGCGACATTGGCGATGTCGCTTTCGCGCTCGGCGGTGACCATGACCGCATCGCCCGTGGCAAGCACGACGTCGGGAGACGGCACGAAGTTGCGACCGCCATGGCGCATCATGGTCACCTGCACGCCGGCGAGCGGGCCAGCCATCAAGTCGCCAAGCTTTCGGCCGGCGACGCTATCGCCGATCGCGATCTCGCCCATGTGGAACCGCTGCGCCTTTGCCGGGAATTTCGGACGCACCCCGCGAGTCATGAAGTAGATGCACAGGATCGGCCCGATGACGCCGAACGGATAAGCGATCGAATAGCCAATCGACGGATCCTTGTTCTTCATCACGTCGAGCGCTGCTTGCAGGGAGGCGGTGCTGGTCATCGACCCCGCATAGAGGCCGAGGGTGTGGCCGATCTTGATTCCGAAGACGTGCCCCAGACCGAGCGCGACCAGCAGGCCCGCGAGGCAGGCGACGAGCGCGAGCAGGTTGTATTTCTGGCCCGCTCCCACCATGCCCTCGAAGAACTGCCGGCCATAAAGGATGCCGATACCGTAGAGGAACATGATCAGGCCTGTTAGGCCGATCGGCCCGATGATCTGGGCCTTCGGGGCGAAGGCGCCGATCGCAAGGCCGACGAACAGGACGGCGCCGACCCCGAGCGAGAACCCCGCGACACTGATCTGACCCACCAGATAGCCAACTCCGATCGCCAGAAACGCCGTCAGGATCGGCTGGCTTCCGAGGATGTCGCGTGCAAGATCCAACATGTCCGCTCCGGGGTCGGCCGGCTCCCTGATTGTCAACGCACGTGGCAACCCGCGTCACGGAACTGTCCGATCACACGATTCACCAGGTCCTTGCTTGCCGGCTTCATGTCGGCGAGCTTGTATTCAAGGCCCATGGCCTCCCACTTGAACGCCCCCATCTGGTGGAACGGCTGGACCTCGACCCACTCGACGTTCTTCATAGGCGCGACAAAGCGCGCGATTCCATCGACATTGGCGGGGTCGTCGGTTTCACCAGGAACGAGAGTGAACCGGACCCAGACCGGCTTGGACACGGAAGCCAGCCGTTCGGCAAAGCGAAGCGTGGGCGCGAGATCGCGCCCAGTCACC
>NZ_LLXX01000236.1:50299-89520 GCF_001440405.1 Bradyrhizobium valentinum
CCGATAGGTCGCAGGATCCGAGCTTTTGATGTCCAGAAGTACGAGGTCTATTGCAGATAAATAGGCTTCATCCGCGCGGTCGCCCAAGAACCCGGATGTTTGAACCGCAGTGTGCAGGCCCATTCTCTTAGCGCCTTCGAAGATCCGGCGAGTGAAGGCGAGCTGCACCATCGGCTCGCCGCCGGATATGGTCAGGCCGCCGCCCAGGGTGCGGATCGACGGCGCGAAGCCCTCCAGACGGCGTAGAACCTGGTCGACGGAAACATAAGTCCCGTCCTTGAGGTGCCAGGTGTCGGGGTTATGGCAGTACGTACAGCGCAGAAGGCAGCCTGAGACGAACAGAACCACCCGCAAGCCCGGACCATCGTAGCGCGACGATGTCTCGTAGGAATGACAATACCCGAAAGAACCTTCGCGATCCTTGACGTCGTCATCGGCCGGCGCGTCGGGAGAAAGCCCGACCCGTAGCTCGTGGCGACTGCCTGGTTTAAGATCTTGGGGCGTCGACATCGACGAGGCCCTTCTCAGATCTGGCCGTGGAACGTACGACTGATCACATCGCGCTGCTGCTCCGGCGTCAGACGGACGAAGTTCACTGCGTAACCCGAAACCCGGATCGTGAGCTGCGGATATTTAGCCGGGTTCTTCATCGCATCTTCGAGCGTCTCCTTGTCGATCACGTTTAGGTTCATGTGGAAACCGCCGCGGTCGAAATAGACATCGAAGGCCTTGACGGCTTCATCGACGAGTTGGCTCTCCGACAGATGCGCCTTCTGTGGAGCGACCGAGACGGTGTAGCTGATGCCGTCTTGCGCGTCCTTGTAAGGGAGCTTGGCGACCGACAGGCAGGAGGCAAGCCAGCCGTGGCTGTCGCGGCCATGCATCGGGTTCGCGCCCGGCCCAAACGGTTCACCCTTGCGGCGGCCGTCGGGGGTGTTTCCTGTCGCCTTGCCGTACACGACATTCGAGGTGATGGTGAGCACGCTCTGTGTGTGTGTCGCGTTCCGGTAGGTCGGATGCTTGCGGATCTTCTCCATGAAGCTCGTAACGATACTGGAGGCGATCTGATCGACCCGGTCGTCGTTGTTGCCAAACTGCGGCGTCGATTGGTTACCTTCGTTCTGGTAATCGACAACAAGTCCTGTCGCGTCTCGTGTAACCCGCATTTTCCCGAACTTGATCGCACTCAGGCTGTCGGCAACCACCGAAAGACCGGCGATTCCGAATGCCATGGTTCGCAGGATGTCGCGGTCGTGAAGCGCCATCTCCAGCCGTTCATAGAAATACTTGTCATGCATATAGTGGATGCAGTTCATGGCATGCACGTAGGTCTTCGCCAGCCATTCCATCGTGATGTCGAACTTGGCCATGACCTCGTCGTAGTCGAGGAATTCGCCAGCAACTGGCATGGTCTGCGGCGCAATTTGGTCTCCGGAAACCTCGTCGCGGCCGCCGTTGATCGCATAGAGCAAAGCTTTCGCCAGGTTAACACGCGCACCGAAGAACTGCATCTGCTTGCCCAGTCGCATAGCCGAGACGCAGCAGGCGATGCCGTAGTCGTCGCCCCAGAACGGCCGCATCAGATCGTCGTTCTCATACTGCAGCGAGGAGGTGTCCTTGCTGACCTTGACGCAGTATCGCTTGAAAGAGGCCGGCATGTGCTTCGACCACAGTACCGTGATGTTCGGCTCGGGCGCGGGACCCAGATTGTAGAGCGTATGCAGCATCCGGTAGCTGCTCTTCGTGACGAGCGCACGGCCGTCGAGATCCATGCCCCCGACGCATTCAGTCGCCCAATAGGGATCTCCAGAGAAAAGCGCGTCGTAGTCCGGCGTACGCAGGAAGCGCACGATGCGGAGCTTCTGTACTAGTTGGTCCCAAAGCTCCTGCGCCCGCGCCTCGTCGAGCATCGCCGCCTTCAGGTCGCGCTCGATGTAGATGTCGAGGAAGCTCGAGATCCTGCCGATCGACATCGCCGCCCCATTGGCCTCCTTGATCGCCCCCAGATAGGCGAAGTAGGTCCATTGGAAAGCTTCCTGAGCATTCATGGCCGGCTTGGAAAGGTCGTACCCGTAGCGCTTGGCCATTGCGGCCAGGTCCTTAAGGGCGCGCATCTGTTCGGAAAGCTCCTCGCGCGTCCGGATGATCTCGTCGCTTGGCCACATGTCGTCGATCTGTGACCGTTCGGCCCGCTTTCCCTCGAGAAGACGGTCAACCCCGTACAGCGCTACTCGCCGGTAGTCGCCGATGATGCGGCCGCGCCCGTACGCATCGGGAAGGCCAGTGATGATGCCCGATCTGCGGCAGGCCATGATCTCCGGCGTGTAAGCGTCGAACACGCCGTCGTTATGCGATTTCCGGTACTTCGTGAAGGTGTCGTGCACGGCCGCGTCCGGCTCGAAGCCGGCGGCCTTGATGCCTGCTTCGACCATGCGCAGGCCTCCGTATGGGAAGATTGCCCGCTTGAACGGTTCGTCGGTCTGAAGCCCCACGACGACCTCGTTGTCGCGGTCGATGTAACCAGCCTCGTGCGCCAGCATCGTGGAAGGATTCGTCGTATCGATGGCGAGGACGCCCTTCTTCCGCTCGTCATTGAAGTACGGCTGCAGCTTCTCCCATACCGCCATGGTGCGCTGCGACGGCCCGGTGAGAAAGTCCTCATCGCCAGTGTAAGGCGAGACGTTACGGACGATGAAGTCGCGCACGTCGATGGACGTCTGCCAACCACCCGGCAGGAATCCGTTCCAACCGTCTCCGCTGTCCTGTTCCATCCTGAGCGCGGCGCCTGATTTCATGATCGGCCTCCCATTGGCGTTCATTCTGCCAATCCTGAGATCGGCGGGTGCGCCATTGTTGATCTAGATCAATCCCGAGCGAACGCCGTGCGGCCAGCATTTTCGCCCACATAGTCCCGCGCGAAACTCAGGGGCAACATGATGACGAATGCTACTGCAAACGCCCACGCGAGAACTCCGAGCAAGTACGACACTCTGATCGCAGCCACCCGCTCGGTCGATCCGGTTCCGACTATCGTGGTGCAGCCCTGCGATGAGACGTTATTGCGTGGCGCACTCGACAGCGCCGGGAGGAGCCGGCATCATCCGACCGATCCTGGTCGCCCGGAAGCCAAGATCAGGAGCACCGCCGCTAGGCACGAGCTGGAAATCGCCGGGATCGAGATTGTTGATGCAGCTCACAGCGAGGCGGCCGCCGCCAAGGCTGTCGAACTGATCCACCAGGCCAAGGGCGAGATGCTGATGAAGGGCAGTCTGCATACCGACGAACTCATGCGCAGCATCACGGCCAAGGCCGGCGGTCCTGCGCACCGAGCGTCGCATCAGCCACGTGTTCGTGATGGACGTTCCGGCCTACGACGAGACCGTCTTCGTGACGGACGCGGCCATCAACATCTTCCCGGACCTCGACGGCAAGCTGACCGCGCCAGATGTCATGGCCCTTTCGATGAGCCGTCGCGATATTTCAGACTATCTTGGCCTTACTATCGAAACGGTATCCCGCACGCTTTCTTCATTTAAGCGGACGGGGTTACCTGAAGGTCGCCGGCTCATTCAGCGCGATATCGTCGTACTAACTCCGGCGGGTCTAGCTGAACAAGACTCTCAAGCTTGCATTTAAGCGCCCGCGTGGTGCAGAGGAGGATACGATGGCCGAAATAAATAAACTCTCCGTCGGTAAGGTCCTCGAGAAGCTGCGCCGCAATGACGCGCCGAAAAAATCGAAGATGATGCGGCTTGAAGAGGAAGCTGAAAAGATGGACGAAGAGATACAGCGCTTGAGAGCGGCAACACGACGGCTCAAGTCTGGACCGCGAGCTGGCACTACGGGGCGCGATTGAGATTTCCTAACACTTGCGGCGGTAGAGACGCTGGCCGCTCCAATATTGCCGCCCGACCACGGCAATTTCGCGCCCGGAAATCCTTCTACGAGAGCCAATTGACAACAATCGAATTGGCGTTTGCCGATGTCCGCTCACCGCCGTTCCTCCGGGGGCGCTGGGTAGGTACATCATCCGGCATAAACTCCTCGAAGATCATCTCCGCAGCCAGCAGCAAGCAATCAGCGGGGCTGTATTTGTGACTCTGGGGGAAACGCTTATTCGAAAGACCACAGCTCGTAATTGGCTTGGCAGAGTCCCACGCCGAACTCTTCAGATCGAAGCCCACGCATGTGCCATGGCTGATGGGACATTCGGCCGAGAGGCCGCCTGGAGTTAGCGGTCGGAGATTGACCTCCAGGCCAGGCAATCGGAAATAGGTGCAAATCGAGTATAGAAATTTGAGCTGGTTACACAGTTGCCCTTGAGTGGTCCCTAGTAACATATTAAATCCAGTTGCCCCTCGACTTGTCCCTCGGACGAAATTGTAACGAAAACCTCTTGATATCTGAATATGTTAGTACGGGAGTTCGAATCTCTCCGAGCGCGCCATGCCCACTTTCACGGCGTTTCATCCATCATCGCCCACCGTCACCAGACCGGCACACAAAGCATCGTAAAATAAGAGCTTCCTTTGTCGCGGGAGGTCGCCGGCCGCCATAGGCCAACCATCGCCATGCTGCCCCTCGATCTGAGTTAGAATCTCCCTTGCATCTAAAAAACGGGGTCCCGTTAGCGAGGGGCGGGAGTTCGAATTCCCCATGCAGCTCAGAACCGAAAAGCCGGAGATCACCGCAAAGAACTATCTTTTCGTTGGCGCCGGCGTAACGACGAGAAGCGCCGCGCCCAAGGATCGCGCCCGTTCGGCGAGTTCTCCGAGGAATGGCGGCAGACCTATGAGGCGGGCTTGAAACACAAGGCTGCGCGCAACAAGCTCAAGCGTATCGTGCAGGTTATCTGCAAGCCGCTGCACAGCTGCGGCTAGACGAGATCGAGCACATCATTGCCGTTCTGCGCGATGTCTGGCATCAGCGCGAGATCTCGCGCGAAACGCGTCAGCGGATCAAGAAGATTCTGGACGCAGCCATAGCGCTGAACCTGCGACCGAAACACAACCCGGCCGATTTGGAACAGCCGACTGAAGCCGATCATGCCGAAGGGGCGCTGACCGCCCCAAAAGCATCAAGCGCGTTGTCCAGCGGCTGGACGCGAAGATCATACGCCATCGTTCGCGCCTCATCGCCGTCCGGAGACGCGACGGCGCTCGGCTATCACCTGCCTGGCCTCGTCCGCCGTCATTTGACCAGCGCCCAGAACCTGGTAGGCGCTATCCGGATTTTGAGACCGTTGCTCATTCACACCGCCTCGCCGCTCCTGCTGCTCGTCTTGATTGACCGGAGCGTCGCCACCGCCGCCGCCGAAGCCGAGCACCTCGACGATGATGACGGAGGGCTGCTGGCCTGCACCGGATTGCGTTACATCCTTCGCCGCGTCGGTAGCCGCCTTCTGGCTGGCGTCGCCGCCCTCGAGCTTCAAGGGAGACGCCGAACTCTCTTTCGCCGGCAAACCTTTGACTTCACCCGAGACCTGGAAATTGTCGGCGTTCAGCACAAAGAGGGCCCCAATATTGAGATTACCGCTAACCCGCACGCCGCCGTCGTCGGCATTGATCGTGCCTTGCGGCGCGAACAGGTGGACGTCGCCCTCCTCCACGCCGGTGAAGCCAATGATGGTGCCGATGCCACTGCCAGACATGTCGGCTTTCTCCAGAATGCGCGTCACCGCGTCGATATCCGTCTGGACCTCCGGCGCCGACGACACGCGGACGGTCTTGGCGCCGCGGCCGGCGTCGATATCACCCACCGTTGACCAGATGATCTCGTCGCCACCGCCAAAGGTGAGAATGCGCGAGCGGTTCACAACGACATTGTTACGGGCGAAGATATTGATGTCGCCATAGCCCAACGTCACCAGGCCGTAACCCGACGGGGCGGCCTTGCCCAACGCCGCCACCTGCAAGCCGCCGCCGGGGGTGAGCACGTCAACATTGCCACCCGCCATGGTGCGGAACAGGGCGTTGCCGACAGTCACGTCGCCCTTCCAGTCCTGGCCGGGGAACAGCTTTTCGATCGCCGCATAGCCGCGGTTGTAGCCGACATTGCGCGGTTGACCGTCTTCGCCGGGCGATTTCTGGTCTATCCCGGCCTCGCGCAGCTCCTGCATATGGACCTGGCGCAGGAAGCGCTCTTGCGTGAATTGCGGCAGCGTCTTGAATCGCGTCCAGGCGTCGAGTGGCGACAGCGTTTCACCGGTGACGTCGGCGACGAAGGACGCCATGCCGGTGCGCGTCATTTTCCAGGTGCCGGAAGCAAACAGGAAAGCTTGCTGCTTCTCCGCCGGCAACCCCCGGTAGGCAACGAGGGCTTGGTCCGCCGGCAAAGTTCGGCCGGTCTGACTCGCCACGAAGGCAATCAGCTTCGCCTCGTCATAACCGCCTTTCACCAGCCGGTATTCATTCGCCAGGTATAGCGGCACGACGGAATCGCCGATCAACGAGCTCATCTTGACCCCTGGCTTGAGCGTCGTCGGATCAGGCAGGACGGCTTCGACGGGCGTAAGGCCCAGATAGTCCGGCATCGAGGCGACATTCGCCGGATCGAGATAGGCGGCCATGAAGGCCTCATAGGACGGCTGCTTGCCCTTGAGCCCAGCCGTCACGGTGATCGATGCGCCCTGGTCGGGCAGGCCGTAGATCTGCGAGAAATCCACCGGCCGGTTGTTCTTATCGTAGGCGCGATTGCCAACCGTCATGATATGCAATTCGGGCGCATAGACGTCGCGGCCGGCGCTCACCGCAACGGCACCGGGCCCTTGCATGTAAATCGAACCATAGATCGGCCCCCCGAGGATGTCGTTACCGGCCTCGACGAGCGATACATCGGTCGGATGGATGTTGCGCAAATCGTAATTGATGTTGCGGATGTCGGTGCCGGCGCGGAACCAGGTCTGCTCGTTCGCCGTAATGCCGGCCGTGGCGATCGAGACGCCCTTGCTATAGGTGGTGCCGATGATCGAGCCGTTTAAGGCATAGATGCGGCTCGGCTCGTAGTCGTTCTCGTTCGGCAGATGCGCGGGATTGCTCAGATTATAGAGGTGCAGAGCGTGCGCTGTGGATGGCGCCCCTCCGATGGGATTCGTCAAAACGCTATGCATCCCGCTGAGGTTGACGTGCACCAGGGTATTTCCGGCGACCGGCTCGAAAGGTGAAGGGATCATCGCGGGCGTGGCGCGGCTCATGAGGATCGAGCCAACAAGAACGTCGTCCGCGGCGATAATCCGCAACTCCGGGCTGCTGCCCGGCAGCGTGTAAAGCGTCGGCACCAAGCCCGTCCTTGTGTTGTACTGCGACTCGTTGATCACGGAGCCGTTCAACGCAGCGATGCGCAGCTTCGACGGATAGATGTTGCCGGCGAAGTTGTTGACGTTGGCCCACGCGTCTGAGGTTCCGCCCGTCACGTTCAGGTCCTTGGACAGATAGGTCGTTTCGCCGACCAGGATCACGTCGCCGCCGGTCGAGGTGAGGCTCAGCGCCGTGCGATCTGTCTGGCCGCTCATGAAGCTGAACTCATTGATTTCCCCCTTACCGACCATCAGCGGATCGAGGAATGTCTGCAGCCGCAGGTCGCCGGCGGTGTGCACGTTAAGCGTTGCGTCGCCGAGCGAGAGGATTGGCGCGATCGGATAGGTCGTCACCCGTCCGCCGTCCGTGATCTTGACCTCGCGCCCAACCGCGAATTCGCCGGCCTCGATCGTGCCGGCGCCGCGTCCGAGGTAATAGTAGCCGGCGCGCACGGCACCACCCGCCTCCACCGTCATGGCGCCGCCGTTGCGCAGCTCGAGGATCTTCTGTTCGGTGGCGGTACGCCCGCCGCGCACACGGCCGTTGGTCGGCACGGCAACCGTCAGGTTATTAAGATCGCCGCCGGCGCTGATGTCCACATTGCCGCCGCCGAGGGCGCCGACGCCGCGCTGGAAATTCGCATAGTCGATCCACCAGGAGCTCTGCTCCGCGGGACGATCCGGCCTGCCGCTCTGCCAGACCGGAGTGAACAGGTAGGAGGGCGTATCGACCGCTCCCTGGCGTTTCAGCCATTCGGTGTAGTGCTGCATCTGCGAGCGATCCGCTGGCAGCGAGACATCGATGCTGCCACCGGCGGCAATGCGAAGATGGCCACCACCCACGCCGTAACTGGCGGTTGCCGGCGCGGTCGTGAAATCGCTAAAGACCGTGAGGTCGCGCCGGCCGGCGGTGTAGATCGACGCGCCGCCCTTCAATTTGACATCGCCGCTTGCCGCTATGTTGATGTCGCCCGCCCCTGTGCGCACCTGGGTGGCAACGCTGGCGGTTATCTGGACCGGCGCGACCGGCGGCGCCGGCAGCGTGTACGTGGCGAGGATGGCGGGCAGATTGGGAACGATCTTCTCGTTGTAGAATGACTTGAAGTTCGCCACCGACATGACGAAGTTGTAGCCGCTCGACGAGGATTCGATGATCTTGTAACCCTTCGCCGAGTCCGTCGAATTCCGCATCAGTCCCTTCTCGGCGATAAACTCGGCGAAGAGCTGGTCAAGCAGCGCGCGCGCCGGGAGCTGCCCGGACCTGCCGACCGCGACGACCGCAGTCGCATTGTCGTTCACCCCGCTGAAGCTCGTGATCGGGGTCAACCAGTTTTCCGGGGTGGTTGTGCCGGAGCTGGTATTCGGCGCCAACGAGATGCTGAAGCCGGTATTGAGATCGATCACCACCGAGTTACGAGTCTGCTGGACCGGATTCGCTGTGTAGGTAAAGCTCGGCTGTTCCTGCAGCAGGATGCTGCCGGACGTGCCGGCCATGCGCTGCAGAGGATCGGCAGCCTGACCGGACGCTGTCGCGCCGGCGACCAGCGTGTAGGACCACGAGGCCGGCGCAACCGTCTGACCGCCGCCCTGGCTAACGCCCGGGAAGAGGTCTGCGTACTTCACGGCATCGCCCGCTCCGCCCGCCATCGTTCCCTGGGCGGCCGGTGAATTGGCAACGGCGCTATAGGGCACGTGCAGCGACGAGGCGCGAATATCCTGCAAGACATTCGTGATAAATGCGGTCTGTGTCCCGCCGAAGCTCAAGCCGAGATAGCGGGTCGGCAAAGCTGTCGTGCTGGCGTAATCGCTCCAACCTGTAAGGGCCGAGTTACCGCCGCCGCTGTTGAAGCCGCCGTTTAGCAACAGGTTGTAGTCGGCAATGTAGGAATTGGCCTTCGCCACGTAATCGGCATCGAGCGGATCAGCGAAATTGAAGAAGCCGTCGCTGATGCTGCCATTAAGGACGAGATTGCCGCCGGCGCGCAAAGTCAGCACGCCCGGTTCGCGGAAGATGCTGCCGCCGGTGCGGTAGACCATCGTGGTATGACCGGCCAACAGATCGCCCTGGCGGCCTGCCACCACGTACGGCTTGTTGAGGATCGGATCGATGGCCATAACGCCGGCAGCGATCGCGCCAGCCTGGTCGACAACGCCCGCACCCAAGTTCCAGTTGGACTTGAGCACGATGTCGCCGGTGTGATTCAATTCCATGCCAGCGCGGGCATGGAAATTGGCCTGCCCCGCCAACCCGCTGAGTGCGCCGTAGGCAGCCGAGATGCCGAAGTCGCGCACGAACTCCACCAACGTGCCGGCGCCGTAATCCGCCAGGACGTTCAGCTTGCCCGCGGCCGTGGCGGCAAGATCAAGCTCGGCCTGACCGCTGCCGTTGATGGTGACACCGACATAGTTGGAATTGCTCGCGAGCTGAGCGAGATCGAAGCGCTTGTAGCCCTCGAGTACGATCTCGCGCGCGCCGGCGATCGTGCCTGTGAAGGAGACGTTGACGATGTCGGCGCCCGGCTGCTCGATCACCGGCGCGCGCAAGGTGACCTTGCCACCCTCACCGCCCGCGACGTCGATCACACCGCCCTGGATATTCAGCGCTCCGCCGGAAATGCCGACCGTCACCCGGCCGGAGCCAAGATGATCCACCGTATCGGTCGCACCGGCCCGCAGCACGGCGGCGTTGGTCATAACGAGGCCGTGGCCGCCATAGATCGCGATCGCGCCGCCATAGCGCGCACGGGCGTCGATCGTGCCGGCAACTGTGACAATGCCCTGGTCGGCGGAAAGCGAGAACTCCTCGGCCAGGGTGGTGCCACCGACGGTCACGTCGCCGGAGCGCACGCGGAAGGCGCGTGATTTCGAGAAGCCTGACTCGTTCAGGCGCTGACTGAGCGCAGCAAAATTCGGCAACGTGGCTATGTCGAGCGAGAAGGACGCGCCGCGCTGGCCGGCGGCGGCCGTTGCCTTGATCGTGCCATCCAGAACCACTTGGCTGCCGTCCGATGCGAGCGCGAGCGTACCCGCCCCACCGCCAACCGGACGCCCGTCGGCGTCGCGCGCCGAGCCGAGATCGAGCGTCGCGCCCGCATTGAGCAGCACCGAACCACCGACCGCGCGCAGCGAAATGCGCCCGGCATCGGCATATTCAGCGACGTCGAAGAACTGCTTTCCGAAGCCGCCGACATCGATAAGCGAGCCCCCCGCGAGAACGACGTCACCATTGGTGGAGGCAAGGTCCACTGCGCCGCCAAGCGCGTCAATGCGACCGTCAAAGGCGACGGAGCGGCCGGTCAAGCTCCAGCGCGTGCCGAGGCTGTCGAGGTCGCGCGGCCCGGTGGAACCGCTCGCCGCAACCGCGATCGCACCGGTCGTCGTCACAGATTGACTGGCGCCGCCGCGGCCAGTGAGCACCGGTGTCGAGAAGGTCAGCGTCGCTGCTCCCGCATCGAGCCGACCGTTGCCTTCGCCAACGATGCGCGTCGTGCCCATCAGCATGACAGTGTCGAATCCGCGCAGCGCTTTCGCACCCTCGCCAAAGGCCAACTCCACCGCCGTAAGGCTCAGACTGCCGTGACCTGCTCCGGCGGGCTCGCTGAAGGTGCTCGCGGTATTCTCCAGGACCAGCCGATTGCCGGCGACCGAAATCGGATTGGCGCCGTAGCCGACCAGCGCCGCCGCATCGAACGTCACGGCCTTGAGGCCGGACAAATCGACGCTGCGATGGAAGTCGATGCTGGAATAGCTGCGCAGTGTCAGATGCTGCGTGTTGGCGAGCGCGGCCAGTGCCGCGGCATCGATCACCAGGCCGCTACCGCCGCCGAACCCGATGCGGCCCGATGCGAGCGACAGCGCTGCGCCCGACAGCGTCGCCTGGGTGACGGCGGTGCTCCTGGTGGCATCGATCAGCAAAGCCTTTCCGCCGTCGATCACGGCGCCGGCGCCGATGGTGACCTGCCCGCCGACAGTTGTGTCGACGTTGGTGCGGCGGACCCGCACGGCATCGCCATTGGAGACGCGGATCAGGGCGCCCCAGTCCCGTGCCGGCACCACGAAGTCATCGCTCGTGTTGGACGTGCCATTATTGTTGATGGATTGCGGCACCTGCGGCGCCATTACGAGATCGCCCGCGCCGGTCGGCGCCTCGCCGCGCGCGGCGATGACGCTGCCGGCGCCGACGTCGATCGTCTCGCTTGCGGCCAGGATGATTTCCGATCCCGTCAGCGCCGAGCTGCTGCCGTTGCGCACAATGATATTGTCGGCTGTCACATCCACTCGCAGGCCGCCGGTGTCACCGCTGCGGACGCCGCCGACGAGCAGGCTGCCCGCGCCAAAGCCGGACAGATTGACCGCATCGATAACCAGATAGCCGTCGGCACGCAGCGCGCCGGCGTCCTGCCCTGTGCCCAGAATCGCGATCTTCTGTGCGGCAATATCGACAAGGCCGCCGCGCCCGCCGGCTGCGGCCTGCGAGCGCAACTGGCCGTTCAAGATCAGGTCCTGCGTCGCCTTGAACACCACCGAGCCGCCGTCGATCGGCAGGCGCGGGGTAACGATATTCTGGCCGGTGAGCCGGTACTGAGTCAGCTTGAAGGCATCGGAGGCGAAGAATGTATTGGCGAAAGCTTCGTTGTACTCGCTATATTTGCGGACGACATCGCCCGACATCACGCGCCAGGACGACGGCAACTGATCATGACTGCCGTCAAGCGCATTGCCGCGATAGCCGGCCATGATCGTGGAGCCGTCGGTCAAGCCAACAGACCTCGGAATCGACGCGCCCTGTGAGCCGCTCACCATCTGCACGGCATAGGCGCCCGGCAGCAACGCGTAGCGTGCCGGTAGCAGCGCGTACCAGCCGGCGGGGATGCCACTGCCGCCATCGAGCCAGATACGATCGCCGCTGCGCAGCGTCGCATCCGGCACGCCGATTGTATTGTTCAGCGCCGGTACAATTGCATAGAGGCCCGGCCTCGACAGCACGTTGTGTGAGCCGCCCGGCCCGGGCACGTGCTCCGAAGCATGCAAGTCGCCGCCGCCGCGGATGTCGACCACCGATCCGGCTGCGAGATCGACACTCGGGCCATCGAGCGTGATACGCTTTTCCGGCAAGCTGGCAATGGTCACCGGCTGCCCCAGTTCCGACGTCACGATGGTCCAGCTCTCGTTATTGCTAAGATTGCCGTAGGGCAGGATGAGACCGTCGCCGCTCACCGAGGTGACGCTGCCGGAGCCTAGCGTCAGCCGCTGGCTGGCCTTGAGCGTGATCTGACCGAAGGGAGCGCGCAAATTGCCGCCCTGCTCGATCACCGGCGCCTCGAGTGTCAAGGAGCCGCCGACCGACAAGGCGAGACCGGCCTCGCCGTTCTGCTGGACAACGATCTTGTCGGAGGCTCTGATCGTCGCGCTGGTCTGCGACGTCGGATAGACCTGCCCGGCCTTCAACACTAACGTGCCGTCGACGTCGAGCGATGCCCCGAGGCCGAACCGGAGCGGCGTGAGCCGGATGTCGGATGCCTCCAGCACCGACTGTTCGAAGCCGCGAATGGATGCGCTGTTGATGTCGATGAGCGAGGCGGCGAGCGTTAGCGTGCCCGCGCGCGTCGGGTCGCTCGATGACACACCGCGCCACGAAATGTATGGAGCCGACAAGCGTGAACTGGTGCCGTTGCCGTTGACCAGCGCGCCGACGATCGAGATCGAGCCTCCGACCGTGAGGTCCACGCTCGCCAATCGAATGGTCGAAGAGGAAGAGAGAGTGAGATCGGCGAAGCCCGCCGAGTGCAGAGCCGAGGGGCGCAGGATCAATCCAGCCTGGGCCGTCGCGGTTTCGGACAAAATCAAGGGCGCCGTTACCGAGGACAGCGTTAGGGCACCGCCGCGCGCGCCGCTGCCTCCGGCATGGCCGCGCAGGGTCCCCTCGAGCAGGCCCGAACCCGACAGCGCGACGCTGCCGCCATTGCTGGCGAGTGCAACCGACCTTGTGGCATGCGATCCAAAGGCGCCGGAAACCGGCAGGTCGATTTCGCCGCTGGCGCCCGAGACATCGATAAGCGAGCCAGCGTGCAACATAACGGCCCCGCCGACGTTTACCGAGCCGCCGCCGAGCACCACGCCATCGCGCTGTCCGAAGGCACCCGTCTGGATAACCGGCACGCCATTTGCGACGAGTGCGCCGGTGTCGGTGACCGCAACGGTTCCTGCTGAAACGTTGATCTTCCCCGCGAGCGCCTGAAGCTTGCCCGCGATCTCGATCACGCTGCCAACGTTGGACGCCGCCAAAGTGATGCTGCCGCCGATATCGGTCTGGACAATGGCCCCGGCACCGATCGAAATATTGTTGCCGGTGAGCGAGAGCGATGTCGGCTTGAGATTGACGCGCTGTGAGAGTGGCAGGACCACGAGCGGCCCCATGTCGGCGAACTTCGTGCCCGAGCCGAGGCGGGCGGCGTCTGTGAGGTCCACACTGCGCGCGAGTTGAGAGACTGTGACCCCTGCCGGAACGATAATGCTGCCGCCCGCCCCGATGTGCAGGGAGCTGAAGCCGCGCTCGGTGAACAGCGTCTCGGGCAGACGGAAGATGTCGGCCGCCGCCGGCACATCGCCGCCGATCTGCAGGTTCCCGGTCGTCGAAAACGCCAGGGAGCCGCCGGAGCCGGCCGAATAGCCGCGCAGGTCAGCCTTGGCGAATTCAGCCATATCGATCGTGTTGAGCTGGATCGTGCCGCCGTCGCCGGCTTGCGTCTGCAGCTTGCCGCTCCGATTCTTCAGCCAACCGCCGCCCGAGACATCGAGCACCGCGCCCACATCGAACTGCGCGTTCATGAGCGTGATGGTGCCGCCATCGACCTGCGGCGCGAGTGCGGCCGCGCCGTTGGTCAGTTCGTTGACCCAATGGCCACTGACGTCAATGGCTCCGGTGGCGCCGAATTTCACGCTCTCCGCGTTGAACAGGTTGACCGTGCCGCCGGCTGTGCGGATCGTGCCATCGATGCGGAAGTTCTGGCTGTAAGTGTCGACTGAATTGGCGAGCACCGAGAACGTGCTGCGCGGCGTCAGATTGAGGGTCGTGCCCTGCGTGAGAGTGAAATCGTCGGAGACATAAAGCTCGATGTTGCGCAGCTCGGATGCAGCCAACACGCCGGAGTCGAGATAAGTGGTGCGCTCCGGAAGATAACTCTTGTTCGGAGGGGGAGAATACCAGGACGCATCGAGCGCCGTCGTCGCGGTGAAATCCTTCGGCAACATGACTGGATTGCCGGTGATGATGAGCTTGTCGAGCAGCCAAAACCTGTCGCTGTCGTCCTTGCCGCCGAAGGTCAGCGAGCCCGCCTTGGCGTATTTGCCCGTGGCGGCCTGGCGCTCGCCGACGACAACCCCACCCCAGTAGCTGCCTTCAAGCACAACACCTTCAGCGGCGTAGAACTGAATCGAGCCGGCATCGCGGCCCTCCGTGTAACCGCGCTCGTAGCGAGCGCCCGTCTTGCCGAGCGGGCTCGTCCAGGTTTCCGTGATGCCCCAGCGGTCGTGCGAACGGGTGAAGCCGCCGGCGAAAGCCACATAGGCCTGATCGGGTCTGGCGTCTCCGATGTCGTAGATGCGCCCATCGGCGCCAATCAACTTGGTGGTTTTGACCAAGCCATCTGCGTAACGCACCGACCCGCCCGACACATCGAGGATAGAACTGGTTCGTGTGACGATGGAGCCAGACGACGAGATGAAGATCGAACCGCCGACCGTCGACAATTCGCCCAAATCGGTCTTGCCGACGCCGATCCAAGCCGACACATCCGCCAGCGGTGTTCCGACCCATGAGCCCGCAGCACCTCCCCAGCTTACACCAGCCATGGGACCATCGGTGAAAGCACCGCTTTCGCGCCGGTCGACCACGATCTTCTGACCGCGCAGCCACGAGTCGCGATAAAGGACCGAGTCACGCAATTCATTGATGCGCAACTCGGCCTCGACGAAGTTGCGATCCATTGCGATCGCGATGTCCTTCAAGCCGGCGACGCTGAGATAAGCCTCCTCGCCGATATAGATCCGGCTGCCGTCATGAAGCGGCGTTTCACCGCTGACGGGCTCATCGGCGAATTGCGCCGCACTGCTCGCGACCACACTGATTGTACCGGCGGGAACGATGACGTTGGCCTGCGATTGGATGTCGATGAGATTGCCGCGCAGTTCGACGCGGCCCGGCTTGTAACGCGTGGAAAGCGCCGACAGCTCGATTTCGCTCGCGTCCGAGAGGTCCGGCATGGCCGACGTGACGCTTCCGGGCATCAAGTGCAAACTGCCGGTCTGCCAATACAGAAATGCCGGATCGGTGCTCCCGCTCGAGGCCAACATGCCGTTGCTGTAGGCGAGCAGCCGGATGGAGCCGTCGCGGTTGTTGAGCGCCGTCGAGGCCGAGAGCAGGCCATTCTGGACGATGCCGCGCGCCATCACGGTGATGTTGCCGTGATTGGCCTCGACGATGCCGTTATTCACGACCTGGTAGCCGACCGCCGCCGCGCGCGCCTCCATCAGGGGAAGGATGATTTCGCGGAGGCTCAGGCCATAGGGCGACTCCGAGTAGAGTGGCGGATTGTTCGGGTCGTTGAGCGGCAGACCCGAGAGCGCTCCCCTCAAATGATCGTAGTTGAACAGCCATGGCATCTGCCCTGTGACGGCGACGTCGAGACCGCGCACGGCAGCCGGGACATCGGGCTGGGTGCTTATACTGGTTCTCAGATAGATCTGCTCGCCGGCGGCCATGATCACCTGGCCGTCCTGTGCGCTGACCTGCCCGCTATTGATGACCTTGGGCGCGAACAGCATTACCTTGCCGCCGCTCGCCGCCGCAATCTCGGCGCCGGCTTTAACGGTGACGTCACCCGGCGCGCTGGCCGGCATGAAAGGCGCAGGCTGGCCTACCGGGTTGGCCGGATCGGCGGATTTGGTCGTATCGGGAAGGTTCGGGTTGTAATCGCCGAACTGCGGCAGATGCATGTAGCCGGCGAGCCCATTGCTGACAACGATGGACGTATTGATCCCGGCAAGGAACTGCTGGTTCGACAGGCTCAAGCTTGACGCGACCAAGGTGTTGACGTTGATCTGGCTCGCGCCACCAAAGACGATGCCGTTGCGGTTGATGACGTAGACCTGCCCCTCGGCCTTGATGGAGCCGAGGATCTGGCTCGGAGCGCCGCTGGGATCGACACGGTTCAGCGCGATCCAGTTCTTGGCGTCGGTCCCGCCGGCGCGCTGGTCGAAATAAAGATCCGTCTCGCGGCCGACGTTGAATTCCTTCCAGGTCAGGATCGCCTTCTGCTGGTTCTGCTTGACCGTGACCTGGGTGCGAGCGCCATTCTTCGCCTCGGTCGGCAGATTTGCGCCCTGCCACAATCCAGCACCGCCGTCGGTCGCGCCTGGCGTCGCGTTCGGCATCACCACCAGACCACCCGACCGCAGGCCGTTTTGCACGGTGCTCGGCGCGGTCCGTGCGAGATCACGGGCAGCCTGCTGCGCCGCCTGCATGGCCTGAATGGACTGCGTGGCCCGCTTGAGCGAATTAGCCGCCTGCTGCGCGGCCCGCGACGCCTCTTGCGATGCCGATTGCGCTGCCTGCGACGGCATCGGCGTATTTCCACCCAAAGGACGCGCGTAAGCCTGCGGACCGGCCAACAGCGCCGCCATGCTGACACTCGCGAGCAAGGCCCGATGCAGGAACGAGCGAGTGCGGGCGGAAGACGGGTTGTGGGACATCAGGGACTCTCGCGCGGGGACGAAGGGATGGCAGCAATCGCAATCACCGTCCTGGTGCCGCGACCTCTGCTTAGATCCATCTCGAAGGCCGGCACCGAAAAAAAATCCTGACCTTCTGCAGATTCAGCCCGCTTACTTTCTTCGGTATTTCGAATATCGACATGCCAACGCCCGATCAGCTCAGCAGCACGATACCGCCGGGCAGAGTTGTGACAGATGCACCGAAAACCTGCTGGATCTGGGCAACAACACCATCGACGTTTGCAATCGAGAATCGCGCATTGAACAACCGACGCCCGAGCGCGGTATTGGTCACGATGATCCGACCGGACCGATAGCGGTTGATTTCCGCGACGGCATCCGCGAGCGGCGTCGACCGAAACACCAGAATGCCGTCTTTCCAGGCGGTTACGACCCCAACATCCACCGTCATAGCTTCACCCAACCCGCTGCCGGAATATATGACCTGCGTGCCGGGACGAAGACTGACTGAGCGATTCCCGACGGCAACCTCGACCGCCCCCACGACGCAGGTCGTGCAAACGGTGTCGCGTTCATAGCGCATATTGAAGGCAGCATCGGTCGCGGTGACGCTGCCATCTCCAGCAATCACCTCGACGGCGCGACGCCATTCGGGACGCGTAACGATGGCCGCTTCGCCGCCAAACAGCTCTATACGTTCTGCGCCGCCATCAGGCGAGGCTTTGAGGGCGATGCTCGTGCGGGTATTCAGCTCTATAGACGGACCTCCGGCAAGCACGATCCTGCGCTGCTCGCCGGGCGCGGTCCGATAATCGGCCGCAAGCTCGGACAATGACGGCCAAAGGCCGAGCGGCGACCGTGCGCCAACGTAAGTCGTAGCGGCCACGGACGCAGCAAGCGCGCCACCCATAAATGCGCGACGCCCAATATGTACTTTCTGTTCGGGAGCATCGGCGCCGGCCATGTGCTCGGCTGCCGGTCCGACAGCCTCCCAGAGCCGGCAGGCACGCGCGAACGCCTCGGCATAGCCGGCCTGCGCCGACCATTCCTTGAAAGCATCAAGATCGGCCGGGCTGGCATTGCCGACAGCGAAACGCACCACCCAATCGTGCGCCTCACGGTCAATCCTCGTCAGGAAAACCGCTGGATGATCGGGAATATCTCCAGCCATCGCATATCCAATGTCGCCAGGACCGGGTCTTGCAGAACACATCAGTCGGGATCCCCGTCTGTCTGAGATCCTTTCGGCGGCCTGGGACCGAATCTTTTTGTGACATTTCGTCCAACACGCAACGCGCAATGGGCGAGTGCGTGTTTGAGTTCAATCTCGACAAGACGCTGCGAGACGCCGAGACGCTCGGCTATCGCCCAAAGCTGAATACCCTCGAGGCGCGATGCCAGCAGGATATCGCGGCGACGCGGCGTCAACTCCGACAATGCCCTTGCAAGCGCTGCGACCTCGGAACGCGCCATCGCGGAGCACTCGGGATCAGGCATATCGTCGATGATGCCAATCGCCATTTTGGCATCCGTGAGCGTGACAAAACTGCTCTCTGATCTCAGACGCTTCAAGGCGACATTCGCCGCCATTTGCAGCAGATAATTCCTTGGACTGCGAACGACGTCGGCTGGAGCTGCGTTCTCAAGCCGCAGCCAGGTCTCATGCAGCACATCGCTGGCAAGCTCGACAGATCCAAAACGCCGCGTCAATCGCGCCCGCAGTTCGTCATAGCCGAGCAAAAAGACCCGCCGCAGCGTGTCGCGATTCGAACTGTTCATGGGCGACGCATCCGGCGCATCTAACGCGCCGCCGTTGTCGTAACAGCGCCGCAGCCGGTCGGCTCGCCGTTGGTCCGCGCGAAAATCGCCATTGTGATGGGTTGCGGCAGCTCCGCGGGGGGCCCAGCGCCAATGGACACCCCGCGCAACGCCGCGGCAAATGCATTCTCGCGCATGTCACCGTTGGGCGCATCGAGCAATTGTGCGCGCTGTACCGTTCCCGTGGACGCTATCCACAACTGAAGCAGAAGATCGTCGCCGCCTGGCCGGGTTTCGGCACGTGCGCACAATACCTGCGACACCCGCGCCTGGATCGTCGCAAAGTACGCCTGATGGCTTGCACTGGCGGCGCGCGAAGGACCAGGTGTGATGGTAAAGCTGTTGGGACCGGTCGCTCGTGCAACGAGACCACTTCCAGTCAGCAACTCCCGCAATGCGACATCCGGTACAAGTCGCCCCTCAACGGCGTGGGAACGCCGCCCAACGGCCAGATCGCCATCGTAGTAAAGTTCTAGGCCGGATATGACGCTGTAGGTATCGAGCGCGGCCGCAAGCGGCTGCGCGGCAATCGCGAACTGGATCGGACTTCGTGTCTGCGAAACCGCATCGTGACCCGGCAGCGCCAGCCCGACTCCAAATAGCAGCGCACGGCATAACCGAACGCTCCGGCTTTGCGCGGCCACTAGCGCATCCGGTATCACAGCGCATCCTTACATTCACGAGGCGACGATCATGGTCCGGCTGAGAACCTTACGGAGCGTGTGTTACATTCGCGTGTCACTCCTATCGATGCAGTCCCCCCGGCGCGCTGAACACCAGCGGCGGGGGCCGGTACGGCATAACCGAAACGCCGAAATTCCGACCGTATTGTTGCTGAACGGCCGGGATGTTCACGACGCCTGTCTTGATGTCCGGCGAGCGGGCATCGATCGGCGGAAGGTTCATGACCGGATTGACGCGATCCACCTCCCGCTTGAGTTTCTGGTTGAGACAGTCCATCGCCCTGCTTGATCCAATTTCGACTTCGACGCATCTGTCGGGCTTGACCGGCGCGTTCCCTGCACCGCCACCAATGACGATTTCCGGCCGCACGGTGACACGTCCTTCGGGTTTGACCGGTGCATTCGCTGCACCACCGCCAATGACAATCTCCCGAAGCACTGTGACGCGCTCCTCGGCCAGCCCTGGTGAGACAAGACCCACCGCGGCAACAAGCGAAAGCATGGTCAGCCGCATTGAGATCGCCTCCTACCGTCCTGCCCGCGCCTGCACGACGAGCGCACTGAGCCGCGTGTTGAGTGCTGCGATATTCACGGTGCCTATGCGCGAAACGCCCAGGCATTTGCGGCCGCAGCCGCCGGCCCGGGCCGGCTCTCCGAACGTTGCGACGGGAACGCTGCCCGTCACGGGAAAGCCGCGTGCGGCCAGCTTTGCGCGCACCGCGTGACAATAGTTGACGGAGAGAACGGAAAACCGGGTCTCGCCATGCCCGGCCCGATACTTCATGGCGGCCGTGCAAAGATCACCGCCGGCCAGACGCCACGCCTTCGCAAGATAGGTCACGCCGTAGCGGATATTGGTCTCGGGCACTGCAAGCTCGATGAGCGAGCCCCTGAAGCCGAGCATCGCCGCCGTCGACGGCAGTATCTGCATCAAGCCGATTTCGCCGACGCCGCCTATGGCATCGGGATTGTATCCGCTTTCCACCGCCATCACCGCCTCGGCAATTTCCGGCGGCAGGCCAGCCTGCGTGGCTTCCCTTTCGATCAAGGCGCGATAGCGCGCACGCCCGTCGGGCGCGCTCGACGGCACCCTCAGTTTTGCGATATCGCCGGCGCGGTCCTTCGGCGCCTCTGCTGGCGTGGCCGATCGCGCCTGCGGCAACTGGTCCGGCGATTCGACGGCGGCAAAACGATCGTCAAACGAAGCGAGTGCCGAAACGGTTTCCGCGCTCGCGAACCCCGGCAAGGCGATTACGAGCAATCCGAGCGCGACAACGGCCGATGCTAATGGCCAAACGCGCGCTGCGCAGGGCGATCGAAGTTGCTTGCCGGCCGCCATCCGCTATTTCCCCTCCCGCGACCGATCTTTCGCGCGAAGCGACAGACGTAGGTGCAGGGGTTGCAGCATTTCCAGCGGCGGCGTGCCGACGCCACCAGCCATCAGCAACGCGCGCAGTTCGATGCGAATCCCGGCATCATCCATGCCGTCGACCTCGACACGGCTGACTCTGCCGTCGCTCAAAACCCAGGCGCGAACCGCTAACTTCAAAGCTGGTGCATCGGCCGCTCCGCCGCGGCGCGTCAGATAATCCTGGATACGGCGAGCTCCGTCGGTGTCGCCGGCAAGCTGCTGCTCGAACTTTTGCTGCACTTGCCTCCCGAAAGCCTGCCACGCCTCCGGGACCGCGGTCGCGGATCGGTATTCTCCGCTCGCCGCGGCGACAGGCGACGCCTTCGCCTCGGCCCCGGCGGCGATCAAACCCGCCATCGCCGCCACGGAGTGGAATGCCCTCTTCCACCACGCCACGCGGCTTGCACGCTTGCCGACGGCAATCGGCGGCGTCACGCATCGATCAGCGGGCGAGGAAGTGCCAGCTCCAGACTTCGCATCATGATCCATGCGCATTACTGGATTGTGGCCGGCACGCTCGCCTCGGTCGCACTATCGCGCTCGGGTGCTTGCGGTACGACGGGCGGGGTTGCATCATTTGTCGCGGAGAGCTGGCGTAGTTCGTCGCGCAGATACGCGATCAGTTCCTGCACCAGACGATCCCAGATTTCGATCTGCGCGCGAAGGTGGTTCGGCATAACCCCGCCGGCCACCGAGACGTCCAGACAGAAGACAAGGAACGGCTGGCTAAGCTGCAGGCGCGCAAAGCGGCGCGTCGCGTTCCAGCGGTTGACCAGAGCGAGCGGAAGCTCGCCCTGGACCTGAAGCACCGCAGTGAACGCGACATCGACAAATCCTTCGTCCGCGAGCTGGTTTCCCGGACGGATGTCGAAAGCCAGCCCGCCGGTCGCCGACCGCAGATAAGGCACATTTGCGACCGGATCGGTTACTTCCTCAACCCGATAGCCAACCTGCTGGAGAACATCGCGCAGACTATCGAGAGTGAGTTTGACGATTTGGGTATCGGACATTGGGGACTCCGCTGGTGAGCTATTTACGGGACCTGTCGAGCAGGTTCGACAGTGCGAGTTCATTGAGAATCGGCGGATGGCGCTTCAGCAGCTCAGCGAGGTAGGCGCGCCGCATCATGGTTGCCCGTTCGGTGCGTATCTGCTGCACGAGCTGCTCGCGGACTTCGGGGAGTGTGCGGGTATAGGCAGCCTTGGTATCGAGCAGCTTGAGGATGTGCCAGCCGTCATCGAGGCGGATAGCTTCAGATACGCCATTCTTTGCCAGCCCCATCACCTGTGCCTTGATTTCCGGCCGGATCTGGTTTTCCGCAACCCAGCCGAGATCGCCCCCGTCCTTTGACTCGCTCGCGGCTCGCGCGATCGCGGCGAAATCGGCGCCCGGCGCTTTCAGCTTTCCCAGAATCTCATCCAGATTCTTTTTCGCCTTATCCTCTGTCGCCTTGTCGGCATCTTTCGGCGAAGCGATAAAGATCTGCGCGAGCTGGAACTGGCGTGGCACCAGCAATGCGCCGCGGTTGGCATCGTAGATTTTCTGCAGGTCTTCCTCGCTTGGAAAGCCGGCCGGAGGCGTCGAGACCGACTGCAGGTAGATCTCGATCAGCGCATTCTCCCGCACCCGATCGAGCTGTGTCGCGACATTCGGCTGTTGATCCCATTTTTTAGCGGTCAGCTCCTGCAGCACCAGCCGGTTGGCGAGCAGCATGCGCACAGTCTGGCTGAGCAGCGCGGGATCCTTGGCGAGTGCCGCCTGATCCTGCGCTCCAAGCGCACCGACATAGGCACGAAGTTCTTCAGCCGAGATGTTGGCATTACCGACCCGCGCGATGACGTCGTCACCGCCTGACGTCTTGGCGGAAGCGAGTCCCTGGGTCGCTGGCGCCTGGACGGCCGTCGCTTCGGATGCGACCGGTTGAGGCGCCGGCTTCTGCTTGGCCGGTGGCGGAGCGATGCGCTGAGGCGCTGGCGCCGTCTGGGCGAGCGCTCCCATCGGCAGGCAAACGATGGCCGCGGCCATGGCTGCAATGCGGACGGGTTGGGATGTTCTGATAGCGATCAGGAAGTTCATTGTGTCGCCTTCTGGTCGAGGAGCTTGTCGGTACTATCCTGGAGGAAATTCTGCGCATCGACGCGACCAAGGCCGGTCAACGGTTCGCTTGCCACGAATGCGTCGCCCACCGTGAGGCTACGGTATCGCTTCAAGATTTCGTTGCCGTCCTTGATGAGCTGCACGTTCTTGGCCTGGCAGCTCTTGGTGCTCGCCTTGTACGCCGTTGCCTCGCCTTCGAACTTGGCTCGCTCGGCATCCTTGGCACGCGCGACATTGGCGGCCTCTTCGTACGCTGACTTCCATTTTTCCAGCGTCTCGTCGCGCTCGGTGAGACGCTGGTTGAATTCGTCGACCGCCTCGCGATGCTGCTTCTCGAGCCGGCGGGCCTCCGACTTGGCGGCATCGATCTGAGCTTTGAGGGCGGCTTTTTCCTTCTCGGCCTCGGCGAGTTTAGCCTGCGAGGCAGCGCGCTGATCTTCCAGTTGCCGGGTCTGCATGGTGGCGCTGCGCAACGCCTCGCGCAGGCGATCGTGCTCGGTATCGGCGCGAGCCTCGCCGCAGAACGCTGCTGCAGCGAGAAGCAACACAAGACGTGGGATGCGGGTCTGCATGATCAGAACTTCGCGTTCAGGTCGACTTGCAGGACATCGACGGCGTAGGGCACGCCTGCAATGTTGTTGGCGCTCATCCAACGCAACGAGGCCCACACATTGTCGCTGAGCCCGACATTGCCGCCGACGAAGTAACCCTTGAGATTGGTGCCACCGAGCCCAAAGTCAGAGTCGACAAAGGCATCGATGGTGGCATCGGACTCCAGATATTTGTAGCCGGCGTGCACGTTCCAATCCCAGAGACGCTTGACCACCTTGTCACCGACGGTGACGCGGGCTAGCCAGCCCTGATTGCCGCCGTTGTAAGGGCCGGGCACATTGGTGGCGATGTCCGGCCCGCGGTTGTTTACTGCGAATGCGTTCATCAGGCCGCGGTCGAACGCGCTATTCCAGATGTACTCGCCGTCGAGCACAATGTGCACCGGATGGAAATGGCCGAGATCGAGCTGCGCGCTGGCAACGACGGGCCGGTACTGGCCGACCAGGCCAAAGTATTGGTACAGGTTGGTCGTTCCAAAGTTGTTCGAAGGTTCCGAAATGATGTCGCGCAGCGATCTATAGGTATTGCCCTTCTGCGCGAATGACGGACGCGTGATGTCGGTGTCGCACAGATCGGACGCCGATCTCACGAAGCACGGGCCGGAGAGCCGTCCCTGAACGTTGTGGAAATCATAGTACGCAACGGCAACCCGGAATGCCGATTCAGGAGCGAACCGCGTGGCAACACCGGCCTGGCCGCCGAACAGCCATTTGTCGCGGCTCGCAAACTTGGCTACATCTCCTGTGGCTGGGTCGAGATTGGTGCCGACGTTGAAGTCGGTGTTGTAGATCGGGAACGCGCCAGCCACGGCGAATGGCGTAATGCCTTGCGCGATCTCGTACTTGGCCTGCGCGGCGATGCCATCGAACCCGAGATCCCTATGCCAGGCCAGATCGGTTGGCGACCAGAACGGGTTGTCGAAGCGACCGATGGAAACCGCCACATCGTTGTTCCACGCCTGGTACTTCAGATAGCCGCGATCAAGCCATAGCGCGTATTTTGAGAAATTGCCGCCGCTCGCACCCAGCGTTTGATTGGTGGAGACGGGCGAGCTGTTCTCCCCGGTTGCGATGCGCAGGCCGGCAGAGAACCCATTGTAGATATCGGCCTCCATGCCAAGACGGGCGCGAAGCCGCGGCTGGTGGCGGTCCTTGGTGACGTTGTAAGTCGGTGCGGGATTTGGATTGGAGATGAGGCTGACGTCGTAAGGTGAGCCGGTGTTGATGGTATTGAAATTATAAGCGTTAAGCTGGTCATTACCGGTGGGAAAGAAACTGCCCTGGTAGCGTGCACGTAAATCACCAGAGAACCGAATCCGTTGCGCCCATTCCGGGTAGGCACCCGGCGACGCCCAGTTTTCCTTATGTGCCCTGTCCATGACTTCCCGCTTAATCTCTTCACGTAACTGCCGTTTGACAACCTCCGGCACGTAGGTGACGTGCCGGGTCCCGGGGGGCGATGCCGCAGCGGTAGCGGCATTCGCGGCTTTCGCCGCCTCATCGGCCTTCGCCGTGGCCCCCTTGGCTGCCTCGCGGGCCACATACGCCTCGTCGTTCGCCTGCTTGATCAGAGCCTCTGCCTGCTCTTCCTTCAGCACGCCCTGCTTCACCAGCATGTGCACGAGATTGATCGTGGCGTTCGGCGAAGTGGGTTTCGCTTGCGACACCCCGGATCGCTTCGAATCGGATCTCTTTGCCGGTGCCTGCCCCTCATCCGAGGCGCTCTGGCCAAAAGCCGGAGCGAAGCAGGCGAGCGCGCACAGCGACACGGCGAGTGGCATCAAGCGCCGGCGTGCGTCTGGTTTCTTCTCAAACATCGGTTCCCCAGTCCTCTCCTAGTCACATGACTCGACGAAATCGTTACAAACCGCTTCAGCTTGGCCGGCGCGCGGTGACGCGCGTGACCATCGGCATCGGCATGTCCTTGGGCGGCGGCTCGCGCAGAACGAGGCTGCCGAGTACGTCGTTGCGGATCACCGCATCGAGTTCGGCGTCACCGGTGGACGAGACGAGCTGAATGCGATTCACGCGGCCGGAGGCGTCGGCCCATAGCCGAACTTGCACCTGCATGGTTGCATTGCGCGTCCTGCTGTTGGCGCGCAGGGCAGTTTCGATTTGGGCCTGCACAATCGATGCGTACCAGCCCCATCGGCTGCCGCCGCCTCCGCCACCGCCGTAAGGATTTCCACCAACCTTGCTGCCGAGATTGAAGAGATCGCCAGGGCCGACCGCCTTCGCATCGAGCGACAGCGGTCCCGGCGGCTCATCGTTCTTGGCGTCCTTGACCGGTTCGTCCTTTGGCTTGTCGACCGGCTTCTCTTCCTTGAATTCCGGCTCGGCCATCTTCGGCTGCTCGATCATCTTTTGCTCGGGCATGGGCTGAGGTGGCGGCGGCGGAGGCGGAGGCGGCGGCACGATGTTGACGACGGTCAGTTCCCGCACCAGCCGCGGCGGTGGCATATCGTCATGACCGCGAAGGAAGAATATGGCAACGCCAACGAACGCGGCGATGGCCAAAAGCGTTGCGCCGTAGCGAAACAACGAGGTGTATCGTCCGGTGGGACGATATGCGGTCGGGACCCGCGCTTGTGCGTCGCGCGCGGAGGAGAAATCCCGGTCGTTCACAGGCGCGTTCATGACGCGGCCTCCAGGAACACCTTCTCCGAGAGCCGCTCGGCGACATACTGCACGACGAGTTTCACGACGGTGTCGAAATCCGTCGTTTCCACGGTAACCCGCGTATCGGGCTGCGCCTCGATCGCCACGCAGTACACGCATCGATCAGCCAGGAACTCGACATAGGCAGTACGGTCGATCGACAATCGCGATCCCGGGCATCGCGAGATAAGCAAAAACAGCGGATCGCGCTCGAGCCCGCGATCGGCAATGCGGCTTCGCAGGAGGTCCGCAAGCCTGACCAGCAGCGCCTCGCCGCGAACCGGAAACTGGAGCAGGACGCCGCTTTGCGCGGCATGGTCATGCCTTGTGAGCGGCAAGGCAGTACGTGGCTCGTTCTTGGCGACGGCCGGCCAGGCAGCCACCTCGGCCGGGTACACCTGATTTTCGTTGGCGTACCGACCGATCGTCCAAGACGCGTCGTGGAGCCAGGACCACAACTTCGTGAGGCCCTTTCTGGCGGCGTGACGCATGTCCATGGCGGTACCCATTCGATCCGTCACTTCACGAGCGGCTTGGTGGCGAGACCGACCTGCGTCAGGCCCACGCGTCCGAGGAGGTCAAGCACATCCATGACGCTCTGATACTGGGCCTGCGCATCGCCGCGCAGCACCACCGGAAATTCTGGCGTAAGCGCTTTCTGCTGCACCAGGCGCTGTTCGAGTTCGGGCAACGTGACCGGTATGGTGTCGAGAAAGATCTTGCCGTCATTGGCGACCGTGATCGCCTTGGTCGTCTGCGTCGCAAGGCTCGGCGCCGCCGACGCCTTCGGCAGATTGACCTTCTGGCCCTGCACGGTTGCCGTCGTCATGATGATGAAAATCACCAGCAACACGTAAGCGAGGTCCAACATCGGGGTGATGTTGATGTCGTCGTAGGGTTTACCGCTGTCCTGGATCTGCATCGCCATTACTCCGCGGCGACGCGGTGTTCGATCCGATCGGCCGAGTAGAACTCGGCCATCTTCGTCACGAACTCATCGATGAAGACCTGCATGTCATTGGTCAGGTCCTTGATGCGAGAGATCAAGTAGTTGTAGCCAAACAACGCCGGGATCGCGACGCCGAGACCGGCAACGGTCGCGACCAGCGCAGCCGCAATACCCGGCGCGATGGCGTTGACGTTGACGTCTCCGCTTGCCGCGATGGCGGCGAACGTGATCATGACGCCGACCACGGTGCCGAGCAGGCCGAGGAACGGTCCGCCGGAGATCGCAATCGTCAGCACGACCATCAACCGGTTGAGCCGCTGGCTCTCCTTGACATAGCCGCTGTCGAGCGCCGCGCGGATCGCCGCGATCGATGTGGCAGAGAGAACCGGCAGGCGCTTGCCGTTCCCGGCGAAGCGGTGGCGGATTTCCGAGGCTCCGAGGTGATAGATCCGGTACAAGGACGACGCCCGCATGATCTTGGCATCGGACTCGTTCATGCGGCCGCCCAGGCTTGCGATATCTTCCGGATCGCCACTGTCGAGCATCGTGAGATCGGACGCGATCTCGCGAAAGCTCTTCATGAAGTGAGCATTGGCCTTGGCCTGCTTGTTCAGATAGGAGGCGCGATCGTACATCACGACCCAACTGACAGCGGCCATGATCACCAGGATGCCGATGACGATCCAGCCGTCGAGCGTCACCGATTTCAAGATCACCGCGAAATAGCCCGAGAGCCAGCTTCCGGTTTCTTCGTCCAGGCTGAAGGCGACGAGCTTGGCCTGCTCCGGCCCCTGCCCGATCGCGGCAAACTTGATGAAGCCGGCGGGGCGGGCAATCTTCGCGATCTGCAATTCGTCTATATCGCCGACAAAGCCGGCCATGGTGGCGGCGGGAGCTGCAGCCGGCGCTGCTTCGGATGCAGGGGCCGTAGCATCCGGCGCAGTGCCGCCATCCGCAGCCGGCACAGACGGGGCTGGAGCCTGTTCGGCTGCGGACGGTGCCGCCGCGGGAGCGGCGGCAGCGGCACTTGGCGTCTCGCCGCCGACCAGCGCGATGGCGTTAAGTGCCGGCAAAGTCGCGGCAAGCGACGCGTAGGGCGCACCGTCGAGATAGAGTGCGATCTGACCGCCATGGGCCACCACCGCCACATGATGCCAGCCACCGGGGGCGATCGGCGCGCCGCCAGCGCTGCGTTGCGCAGTCCCCGCATTGGTGACCTCGGCGAAGGGAATGCCGTTGTCCAGTCCGATGACGAGACCGTTGGCGCCATCGCGGCGGCTGTACAAGGCCGCGTTGGGCTGCATGGCGCTGGGCTTGATCCAGGCGGACCAGGTGAACACGGCGTTGTCGCTCAAGGAGAGCGATGGCGATGCCGGTAGCGTCAGCGGCGCACGGCCATCCAGGCGCAAGCCCGTACCGATCAGCGAGCCGTCCGCCGGTTGGCCGACGGTTTGCGCATTGTTGACCCAGACCGACGAGTCCAGGGCCGGCGTCCCGCGCTCGTTGAAATGATAGACCAACTGGGTGTCGGGATCGTAGGTGCCCTTCGGATCGCTGGTCGCAACCGCTTTCTTGTTGCCGGAATAGAGCCAGATATCGGCCTTGGCGCCGGGCTGAAGGTTCGGCACGGCGACCCAGATCAGGGCTTCGCCGAGCAGCGAGTCGTATTTCTCGATGTGATGCTTCAGCGGCGTTTTGTCGTCGCCGGCGACGAAGCGCAGATCGCTGCCGTCATCCTTCGCCTGACCGAAACGGAAATTCCCGACATGCAGCCGAACAAGAACCGGCGCGGTACCGATCGGATCGGTGATGTTGGCGCCGGACGCACTGGCGTCGATGGTGATCTTCTTGCGCAATTGCCATTCGTCGTTCCACCACGCCGCGGCCGGCGACGGCAGCAGCGTCAGCACCGCGACGAGCCCGAGCATCAGGCCAGCCAGAATGTTCGCGCCCGACCGCCGATGCGCAGACTGCCCCGCGCAACCAATATGATCCCATCCCACAGTCATCAGAATTCACCCCAGATTCGGAAGTTCACGCGCGGATTTCGCGCTTCGGTGTAGGCTTGGCTCACCATCGGCACGGAATAGACCAGCGTGCCGTTGAGGTAGTTGAACATCTTGAAGCGGGCGCCGACGCCGTAGCTCCACACATCGAACTTCGATTGCTGCTCGGGCAGCGGTTTCAGGGTGGTGACCGTGCCGGCGTCTGCGAACCCGAAGAAGCGCCATTCGTCGAAAATGGTGAAACGCGCCTGGCCCTGCCCGGTCTCGTCCTTCATGTGCTTCTGCAACAGCTCGCCAACGTTGGGACTGCGCAGTTCGAGGTTGCCGAGCACGCCGTTGTCGCCGAGCGTCTCGGACTCCAGATAGCCGCGCACGGTATCGAGGCCGCCGGCACTGAACTGCTCGCTCGACACCAGCGGTCCGTCGGCGACCTGTCCCTGAACCTTGCCGTAGAGCTGGAAGCCTTCGGGCAGTTCGTGGGTGTGCGACACATCGACGTTGAGATGGGTGAAGCTGGGAGAGGCGTAATAGCGCTTGTTGTCGAACGTGACCCAGTCGTCGCTCAACGGGCGCAGATTGTAGGTGACCCCGGCGTTGAGTTGCGTCGTGGATTTCTCACCCTGGAATGTCGCGCTGTAGTTGGCGACCACCGGATAATAGGTGACCGGAGAGGAAAATCCGGCACCGCCGAGCTTCACGGTCTGGTCGAAGTGCTTGTAGTCGACACCGGCCGAAAGCGTGTGGAAGAAATTCTCTCTCGCCGGCAGCGTGATCACCGCGCGGCTGCCGAAAATCTGTCCGGGCCCGATCACGTTGGTGCCGCCGACAGTCGCGACATCGCTGCTCGATTTCACGGCATAGAACAGGACATTCAGCCAATCGACGTCCTGCACGCGCGCGAGGTAGGAGCCGGAAAAAACTTCCGCGTCGCCCGGGCGCTGCGGCGCTACCTGGTAGGTGAAACTCAGGGAGTGGCCGAGTTGCCAGAGGTTGTCGTAGTGCACCGTGCTGCTGACGCGCAGTGCCGTGGTGTTGGGAGACTGGCGGTTGTTCAGCTCGACGCTTGCATGCAGCGGAGCCTTGTCCTCGACATTCAGGTCGACGTCGACAGTGCCGGGCGTCACGCCCGCCCGTAGCGCCGGCGTCACGCGCCGGTCGGGCCACTGGTTCAGTGCGACGATGTCCTTGGTGACGGCGCCGAAGTTCGGGACCGTGCCCTCCTTAAGAGAGCCCGCCTTGTTTGTTATCTTGGCGAGGTCGAAGTAGCGCGAGTTCTTGACCCGCAGCCGCCCGACCTTCAATTCCGCCACTTTGAGGGTGATCATCCTGCTCAAAGCGTTCTGCTGCGGAACGGAGACGCTGACGGTCTGATAGCCCTTGTCGTGATAGGCCTTCTCGAGCGCCGCCCGCGCCTTTTCGACATCGTCAGCGCTCTTGTTGGGTCCGAGGAACGGATAGATCGCTTCCTCGATTTCGATTTGCGGAAGCGTCTCGGCGCCCTGGACGGCAAAGTCGTCAATGTCGAAACGCTGTACGGCAGCAGCCGGCTTTTGCGGCGAAGCCTGCTCAGGCGATGACGAAGCACTGGTTGGGTTCGGCGCACGTCCAGCCGACGCAGCCTTGGCTGCACAGGCCGGATCGGCAGCGACCAGCCCGCCTGCCAGAGTCACTGCGCCTGCCGTCAGGCAAAACAACGCCCTTCCCGCCGACATATGCCGGCGCGGCTCATCATCATCACAACTTTGCACGGATGCCCGCTCGCCTCCTCAAACGAGTATCGCAACCGCGCCTGAATGCCGCGATCACGCCCCCTCGCTCTAAAGACGACTGACGGAGACCTAACCCGCAAAACTTTGCGGCGCTCCGGGGAAAAATTAACGGCTTTTTTGCAAACGGTTTTCGCGCGCATTGATTCGCAGCTGGTCGCAAGCTCAATGCGACCAGGATGAGCAGACGAGCGAAACAGAGATTGCGAGCTGCGGCTCAATTGGATCAGCCGAGCAATACGACCCCGCCCGGCAGCGAGCGCGCCTGGGCCCCGAACAATTGCTGAACCTGGAGCACGAAATCCCCGAGCTTGCTGATCTGAAACGTGCCGTTGACGACCCGCTGCTTCAGGTCCGCATTCGTAATGATGATCTTGCCGGATCGATAGCGATTGACTTCATCCACCACGTCGGCAAGCGTCTGGTCGCGAAAAATCAATAGCCCGCTCTGCCAGGCCGTTACCTGCGCCGGATCGACCGGGACCGAGACTTCAATTCCGCCAGGCGTATAGGAGACCTGCTCCGCCTGGCCAAGCCGCACCACGCGGCCGCCCTGGGCGACATCCACGCTTCCATTCAGACATGTCACCCGGACCATGCCGTCGAGGCAACGCGCCACGAAGTCCGCCTGTTTCGCGGTGATGCGTCCGTTCGCAGCCAGCATGACGAACGGCTTCGGCGAAGTTCGCATCGCGGCTACCGAGGCTTCGCCGGAAATCAACTCGATCTGCGTTTCGTCGGACGCTGAACGCAGCGCGATGCTGGTCTGGGTGTTCAGCTCCAGTGATACATCCGGCGTGACCGCGATCTTGCGCTGCTCGCCCTTGCCGGTGCGATAATCGGCAGATAGCTCCTGCAGCGACGGCCAAAGCCCGAGCGGCGGGCGGACCACCACATAGCCGGCGGCGGCCGCGGCGATCGCACCGCCCAAAAAGGCGCGGCGCGCAAAGACTTTGGACGGCAGCCGTTGCGGGGCCAGCACCGCGCCTGTGGCATCGGGCCGATCGTCCAGTTCGCCCGCTGCGATACCTGCACGGCGGAAAAGCCGCGCGGCCTTTTTGAAAGCCTCCTCGTGGGCGGGACTTTGCTCGCGCCAGCGTCGCAGCGCATCGATGTCTGCTCTGGTCGGATCACCCGTCTTGAGCCGGACCACCCAGTCGATGGCCTCGTCCAAAAGCGCGTTGCGTTCGGATGTGTCGCTCGCCGCGGTCACGATTTATCGTCCATCTGCCGCGCTCGCCAAGCCAATGTGCTTAATTGATGGGGCCAATGCCGTCCGACCTCGATATATAGCCAATTCCTGTCAATTTCGAGCACCTTGATGCGCGCTTCGACGATCGGATGATCGGTTGCTCCACGATACGCTCGCTGAACAGGAAGCGACGATCCACGCCCCCTGCGCTGGCTGCAACAGACCTCGCTTCAACGGCCCGCGTCATTCCCTCGGAACTTCCCATCCAGCTTGCCGCCGCGGTGCCGTTACATGGCATCTACTCGATAGACGACTGGGAAGCGGCTATCCCGAAGAAAAACTGCAACGAAACGACGCGTCGCTCAAATTTGTTCGCTTATTGTCCAATGCCGCCCCGGCTCGCTCCAGAACGTGCATCGATCGCGACGTTTCGGCACCAATCGATCACGATCGGGGACGCGGGCCGCCGAGGCGGCGGTGCAAAGTGTGGTCAAGGCTGTCGGCACAGTGGCCAAGTGCCAGCTTCAGATCGCTTTCGACGGTGCGGATACTCACCTGAAGCCGCGCCGCGACATCGCGCGCCGACTGGCCTTCAATGGAGATACTGCGGAGCACTTCCCGCGGCCGCGGCGGCAATTCGGCCAGCGCCCGCTTGAAGGCTTCAATCTCCGATCGCGCTTCAACTATTCTCGCCGGATCGGGGTCCTCGTCGCAAACGTCCAGCAGCGCATCGATCTCCGACGAACTCACGCGATAGCTTTGGGCCTTTTGCCGGTCCTTCGCGATATTGATGGCGGTGCGGAATATGTAGTCGGTCGGACTGCGAACCGGCACCGCGTCGGTCACGCGATCCAGCCGCAAAAATGTCTCGTGCAGAGCGTCGTGGGCAAAATCCGACGATCCGAGGCGACGTGTCAGCTTCCTGATCAGCCCGTCGTAGTTTTCGACCAACTGTCCACGCAGCCGAATTCGATTGCTGTCACCCACGTTGCGCAGGCCCCAAACACATTACCATCGTTCCCGCTCGCCCCCCGACGATCAGGAGGTCGTAGCGGCGCTGAACTACACATTTATGACGAAAGGAAATACCACCTGCGAGAGAACATCAGACACCAGTTCGCGTAATCAACGGTGATCTCGCCAACAGACCTGTTCAACTCCGCGACTAGGAGTGGTCAGGACGGATCGAACACTAGTTGCACGTGAATGTTCAGACGCTCGGGCAATTCGGGAGGTATAGGCGGCAGGGGCTGCGCCCGGCGGATCGTCTCCATCGCCTCCTTGTCGAGCAAGGTCTGGCCAGAACTCGTTCTGACCCAGACGCCGAGAAGCTTGCCGTCCCTACTCATCGAGAACTGCGTATCGACCTTTCCCTGCAGACGCAGCGCACGGGCTGCGTTCGGGTAACGCTGATATTGCGCGACGTGACGCAGCAGCGCCTGCTGGAATTTTGCGGCCGCGCTGTCCGCTGGCCCGCTTATCGCCGATGGCGCCGACAGAATATTCGACGGCGGCGCTTCTGCAGGCGAGAACGCTCGCGGAACAGGAACGGGTTCATCCGAGGTCGATGGGCTCGGCTCCTTCGGGGATATGTCGGTACGGCTGGTGACGTCTTGTGCGCTCGAATGCGACGTCGAAGCGGTGACGATCGGCGCAGCATCAGGGCGCGGAAGCAGATGAACCTGCACGACCGAGGCCTGCTGCTGGCCCATCGAACCTGACGGCGTTTGCAGCCTGATCCAGTACACGCCGCCGACGAGCAGCAGCGTCGCCAGTGCCGGCACCGTGAAAAGCCGCAAGATTTCTCCCGACGACCACGTTCCGGGCTCGTCCTCATAGGGTGGCAATGTGCCCGGCGGCAGCGATGCCGCGCCCTTCTGATTTCGTCTCTGGATCTCGTCGAAGCTCATTGCAGTGATCTTACGACGATGACGACGCGGACCGGCTGCGGCGTGTTCGCCGGCGTCGGCCGGCTGACCGTCACGCCACGCAGCGCCGTCGCAACGGCCGCGTCGCGGTCACGATCGCCTGTCGACCGAAATAATTCCGTTCGCTCGATCGTCCGCGCGGAATCGATCCAGAGATCAAGCACGGCACGGTAGCTGCCGTCCCGTGTCCTTGGATTTTTTCGAAGGGCGTTCTGAATATCCATCTGCAGCCTTTGGCTGAAATCCTGCAGCCCGGCGGCGTCGTCGCTCGTCCCGCGCACCCGCAACGTTCCCAAGGACAGGCTTGACGATCCCAGCGGGATGCCAGGGGGCGTATAATTGACACCCTCTGCAGATGGAAGAGCGAGTGTAATCGCGTCGGGACGGATGTAGCGAACCTTTAGATCGGTTTCTGCCAGCAGCAGATTGAGTGCGGCATCGGCGGTGAACGCTCCTTCAACGGCGCCCGACGTCCGGCCGACGGCAGAGTTGCTCTCGTAGAGCACTTGAATGCCGGTCGCCTGCCCGTAGGCCTGCAAAGCGCCGGCGAGCGGTTGGCGCGGGATGTTGAATGCGATCAGTTCGCCCGCTTTGGCGACCTGGCGATCCTCTGCCTCGGCGGCGTAGATGCCAGCCATCAGCAATACCGCATATGCCACCACAAGGAATTTTCGACTCCTTCGATGGTCGCTTGATCCGATTGCGCTTCCATATCGCGCCAAATGCCGTCTCAAACGTCGAAGCGCTGCAACGCGATCGTCACCCGGACGAAAAACTGAACGGCCGCCCCTCGCCTTGACGACATATGATACAATTGCCTGCATAGCGCTGCTTTAAATCGGCCAATACCCGTACCAATGCCTGCCCCGCCTACGCGATCTATAGCCAGCGACTTTTCGTCGACATGCCTAGAATCGTTGACGGCAGTGGTACAAGCGACAGCGTCCTTTATATCGTTTATGTGACAGCTATCTCATCGGCTCAGTTCGATTTGCGCGCGGTTGAGCCGCTCCGCCGATAACCAAGCCCGGTCAGACGCCCGCAGCCGGCCGCCAGGATGGCGAGCTGAAATCCTGGCCCGCCATCGATGATCGCAAACCGACCTGAGCTCAAGATGATCACCGCATCAACCTTGGAGCACAGAGCTATTCGTCATTATTGCCGTTCGGAAAGTTTGCGCTTTTCCTCTCCGGTGAGACCATCCATGTCCGTGTCGGTGAGAGGTCCGTAGCCCACCACCTTGATTGGGGCCGCTGGATTGTAGTTACTCCGGTCGTTGCTTCGATCGCGTTGCTCTTCTTCGTTACCGCCGAAGCCGAGCACCTCGACGATGATGATAGAGGGCTGGCCCGAGCTTGTGGGTTCTGTCGCAGGCGCCACCTGTTGTGCGGCACCGGCCGTGTTGGAGGCGGCCATGAGCGCGCCGGTATCGGTCTTGCTGGTCGGCACCCCAACAGACGTACCGCCCACCTGGATATTGTCGGCGCCGCGGATTTCCAGCGCGGCGATCACGAGATTGCCCGACACGCGAATGCCGGCATCGCCTGCGTCCACGCGGCCGCGCGGCGCGATCAGGCTCACGTCGCCCGGCTCCTGATCGGCGCCCGTGATCAGGGTGCCAATGCCGCTGCCGGTCGCCTCGCCGGTTAATTCGGTCGTGAAGGTACCGCTGGCCGCATCGAAGATGACCCGCGGCGGCGGCGCGAGCAGCGCCGTCTTGGCACCCTTGCCGGCGTCAATATCGCCGTTCGACGACCAGATCAGGATGTCGCCGCCGTGCAGCGTGAACACGCGCGAGGAGTTAACCGTCATGCTGCCGTCGAGGAAGATGCGGACGTCGCCGCCGCGCACGGTGGTGACGCCGAGCCGATCGGGCGTCTTGGAATTAGCCTGGACGATCGGCCGGCCGAGGCTGTTGAGCTGGAGTGATCGCGGCCGCACTGTCTGCCCGGCATCGATGCGACCGCCCGGAGCCAGGATGTCGATACCGCCGCCCTGCACAGTTTTGACTTGGCTGTAGATCATTGACAGGTCGCCGTCATAGCTCTCAGGCACGGCCGGGTACAAAACGGCGATCGCGTCATAGCCGGCATTGTAGTTCTTCGACACTGCAGCCTCTTTGCCCACCGCAGCGAGTTCCTGATAGAAGATCGTGCGAATGAAGGCATGTCGGACGCCGTCCGGGAGCGCGCCGAATTCGGCCCAAGCCTGCTCCTCGTTAAGCGCACTGTTACCGGTTCGCTCGCGCATGAAGGCCAGAAGATCTCCGGCATAGTGCCGCGCCACGCTGCCGGCAGAAGTCGGATCGATATAGGCGGCCGCGAAAGCAGCGTAGTCCGGCCCCTTGGCGCCGGCGCCAAGAGTGAGCGCGATGCTCGCGCCTTGGTTGGCCGGCAGATACGAGTTCATCTGGTTACCGATGGTCTCGATACCGTGGGCGTCGAACAGATTGAGATGCCGCCCGGCAGTGACGTCGAGCAACCCGGGTCCGCCCAGGATGATGGTGGTGCCAACGTTGCGGCCGCCGGACGGGTCGACCAGCACGCCGCCCGTCTGTATCGGCGCCCGCCGGCCGATATCGCGCCCGGCGCGGATGACGGTTGTGTGCTCGGCCGTAAAGTGCTGGCCGACGAAGTTCAGGTCGACGATGTCGAGCCCGGCCCGAATGGAGGCGGGCTTGGGCGAGAAGAAGGTTGGCCCGAACAGGATGCTGCCGTCGCGGGCATAGATGCGCACCGGGTCGGTGTCGTCAGCGCGGTAGCGGTTGGCCGCGTGCGACATGGAACGATCGGAGCCGGCCTTGCCGTTTTTCGGCTCCGACCGCTCGAACAGGCGGAACAGGACATCCTTCTCGAAGTCCTTGGCCGGGCGGAAGACGTTGGCCAAAAGGTCAGGGTCGGCGTCGGAGACAGCGAAGTTGCCGTCATTTTCGACGGGGTGAGTATGGTAGCTCATCCGCTGAAGGTCGACAGATCCTGCCGCGAACAGGCTCAGGTTGCCGTTGCGTGCCGGCAACAACGTCATGCTGCCGTAATTCCGATTAGGTCCCTCGGACCATGGCATCCCGGTCGAGATATCGCCGCCGAAGGCAACGGCCTCGACGGTGCCGGGCCAGAACTGGAAGGCTTCTGCAAATTTCGCATTCGGCACGGAGGAATTCAGACTATTGCGCAGGTCATAGAGACTGGTTTTCGGGCTGGTCCCGGGAAGAATCTGGGGGTCAGCGAGAAGATTCAAGAAGCTCGACCCGGCTGAAAGCTCAGCCGCCGTCGTCATCGTAGCGAGGCGGATATCGCCGCCGTTGGAGCGGACGGCTAGCGCGCTCCGGTCGGTATAGGTCGAGAAATAGGACTGGTCGCCGAAAGACCCGGGGCTAATCCTGAGCAGGGTGGAATTGAAGACGGAGCCGATCATGACGTCGCCGCGGGCGGCGATGTCGATCCGGGCATCGGCCAGGGCGATGACGTTGTCGAAGCGCATGCCACCGGTCAGCCAGGCCGTGCCCATGGCGCCACCCACCTGGAATGTGCCGGTTCCCTGGCCGACATAAACAATCGCGCCGGTGACATCACCGCCGGTGCGCACCGAAAGGTCGCCGCCCCCATAGAGCTTAAGCGCCGCATCGGTTGGCGTGACGGCTGGCGCCAGGGTCGTGCCGTCGCCGGCCGCAAGCCAGCCGCTGTGCGGCACGGCGAGCGTCATGTTGTCCACACGTCCGCCCGCACTGACAGCCAAGTCGCCGCCGCCAAGCGCGCCGACGCCCTGCTTGAAACGGCCGTAGTCGACCGCCCAGGCGGTGTTGAGGATGCGTCCGCCGGACGCGACGAAACCCGTGCCGTCGTTGGTCAACTGACCTTGTCGCATCAGCCAGTCCGCGACGAACTGGGTCCCGGTGTGCGGCTCTGCGGGGCCATAATTCGGAAGCCAGGATGACCAGAAGCAAGCGGGAGCTTCCGCGGCATCCCGGCAGCCCCAGCCCATATCGCGCGGCGCGCCCATGATATCTCCCTGCGCCGTGAGGTTGAGATCGCCGCCCCCCTCGGCGAAGCTCGCGCTGTTGGTGAAGCCGGTGGCGAGCACGACCCGTCCTGGCCCGCTGAGCTTGCCGGCGGTGTAAACGATGGCCGACGGCCGATTGTAGGTGTCGAACGTCGGATCGTCCGGGTCGGCAACGAGCAGCCAGTCCCGATAGGCAGCATGGGGGGCTCCTCTGCTATTGATCGCCTGGGTGATCTCGATCATCCGCGTCGGATCGTTGGGATCCTGGAGCATGATCACCTTGCCCGGGGTGAACACGATGTCGCGTCCGGCCACGACATCGATGTCGCCGGTGCCGGTGCGGACAACCACGTCGGTCGCCAGCACGACATTGCCTGAGCCGTCGGGCAGGCTGAACAGCGGAGCGACCGCCAAGGGATCGGCGGAGGTAAGATCCGCGCCGCCGATCAGCCCGTAGGACCAACTGTCGTCCGCTCGCAGCGTCCCGCGCATGTTCAGAGGAACTGCGCTGTTATCCCAGGTAGGGTTCCTGGTGTTGCCCTCCCAGCCGTACCCGTCAAAGCCGTCGTTGATCGACTTGTTGATCTTAAGATCGCCGGCGGCGCGCAACGTGAGCACGCCGACATCCCCGCCCGGGCGCTTGCCGGCGAGATCGAGATCCTCAGCCACCGTCATGTCGCCCGACGAGCGGAATTCGATGCCCGACACGAGATGGAAATTGGCATCGCCCGTCCGTCCAAGACGGGAGAGGATGGCACCTTTCTCCGCCGCCATGAACGTTTCGGCATCGGTGAGTGCAGCATTGAGCGTCGCTGCGTTGAGATTGGTGATGCCATCATAGACCCACACCGCCTCGGCATCGACGCGCTCGGCGCCGACGAAGCTGCCCGATGCATCGGCGAGGCGGAAGCCTGATGTCGCCGTGTCGCGGCCGGCGCGCAGGTGGATGCGCCCGCCGCGTGTCGCGCCGGTAACGTTGATGACGGCGCCGGACTCGAAGGCCAGCGCACCCGACCCGGCAATGAGATCGACGCGCCCGCCGCGCCCTGCCGCGCCTTGCGCTGTGATCGACGCGCC
>NZ_LLXX01000237.1:0-7852 GCF_001440405.1 Bradyrhizobium valentinum
CTGGGTGCTCGCAAACTCAGCTTACCCCTGACCACCTGCCACCCCATAGGATCTACTTGCTCTATCGAAGGCTCTACGCTCACGCTGAATCAAGGTCCCTAGGTAACTCGCCGAATAGGCCGCGGACAAAAGCGAGCGCGTCCGCGTCGTCGATCAAGAGCTTGCGCACAGCACTTTCGTATTGTGAGCGGCTTTGAAACCCAAGCTGTTTGGCGATGTTGCTTAGAGCAGCAGTCTCACGAACAGGGTAGCGCCGAATGAGTTCTTCGAGATTCGAGCTGGCGAGGAGAGAGTCGAACCTTGCGGCTTCAGCGGCAACGGCAGCGCTAGTATCGATTGAAATATTTACGGGCGTACCTTGCTGAATGTCCGCCGAGCGAGGCAGTTGCTGCATTACCTGCGCTCGAAGCTTCAACAATATAGCACGCTCGCTAAGGCGTCTGCCCTGTCCTCTAAGGGCCTCGAAAGCTGCGGCCCGCGCAGAGCTAAACAACTCAAGAGCATTGGCTCCAGTTAATGCTCCTGTGCGACTCGCGACTCGACCCTGAACCTCGCTGTGGTAGTAGATCGACTCGACCGAATAATGAGGTAGCGAGTAGATGAACTCCGTCTCAAGGGACGCTATTTCTTCAACAGTCCGGTTGTCGTTGTCGCCGAGCCCAAAGGGGCAAAGCCAGTGCAAATCGTATGAGGCGCGGATTGCCGAGACGGCATGTTGTATGCTCCGACTTGGCCCTTTGGCTATCACCGATACATTTGGAAAAACCAAGGCATAAAGGCCCTTGTCGAGACTATGAGGGTCGCCCTCAACGAAGAGTACTTTTTTGCGAGCTCCCAAGATGTCCAGCCTGAGCTGATCATCGATCATCTCTTTAGGTGGAAGGAGGTTGGCGTCCCAGCGTACGCTGCCGTTATACTTACAATCTCTTAAGAGCAGCATTTTGGAGTGTGAATATTCAGAGGCCAGCGTAACGTCATGCGAGGAAACTACGAACAAACAGTCCGGTCGCTCGGCAAATAAACCGCTCAGGAGCGGAGAAGATATCGATCGATGAAGATGCCGTTCTGGCTCATCAATGATTAAAATGGTGCCAGGCTTTGCCGTCAGAACGTCCGACGCGATTAGAAGCGCGTTTCGTTCGCCGTCCGAAAGACGCGATATGCTAAAGTGAGGACTTCCTTGACGAGAAGCTCGAACCTGTGATCCTGCTGCAAATTCGAGTTGTATCGGCAGGTTCGCGACTCGAAACAGGTCGTTGACTCTCTGCAAAGGTCCAGCTTTCTCCGAAAGTTTCGTCGCCTTATCTACGTCGCGACGGTCCATTGCCGCTGTTATTTCTCGAGCACGAAGGTTCTCGGAGTCCATCAAGTCAAATACAACAGCGCTCGGACGGGATGATGCCCAAGGATCTCGAATGCGAGAATTTGGGTCCTGATCGTAATTGCTCGCGTTCGCTCTTATTTGCGATCGCTGTACTGCGGATACATTAATGACATCGTCTTCGAACCACATCTGACGGTGGGCCGAGATTCGATGGGCCCGTGTGCCGTGTTGCCTGATGAAGTGATGAAGTAATGATGATTTGCCGGTTCCGTTGGCGCCGAGGATGAAAATGGCTTCCCCATCTTCCATACTGAATTTGAGAGAACTGCCATCCATTAGTGGTACTTCAAATTCAATTCCCATTATTGCCTCTGACTTGCGCCTGTAAGCGGGAGGGCTAGCTCAAAGTTGGAGAAAACCTGCTCTGCAACTACCTGTCGAGAGGCATTTTCCGATTTCCACGGGTCTACGCCTGCATGAGGTCGGGGCACACAGGGGCTGACGTGTCCTGCGCGCTCAAGCTAATTTATTGAACCAAATCAACCTGATGCTAGCAGTCCAGTCTCATCCGGAAAAATATTCCGCTTTCGCCGATGGCCAAATCACCGCTATCACTCCGGCCATCCACCCCGGCAAGAGGGGCGTATCGCGATCGTCACGGACGCGGGGTTGGATGCAGTGGACGCAGCGGCGTCGGGCGCGATCGTGGTCGCAGGGCGGGTTCTCCCGTGAGTGATCTTACGCTTGCGCAGACGACCGGCGTTTCAAGGCCTTCGCCAGAACTTCGGCCGGCATCTCGTCGGGTCGGAGTGGCGGTTGAGGGCGCTGCGTACGGCGAAGTCGTGTGGTTCTGGCATCCGTGGCTGATGTCAAGCCAGCGGAGACGCGTCGGCCCGACCGGGCTTAGACAAATCTCAATCCGCTGGTGACGGTGACAAGAGGAATTCGTCGCCGGGAAGAGCGCGAAGTAAGCCGTAAAGCCATTGCGCAGGGAATGCCGGATTGCCTCCGCTGAACCTGTATGCTCGTGTGCGTTTCCTTCTATCCATTGCACACGAGACCGCGGGTGCAGCGCGCATCCGGCATTCCCTGCTCCCTCTCTTCGGGGGAACCAAGGCCAAAACTCGGGCAGGTCATGCCGCGAGATCGCGGACCCGTAGTCCGAAGGCTTGGCGGATGTGACAAGGTCAATCCCGTTAGATCTATTGCGGCAGGGGTCATTTATCCTCATCCTGAGGAGCCCGCGGAGCGGGCGTCTCGAAGGATGCAGGCCACAGACCGGGCCTCATGGTTCGAGACGCGCGGAGCCTGTCATCGGGCCGCGCTACGCGCGGACCCGTTGGCGCTCCTCACCATGAGGGGTTAGATTGGGAAGCTTGCCGCTTAAGACTGTCTCAATACGCAACAATTATTGAGTATCTGTCGGACTTCATTTCTCGTTAAGAGACTAGCGGGTTGCGACGCTATTCGTCGATTTGGGGAAATTGAACCGCATGTGCGGCATTGTCGGCATTCTTGGGAAAGCTCCGGTCGCGGAGCTGTTGGTAGACTCACTCAAACGCCTTGAATATCGCGGCTATGATTCCGCAGGCGTCGCCACGCTGGAGGGCGATCACCTCGAGCGCCGCCGCGCCGAGGGCAAGCTGAAGAATCTGGAGAAGCGGCTGCAGGCCGAACCGCTCAAGGGCCACACCGGCATCGGGCATACCCGCTGGGCGACCCACGGCAAGCCGACCGAGAACAACGCACATCCGCATGGAACCGACCGCGTCGCCGTGGTTCACAACGGCATCATCGAGAATTTCCGCGAGTTGCGCCAGGCGCTCGAGAAGAAGGGGACGGTCTTCAAGACCGAAACCGATACCGAGATCGTCTTGCACCTGGTCGACAGCCTGCTTCAGCAGGGCATCAAGCCGGTCGAGGCGGTGAGGGCGGCGCTGTCGGAACTGCGCGGCGCATTCGCGCTCGGGTTCATCTTCGCCGGCGACGACGATCTGATGATCGGCGCGCGCAACGGCCCGCCGCTGGCGATCGGTCACGGCGACGGCGAAATGTACCTCGGTTCGGATGCGATCGCGCTCGGGCCGTTCACCGATACGATCAGCTATCTTGAGGACGGCGACTGGGTGGTGCTGACGCGCAAGGGCGCGACCGTCTACGACAAGAACAACGCGATCGTGCATCGCGACGCGGTCAAGCACAGCGCCTCGACCTCGCTGGTCGACAAGGCGAACTACCGCCACTTCATGGCCAAGGAAATCCACGAGCAGCCGGAAGTGGTCGGCCACACGCTGGCACGCTACGTCGACATGGCGAGCGAGCGCGTCACTTTGCCGGTCCAGCTGCCGTTCGACTTCAAGGACATCCAGCGCATTTCGATCACGGCCTGCGGCACTGCGAACTATGCCGGCTATGTCGCCAAATACTGGTTCGAGCGGCTGGCGCGCGTGCCGGTCGAAATCGATATCGCCTCCGAATTCCGTTACCGCGAGGCGCCCTTGCGCAAGGGCGATCTCGCGATCTTCATTTCGCAGTCCGGCGAGACCGCCGACACGCTGGCCGCGCTGCGCTACGCCAAGGCCGAGGGCGTTCACACCCTGTCGGTGGTGAACGTGCCGACTTCGACGATTGCGCGCGAAAGCGAAACCGTGCTGCAGACGCTGGCCGGTCCCGAGATCGGCGTCGCGTCGACCAAGGCCTTCACCTGCCAGTTGATGGTGCTGGCCTCGCTCGCGGTTGCGGCCGGCAAGGCGCGCGGCGAATTGTCTGATGAGGACGAAACAAAACTCGTCCACGGCCTCGTCGAGATTCCGCGGCTGATGGCGGCGGCGCTGACGTTGGAACCGCAGATCGAAAAGCTGGCGCGCGACATCTCGAAATCGAAGGACGTGCTCTATCTCGGCCGCGGCACCAGCTATCCGATGGCGCTGGAAGGCGCGCTGAAGCTGAAGGAAATTTCCTACATCCATGCCGAGGGCTATGCCGCCGGCGAACTCAAGCACGGCCCGATCGCGCTGATCGACGAGAACATGCCGGTGGTGGTGATCGCGCCGTTCGACCGGGTGTTCGAGAAGACGGTCTCCAACATGCAGGAAGTCGCGGCGCGCGGCGGCAACATCATCCTGATGACCGACGCCAAGGGGGCCGCGGAAGCCACCGTCGATTCCCTGGTCACGATCGTGCTGCCCGACATGGCGTCGGCGTTCACTCCGATGGTCTACGCCATCCCGGTGCAGCTTCTGGCCTATCATACCGCCGTGGTGATGGGCACCGACGTGGATCAGCCGCGAAATCTTGCGAAATCGGTAACGGTCGAATAGTCAAGTCAATCGACTGTCACGCTGGGTCTTCAAAAACCTGCTAGGATGGCTTAGCTGGATCAAGCCGGCTGCTCCGACCTGGAACCACGATGAACCGCGAAGAACTGCCCCCGACCGCGTCCCCGGAGGAACCCCTGCCGGAGGCGCACCACGCCGGGCTGATGGCCCGTTTCCGGAACTATTTTCTGACCGGACTGATTGTCGCAGGGCCGGTCGCGATCACGCTCTATTTGACCTGGTGGTTCGTGAACTGGGTCGACAATCTGGTCCGTCCGTTCGTGCCGACGGTCTACCGTCCCGAAACCTACCTGCCGTTCGGGCTGCCCGGTTCGGGGCTGATCGTCGCCGTGGTTGCGCTGACGCTGCTTGGTTTCCTCACCGCCAACCTGATCGGGCGCACGCTGGTCGACCTCGGCGAACGCCTGCTCGGCCGCATGCCGGTGGTCCGCGCGATCTATCGCGGCCTCAAGCAGGTGTTCGAGACGCTGTTCTCGGGCAAGGGCTCGAGCTTTCGCAAGGTCGGCCTGGTCGAGTTTCCCTCGCCGGGCATGTGGTCGATCGTTTTGATCTCGCAGTCGCCGAGCGTGAACATCGCCAGCCAGCTTCCCGGCCAGGAAGAGCACATCTCGGTTTTCCTGCCCTGCGCGCCGAACCCGACCACGGGTTTCTTCTTCTACGTGCCGAAGAGCAAGATCATTGAAGTCGACATGAGCACCGAAGACGCCGCGACGCTGATCATGTCCGCAGGCGTGGTGCAGCCCGGCTCCGATCCGCAGAAACGCGCCGCCGCGCTGGCCGGCATGGCGAACGCGGCGCGTGTGGCGAATTCGGCTGCGCTGCAGCCGGCAAAGGTGAAGGCGAAGGTGGAGTAGGGCGCGACGTTCTTTCCGCCGTCATTGCGAGCGCAGCGAAGCAATCCATTGCCACCTCATGCACGGAAAGATGGATTGCTTCGCTGCGCTCGCAATGACGAATAGACAGGCCGAACCATGACCAAAAAGATCGAAGGCATCATTCCCGTGATGATCACGCCGTTTACCGCAAACGGCCAGATCGACTATCCGGGCCTCGGCCGGCTGGTGGAATGGTACATCGACAATGGCTCGGATGCGCTGTTTGCGGTCTGCCAGTCTAGCGAGATGCAGTTTCTCAGTCTCGACGAACGGGTTGGCCTTGCCGCTTTCGTCAGACAAGCCGCCGCGGGCCGCGTCCCGGTGATCGCTTCCGGCCACATCAGCGAAAGCCTGGACGACCAGCTTGCCGAGTTGACCGCGATTGCCGCGACCGGGGTTGACGGCATGGTGCTGGTCACCAACCGGCTCGACACCAAAAGGGAAGGCGGCAGCAAGTTCATCGACGATCTGAGCTGGCTGCTCGAGCGGCTGCCGAAGCAAGTGCCCCTTGGTCTCTACGAGTGCCCGGCGCCCTATCGCCGGCTGCTGACCGACGACGAACTGAAGTTCTGCGCGGGTACCGGCCGCTTCGTCATCCTCAAGGACGTCTCCTGCGACCTTTCAACGGTGAAACGCCGGGTGGCGCTGACCAGGGGCACGCCGCTTGCCATCGTCAACGCCAATGCGGCGATTGCCTATGATGCGATGAAAGTTGGTTCGCGCGGCTTTACCGGCGTGTTCACGAACTTTCATCCCGACCTCTACAAGTGGCTGATGATCGAGAGCGCCAACCATCCGGCGCTGGCGGACGAACTTTCCGTCTACCTTGCGCTGTCGGCGATGGCCGAAGCGATGGGCTATCCGAAGCTCGCAAAGCTCTACCACCAGCGGCTCGGAACGTTCTCCTGCACCGACAGCCGCGCCGTCACCTTCGATATCCACGAGAAGTTCTGGGCGCTTGACGCGCTGCTGGACAAGATCGTCGAGGGCACCGAGCATTACCGGCGGCGCATTGCCGTGGTTGATGCGAGCAAGACTTATCCCGCACCGATCAGCGGCACGGCTTCATCGCGCTCATACAGATAAAGCAGACAGCGCAGCGCCTCGCCGCGCTCGCCCTTGAGCTTTGGATTGTCCTTCATGATACGCAGCGCCTCGTCGCGCGCCTGCGTGATGAGCTGGGCGTGCACGTCGGAGCGGGCGATGCGATAGCCGGGCAGTCCGCTCTGGCGGATGCCGAGCACGTCGCCTTCGCCGCGCAGCTTCAGGTCCTCTTCGGCGATCCTGAAGCCGTCGGTGGTTTCGCGGATCACTTTCAGCCGCGCCGCCGACATCTCGCCGAGCGGCTCCTTGTAGAGCAGCAGGCAGGTCGAAGACTCCGACCCGCGGCCGATCCGGCCGCGGAGCTGGTGCAACTGCGCGAGCCCGAAGCGCTCGGCGTTTTCGATGACCATGATGGTGGCGGCCGGAACGTCGACGCCGACCTCGACCACGGTGGTCGCGACCAGAAGGCCGATCTCGTGGGCGGCGAACTGCGCCATCACCCGGTCCTTGTCTGCGCCCTTCATCTGCCCGTGCACCAGGCCGACGCGGTCGCCGAACCGCTTCTGCAGCCGCTCGAAGCGCTCGGTGGCGTTGGTGAGATGCTCGATGCCTTCGGCCTCGGATTCCTCGACTAGCGGACAGATCCAGTAGACCAGTTTCCCGGCCTTCAGCGCGCGGCCGACCGCGTCGATCACCTCGTCGAGCCGGCTCGCCGGAACCGCGCGGGTGTCGATCGGCTGGCGGCCGGCCGGTTTCTCGCGCAGCTCGGAGACATCCATGTCGCCGAAATAGGTGAGCACTAGCGTGCGAGGGATCGGCGTTGCGCTCAGCACCAGTACGTCCACCGCTTCGCCCTTGTTGGTCAGCGCCAGACGTTCGCGCACGCCGAAGCGGTGCTGCTCGTCGACTACGGCAAGCGCCAGCGCCTTGAAGATCACGTCGTCCTGGATCAGCGCATGGGTGCCGACCAGAAAATCGATCTCACCCGCTTCGAGTTGGCCTAAGATTTCGCGCCGCTCCTTGCCCTTCTCGCGGCCGGTCAGGATCGCAACCCGCAGGCCAGCGCGTTCGGCCAGCGGCGTGATGGTCTTGATATGCTGGCGCGCAAGGATTTCGGTCGGCGCCATCAGCGCGGCCTGCTTGCCGGCCTCGACGACCGCAGCGGCGGCGAGAAGCGCCACGACCGTCTTGCCGGATCCGACATCGCCTTGCAGCAGCCGCAGCATTCGCACCGGCTGGCGCAGATCCTCGGCGATGGCGGCCATCGCCTC
>NZ_LLXX01000237.1:7927-14397 GCF_001440405.1 Bradyrhizobium valentinum
CATAGGGAAGGGCGTCGATGATCCTGTGGCGCAGGTGACCGTCGCCGGCGTTACGGTCGCCGGCCGGACGCCGCAACTGCGCGCGCACCAGCGCCAACGCCAGTTGACCGGCCAAAAGTTCGTCGAAGGCAAGCCGCGACCAGAACGGGCCGTCGGGCAGGATGTCGGTGAGCTCGACCGGCACATGCACGCGGTTCAGCGCTTCCCGGATCGGCGGAAAGCTGCAGCGGCGAATAACTTCCGGACTGATCCATTCGGGCAATTCCGGCAGTTTTTGCAGCGCCTGCGCGATCGCCCGCCGCAGCGAACCCAGCGCCAGGCCTTCGGTCAGGGGATAGACCGGGTCGATGCCGCTGAGCTTTGCAAACCCGGCTTCGTCCACGACGCGGTCGGGGTGCACGATCTGCGGAATGCCGTCGTACATCTGCAGCGTGCCCGACACGTAGCGCTTCTCGCCGACCGGCAGCAGCTTTTCGACATAGCCGGGCTTGGCGCGGAAAAACGTCAGCACCACGTCGCCGGTATCGTCAGAGGCATAGACGAGGTAGGGCGCGCGGGAATTGCGCGGCGGGGGCGGCCGATGGCGGTCGATCATGACCTCCAGCGTCACCACGGTTCCCTGCACCGCTTCGCGGATCTTCGGCCGCGCGCGGCGGTCGATCACGCTCGCCGGCAGGTGCAGCAGCAGATCGACCAGCCGCGGCGTCTCATCGCGCCCGAGCAGATAGCGCAAGAGCTTGTCCTGCTTCGGCCCGACGCCGGGGAGGGTCGTGACTGGCGCAAACAGCGGATTGAGCAGGGTGGGGCGCATCGGCAGACTTAAATCCGTTTCTCGCCGTCATGCCCGGCCTTGTACCGGGCATCCACGTCTTTTTTTGCCCTCGTGTTGGGACCAAAACGTGGATGGCCGGGCATAGGCGAGCGGAAGCGACGCCGTCCTTAGGACGGCTATGACGAGCATTTGCGGAGACAACAAGGGCTGACATTGGCGATCCCGACCGCTATATCAAGCCCGCCCGGCACGTCCGGGCTTTTGGCGTTCGAATGGAATGGGACAATGACGGGTACGACACGATCAAGCGGTGGCCTCGACGACCGCCGCAAGCGGCTTTTATTCCGCTGCTGGCATCGCGGCACCCGCGAAATGGACCTCATCCTCGGCCGCTTTGCGGATGCCGAGATATCCGGCATGCGCGATGACGAACTGGCCGACCTCGAACGCCTGATCGAGGTGCCCGATCCAGATCTCTACGCCGCGCTGACCGGCGGAACGCCGCTTGTGCCGGAATATGCCGGCCCGCTGTTCGACCGTATCAAGGCGTTTCGCGCGGTGGACCACGACGCATGAAGGCGCCTGTCAAATCGCCTGCCGCGCTGCTGGCCCCCGGCCGTGCGCTGACCTTTGCCAATGTTGCCGAGGGCGCGGAAGGGCTTGTCATCTCGGACCTCGCCCGTGCGGTGGCGGCACGACCAAAACCGCCGGCGGTGAGCCTTGCCGTCGTCTGCCGCGATGGTCCGCGCATGCAGCAATTGGCACGGGCGCTGGAATTTTTCGCGCCTGATTTGCCCGTGATGCAATTTCCGGCCTGGGACTGCCAGCCCTATGATCGGGTGTCGCCGCATGGCGGCATCCTGGCGCAGCGCCTGACCACGTTGGCGCGGCTGTCGCGCCTGCAGGGCAGCGACAAGCCGCTGATCGTGCTAACCACCGTCAACGGCGTCGTGCAGCGCGTGCCGGCGCGGGAGGTGGTGGCGGCGCAGGCGCTGTCGGTCGCGCCCGGCCATGTCGTGCCGATGGACTCGATCGTCGCCTGGCTGGAGCACCATGGCTACAACCGCTCCTCGACGGTGCGCGAGCCCGGCGAATATGCCGTGCGCGGCGGCATCCTCGATCTGTTTCCGGCCGGCCTCGATCAGCCGGTGCGGTTCGACTTCTTCGGCGACTCCCTGGAATCGATCCGGACGTTTGACGCGGAAACCCAGCGCACGCTGCTCGACATGCGCGCGCTCGATCTGGTTCCGATCTCGGAATTCCAGCTCGTCACCGAGACGATCCGCCGCTTCCGCATGGGCTATGTCGCAGCCTTCGGCGCGCCTGAGCGCGACGACCCGCTCTATGAAGCCGTCAGTGAGGGCCGCCGCCATCCCGGCATGGAGCACTGGCTGCCGCTGTTCCAGGAGCGGATGGATACGCTGTTCGACTACCTCGACGGTGCGCCGGTCGCGATCGAGCCGCAGAGCGAGGACGCCGCGCGCGAACGCTTCAAGCAGATCGCAGATTATTACGAGGCCAGGCGCGAAGCGCTGGAGCATCCAGGCTCCGGCGCGATCTACAAGCCGCTGCCGCCGGACCGTCTCTATCTGGCGGAAACGGAGTGGACGACGCGGCTGAGCGAGGCGGCCGTGGCGAGGCTCTCGCCGTTTGCGGTGCCCGATGGTGCTGCGGACGTATTCGACGCCGGGGCGCGGCAGGGCCGCAATTTCACGCCCGAGCGCGCCGACACTTCGATCAACGTGTTCGAAGCCGTGGTGGCGCATGTGCTGGCGTTGCAGGCGCAGCGCAAGAAGGTGGTGATCGCGCTATGGAGCGAGGGCTCCCGTGACCGCATGAGCAGCATGCTGCGGGATCACAAGCTCGCCAATCTCACCAGCGTCAACACGTGGCGTACAGTGCAGGCGACGCCGCGCAACGAGGCGATGCTGGCGGTCGTCGGCATGGAGAGCGGTTTCGAAACCGACGAATTCGCCGTCATCAGCGAGCAGGACATTCTCGGCGACCGCCTGGTGCGGCCGCGCAAATCTAGCCGCAAGCTCGACAACTTCATCTCGGAAGTCACGAGCCTTTCGACCGGCGATCTCGTGGTGCATGTCGAGCACGGCATCGGGCGCTTTGTCGGGTTGCAGACGATCGAGGTCGGCGGCGCGCCGCATGACTGCCTCGAATTGCATTATGCCGCCGAAACAAAGCTGTTCCTACCCGTCGAGAACATCGAACTGCTGTCACGCTACGGCTCCGATCACGCCAATGTCGAACTCGACAGGTTGGGCGGCGGTGGCTGGCAGGCGCGCAAGGCCAAGCTGAAGAACCGCATCCGCGAGATTGCCGGCGAACTGATCAAGATCGCGGCGGCGCGTCATCTGCACGAAGCGCCGAAAATGCCGGTGCAGCCGCATGTCTATGACGAGTTCTGCGCGCGCTTCCCCTATGAGGAAACCGAGGACCAGTTAGGGGCCATCACCTCGACGTTAAAGGACCTCGAAAGCGGCCGACCGATGGACCGGCTGATCTGCGGCGACGTCGGCTTCGGCAAGACCGAGGTGGCGCTGCGCGCGGCGTTTGCCGTCGCGCTCGAAGGCAAGCAGGTTGCGGTCGTGGTACCGACGACGCTACTCGCGCGGCAGCACAGCAAGAACTTTGCCGAACGCTTCCGTGGCTTCCCGGTCAATGTCGCGCAGGCCTCGCGCCTGATCCCGGCAAAAGAGCTGACGCAGGTCAAGAAGGGGCTGACGGAAGGCAATGTTGACATCGTGGTCGGCACCCATGCGCTGCTCGGCAAGTCGATCAAGTTCCGCGACCTCGGCCTTTTGATCGTCGACGAGGAGCAGCATTTCGGTGTCAGCCACAAGGAACGACTGAAGCAGTTGCGGGCGCAGGTGCATGTGTTGACGCTAAGCGCCACGCCGATTCCGCGGACGCTGCAGCTCGCGTTGACCGGTGTCCGCGACCTCTCGATCATTGCCTCGCCCCCGGTCGACCGCCTGGCCGTGCGCACCTTCGTGGCCCCGCATGATCCCTTGATGATCCGCGAGGCGCTGCTGCGCGAGCGCTACCGCGGCGGGCAGGCGTTCTACGTGGTGCCGCGGATCGAGGACCTCGCCGGCGTCAAGGACTTCCTCGACAAGAACGTGCCGGAGATGAAGGTCGCGATCGCCCATGGACAGATGGCGCCGACCATGATTGAGGACATCATGTCGGCGTTTTACGACGGCAAGTACGACATCCTGCTCTCGACCACGATCATCGAGTCCGGCCTCGATATCCCGACCGCCAATACGCTGATCGTGCACCGCGCCGACATGTTCGGTCTGGCGCAGCTCTACCAGTTGCGCGGCCGGGTCGGGCGCTCCAAGCTGCGGGCGTATGCGTTGTTCACGCTGCCGGCGCAGCAGAAGATCACAGCCCAGGCCGAGCGGCGTTTGAAGGTGCTGCAGTCGCTGGAAACGTTGGGTGCGGGCTTCCAGCTCGCCTCACACGACCTCGACATTCGCGGCGCCGGCAATCTGCTCGGCGAGGAGCAGTCCGGCCACATCAAGGAAGTCGGCTTCGAGCTTTATCAATCGATGTTGGAAGAAGCGATCCTCAACCTCAAGGCCGGCGTGGCGGAGCCTGCCGCCGACCGCTGGTCGCCGCAGATCACCATCGGCATGCCGGTGCTGATCCCCGAGGATTACGTCAACGACCTTGCGGTGCGGCTGTCGCTGTACCGGCGGCTCGCCGATCTCGAGACCGACGACGAGATCGACAATTTCGCCGCCGAGATGCGCGACCGCTTCGGCGTGCTGCCGGACGAGGTTCGCTACCTGTTCAAGGTCGCGGCTATCAAGGCCTATTGCCGCAGAGCCAATGTCGAGAAGGTCGACGCCGGGCCGAAGGGCGCGGTGATCTCGTTCCGCGACAACAGCTTTGCCCAGCCGGATCGTCTCGTCGCCTTCATTCGCCAGCACGGCCAGGCCGCGAAGGTCCGCCCCGACATGAAGGTGGTATTCCTGCAGGTATGGAAGACGCCGGAAGAGCGGTTGATGGGCACGACCGAGATCATGCGCCAGCTCGCCAATCTCGCGGAAAGCAAGAAGGCGGCATAGCACGGTCGTCATTGCGAGGAGCCAACGGGTCGCGCGAATGCGCGCCCGATGACAGGCTCCGCGACGAAGCAATCCATGCTTCCCTCGTGGCGCGATGGATTGCTTCGCTGCGCTCGCAATGACGGGATTAGATAGCGTGGCTCGAAGTCACGACGCCGCCCGCTGCGCTTCTTCCTGCAGTCGCGACCGCAATGACTTTGCGGAATCCTGCGGCAGCAACGTTGCGACCGTAACCACCGGCTCCGATCGCGCGTCGCGCTTGCCGTGGCTGGTATGGCGCATCACGCTCGACAGGCGGCGCGCGATGGCGTGGGCCGTTTTGAGATCGGTCTCGGCAAAGACCACGACAACCGAGCCGTCTTGCTGGGCGGCGCCGAAATCCATTTGCCGCATCAGGCGGCTGATGATCCGCGCGCCGTCGAATTGCGCGCGGGGATGTTCGGGATCGAACGCAAAGCGCGCGACCGACAATCCGCCGCCGCGTTGCTGGGTATGGTAGATGGCGCTGGCAAAGTCGCGCTCAAAGGCTTCCGGGGTGAGCAGGCCGGTCCGCGCGTCGATCAAGCCATCGGCGTCGATCGCCTTCAGCGTGCGGCTCAGATGTGCTTCGAAGGCGTGCTGGCGGATCAGCGGCAGCGCAGTCGCTGCCACCTGGGCGGCATCACCGGCGATGATCTCGAGGTTCGGCAGATCGTAGGCCGGCGCCAGATCGCCGCCCGTCACCACGATGGGAAGATTGCGGAAGCGGGCGTCCTCGGTCAGCACGGTGAGGAAGGCGTCGATCACGCGCAGGCTGAAACCTTCGCCCAGCACGATGCCGTCGATGTCTCTGACGTTGAGATGCTTCGCAGCCGCCTCGATCGAGAGCGCGCCGACCACGCCGGTGCGCTCGCCAAGCGCGACCGAGAGCGTGGGATAGGCGCCGCCGCGGCCGACCAGCAGCACGGTGGCGTCGTGCGCTGGATCGATATGCGATAGCGCCATCGGTGCTGACGGCACCAGCCGGCGCATGACCGTTGCATGCAACGAACGCACGCGGAGCGCTGCGTTCAGGCGGGCCACCAGCCGGTTGGTGCCGCCTTGAGTTTGTAAGACTTGGTTCTGAAAGAAGGGAACGACGTTGTCCGGAAACGGGAGCTGCGGGTCTACCGCGATCAGCGGCAGATAGGGCTGGCGCGCGGCGACCTGCGCTGCCAGCTCCGCCAGTCCGGCCTCATCGGTATCGGTGGTCGCAGCCAACACGGCAGCCGGCTGCACCTGCTCGACCGCGCGCGCGGCGGCCGTCCACTCGGTCTCGACGACCGGAAACAGCCCCGCGATGTCGAGCGTGGCGGCAAAGGACGGCCGTCTCGCAGTCGATACGACGAGGATCGGACCTTGCTGGGACATCTTTAGAACTCGGATCAGGCGCGCATCTGGAGCCGCGATTCTAGTTTGCGACGCTTAATGCGGCGTCAACGCCGGCCTGCCGGAGGCTCTCAGGCAGCGCTGCTCCGATCGCGAAATGCTTCCACCATCAACGGGTTAAGGCCAAGTTCTGTCAACGCATCTCTGGCCCGGGCGTTGTCGAGCGCGCGGCCGGCGAGCCGGTGGCCGCTGAGCCGGTC
>NZ_LLXX01000238.1 GCF_001440405.1 Bradyrhizobium valentinum
CAAGTGGGGGAGTTTGCGCGACCACAGGTGGGGGAATTTGAAGTGACCGTCCGGGCCTGGCTGTTGAACAGGTTCAGCACGTCAAGCTGAATTCCCCAACCATCCGAGGTACGGTAGCCGATGCGGGCATTGAAGACTTTGGTCGCGGTCGAGCGAAAGGCATTGTCTTCCGTCAGCGGGGTTGATCCGAGATAGCGCCAGCGCAAGGCGCCGAACCAGCCAGTCTTTTCGCGAGCGTGATGCCGGCGGAGGCGATCATCGCTGGCGCGTTCGGAACGTAGTTGCCGGGCGCGTTGCCGATCTGGGCAAGCGGATAGCCGGCCAGCGAAGCATAGGTCGCGGCCTGCTCACTGTCATACGCTTCGAATGAAGCTACGCGAAGCCGATGGCGGAGACATCGTGCTCAATGCCGGCGCGTACATTATCGTGCCGCATGGTGTCGACCATTGCCCGACTGCGGAGCCAACCTGCGAGGTGGTTCTTCTGGAGCGCAATAGCACGGTAAATACCGGTGACGTCGAGAACGATCGCACTGTTCGAGACCTGGAGCGAATCTGAACCTTTAGGCGCTATCCCATGCCTTTGTGCTTTCGGCAGCAATCCTGGACTGACGCGCGGCCACCAGCAGTCGACGAAAATTGAGCATTTTTGCTACTTCAAGAGGTTTGCGATTGCACACGCCGGATCATGATCTCCACCGTCAAGGGATGGCGTTCGCCGTCGATTACGCGCGTATGAGCTGGAAGCCAGCATGCTTCTTCGAAAAAAAATGGCCCGGCATAAGCCGGGCCAAGATGGAAGCGCCGATGTCGACGCTTGGTCCAGCGGGAGGGCTGGATTCGGATATCTCAAGGTCGATGAACTTCAGCTTCAACACCTTCGAGCGGTTGAAAAATGTTCGAGCGGAGAATTCCGCGGGCACGCGGCTCCGTTCCAGCAACACGCGCGGTAGTATATTATAAATATCTTACTGGCAAGTGCGGCCACGCCGAAGGCGGAACAATTGTTGGAGATCGCGCGGCTTTATCCGCCTTCGTTGATGGTGATATGCCTAAGCGGCCCGTATCGAGGAAAGAAGCTATCGACCTCACCCCTCAGGTGCTCAGCCCGACTGGTCAACGCCTGCGCCGAGTCCAAGACCTCCACCGCAGCACCGCTTGCAATCTGCGTCGCTTCGCTAACACCGAGCATGTTTGTCGAAACCGTCTCAGTGTGAGCAGCAGCCTGGGACACGTTTTGGGCGATTTCGTCGGTCGCAGACGCTTGTTGCGTTATGGTGGTGTTGATGAGCGCAGTGGTGTCTCCTATGAGGCCGATTGTACGCTCGATCCCGACCATGGCATCAACAGTCTCCGAAGTCGCCTTCTGGATTCCGTTGATCTGCGACCGAATCTCTTCAGTGGCAAGGGAGGTCTGTTTGGCGAGTGATTTGACCTCCGAAGCAACGACTGAGAAGCCGCGACCAGCTTCACCCGCGCGAGCAGCCTCTATCGTGGCATTTAATGCTAATAGGTTCTTCTTCCACAAACTTACCTTTTGGATCGTGGAAATCTTCGAAAGCCTTTTCTTTGCCCACTTCCGCGATGTGCTGGACTGCACGTTCGACCAGCGCCTTCGCTTGCTCGGGCGTACCACGCTCTGCAGACATAGCCGGCCCAGTCAACGCCAGTACGGTCGCGACGATTGCTACAACCCAGGTACGCATCATTTCCTCCGAAGCTTAATGGATGATCATTGTTGCCGCCGTGGCCGGCTGCCGGCACCTCACTTCATAGGTCCGGCGCTTCCCGCATCCTCACTATCCGCGAAACGCGTTAAGATTTCGTATTTTTATGACATCCTACTAAGATATCACAGACGGATCTTTCAGCTTCGTTCGCAATGCGAACGAATTGAAGGAGCTACCGTACCGGCTATCCGCTTGCTCGAACGTCGGCTTGCGGCGGACACGGGTAGGCGAAGGGAGTAGTCTACTTTCCGCTTAGTCCCGCAGTTTACCAATCGCCTCGGTCAGTTCCGGAACCGCCTGATACAGATCCGCGACCAGCCCGTAATCCGCAACCTGGAAGATCGGCGCGTCTTCATCCTTGTTGATCGCGACGATCACCTTGGAATCCTTCATGCCGGCGAGATGCTGGATCGCGCCGGAGATCCCGATCGCGATATAGAGCTCCGGCACCACCGCCTTGCCGGTCTGGCCGACCTGCCAGTCGTTCGGCGCGTAGCCGGCATCGACCGCGGCGCGCGAGGCGCCAACGCCGGCACCGAGTTTGTCGGCGAGCGGCTCGATGTATTTGGCAAAGTTCTCGCGGTTCTGCATCGCGCGGCCGCCGGAGACGATGATCTTGGCCGAGGTCAGTTCGGGACGGTCGCTCTTGGCGACTTCCTCGCCGACGAAGCTGGAGAGGCCGGGATCGGCCGCCGACGGCGCGTTCTCGACTGAAGCGCTGCCGCCGTCGCCGGCTGCGGCGAAGGTCGAGGTCCGCACCGTGATGACCTTCTTGGCGTCCTTTCGATTTCACCGTCTGGATCGCATTGCCGGCATAGATCGGCCGCTCGAACGTGTCGGGCGAAACCACCTTGATGATCTCGGAGACCTGCATCACGTCGAGCAAAGCGGCGACGCGCGGCATCACGTTCTTGAAGCGCGAGGTCGCGGGCGCGACAAAGGCGTCATAGGACGGCGCCAGCGCCACGATCAGCGCGGCCAGCGGCTCAGCGAGGTCGTGGGCATAGGCATCGGCCTCGGCCTCGGCGAGCAGCACCTTGGTGACGCCGGCGAGCTTCGCCGCCGCCTCGGCCGCCGCCTTGGTGCCCTGACCGCCACCGGCGACCAGCACGTGAACCTCGGCGCCCAGCTGGGTGGCCGCGGTCAGCGCCTTGTCGGTGGAGTCCTTGAGGACTTCGTGTTCGTGTTCGGCAATCAGCAACGTCGTCATCAGAGAACCCCGGCTTCATTTTTGAGCTTGGACACCAGTTCGGCGACGTCTTTCACCTTGACGCCTCCCTTGCGGCCGGGCGGTTCGGAGGTCTTGAGGACCTCGAGATGCGGCGTGAGATCGACGCCGTAATCGGACGCGTTCTTGTCGTCGATCGGCTTCTTCTTGGCCTTCATGATGTTGGGCAGGCTGGCGTAGCGCGGCTCGTTCAGCCGCAGATCGGTGGTGACGATCGCCGGTCCCTTGAGCTTGATGGTCTGCAATCCGCCGTCGACTTCGCGGGTGACCTTGAAATCGGAACCGTCGACCTCGAGCTTGGAGGCGAAGGTCGCCTGCGACCAGCCGAGCAGCGCGGCCAGCATCTGGCCGGTCTGATTGGAATCATCGTCGATCGCCTGCTTGCCGAGAATGATCAGACCCGGCTTCTCCTCGTCAGCAATGGCCTTCAGGAGCTTGGCGACCGCGAGCGGCTCGACATTGCCCTCGACCTTGACCAAGATGCCGCGGTCGGCGCCCATGGCAAGACCGGTGCGGATGGTTTCGGACGCCTGCGCCGGACCGATCGAGACCACCACGACTTCCGTCGCCTTGCCCGCCTCCTTCAGCCGCAGGGCTTCCTCCACGGCGATTTCGTCGAACGGATTCATCGACATCTTCACGTTGGCCAACTCAACGCCGGTTCCATCGCTTTTGACGCGCACTTTGACGTTGTAGTCGACCACTCGTTTAACCGGTACCAGGACCTTCATCGTCTTATCTTGCCTCAACAAACGAACGCTCGACCGCGTCGTACTCGGTGGAACCAAACCAGTTCCTCTTCCTCTGAGCTCGACCTTTTTTCAACCTACGCATCCACCGTCAGCGTGGTGAAGCACTGACAATATCGTTTCTGCAGCACTCTTCAGTTCTGCCGCGGACCACGTTCCATCCTCGACGCTCTCACGAAGACGCGTATCCGCCAGGCGGCCCGCCGCCTCCTACGCTAATAGTTCACGAGCGATCACGAGGCGCTGAATCTCACTCGTTCCTTCGAGGATACGAAGCACTCTCGCCTCGCCCAGGAGGCCAGACACTTCGTACTCCTCGAATACGCCATATCCGCCGTGTACCTGTAGAGCGATATCAGCCACTTCACTCGCCATTTCGGTGGCAAAAAGCTTGGCCATCGACGTCTCAAGTCGGAACGGCCGTCCTGCATCCGCCAAGCAGGCGGCGTTGCGTATCATCAGCTCAGCTGCATGGATCTTCGTCAATCCGTCAGCTAGAGGAAAGGTTAGTCCTTGGTGATTGAATATCGGTGTCCCACCGATTTTGCGACCCGCCCCATAGACTTTGGCGAGATCCATTGCCTTTCGGGCGAGACCAAGTCCCGAGGCCCCCACCAGAATTCGACCGAGGCTCAACGTCGTCAGTATTTGCTTCAATCCATCGCCGCGGTTGCCGACCATATTTGACTTCGGCACGCGACAGTCATCGAGGAACAGTTCAACTGAATCTGCAATCCGCCAGCCAATCTTTCGGCCTGGCTTACCAACCTTGAAGCCCGGAGTACCGACTGGAACGACAAACGTCGAGAGCCCCTTGGGACCCAATTCTGGATCGGTGACCGCCACGAAGGTCGACGCGCCATGCAGAGGAGTGCCCGCATTCGTGGAGAACACTTTCGAACCGGATAACACGAAAGAGTCACCATCCTCTACAGCCCGCGTCTTGATGCTGGCTACATCCGAGCCGCCGCTGGGTTCGGTAACGCCGAATGAAGCAATGAAATCGCCGCGGCACAAAGGCTCCAACCACTTCCGCTTCAACTCGTCGGACCCATAACGCGCGATCACGCTCATCGGCGCACTGTTACAAAGATAGATCGCAGCGAAGCCGGGTTCTGCTCGCGCCAATACTTCGGCAACGATAGAGGAGCCTCGCGCGCCAAGTCCGCCACCCCCGAAGTTGGGATCGTAGGCCGTCCCCATGAAGCCAAGCGACAGAAATTCCTTCACCAGGTCAGTCGGGAACTCGTGGCGGTCTACGAAGGGTTTGATCTTCGGACGGATTGCTCCCGCCGCAAATTGGTCGAGGCTTTCCTTCAGAAGCGTCTCTTCTTCATTGAGGTCGAGCAGCATCGATCGAGTCCTTTTTGTTCAAGATTTTGGCGTTCAGCGCTTTCGGAACTTATCGAGGGTCGCTTGGGCAGCCTTTTCCCGACAGTTGTCCAGGAAAAGACGATTGGCCTCGAAGTCCATCGCTTCGGCATCCTGCATCAGATAGCTTGAAAAGAAGCGTTTGGTGGCCGCGACGGCAGGTCGGGGCAGAAGGGCGAGTTTGTTGGCTACGCCGATGGCGCTCGAAAGCGCCTCGCCATCATCGCAGCAATAATCTACTGCGCCGAGAACCCGCGCGTCGTCAGCCGTCAACGGCTCGAGGCAGAAACAAAGATGACGGGCCTTAATCAAACCCACTCTAGCCACCAGGGACTTGATTCCCCAGGGGGTAAGCCACCCGTGCGGTACCTCGGGCAAGCTCCACTTCGATCCGCGCCCGGCGACGACGACATCGCAGCTCGTGGCTAGTGTAAATCCGCCACCAATTGCAAACCCTTCAACAGCGGCGACGACTGGCTTGCCGATGAATCCGATCAAGCGCCCCAAATCGCCGCATTCCTGCTCAAAGCGACCCATGGCTTCGAGTCCGAGCGCTCCGATAAACTTCAGGTCGCTGCCGGCGCAAAAACCAGGAAGAGCGCCGACGAGTACGATGGCCCTGACGTTGTCGTCGCGATCCAATTCCAACAGGGCCGCCTTCGCCTCATCGACGAGTTCTTGATTCATCGAGTTGCGACTTGCAGATCTGAGCAAGCTGACGACCGCGATCGCGTCTCGGTTCTCAACTCCAACAGCTTTGCTATTTTCACTCATGAGCGACCCACCGATATTCGTCACGCGCCGAGATACATCTGCTTAACCTCAGATGTTTCCGAGAGCTGCTTTGCTTGACCCGAAGTTACGATGCTGCCCGATTGAAGAACGTATGCGCGGTCCGCACATCCAAGGGCCATTGCGGCATTTTGTTCTGCCAGCAGGATAGTAAGCCCTTCGCTCGCTAGCTTGCGGATGATCTGCCCGAGTTCCTCAATGATGATTGGCGCAAGACCCAGCGTCGGCTCGTCGAGCAGCATTAATTTCGGACGAGACATCAATCCTCGTCCGATTGCCAGCATCTGCTGTTCGCCACCAGACATCGATCCAGCTCGCTGCGTTCTTCGCTCTCGCAGGCGCGGAAACATGGAAAAGATGCGCTCCATGTCTCCATCGACCTGATCTCGGTCGGGACGATGGTATGCCCCCATCAAAAGGTTTTCGTGGACCGATGATCGTGGAAATATCTGGCGACCTTCCGGAACGAGCACCAGACCACACCTCACGCGGTCAGCGGTCGATTTGGAGGCTACGTCACCGCCCTCGAAGGTGATTCTGCCCGAATTGGCCTTCTTTAGTGCGGCGAGCGTACGCAATGTCGTCGACTTGCCCGCGGCGTTCGGTCCGATCAGAGCAACAACCTCTCCACGCTGGAGTCCGAAAGATACTGCTCTAAGCACTTTGTGCTTGCCATAGCTGACATTAAGATCTGCAACTTCAAGCATGTTTCTTGCCCAGATAGGCTTCGACGACGGCACTATTGTCCAGAACATCAGTGGTCTTGCCGACGGCAATGATCGCTCCGTGATGCAGCGCGATCGCGCGATCGGCCAATCGGCCCAAAAACCCCACCTTGTGATCGATGATGCACAACGTGACCCCGTGCGTTCGCAGATCGCGCAGCACTGCATCGAGATTTGAGATTTCGTCGTTACCGAGACCTGATGCCGGTTCGTCCAGCAACAGCAATTCTGGTTCGCAGACCATTCCCATGGCCACGCCGAGCATTTTCTCGCTGCCGTAGGATAAGGCGCCTGCTACCTCGCCGCGCTTGTCGGCTAACCTACACAATTCAAGCATCTGATCGATTTTTCGGGTCAACACACCGTCCAACTCGCCGGGCGTGCCTCGTAGGAGCGTTAACACACGGCCGATGCCCAATGCGCGCTTGATGTGGAGATGACAGGCGATGCGCATGTGTTGCGCAACAGTCAACTCAGGGAAGAGCTGCGGATTCTGGAAGGTCTTGATCAGCCCCTGTTGAGCGACTTCGAAAGAAGCGAGCCTGCCAATTTCATTACCCTTCCATAGAATGCTGCCTTCTGTCGGCTGAAGGATGCCGGCGATCAGGTTAAGCGTGGTGGTCTTACCCGAGCCGTTAGGACCGAATATTCCGACGATCTCTCCTCGCTCAATTCCGAACGATACATTAGAGACCGCTGTCAAGCCGCCGAACCGCTTGATCAAACCTTGGATGTCAAGCAGCATTCTTTCTGCTCCCGAGCAGGCCCACGATGCCTTTCGGCATCACCAGAATGACGAAGATTAGAATGGATCCGTACAGCCCGATGCGCAGTTCCGCGCTCAAGTCGATGACGTGTGGAAGCGCCGTCAAGATGACAGCGCCGATCACAGGACCGATCAATGATCCGACGCCGCCGAGCAAGACCATGGCGATTATGTCGAGCCCAAGCGATATCGATAGGTAGTGCGGTTCGACGAAGCCTGAATAGAACCCGTAGAACGCGCCCACCAGACCCGCAAGTACGCTGCCAACCGCAAAGCTCAGGAGCTTATACTTGAAGACGTCGATACCAAGCGTTTCGCCGAGTTGGTCGTTCAGGCGGATCGCAGCCAAGCATCGTCCGATCCAAGATGAGAGTATTCGCTGACAAACGACATAAACTATGACCAGGAGTGCGAGTGTGAGGTAGTACCAAGCGATGCCGCTCGATATCTGAACGGCGCCCGACGGCGTCCACAAGCTTGGCCTGTCGACAACGGTGATGCCAAGGGAACCGTTCGTTATTCCGTTCCAATTCAAGATGACAAGCCGCAAGATTTCGGAAAACGCCATCGTGACAACAGCGAAGTAGAATTCTTTTAGCTTGAACCGAAAGCAGATCGTTCCCACGATCAGCGACAAGATCAGAACGACGGCCAATGCCGGAACCACGGCCAACCAAAAATTCCAACCGAAAGCCGTGACGAGAATGGTTACGATGTAGGCCGATACGCCGAAGGACGCGGCGTGGAACAGCGACAATTGGCCAGTAAAGCCGAAGATCAAATTGAAACTCACCGCAAGCGACGCAGCCATGAAGCCATAGATGGCAATGGCGAGAATAGAATCACTGTGAACGGCGAGAGGCGCGAAAAGTGCAATAAGTAATGCGGTGGGAGCGGCGTACTTCATGACCGATCTCCGAAGAGTCCGCTCGGGCGAACGAGTAGAATCGCGATCAAGAAGACGAGACCGTAGGCGTCCCTAAACGCGGACGGCAGGAAGACGGATCCGATATTCTCGCTGACGCCGAGAATAATGCCACCACCCAATGCTCCGATAACGCTTCCGATACCTGCGAGGATCGCAGCTTCTACAGCTTTGAGCACATATCCGGAGCCAATCGTTGGATCGATGGAGTACATGCTGGCATAAAGACCCCCGCCGAGGCCAGCGAGCGCCGTGGAGTAGACCACGACGATCGTTTGTAGACGGCCAGTGCGAATTCCCATGAGCGCAGCCGCCTCCGGGTTCTGGGCATAGGAGAATGCCGCGCGGCCAAGCCAGGTACGCGTGAGGGCGAAGTAGGTACCGAAAATCACGGCGAGAAACACGCCGCAAACTGCGACCTTTATCTTTGGCAAGATCAAACCTCCGACGTGCAGGGCGCCGGGCAGCACGTAGGTGAGATCCCTGGGCGTAGTCGTGAAAGCTGCCAACACGAGGGCCTCGAACACCGAGATCATGCCGATCGACACAAGCAAGCCGTTAACGAGATTGCCTCGAGTGAATTGAAAAAGCGCCCGATCGCAGAGATACCCGATGATACCGACCGCGATGACAGCACCAAAAACGGCCGGCACGTAAGGCCAGCCGAGCACGTCGTACAGGTACCAGGTCGCATAGGCGCCGAGCATCATAAATGCACCGAGTGCGAAATTGACGATGCCTGTAAGCCCAAAAGTAAGCGTTACTCCTAGCGCGATGATGCCGTAGAGCGAGCCGACGATCACGCCGTTAAGCAATTGCCCAATTATTAACTGCGACATGTACCTTGGGTCCGTTCTCGGAGAAACACAGCAAATCGTTGAGGAATCGGCTCCCCCGGAGAAAACGTGCCGGAAGAGAGATGCGCAACGTTCCCGATTAATCGTTGGTTGGGTCGTATTTGACGACCTCGACCGATCCGCCCTTACGCACGTGCACGACATCGAAGCCGAACACTTCCTCCCCGGTCTTGTCGTATTTGATCTTCCATAATCCGTCGTAGGACATGCTCAGCAATGCAGTACGGATCTTGGCGACGTCATCGACGGTACCAGCGCTCTGCATCGCTTGAACGAGCATGTGAACGTGGTCGTAGCAGGACGATGAACACAAAGGCGCTTGATCGTAGGGGAATTCGCGATTGTACGTCTTTTTGTAGTTCTCTATGAACGCTTTGACCTTCGGCTCGGTCTTTTCAGCTTGCTCGAAGTACTTGGGGACGTAGGCTATGTAGTCCTCAATAGCGTCCTTGTTCTTTAGTGCGGGGCCGATCGAGCCACGAACTAGGAAGAAGCGATTCGCAAACCCGGATTCCGTTGCCTGCCTTACGATGTCATACAGGACTGCATCAGAATAGCCCGGGAATAAAAAGTCCGGCTTGCCGGTGGCGAGTTTCGCGAGCACCGCGCTGAAGTCTTTCGTGCCCGGTTCAAAGAGTTCGACCTTGAGTTCGATGCCGGCATCCTTGAAGAGCGCGGTATAGATGTCTACTGCCGTTTTGCCGAAGGCATCGTTCTGGAAAAGCATCGCCACCTTCTTTGTGTCCTGCTTTTTCAAGTAGTCCACCATCAACTTACCAAAGCCAGATGGACCCGCATCCCAATTCCAAGTCCGGAACAGATAGTCGTGATCGGGCTTTCCAAGCGCGCTGTGCGCGGAAGTGGCGCCCGCGAACAACAGGAATTTGCCATTGTTCTGCTTGGCGATTGGCTCGATGGCGTTGAAAATGTTCGTCAGGAATGGACCGAAAACGAAGCGGACGTTTTCTTCCATCAACTTGCGGAACTGCACGGTGGCCTCGCGCGGTTCGCCGCGCGTGTCGGCCTGGGTCAACTGCAACTTGTAAGTCTTGTCGCCGACCTTAAAGCCACCCTTGGCGTTGATCTCTTCGACGGCGAGTTTCGCTCCTTGGGCCGACATCCACCCATAGGTGGCGGTTGGGCCGGTGAGCGCCTCGATCTGTCCGATTTTCACGACGTCTTCGGCGCGTACATTCGTCGCCCCAAGCAGGCCGAGCGCCATGAAACCAGACAACAACAATCCCTTTGACCCGAGCATGTTTCACTCCCTGATACGCCTGTATTGCGTCTGTATTATCTTTGTGACGTACTAGTGATATCTTACAGGCGAGTCAAGATGGAGAGCTTGGATGCGACGGTAAAGCCTGAAAGCCGCTGCGCTCGGGACGACAGATCAGGAGCGCCGATAAACAACAAAGTGGTATAGAATTGGCGTTGCTCGGTTGACTTGGCGCTTCCAAGTTCTTCAATGCGAATTCCGCTCTCTTGAAAGGCTTAGATATCCGATGGCTAGGAAACCTGCGATCGATCCAACGACGGAGTCCCTGGCCGACGCCGCCCATCGACGCATCGAAGAGATGATCGTCACGCTGCAGCTTCCTCCCGGAAGCCGCTGGTCCGAAGAAGGACTGGCCGACAAGATCGGGATCGGCCGTACCCCGGTCCGCGAAGCGATAAAGCGCCTACAGGCGGATTATCTCGTCAGCATATTGCCGCGACACGGCTTGATGATCACCGAGATCAATCTTCACGAGCAGTTGCTCGTCATTGACTTACGCAAGGAACTCGAACTGTTCATTACAGGGAGAGCGGCACGGAGAATCATGGCCGCGGATCGCGAGCGGCTGCTTGCAGCGGCAAACCAGATCGACGCGGCCGGCAAGCACGGCCACGTGGAACTATATCTTCGTGAGGTTTTCAAAGCCAATCAGCTCCTCGCGAAAGCGGCCGGCAACCCTTTTGCGGCTAGATCGATCTCACCTCTCCACGCAATGTCCCGCCGCTTCTACTATAAGTATGAGTCGGAACTGCAGAACCTCGAAGCCATGGGTAAACTGCACGCCGAACGTGCGCGTGCCGTTGCGCGGCAAGACGAGCGAAAGGCGCTCGGCCATGCCACGGAGTTGATGGACCAAGTCGAGAGTTACACGCGTAGAATTTTTGAGTTGGGCATCGGAACACGTGTGGCCTGATTCACGCAGGACAATCGGGATCGCTAGCCGACCTCCGCCTGGCAAGGTGTGTCCGAGAAATACTCCCCGTCCATGAGCTTGAGATCATCCGCCACCTTCCAAGGTGCAAATTCCATCTGGCCAAGCACGTCTTTGCGAACGTCGATCCCTGGAGCAACTTCCGTAAGGATCAGGCCCTCGGCCGTCACATCGAACACCGCTCGCTCTGTGATTAAGCGAGCTGTCTGGCCGCGCTTTACGCCACCGATCACGGAATAGGTTATTTGTTCGGTCTTTTCCACGAACTTGCGCACCTTGCCTTCCTTGACGATACGGAGTTTACCTCCCTCGAATGCGACATCCAGTCCGCCGGTGGTGAAAGTGCCCGCGAATACAAGCCGCTGCGCGCTTTCCGCGATATCGATGAAGCCGCCGGCGCCGGGATTGGCGACACCGAATTTGGAAACATTGACGAGGCCACTCTGGTCAAATTGCGCAAAGGACAAAGCTGCGAATCGGCATAGGCCGCCGTCGATGGCATCAAACTGATAGGTCCCGTCCATGATGGCATCCGGATTGAGATTGGCCGAGAATTGCCAACCCGACATTACGATGCCACCGTATGAACCGTGCTCGGTCGTGAACCAGTAGTCCTTTAGGCGCCCGCCGTTGAACATTCCCTTTTCGGCCATCACCAATGGCACATCGGTCGCCGCACCAAAGCCAAAGATTGACAACTCCCGCTTGCGAACCTCTCTCGCGGCCCGCAGGGCAATAACCTTGTCGGCTGTCATCGGTATCGGCGGAAGCTGCGACAAAGGAAGGCGTGTTCCGGCGAAATACGCCGGCTCAAATTCTACATCGGTCGTCATCATCATCGAGGGATCGACCACGACCGCGTCCACGAATAGTCCAGGAATCCGCACCTCGGAAGCCGGACGCGTCCCATAAGGCACGGCTCGGCGGACCTGAGCGATAACACGACCACCGTGTGCCTTGGCCGCCAGGACGAGGGCAATATTGGATGAGACCAACGCCTCGCTTTCGAACGAAAGATTACCTTCCTCGTCCGAGGAAGAAGCGCAGACAAAAACCGTGTCGAGGCTCCAGGTCGGATAGAACAGATATGGCTGTCCTTCAAATTCGATCCTCCGAACCAAGCCATCCCGCGCGCGCTCGGTGAACCTGCCGCCTCCGTTTTGAGGATCGATGTAAGTTCCAAGCCCGATCCGCGTCATATAGCCGGGGCTACGACGCGCAACTTCGCGCAGCCAATGCATGGTTGCGCCGATTGGCCACGAATAGGCTTCAATCTTGTTTTCGCGGATCAGACGCATGAGTTCTGGGCGCTTACCCGTCGCCGGATCAACAGGATTGACGTAGGATCCACAAACGATGCGCTTCATCAATCCTTCCTGCGCGACGTGGTCCATACCCTTGATGCCCTGAGCATCGCCAGTTCCGACCGGGAAATAGAACGTCAAATCTTTCGGACTTACCGTCTCGCGAAAGCGCTCCCCTAGCGCCTTGAGCAGCGCGTCCGGCGTCACCCAGCCGATCACACCAACGCAGCCAACCGTAGATCCGTCCGGAATTGAAGCGACCGCGGTCGCAGCATCGACAATCTTGCTCACGCCTTCACCTTGAAACGTTCGAGTGTTTTTACGGAGCTGGGTGTTTCGCAGTTCGCTGCGAATTCCCTGGACGCGACTTCGTCCAGACGCTCGGCGTCCGCCATGATGAATGGTTCAAAAAATCGCTTGGTGGAGGCGATCGCCTCCGGTGGTACCGCAGCGAGGCCGTTGGCTATACCGAACGCATGGTCGAGCGCAGCGCCTGGCTCGACCACATCGTCGACGAGGCCGATGCGAGCCGCTTCGATACCGTCGATCGGTGCGACGCCCCAAGTTAAGTGGCGCGCCCGAACGGCGCCGACCCTCGCAACCAAAGCCGTAAGGCCCCATGGTGGCAACCAGCCGTTCGGCGCCTCCGGCAAATGCCAACGTGCCGTCGATGCGCTGACGACGATGTCGCAGGATGCAGCAAGGATAAAGCCTCCGCCGAGGGTGTATCCCTCCACCGCGGCGATGACAGGCTTCGCGCGATAGCCGATTGCTCTCGCGAACCTTGCTGTCTCCGCCTCATGCCGACACATGTCTGCGATGGATAGGCCAGCCAGTTCCTTCAAATCGCTGCCAGCGCAGAATGCCGGTGACGCCCCCGCCAACACGATTGCCTTTACTTGGTCGTTTCGTTCGGCGTCGCATAGGGCCTCGCCAAGCTTTCTCATCAACTGCGATCCCAACGCGTTGCGGCGCTCAGGACGATCGATCGTGACGAGCGCGACTTCGCCCCTGAACTCAGACTGGATCATTTGCGATTTGTCCTTCAATCAATCCGAGCGCCGTCCGCGTTCAACAACGCTCGGACGTCTTTGCCGTCGATTGAACGAGGTGCCAGCTTCTCACGCACTGCTACAGCGGCAGCGAGCCCAATTGCATGCCCATACGAGAAGCATTGAGCAGTCACGCGCGCGGAAGCCACCGCTTCGTGCTCTGCCGACAAACACCGACCCGCGACCAACAACCCCTCGCCGCGTTCGGGCACGAAGCATCCGTAGGGAACCTCGTAATAGTCATTCAGTAACCACTCGACCTTGGGCTTGTCGCCCCTATGCAGTTCGATCGGCCAGGGGGAGACGGCGATGCCGTCCGGAACTTTTGTGCCTCGTACGACGTCGGAGTTCGCAAGTCGCTTCACGCCAGACACCTGACGGGTCTGCCTCACGCCAACCTGAACTCCAGTATCGTTCAGGAAAGCCCCTTCGCAGCCGACGAGATTGTCTCGGAAGAAGCGCGCATATTCACGGGCTTGCAGGCGCCCTTCAATTTCCGCGTCGGTGAAGTCCTGATAAAATAGCGTATTAAGTTCTCGGCCATCCGGACCGATGACGCGCGTACAGTTGCAGAGTAACTCGCCAGGGCGAGTGGTCGGAAATAGCCAGATCTTGGCACGCGGGAGCCGATAGTCGCCAGCGTTGTGCTTGGCCCGGATCATTGCCGAGACCTTTTCCGGCATGATGGTGTCTACGCCGTATTCGCCGACGAACCGGTCAACATCTACGCCCATCATCCTGAAGATCATTGTTGGATTCTGAACCGCACCGTTATCGCCGACGAAATTCGGAAGTCCTGCCATCGCTACGATATCCGCATCACCGCTGGCGTCGATGATGATTTTCGCGCGCGCGTCGACCGGTCCTTGCTTCGTCCAGACGCCAATTCCTTCAATTTTTTCACCTTCCAATCGCACGGCCTGCGCGTGGGCATGAAAAATAACGCGGACTCCGACTTCGCGAAGCAACGCATCGGCAACTTCGCGCCAAACTATTGGATCGTGAACCCGAGCCCATGTTTTTCCATAGAGCAGCGGATCACCGAGCCCACCCCTCGCCTCCAACCGTTGGCAAAATTCATCGGCGAAGCCGAAGACGATCTGTTTGGGACCCGCCGTGACATTATTGGTAGCTTCGTACAGCCCACAAACCGTACCAGAGAGGCCGGCGACTGCGCCGCCACCGCAGAATCCGTAGCGCTCGATTAGAGTCACGTTGAGACCCTTGCGCGCGGAAGCCACCGCTGCGGCGACACCGGCCGCACCGCCCCCAACAACCACAACATCGCTATCGAGACGGATGGAACTGCGCGCGTCCAAGCGTCAAACTCCCTTATGGGTCTTAGTACATCATTGATATATTACAGATGTCCTGTGGATACCGCAAGCAAAATATCAAGAGATGTGTGCTCAATCTTGCGAGGTTGCGCCAACTGAAAAAGTCGAAATTTGTTGCACACGTGCGGCCAGGACAACTTTTGATTGTTGGTAGCCTCGTTATGAACACTGAGACCCCCGAGAGGCGGCAGATAAAAGTCCGCGCTCCGAAGATTGAACTTCACCAACTTCGATATGCCGTGGCTGCAGCAGACCTTGGAAGTTTTCGACAAGCGGCCGAGGTGTCGCTTATCAAGCGATCCACTCTCAGTCGCTCCGTACAACAGTTAGAACACACGGTTGGCGTCCGCCTTTTTGAGCGTTCGGGCAACGGCGTTCGTGCAACTCCGGCGGGCCGCGCGTTCTTGAAAGCATCACGCTCTATATTGAAACAGATGGATGTCCTTGAGGACCTTGTTGATGTCGGCCTTTGTGAGGTCTTTGGCCCTGCGGGTGCCAATCAGCGGAATGATGTGGCGTTCGATTCGGCCGGTGTCGGTTACGATCGTTGAAGCTTTTTTCGGTCTCCCTCCTTTTCCAAGTATGAGACCCGCCTTCAAGTCGGCAAAATATAGGTCGCAGAGCTCCTTGACGACGATCGCCTTGTGATCGAGCTGGCGCTCTTGGGCGGGGTTGTCGCCTTGAGCCACACGGCCGAGTTGGACTTTCGCCTCTTGCCTAGCTGTCTCCGGTGCCCAAATGCCATGTAGTCCGACGGTGTAGCGGCGCGAGCGGCCCGCAGCCCGATACTGGATGACATAGCTTCGCTTGCCTGACGCGAAGATGCGGACTCCGAAGCCCGGCAATTCTTCGTCCCCTTCTTTCGGACCTCTGCGGCGTCGACGACCCTCTTCGTGACCTTAGCCATGCGCTTGCTCCGTCCGTGACCGGATCTCGCGCGTAAGCACCGCGTAAGCAGGCGGGCGGAAATCGCGTCGAACTTTCGGATACGTACGTCGCTTGCGCTGTTGAAAATATCTTGTTATTACGGACGGATGCCGTACCATGGCGTGCCCTATCGCAATATTCGGATGGGCAGGTTAAATTGCTCCCGAAGGTGGAGGCCACACGTTCGAAGTGTCGGGTGCGCCATCGTTCTCGTGGCAAGTGAGCCAAGTTCTTTCCTTGAGCAAACGCATCTAGGCTTTGCACACCGCTAGATCGGCCGTGCGCTCTAATGGAATGACGATTGCAACTGCGACGAACTTGCGGGAAGAGAGAATTTTTGATGTCTCTCGGAACGCAACGCGCGGGACGCGCCCTGCAATGGCGCGTCCACGGTTCCCGACGAATGGCGGGACGAACCTTTCAGTAGATCGCAAAAACTTTTCGAATGGGTTCGGTCACATCCCAACGGCCGGTCCAACCAGGGGGAAGAACGACTAGATCACCCGCCGTGATGGTGTGAGCCGTGCCGGTGATGTCATCGGTGATTGTTGCGGTGCCTGACAGGATGAATGCCACCTCGGTGTCTGGGCGATTGTTGACGGGCCAGCCTCCGGGTTGGCATTCCCAGATGCCGATGTTTCCGCCTGCGTTCGGAGCAATCCTCAACAGGCCGAGCTGAGGGTCGCCTTTGTCCGCTCCGGGCCGTTGACCGGCGGGCGGGAGATGGCCGGAAGCGACATCGGTGCTCTTGATAAAGGTCATTGCGGTCATTTCAGTCCCTTTCGTATCTGCGACGTCGTCAGTGTGCGCCGGTCAATGACTCGAGCACGTGGGCTATTCGGGAGGGGCGCTCCGCCAGACGCTCCTCGGCGTCTCCGAGAGCCGCAGCATAGAGCCCAAGATTCACGCCAAGCCAGCGAAAAGGCTCAGGCTCCCACTGTGGCGACTGATGATTGACGATAGGCAGCTGGTTGATTTCGTCTTCCCGTTCGAGGATGAGATTCCGGAGAACGCGCGCCGCAAGGTTGCTGGTCGCGACACCGTCTCCAACGTATTGACCTGCCCATGCGACACCATTGGTACGATCAAGTCCGACAGACGGATGCCAATCGCGCGGAACTCCAAGCGCACCGCCCCATCGATGGGTGACACGGATCCCGCTGAGGCGAGGAAAAAACTCGATCATCGCTGCTTGGATTTTCTCGTGCACGGCATCCACGGTGTCGTACTTAGACGAGATCCTCGAGCCGAAGTGATAAGGTGCACCCCTGCCTCCGAAGACGAGCCGCCCGTCCGCCGTCACTTGCGAGTAGGTCCGCAGATGGCGCATATCATTGAAGGCGATACGATGATCGAGCTTCAACTCAGTTCGGAGATGTTGTGGCAGAGGTTCGGTGGCGAGCACCAGCGAGTACAGCGGGATGAGGGCGCGACGATACTCCTTGAACTGCGTCGTGAATCCCTCGGTCGCGCGAACCACGATATGAGCCTGAACCTTGCCACCGGGGGTGATGACGCCGCCTTTGCAAAAGCTGGTTGCCGAGGTGTTCTCGTATATGCTGGCGCCGAGAGCCTCGACGGTGCGCGCGAGGCCGCGAACGAGAAGGCCAGGATGAACGACAGCGCAATGTTCGGTGTACAGTCCGCCGACGCATCCCTCGGCTGCTACCAACGCCGAGGCCTGCTGTGCATTTAGGAGCCGCCACTGATGCGTAAGGCCAAAGGCCTCCGACGCCTGGAGGGCGGCGCGGGCGCGACTAAGTTGCGCGGGCGACCTGGCCAATGACACAAAGCCTTGTTTGGAATATTTTGCGTCAATGCCCTCGTCGCGAAGAACGCGACCGATCTCGTCAACGGTTTCATTCATGGCTGCCTGAAGCGCGAGCGCGGCGGCGTGCGAGGAGAACTTGGCGACGTGCTGCAGCGAAAGCGGGAACATTGCGGATGCCCACCCTCCGTTGCGGCCAGACGCGCCGTATCCCGCATACTCTCGCTCAATGACGATCACGCGCAGGCTCGGCTCAGCCTTCAACAGGTAATACGCGGTCCAAAGACCCGTATAGCCTGCGCCGACAATCGCGACATCGGCGTCGATATCGGCGTCCAGCGCCTTTCGGCGCTCTGTGTCTTCATGCCAAAGGGGGACGTTCGGCAGACAGGTTAGGGCTTGGCTAACGGCCATTTTAGGAATCCGAATTTGAGGCTCGCAGGCTTTCCATAGGTGCTAGAGGCGCGACACCAGTACGTCCATCGAGCACTTCTACAAAAGAGGTCGAAGCTGCTATACAATTGTCTAAACAGCCCGCGGATGCCTCGAGGTATTTTCAGCAGATGATCACCGTGAACGGCCTCGTCGCCATCGATACTCTCGGCCTCGTTTTTCGGGCTGGCGGCGCGGGTGGTAATCGTCTGGTTACATGGGCGCACGCCTGCGACTTGCCCGATCCTTGGAGATGGGTCGCTGCCGGAGACTTGGTAATGACAACGGGTGCCGGCATCCCGACGGATCCTGTCGAGCAGGCCGATTGGCTCTATCGTCTGGCCGATACGAACGTAAGTGCGCTTGTGGTGGCGGCGCGAGCCGATGCCCCCCAGATGCTAGACCAGATGTTGGCCGCCGCGGACGCGCGCAAGTTCCCCGTGCTCGAAGCAAGCTTCGAACTCGAATTTGTCAAGCTCGCGCGAAGAGTGATCGAGAGCGCACTGCAATCACAGCGCAATCGGCTCGAGGCAAGTCAACAGTTGTTCCAGTCGTACACCTCTGCGCTCCGGGAGCGTAACGATTTCGAGGGTCGTCTGGCCACGCTTGGTAGACGTGAAGAGTGGCACGTGGAAATCCGCGATCCGGTCAGCGGCGACCCGATCGCCTCGTCAGGCGAGCCTCCGGCTGGCGGCGGAAGGCCAGAAACCGCGGACATCCCGGGCCGCGGGCGCGCGGTCTTGACGGTGCGCCATCGCAAGGAGAACAAGATTATCGATCCGCTCCTGGTCCATTATCTGGCCGGATTGGTCGCGGTCGAGCTTGAGCAACAGGCGATCGAGCGAGATCATCGCCGCGCCGAAGGCGAGATCCTCTTGCGCGATTTCCTGAAAGGAGCGGTAGATTTCGCCGCCGCCCGCGCGGTGCTCGAGCGGAGAGGTCTGCACGGGCCACTGGTCGCTCTCGCCATCGATCCAATCGGCTCGGCTTCGTGGGATCCGCAAGAGATCCACCATGCGTATGCGTTGCGTTCGATAAACCCCTTATTGCTGCGAGAAGATGTCATGATCGCGGTCGTGCCCGATCGGGAAGATCTCATCCGGACGATAGTGAACGCCATGGGCTCGGAATCGAAGGCGGGAGTGAGTCGACCAATCATTGGCGCCCACTTCCTAGAGAGCGTAAATCAGGCCAGGCTTTCGCTTGCGCGTGCGCGCGAAGGCGAAGTTTGCCTGGTCAAATACGGATCAACCGAAACGCTCACCGCCTTGGCACCCAAAACGCTCGCCGAGGCGCGCGACCTGGTGGATCGATACTTGGGTCCGCTGATCGAGTACGACCGCGATCATGACACATCGCTTTTGGCTACTCTCACCACGTTTCTGACCAATGACGGTAGCTGGAAGGTGACCGCGGCCAGCTTGAGCATTCATCGCCAGACCCTCGTCTACAGGTTGAGAATGATCGAGCAACTGACTGGATTGAGACCGGCTTCAACCTCCGGAACGACCGCCTTCTGGCTTGCGCTGCAAGCTGGGCAATCGGCGGGATTGCTGCGCGCGCCATGAGAGAAACGTTCGCAGAAAGGCCGATGAAAGGTATAGCAAGGGCTGGAGATTTCACGAGTGATGCGGAACAACCATGATCGGCTCAGACATTGACCCTGCGCGTCCGACGTAAGCTGATCCGTTTGGATCCTACAGGAGCTCGTCTAGATCCGATCTCCCGAATGAGCTGTATTCGCAGGGAAAGAGGAAGGAAACTGCCGACAGCGAGGAAAGAAGGAGGGTCGGCTTTTCGGAGTCAGAGGAGGAACAGGTTCAGTTGGCCGGGCTTGGTCTCAGATCGACTAACAGATCCTTCGAGTCGACCTGAGCACCGGGACCGACGAACAGCTCGGCGACCGTTCCATCGTGCGGCGCGTGCAGCATAGTCTCCATCTTCATGGCTTCGAGGGCAAGCAGCACATCACCGGTCTTGACCTCCTGATCCTTGACGACATTTACAGTCGATACCACACCGGGCATCGGCGCAGCGATGTGGGCCGGATTCCCGCTCTCGGCCTTCCGGCGTGCTTTGACAGTGGCGGCCGCGGCCCGATCAGGAACGGTGATGACGCGTGGCTGCCCGTTCAATTCAAAAAATAGCTCGACTTGCCCATCTTCGCGCGGCTCGCCGATCGCCACCAGCTGCACGACCAGTGCTTTGCCCCTTTCGATTTCCAGCGTCACCTCGTCACCAATTTTCATGCCATAGAAAAATACGGGCGTCGGCAGTACGGATACCGTACCGTACTTGCGCTGGACTGCGACAAACTCGGTGAAAATCTTCGGGTACATCAAATACGCGGAGAGCTCGTGCTCATTGAGCGCACGGCCGCACAATTTTTCTGCCTCCTCGCGCCGTTGAGTGAGATCCGCATCGGGCAGAAGCGATCCCGGTCGGACGACGATCGGCACCTCACCCTGCAAGGCTTTCTTCTGCAAGGCTTTCGGCCATCCTCCCGGTGGTTGGCCTAGATCGCCGCGGAGCATCTCCACGACGGAGGCTGGAAACGCGATATCGCGGTCCTCGGCGGTGACATCCTCCGACGTCAGTCCCTGTGATACCATCATCAAGGCCATGTCGCCGACCACCTTCGACGATGGCGTCACCTTGACGATATCGCCGAACAGATCGTTGGCCGCACGGTAGGCCCTCGCAACATCGTGCCAGCGCGTCTCAAGCCCCAGAGATCGGGCCTGCTCCTTCAGATTGGTGAACTGGCCGCCTGGCATCTCATGCAGGTAGACCTCCGAAGCGCCGGCCTTGAGGTCGCTTTCAAAAGCCGCATACTGGGACCGTACCTCCTCCCAGTAGAAGCTGATGCGGCGGATGGCATCCGGACTAAGACCGGTGTCGCGCTCGGTACGCGCAAGCGCTTCGACGATCGATCCAAGAGTCGGCTGCGATGTCGTTCCGCTCATGGCGTCCATCGCCGCATCGATCGCGTCTACCCCAGCTTCCACGGCGGCAAGGATCGTGGCTCCCGCAATGCCTGAGGTATCGTGTGTGTGCAAATGGATCGGCAGGCCGATCTCCTGCTTCAGTGCGGAGATCAGGACGCGCGCCGCGGCGGGCTTCAACAGGCCTGCCATATCCTTCAGGCCGAGAATGTGAATTCCAGTCGCCTCGAGCTCTTTCGCAAGTGCAACGTAATACTTGAGTCCGTATTTGGTGCGGTTGGGGTCGAGGATATCGCCGGTATAGCAGATCGCCCCCTCCGCCAGCTTGCCGCTTTCGACGACGGCGTCGATTGCGACGCGCATATTCTCGACCCAATTCAGACAGTCGAAAATGCGAAACAGGTCCATGCCGGCCTTCGCGGCCTCACGGACGAAATGCCGGACCACGTTGTCCGGATAGTTGGTATATCCGACGCCGTTCGCGCCACGGAGCAGCATCTGAGTCAGGATATTCGGCACCCTCGCTCGAAGATCGGTCAACCGCTCCCATGGATCTTCCGAGAGAAAGCGCATTGCCACATCAAATGTCGCTCCGCCCCAGCACTCGACCGAAAGGAGCTCCGGCAGCCCGGACGCATACGCTGGCGCAACCGTGACGAGATCCTTCGTGCGCATCCGTGTCGCGAGCAGTGACTGATGTGCGTCGCGCATGGTCGTGTCGGTCACCAGCACGCGCTTTTGCGCTTTCATCCAGCCCGCAAAGGCTTTGGGGCCGAGCTGCTCCAGCAACTGTCGGGTTCCCTTCGCCGGAGGAGTTGTGAATTGCGGCACGTTTGACGCCGGCGCACCAGGGACCGGCTTAACCCGCCCACGGGTTTCGGGATGGCCGTTCACGGTGACGTCGGCGATCCAGGTTAACAGCCTGGTCGCGCGATCTTGGCGCCCCTTGAAATCGAATAGCGCGGGCGTCTCGTCGATGAACCGCGTGGTGTAGTCGTTCGCGCGGAAACGTGGATGGCCAATCACGTTATGCAGAAACGCAAGATTAGTTGCCACGCCGCGAATGCGATACTCGGTCAGCGCCCGCGTCATACGTGCGATGACCTCGTCCGGTGTCGGTGCCCAGGCTGTGACCTTTTCCAGCATTGGATCGTAGAACCGCGTGACCACTGCACCGGAATAGGCCGTGCCGCCGTCGACGCGGATGCCGAACCCCATCGCGCCGCGATAAGCGGTGATCCGGCCGTAATCGGGAATGAAATTGTTTTCCGGATTTTCGCTTGTGATCCGGCACTGCAAGGCGTGACCAAACAAGCGGATATCTGCCTGCTGCGGGATTCCGGTCTCGGCGGCTTCGCCGATGCGACCGCCACCAGCGATCCTGATCTGGGCCTTGACGATATCCAGACCTGTCACAACCTCAGTGACCGTGTGCTCGACCTGGATGCGCGGATTGACTTCGATGAAATAGAACTGGCCGGTTTCGGCGTCCATCAGGAACTCGACCGTGCCGGCGCCGACATAGTCTGTCGCCCTGCCGATCTTGAGCGCGGCAGCACACAGTGCATCACGCGTCTGCGCATCGAGATATGGAGCCGGGGCCCGTTCGATGATCTTCTGGTTGCGCCGCTGAATCGAGCAGTCACGTTCGAACAGGTGAACCAGGTTGCCAAGCCGGTCTCCGAGGATCTGCACCTCGACATGGCGTGCACGGCGCACGAGCTTCTCGAGATAGACCTCGTCTTTGCCAAACGCCGCGCGCGCCTCGCGCTTTGCGCTGAGCACCGCATCGACGAGGCGGTCCTCGCTTTCGACGGGCCGCATGCCACGGCCGCCGCCGCCCCATGAGGCCTTGACCATCACTGGATAGCCAATGGCCTTGGCCGCGGATAAGATTGCTTCCGGATCGTCGACCAAAGGATCGCTTGCCGGCATGACCGGCACTCCGCAGGAGATTGCGAGATTACGCGCTGCTACCTTGTTGCCGAGCGTGCGCATCGTCTCAGGGGACGGACCGACGAACACGATGCCTTCGCGCGCGCAGGCATCGGCGAACTCCGGGCTCTCGGAGAGAAACCCATAGCCCGGATGGATGGCGTCGATGGCGTGCTCTCTGGCGACCTTGATGATTTCGTCGACCGAAAGGTAGGCCTCTAGCGGTCCCCTACCCTTGCCGATCTGGTAGGCTTCGTCAGCCTTGAACCGATGCAGGGAGAGTTTGTCCTCCTCTGCATAAACGGCGAATGTTCGCAAACCCAACTCGGACGCGGCTCTGAAGATTCGGATTGCGATCTCCGAGCGGTTTGCGACAAGAAGATTTCGCATGGCCCGCAAGTCGGTCTCGATTACCATCCTTAGCCTGCCGCCACAGCTTTGCGAATGGCTCCAAGACCCCGGCGGCATTTCATGTTCCGATCTCCCTAGTGGACGACGACTTTCTAGTTGAAAGGTCGATTTGTTTTCCTGCAAAGTTGCGGAGCGGGAGCTCAGCGGATGCAGAAATTCAGCGCAGTTTGGCGCTGAGACGCAGAATTCTCAACACCGACGTCAAAAATGGAAATGACGACCCTACTGAGCTCACTCGAAGTTCTGCGGATCCGCTAGCAGTCTGCTGAAGAACCCCCTCGCCACGGAGTGGGCTTGATGATTCACTTT
>NZ_LLXX01000239.1:0-49460 GCF_001440405.1 Bradyrhizobium valentinum
CAGTCGCGATCCACTCGTGAAGAAAATGAACGAGGACGAAAAGCAGAAGGTCGAGACCAAGGGCAAATAAGCCAAATTGAAAGCGGCGGACTTTGGTCCGCCGCTTTTTTTCGTGCCGCTCTGTTTGCCTTCCTCGCGCAATTACCCTTGGCAGTTACTTCTTGATGGCAAACACCCAGACGACGCCGCCCTGCGGCACGTTGTTCTCGATACCAATGTTGTTGGTCGTCAGAGCGTCCTGGATGCGCTGGGCGTCTACGCCCCATCCGGACTGGATGGCGATATACTGCGTCCCCTCCACTTCGTACGCAACGGGCATGCCCACGATGCCGGAGTTGGTCTTCTGCTCCCAAAGCAGTTCGCCTGTCTTGGCATGGAAGGCGCGGAACATCCGGTCGTTGGTACCTCCGACAAAGACGAGGTCGCCAGCGGTGGCCGTCACCGAGCCAAACAGGTGCGATCTGGGGTAAATATGCGACCAGACCTTCTTTCCCGTGGCCGGATCCCACGCCTGCAGTTCACCAAAATGAGTAGCGCCGGCCCGAACCTTCAGACCGATATCTTCGGGCTTGGTCCCGAGCCAAAGCTGACCGGGAACCAACGGCACCTTCTCGCCGGTAAAGCCGCCGCAGAAGTTCTCGTTGGCGGGAACGTAGACAAAGCGGGTCTTCGGACTATAGGCCGCTGACGGCCAATCCTTGCCGCCCCATAGCGATGGACAGAACTCAACCCGCTTGCCAATAACCGGCTTGTGAGCCGGATCTACAATCGGCTTGCCCGTCTCGGGTTCAATGCCCTTCCAGACGTCGGTATAGACATAAGGCCAGCCGGCCACATACTTGATGCTATCCGGCTTGCGCTCGAGTATCCAGAAGATCGCGTTGCGTCCCGGATGGATGAGGCTCTTGAAGATGCGGCCATCCCTCTGCAGGTCGACCAGCATTGGCGCTTCCACCTCGTCCCAATCCCAGGAATCGTTCTGATGGTACTGGAAATAGGTTTTGATTTTGCCGCTATCCGGGTCGAGTGCCAGCACTGAGGTTGTGTAGAGATTGTCGCCGGGGTGAGTATCTCCCGGCCACGGTGCGGCGTTGCCGGTGCCCCAGTAAATGGTCCTGGTGTCGGGATCGTAGTTGCCCGTCATCCACGCAGAGCCGCCACCCGTTTTCCAGTCGTCGCCGCTCCACGTTTCGTTGCCAGGCTCGCCTTTGCCGGGAATGGTGAAGGTCCGCCACAATTCTTTGCCGTCATTGGCATCATACGCGACGACATAGCCCCGCACGCCGAATTCACCGCCGGCGGCACCGACGATAACCTTTCCATCGACAATCAGCGGCATCAGGGTCAGGTACTGACCCTTCTTGTAGTCCTGGACTTTGATGTCCCAGAGGACTTTGCCCGTTTTGGCATCGAGCGCGACCACATGGTCATCCGTTGTAGCCAGGTACAGCTTGTCTTGCCACAATCCCACCCCGCGGTTGGTCGGGTGCAATTGGAAGAGATCGTCGGGGAGCTGACGTTTGTAACGCCAGTACTCATCGCCTGTCTTGGCGTTGAGGGCGATCACCTGGCCCTGTGGGGTGGCGACGAACATCACGCCATTGTTTACGATCGGCGGAGCCTCGTGCCCTTCAATCACGCCGGTCGAGAAGGTCCACACGGGTACCAGGTCTTTCACGTTCGAGGTGTTGATCTGGCCGAGTGGGCTGTATCCCTGGCCGTCATAGGTTCGGCGATAGAGCATCCAATTGCTAGGTTCCGGGTTCTTCAGGCGGTCGGCTGTCACTGGGGTGTATTTCTCAATCGGGCCGGCAGGGGCAGCGATTGAAAATAGGAATGTGGACGCGACAACGCTCGACAATAGCCATTGCTTTCTGGTCATGGACGTCATCTCCCTAGCTCTTTCTCTCTGCCCACCCTTGGTGGTGCGATCATCTGGGGCATGGGAATCAGATGCGACCGCGCCCCATCACCCTGGTTGTTGAGCACCTACCCTTCCAACGAATGTTGCAGCTATAGTGAGCGAGCCGTCGGCAATTGCCAGCGGGAGTGGCGGCAGACGCCGGGGCGCGGGCCCGAACACGACTTGCGCGCCTTTCCGCGGATTGAATTCGGAATTGTGACAAAAGCACTTGAGAACGTCTTTGTCGCCCGTCTCGGACTTCAGCCAGCCGGTGACAGAACATCCGGTGTGAGTACAGATGGCCGAATAGGCTGCGATGCCCTCAGCAGAGCGTGAGCGGGTCTCCTCATTTCGCCGGGATCAAGCCTTATGACCAGGATCTCGTTCAACCGCGAGCCGTTGCGGACGACCGACGTATTGGGGTCCTTCGGCCAGGCGTGCAGCGGCGGTTCGCCGAGCTTCACGTCATCGGGCGCGATGACGGCGCCGACGCGTTCGCCTTCGGAGACAACAAGAAGATCGCCTTTCTTCGGCCGGTCGCTGCTGCCGGGCTGATCTTCTTGTGCCGCAGCGAACCTCCCCCCCGTCAGAAACGCTCCGGTGGCGAGCGTCGTCAAAAGAAGCGAGCGTCGCGTTTGCTTCGGACACCGCATCTGTCCTCTCCAGCTCCGCTATGAGCCTGGATCTCAGTCGCGTGTAACCTCGGCGCTTGACAGCAAGGGTAATAAACCACGCGTCAGGGAGACGAGGTTACGCTCAGTCGTGCGACACCTCCAGAAGGCTCAGCGCGGCTTTTCACCGCTGCCTGTCGCTCCGGTCGAGGTGCCTGTGGCTGAGCCCGTTGTCGGCGGAGCAGAGTCAGTCTTTCCAGGGGGACGGGCGGCAGCACCGGGCTTTTCCTGCTCGCCGACATACCCCGACTCACCGGACTGGCGAGTCTTGGCGCCCTTGTCAGCCTCCTCCTGCATTTGTGGGTTCGGTGCCGGCTGCTGCTGCGCCAGCGCTGGCAAGGTGATCATCGTTCCGCTCGCGACAAGCATCGCAACCATTGTGGTTCGCATGGAAAGTCCTCCCCATCGTAGCGTCACTTCTAAGAATACCAACGCGCCGGCTCGCGATGGTTCCTAGTTCATCCTGCTATTTTCAAGACAAGGGATGCGGCAAGGCGCGCAGCCGCGCTGCTGGTGAGATACGCAACATAGAAGGCATAAGGCGCCGATTCGCGTAAACATGATCCCAGCGCCGAACGGCCTTAAGAACGCTTACGTCGGCCATTCGGCGGGATCAGCACGTCGCAGAAGGGCCAACACCGGACATGCAGCGCCGCATCGTCGACCGTGTCGAGCCGAAGACCTTATTCCCCTTCGGAGCGCCGGGCGAAAGTCCCGTGCATGCGGCACCATCCCATCGCCAGTGATTGACACCGGCTCCCGCTTCTGGTTTTCGCCCCATAGCGTGGGTTGAAGTACATGGGCAATCGCGTGAGGTTGATCCTTGGGGCGGTCCAATCGCGTACCGCCCTATTTTCATGTGTGCTACCTAGTTGGGTAGCAAAATGGTAGCAGGAAAAGCAGATCATGACTGACGATCAGGTCAATCTAGTCGTTCAGCACCTTTGCGAGCAATTGCACTTGGCGCTCCGATTGAAGGGCAGCGAGGCACATCCACCAAACGCCAAGGATATTGGATTCGATCCTGCCTCTGTAAGAACTGTATTGCTGACCGGCTTGCGTTCGGCGGGTGTCACGATCCACCACGAGGCAGCCGGGGCGAGCGAAGAGCCGCCGTGGTCCTAAACGCAAAACGCGGGACAGAAGCCCCGCGCCAATATCTCAGTTGGTGGTCATTTTCGACCGACTTACCCGGTTATCTCACCGGTTGATGTCCGTGTTGCCACGGAAGCAGAAGGGGCGAATGCGACTCCGGCAGCCGCCGCTGGGCCCTCGTGATGCCGCTAGTCAAATCGCACATGTGCAGCAAATGCTGCCGCACGCGGCGGTCTTAGATACGAAACATGTTGACAGGGCTCGGCTTTATTCGTCCTTCCATTTGATCGAGCAGCCAATAGACGCCTTTTGCTCAGCCGGCGCCACACCGGTGGTCGCAATCGCACGCATGGCCTCGACTAGCTCTCGGGGTGCCCCCGCGCGAGGCGGAGTTGTGCGGCCTTCGTCGAGCCGGCCGCGATACTTGGAATTGCGGTCGGCATTGTAACCGAAGAAGTCCGGCGTACAGACCGCCCCATACGCCCGTGCGACTGTCTGGGTCTCGTCGTGGAGATATGGAAACGGGAAATCATGAGCTTTCGCGAAGCGCTTCATGTTCTCAAATGAGTCTTCGGGATAGCTCGCCGCATCGTTCGAGCAAATCGCCGCAAAGCCTACGCTCTCCGACATCAGCACGCGGGCGTCCGAAACCATGCGGTCGATCACTGCTTTAACATAGGGACAATGGTTGCAGATGAAGACGACGACCGTGCCTTTTTCGCCCGCAACGTCGTCCAGTGTGTAAGTCTTGCCGTCGGTGGCCGGAAGCCGGAACTCGGCCGCCGGCGTATCAAGAACGGCTTGAGTAGCTGTTGTCGCCATATTGCACCTCCTTGTCCCGAAGACGCGTCTGCCGCATAGCGATGAGGTCGCCGATGCTATGGAGACCTTGCAGGATAGTTCACTCTCGCGGTGTCTCAAAGCTTCAGGGTTCCGGCGCCCGGTTGGGAGATCTGCATGTCGGCGAAGCGGCACGAGCCGCTGCGGCGCTGGAAGAGAGAGACGCCGAGCAGCCAGACGTTGACGACGGTTCTGGCAGGGCCGCCGATGTGCTCCTTGTAGTCCGCGTAGATGTCGCGCTCGTCGCTGACCCACTTGCCGAGATCGGCGAAACCGCTGCGGACCGCCATGTGCGACTCGAGCGGCGTCCAGCGCGGGATCGGGCACCGGAACGCGGTGCCGATCGGGAGGCTCGAACTCCAGAAGTAGGTGAGGTCCTGGCCGTCGTCGAACTCCGCGGCGATGGAGAGGTAGTCGTGCGAGGTGAGCTGGTTTTCCGGCAGCCGCGACGGCAGCTCCTCGACGATCCAGCGCCAGCTCAGTTTGGTCTGCGGCTTCAGTTCGATGCCGACGGAGCGCTGCAGAATGCCCGCGTTTTTCAGCGGCTCGACGGAAATCGCGCCGTTGCCGATATCATTGAAGATGACCGGGCCGCCGCCCAGCATGAAGAAGTTGCGCCAGCCCGCGGGCAGCTTGCGGGGCGACTGGAGCCGCGCCAGTTCTGCAGCAACGATGCCGTCGACGTCGCCGTGGCTGAGCAGGCTTGTCAGGCCGGCGAGCGCGCTGCCGCGCCAGACCAGCGCCACGCCGTAGATGCGCGCGTCCGCCTTGGCGTACTCGTCCTTCGGCACCGCCAGTTCGCCATCCGCATCCTTGAACTCGACGAGCGATCGCGCCATTTCGAGGGGACCGTCGGCGGCGGCCGTCATTGTCCCGGTGTTGCTCATCGGATTGAACATGGGGCGGGCGCCCCGGGTGCGTACGTGAAACGCAACGCCAGGCTCGACCCACAGATCCTGTTCGCGGGCGAGCCACACGCGGCCGCCGAGCAAGAACGTTACTTCCTGCCCCTTGGTGAGGGTGATCCCGAGGTCCTTCCACGGCAACTCGAATTCACGAGTCCGCAGAGTACGGAGCGTAACCAGAGGATACGGAGCGTAACTATGCACCTCCTGTTGCACCTCATCGGACGCCTCGTCGCCGTCGTCGCGGTCTGCCTGACCACGGCCGTGGCGTGGGTCATGATCGATGCACACCGCGCGATCGATGCCGACGCCGCGGCGACGGCGGAACGGGTCGGCCAGCGCCTGGAGAGCCTTTACTGGCAGAAGCTGCTGTGGCGCGACGGCATGAGTCGGGAGATGCTTCTTCCGATTCCCGACTGGCAGATGCTGACCATTGCGAGCGTCATTTCGCCGGGGAACTGCGTGACGTTCAGTCCGCCCGGCGAGGCGCCGCGGCAACTGTGCAGCCAGATTGAGGCGCTGGGGCCGCCAGCGCCGGCGCCGTTCGCCGCCGTCTTTGATGTGCTTTTCGGCCCACCAACACCGGTCCAGCGCTACCTTACCGTGCGCGACTGGAACGCCGGCTTTATCACCGCCGCGGCGGCGCCAGAGGCCGCGCTACGGCTGGCATGGCGGCAGGTTTCCGTCGTCACAGGGGTCGCGGCGGCTATGGCCGCAGCCATTGCTGTGCTCGCTGCGATGATGATCGGACACGCGCTGATCCCGGCGCGCGCCATCATCAATGGACTGCGGCGGCTGCAGCAGGGCGATCTCGACTGGCGCCTGCCCGGCTTCCGCACCGCCGAATTCAACCTGATCGCGCGCGCCGTCAACGACCTCTCGGCGGCGCTGGCACGCACCAATGCCGCGCGCACGGCGCTCACCGCGCGTCTGCTTCAGGTGCAGGAAGAGGAGCGCCGGGCTCTGGCGCGGGATCTCCACGATGAGTTCGGGCAGTGCCTGACGGCGACGGCGGCACTGGCGGCGAGCATCGCGACCGGCGCGTCGCCGGAACGGGCCGACCTTGCCGATGACGCCCGCGCCATCGCCCGCATCCAGCGGCGGATGATGGAGAACCTGCGCAGCGCGCTGGTGCGCCTGCGGTCTCAGGACGTCGAAGAGATCGGGCTGGAGGCGAGCCTCCAGCAGCTCATACGGGACCACAATATGCGGGCGGCCCCGGGCGCCGTCTTCCGCCTGAACGTGATCGGCAAGCTTGCCGCCTTGCCGAAGCAGGTGGCGATCGACATGTACCGCATTGCCCAGGAATGCTTGACCAACGCGGTGCGCCACGGCTCGCCGACGGAGGTGGAATTGAGCGTCGAGTGCGCCAGCGCCGGGGATGGAACGATCGCCCTGACCGTGGAGGACGACGGCGGCGGCGATGCGGCGTGCGTCGATCCCCACCATGGACATGGGATCCTTGGCATCCGAGAAAGGGTTGCAGCCCGCGGCGGCAGCCTGTCGATCGGCAAGGCGGCCCGCGGCCTACGCCTGTCGGCGGTCATCCCGCTCATTGGGCCGGGACCTGCGCCGGCCTTCCACGGGGCGCCCGCATGACCCCGGTTCGCATCCTGCTCGTTGACGATCATCCTGTCGTCCGCGAAGGCTATCGCCGGCTGCTCGAACGCCAGGCCGGATTTCAGGTGTGTGCCGAAGTCGGCGACGCGAAGGCGGCCTGTTGCGCCTACAAGGACCACCGTCCCGACGTCGCCGTCATGGACATCGCCCTGCCCGGCGCCAGCGGGCTGGAGGCGGTGCGCCATATACGCCAATGGGACAGGGACGCCCGGGTTCTTGTTTTCACCATGCACGCTGGCCCGGCCTTCGCGCTCAAGGCATTCGAGGCCGGCGCATCGGGATACGTGACAAAGGGCACCGAACCGGAAGACCTGCTGAGCGCCGTTAAGACTGTCGCTGGCGGAGGACGATTCTTGAGCGAGGATATCGCCCGCGCCGTCGCGGCCGACCGGCTGGCCGGATCGCGAAGCGTGGTCGAGCACCTGGGCCCGCGCGAAACGGAAATCCTGCGCCTGCTTGCCTCTGGAATAACAAGCGACGCGATTGCTGAACTGCTCAACCTCAGTCAGAAGACGATCCGGAACCATCACTACGCCATCAAGAACAAGATCGGAGCAAAGAACGACGCGCACCTCGTCTGGCTCGCCGTCAGCGCGGGTCTCGTCAGCATCGCGGACGCCCGTTTCGATGTCGATCATGTGTGACACGCGGCAGTCCGAAATGACATGTGGCGTTAGCGTCGGGGTCCATGCCGGCGAAACCGAAGAGCTAAAAAAGGAGCCAAAATTTTGGCTCGTCTCAGAAAGCTCCGCAAAGTGGCGCGCCGCGGCCGATGAAGATGGGCACTATTGCTTCGCCGTAGCGCTATGACGCTATAGTCGATTACGCGCTCCAACCGACTCGGGTTGCGGATACAGCAAATCATTTATGTCTGCAGGCTCGACCAAACCGTCAGGTTCCAACCGGGATCGCAAGAGTCGTCGCAACCGGACGCCTCTGCCGCCATCGACAATACACGACCTGGTGGCGCCGGGCCCCTCACCTGACTGATGTCTTTTCGAGGAATACGCGAAACGCCTGCGCGCAAACCCGCCTTGTTCCGGTCAAAGAAGCGGAGAACTATCCCAACGAGAAAGACCACATAACAAACCGCGGAGGATCGTCCATGAACCGCCTGCGCTTCGGTATCTTTCTTGCGCCCTTTCACAAACCCGGCATCAACCCGACGCTCGCGCTGCGAGGCGATCTCGAGCTGATCCAGTGGCTCGACCGCTGCGGCTATGACGAGGCCTGGCTCGGCGAACACCATTCGGCTGGAACCGAGCTGTCGGCCTCACCCGAAATCATGATCGCCGCGGCCGCCGAGCGAACCCGTCACATCAAGCTCGGCACCGGCGTCATCAGCGTGTCCTATCACAATCCGCTGTGGGTGGCTGAACGCATCGTGCTGCTCGACCATCTGACTCAAGGGCGTGCCATGCTCGGTCTCGGTCCGGGCTCGCTGCCGACCGACGGCATCATGATCGGCTTGCAGCAGAGCCAGACCCGCGGGCTGCTGGAAGACGGGATGGGCATCATCACGAAGCTTCTCACCAGCGACGAGCCGGTCACGTTCAAGAACGATCGCTGGGATTTGCGCGACGCGCGGCTGCATCTGCGCCCCTACTCCAATCCGCTGTTCGACGTGGCGGTCGCGGCGGTCGCCTCTCCGACCGGCGCGAAGCTCGCCGGCCGGTATGGTGCCGGCATGCTCTCGGTCGGGGCCACCACCGCCGCCGGCTTCGACGCGCTGGCGCTGCACTGGGACGTGCTGACGACAGAAGCGAAGGCGCACGGCAAGACCGCGGACCGCAGCAAGTGGCGGCTCGTCGGTTTGTGCCATATCGCAGAAACCAAGGAGCAGGCGTATCGCGACGTCGAGTACGGCATCGAGCACTGGTTCCGCTACTTCCAGCAGGTCGCAGCGTTTCCGCAAATGGCTGTGGTCGGCAACTCGGTCAGCGAGATGATCGAGTTCATCAACGGCTCCGGTCTGGGCGCCATCGGCACGGCGGACGCCTGCGCCGCGCAGATCGAGCGGCTGTGGCAGCAGTCGAATGGCGGGTTCGGCGCGTATCTCCTGCTCGCGCACAACTGGGCCAATCCGGCGGCGACGCAGCGCTCGTACGAGCTCATCGCGCGCGAGGTGATGCCGCAATTCCAGGGCCACGCCCAAGCAACCCTCGATGCCGCGCGCCGTGCCAAGGATGTGCGTGAGAATCTTGCGGCGGCACAGGCTCAGGCCGTGGAGGACGCGAGAGCGCGCTACGGCGCGGAGGTCGCCAAGCGAGGCGGCTGAGATTCGCGCATCTTCACGTCGACTGAAGAGCCATCCGCGGTCGCGCAGCAGAAGATCGGCGGCATAGCTGCGGCGACGAACTGCGGCATTCGACCGCCGCCGGCAGGCCTCGGCGGCGAAATCGCACAAAATCGTACCGTGGCGCGCCATAGCCGATGAAGATGGGCACTATTGTTTCGCCGTGGTGCAATGACGCGGCGCCCGGCTGCGCGCTCTGATCTGCTAATCTGCGACAGCCAGCGATCTTGCGCTTCGCCTTATGGGCGGCTGGCCTGTCAACTTCGCGGGTGGTCCGGTTACGTTCGATAGCGGCCCTTTCAACCAATTCCGGGAACGGCGTGATGGGCCATTACCGGAGGTGGCTACGCTGCTAGTTCTGCGCTCCCAGACCGAGAAGCTCGCTAAGACTTTCCTATCTCTCGAAATGCCCTGGAGAAGTCGTGCTTGCTATTGAAGGCATGGCGAACCGCAATGCAGCGGCAACCGGCCGACGTTGCAGCCTTCCAGGCCCGCGGACGAGTCTTCGAAGACGAGCGCATCGTTAGCACGCGTTCGCAATCGAGAAAGCGCTAAAAATGAGTGGCTAACGTCTGCGAGGTCCAGTGCGGCGCCGCCTTAGCCAAACGTAAACGCGAAGGCCTCGACGCCTAAGTTGAGGAACTCGACTTCCACCGTTCGCTCGACAATGGCGCCTGGCTGTCGGATCAATTGATAAAGGCGCTGTTCGGTCACCGCGCCGTAACCTTGCTCATCCACGTCGAGGCCGTGCGCGTCGCCCGGCGGTTTGCCGTCGATCGTCACGCGGAAGCGCACCGGAGTTGCTGAGGCTGGCGGGCTCATGACGAGATTGACGTCGCGGGCGTGAAATCGGGTCGCAAGCACGCCCCCCGATGCGTTCAGCACCGAGGCGTCGTCGCGCACCGTCCAGTCTCCGGCGAGCGCCCACTCATTTGGCCGCAGACGAGCGGGCTGCTCATACGCTTTAGGCTCGTTGCGGATGGCGCCGCCCGGTGAAGCGAAGTTTTCCGTGCGAACGTATCCAAGATAGTTCTCAACTGACTTGAGCGTTGCCCAGTCGGCTGCGACTTCGAAGCCGCGGGGATCGACCGCGACGAGATTGCGATCGATGCTGGCGGCTCCGGCCTCGGCCAGGAGCTTCTGAATGAACCTCTCGGACTCGTCGTACGAGCCTTCGCCAAAATGATGATGGCGGACGCGTCCCTGAGCATCGACGAAGTAGAGCGCCGGCCAGTAGTTGTTGTCGAAGCCGCGCCAGATCGCGTGCTCGCTGTCCACGGCGACGGGATAGGTGATCCCCAGTCCTTTCACGGCCCGTCGCACGTTGTTGATGTCCTTTTCGAACGCGAACTCCGGCGAATGGACGCCGATCACCACCAGTCCCTGATCCTTGTACTTCTGTGCCCACGCCCGGACGTAGGGCGCGGTCCGCAGCCAGTTGATGCAGGTGTAGGTCCAGAAATCGATCAGGACGACCTTGCCGCGTAGCGCCTCCGGCGTCAGCTGCGCCGAATTCAGCCATTCGTTCGCTCCCTTGAGCGAAGTCAGTTGCGACTGGCCGGCGGTCGCCCGGGCCGACGTCCACTGAAACCACGAAGTTGTTGCCTGCGGCATGGACTTGCTCCAGAAGAAGTCGGCGATTGGGGCCGCGATCGCTATGGCGAGAACTGCGGTTGTCAGTCGTTTGCGGATGCTCATGATGGACTCCTTCCAGGGGAGGGAAGTGCGCCTGCGTCACCTGACGCGAGGCGCACGGTTGTACGTCGAAGATCGCCTCAACTGCGAACAACGGCCTTCAGCGAGTCGACGAAGATCCAGAAGGAGAGAGCGAGAAGACCGACATCCTTCAGAAGAAACTGACCGGGCGCCACGGTAATGGCTGGTGGGCCGAGTTCGGCCACGAAGACGCCTGGCGTCGAGATCATGAAGCTGATGGTCGTGACGAAGAGCCCCGCCGAAAGCAGACCGCCCGCTGCAGAGAATATCGGGTTCGCCAGTCTAAGAGCGATCAGTAGCCCGATGCCAAGTTCAACAAAGCCAAGGAAGGTCGAGAAGCCGCGTACCGAGAACAGCGCATAAAACCAGCTCAGAAGCGGGCTGTTCTCCACGAGCGGCACCAGGCCTTGTGCCTCGTAGTCCGTGAATTTCATGCCACCGAACCAGGCATAGACGATCGCGAGCGAGGCGTAGAGTCCGAACCGGCCGAGTGGTTCGGCGTAGACGAGCACATGCCCCGCGTGATCGCGCCAACCGGCAATGGCGACCGGCGCAAGGACCGGCGTTGAGACGGAGATATTGAAGAGTGACATGGTAGCCTCCGTACTGTTGGACATGGGTTACGCCGCAGCCGCGGTTCGGTATCGCGCCGGCACTGAGCTGAGAGAAAGGTTTGGCATGAGCTTCTGCCGCGCCGCTTCGTAGCTGGCCCAGTCCGCTGCATCTGGAAGCGAGGGGATGGTAACGACTTCACCTTGATCGAAGCCGGCGAGAGCCGCGTCGACGAGGTCATCCGACCTCATGACGATGTTGGACGGCAGATTTTCGACGGCGCCACCGGCTGCGTCCCAGAAGTTGGTCGCTGTCGCGCCGGGCAGGACGGTCTGGATACGCACGTTCTTGTCAGCCAGTTCCTTGTGAAGCGACTGGCCCAGGGCGAGAACAAAGGCTTTTGTTCCTCCATAGACGCCGTTCAGAACTTCCGGCGCGATGGCGACCACCGAGGCAATGTTGATGATCGCCCCGCCTCCGCGGGCGACGAGCGGCTGGCGTTCGGGAACATACGCGGAAAGCGCTCGACCCTGTTCGACTATTGTGGTCGAGCCAAGTGGATCGCGGATGCCGGCGTTTCAGCGCACGCTGATAGCTGGCTAAACACGATCGAGGAGGCGGCGGGTCGCACGGACAGAGACCGAGAATACCTCGGGAGACGCGAATGGAAGCAGGCGACCATGCGTATGAACGTGTTGTCGCAAAAGGCATCTTTCGCTCCCACACCGGACTTTTCGCAGGTTGCATCGCCTAGGAAGGCGCTTCGTGCGTTCGTCGACGATACGCGGCGCGCCGGTTCGCGACTTCTTTTCGCCGCAGCGCATGAGGACGACCTGCGCGTGCTGGAACGGATGAGTGGAGTCAAGGCGGAGCACTTTACGGATTGCGGATTTTGATTCCGCGATTCGGAGGTTCGATCCGTCCGGCCGCGGTCAGGACTGAAAGCACTGAGTCCGTTATACAGAAAGCGCTGTTCGGGGCCGAATTTTTAGGGGCGTTTGGAAAGCGCTGTTCGATGTGGGTCTCGCGATACACCGGACGTCTCGGACGCGTCGATCCGGCCACCGTTACGCGCTCTAACGGTTGGATTTTTCACTGTAAGCCATTGATCTGCAATGAACGGATTTCGGCTCGGTTGGAAAAATTCTCTTGAGATATCAATACGAATAGGATGCCTCTTAATCAGCGGGTCCCAGGTTCGAGCCCTGGTGCGCCCACCATCGCGAAAGCGTTCTTCTTCAATAGGTTACGGGAACGGTCGCCGAGAACAAAGCGGGTCTCGTGCGACGTTTTTTGTGGTCGTACGCCGCACCGCCCAGATCGCTGTGCGACTTTTCCTTTGCTTTGTATCTTCTCAGTTGTCCGCGCTTGAACGGTAAGTGGCAAGCGGCACGCTCTGAACTCCCTCAATCTTGCGGCTTGCAGCTTCCGGACCGATCGCTAGTCGATGTATCGACTAACGTGGGCAGCGTGTGCACGATGTGTGCGCCGGGACATCAAGAAAATCCAGCAACAACCTACGTCTTCAGGCTGAACTGAACGCTCTGCGGTTGTCAGTTGCGGGGGAGGGACTGATCTCGTTCGGCAAGCTGCTATTCTGCGCCAATCACGAGCCGAGGCCAAATTCGCGGAATGGCGGTTATGGAAGGACCGCTTTTGGTCGCCGGCTCAGATGCAACACATGCGCCTCTCAGCCGGGTTTTCAATTTGCAATGTCTCGCGTGACCGTTCGTTGAGCTGACGTGCCACTTTGCTCAGACAGGCTTGCGAGTGCAGCGACGGCGGCACCGGGAAACCGAGCGTCCGGGCGGTATGGTGGTTGAGACGAGCTCGAACTTTGACGCCTGCACCGACCGGGGCTGGTGATATGAGATGCAGTTGAAGCTAATTTCCATGCGGGCGGCATCGTCCTCTCGATCTGTCGCCTTCACCAAGCTTGCCCTTCTGCATCGGCGGGGACTCGACCTGGTCGGAGCGATCCTTGCTATCTCCTTCTGCAGGCGGTCTGAAGCGACTGTCCGTAAGAGAGCGGCCCTTTACTCCCCTAGCTACCAGCTGCGAATGATGAATCTTGGTCCGCCGCGGCCGTAGCCGCGATCGTAGTAGCCGGGGCCAGCGTAGTAGTTGTAGCCCCGGCCGGGGAAGTAGCTGGGGTCATGGTAATAGCGCAGGACATAGCGCGGTCCTCGGGTCCGCCAGCAGCGTCCATAATACTCGTTGCAGACCAGACCGACCTGATCGACGTTGGAGACTTTGGCGGAGCCGATCGTCGTCGCGTTGAGGGGCGCGGCGGGAGCGGCGGACGCGAGCAGCGCGGCACCGAATGCGCCCAGTGCGATGGCCTTCAGTCGCTTCCAGGATTTCGGCACGCACGTCCTTGTTGTGCTGGGCGAAGACGGGTCAGAAATTAAGCTGGAGCAATCCGAATGCGCCATGCGCGACCCTTCCCGTACCGCCGCTGCTCACCGGGTAGTCCCAGTTGGCTGAATATTCCACGGCCACCTTCAGCCCGTCCATCACCCACTCGCCTCCGGTGAGGAAAAGCCGGTGTTGCGGGACGAATCCGATCCGGGTTGGCACGCCGCTTTGCAGGATCGACACTCCCGCCATGTCCTTGCTGCCGGAATATCCCACCGAGACGAAGTTGCCCTGTGCACCGATCTCCGTTACCCACGGATTCCAGTCGAACTGGTAAGCAATCGAAGCTTGCCAGGTCATCGGCATCATGCTCCTCGCAATGCCGAACTCGTCGAAAAACCTGGCTTGCTGAAGGGCGGTATTTACCTCGCCGACGAACGCGAATGGGCCGAAGCTGGTTTTGAGGCTCGCGGCCACTCCGGGAATCCTGCCGATCTGACTCAGGAACGGCAGGTAGGACGAATGCAGAAATCTGCTTTCGAAAACGGAGGTGTTATAGTCGACGTGGAAGTCAAGGGTCCATGGACAAATCAGCGAGTCCTTCAACTGGTCATAGGGCACGCCGCAATGGCCCCTCGTCCGGAAACCGAGAGTAGCATTGTAGTCGTCGATTTTCGTCCGGCCGGGGATGATGCTGTCGCTGCCTCTGTAGGCCATGACTGAGCCGTAGAAGGGCGGCGGATCGAAGGGGAATGTGACTGGCGTAGGCCGGAACGGACGCTCGGGCAGCGGGGTGTAGCCGAGCCAACGCATGAGTTGGCTCACGGCCGGTGCGACGACCAACGGACTAACGCGTGGAACGACGACCGGCGCCGGCGGCGGCTGCCGCGGTGGAGTTGGCCAGGCGAATTCCAGGCCTCCCGCCGTCTGACGGTTCTCAAACACCTCGGTGGTAAGCGGAGTGCCGATCGATAGCGTATCCAGGCGTGCCACGCCCGTGGACGTACCGAAATGCAAAACCTCGACGCCGAAACGGGCAGCGATCGGGAATTGCATCAGATCGCCAACTGTAACGTGAGTCCGATCAAGCGTGAAGCGATCCACGCCTACGCCGGGGACGTTGGTCGGCACCACTGGTTGATTCCCGGTCGGGAATATAGCGCCAGTGCCGCTGTCGAAGTGGAGAACCAGAGCACCGGTCAACCAGTCGCTCAGCTTGATATCGAAATCGAGCTCCGCCGTACCCAGCGACAGGTTTTCCTGGGTAGGGCCGGTGAACGAGCCGGCCCGCGAGGCCACGCCTTCAACCACGCCGCTCAGCGTGAGGAAGTTATTGATCTTCGGCCCGGTCTTGTTGAGTGTGTCCCGGATGATCTGCCGCGTCGCGTTCTCGTTCGCCGCCCAGCCGATCTCCAACTCTTTTACGCGCTCGTGAAGCGGCCTTTTCGCTGCGGCTTCCGACAAATCTGGAGCGGGCAGTGGGGGCGGATCGACGGGTGGTGACACGCCCGTGGGTGGATGCTTCGCCGCAGTTACAGCAGGCTTCGGATGTTGGTGCACCTCCGTGGGCTTGGTCCGCCGCGCCGGCGATGTCCCCTCCAGGGCGCTGAGACGTTCGGAAAGTTTGCGGTTCTCCGCCTTTAGCTCTCCAAGCATACGCCGGAGAGCTGCGATGTCCTCGTTCTCCGCGGCGGCGGCATAAGAAGGGACAAACAGCATGAGGCTGAACAATGCCGGTACAGCGCCAAAGGCCAGCGGGTACCGTGAGTAGTCGCAGTGCCAACTGCGCGCAGTCGACTTTACGATGCCAGTTTCTGCAGCGTGCCAACGTCGCTCAGATCCGGCGACGAGCTCATCCCGCTTACCCCAGAGCATGCGCGGCCCCATCACTACCGCAGTTCGACGTCACTCACGTGGCCGAACTAACTCGTTCATAGCAATTCCGCACTGGTGATCAGATTGTCTCAACGGCGTTTCATCCGTCAACCCGATTGCAGACAAAGCCCCACTCAACAGCACGGAGCAAATAATTGCCGGAGCCCCCCAGCAATGTTGGAATAAGAGTGACGCGGATGACGAATTACGCAAGCGCCACGAAGTGCTATATCCAAAGTGATGTATCTAGATTACCCGCAGGAGCTGCAAACAGCCTCGTCGGCTGTCAGGCAACTTCAAGTGGCCGTAGAGTTTTTGCCACCTAAAGCCCCCTAAAGTGCGTAAGTGCGTAAACACGCATGACCCAATTTGGAACCTGCATGTAATCCAAATGGGTGGATTGTGCCCACAAGAACATCAACTTAAAATTTCCACTCGCCTTGATGATCTGGTCCTCAGTCTGGTCCAGGAAAGGCAGCGTTGCGGAAATTGATTACGACGAAGCCTCACTATGCCGTTAGCGCGACCGAAATAAAGTCGGCGCAAGGCCGACAAAAAATCGGACTCGTGGGAATAGTGGGCGAATAATAATTGTGTTGCCACTGCGAGCGGCACAGCGGTCAGAAAATCCCGCATTCAACGGGCCTTCCCAGACGGAGTTCGATTTTCAACTAGAAGTCAAATACAACTGGAGGTCAAAGGAAGGGGGCGTCGAATGTTGGCGTGGCTCATTTCCTCTAGCGTGCGTTTGCGCACCCTCATTGTAGTTGCCGCCTCGGGCCTGCTTATCGTTGGCGCCGTCGACGTCAGGAACAAGCCCCTCGACGTCATCCCCGAACTGGCGCTGCCCTCGCTCACCGTGAAGACTGAATCGCTTGGCCTCTCCAGCGCCGAGGTTGAATCGCTGATCACCGTGCCGCTGGAAGCGGACCTGCTTAATGGCGTCCCATGGCTTCAGGTCATCCAGTCGGAATCGATGGCGGGACTCTCGACGATCGAGATGGTCTTCGCGCCCGGCACCGATCTGATGAAAGCGCGCCAGATGGTGCAGGAACGGCTGACGCAGGCGCACGCACTGCCGAACGTCTCCAGCCCGCCGGTTATGCTTCAGCCGGTATCCTCGGCCAGCCGAGTGATGAACATCGGCCTGAGTTCGCAATCCGTCTCGCTGATCGACATGTCCGTGCAGGCGCGCTGGAATATCGCACCGCGCCTCGCCGGGGTTCCGGGTGTGGCGAATGTGTCGATATGGGGTCAGCGCGAGCGGCAGGTGCAGGTGCTTGTCGATGCCAGGAACCTGAACAAGAAGGGCGTCAAGCTGGATCAGGTGATCAAGACGACCGGTGAGGCGGTGTGGTCCTCGCCGCTCACCTACCTGAACTCGTCCACGCCCGGCACCGGCGGCTTCATCGAAACGCCGAACCAGCGGCTCAGCATCCGTCACCAGCTGCCGATCTCCACCGTGGGTACCTTCGCCAAGGTGCCGCTGAGCGGCACGACCACGAGCGTCGGCGACGTCGCCTATCTCGTGGAGGGTCATCAGGCGCTGATCGGAGACGCCATCGTCGGCGAAAACCCCGGCCTGATGGTGGCGATCGAGAAGTTCCCCGGCTTCAACACATTGGATGTGACGCGCGGCGTTGAGCGCGCGCTCAACGAACTGAAACCGGGGCTGCCCGGCATCGAGATCAATACGACGATCTACCATCCCGCAAGCTTTATCGAACGCGCGACCAGCAATCTGGGTAAGGCCTTGATCATTTCGATCGTCCTGGTCGCCATCGCGCTTGGCCTTCTGATGGGCAGCTGGAGGAGCGCGGTTATCGCCCTGGCTGCGATGTCATTGTCGTTCGTCTGCGCTGAACTGCTGTTAAGGGCCGCTGGAATCCCGCTCAGCATGATAGTCGTCGGCGGCCTGCTGATGGCGTCCGGCGTGATCGTGCATGACAGTGTTGTCGACGTTGACAACGTGCTGCGCCGCTTGCGTGCACCGTCACGCGACGGACGGTCCGGCTTCCTGGTCGTCGTCCGTGCGATGCTGGAAACGCGCCGGCCGATGCTGTATGCGTCGCTGATCGTCGTGGTCGCAGTGCTGCCCGTTCTGTTCATGCAAAGCCGGTCCGCTGCGTTCTTCGCGCCGATGGCCTGGGCTTATATCGCCGCCGTGTCCATCTCGATGCTGGTGACGCTGATCGTGACCCCAGCGCTGGCCGCGGTGCTGCTCGCCAATGCGCCACTGACCCCGGCGGCCGGTTGGATCAGCGATAGGCTGGCCGCGCCTTTCGATCGGATCGTCGGCCGCGTCATCCACGCGCCGCTCGCCTGCATCGCCGCCTGCGTCGTGGCAGCGATCGCGTGTTTCGCGCTGTGGAGCCCGCTCGAACGCAACATGGTGCCCAGCTTCAGAGAGACCGATCTGGTGATCGAATGGCAAGGCCCCCCCGGCACCTCGCTGCAGGCGATGACCCGATCGACCGAGAACCTGATCCGCGACCTGCGGCAGATCCCGGGAGTGCAGAACGCTTTCGCCAATCTCGGACGAGCCGTGCTTTGCAACTGCGAACGCGCGACGGACGTCAATGCGGGGCACGTATGGGTCAACATCGATCCTAAGGCCGATCGCGAGACAACCGTGGATGCGGTCGAAGCCGTCATCACCGCCTATCCCGGGATGCGGGGCAAGGTTGGGACATACCTGTCCACGAAGTTGCGCGAGGCGCTTACCGGTGACCCGGACACCCTCACCGTCCGTGTCTATGGCAACAGTCTAGAGGTCCTTCGTGCCAAGGCGGAGGAGATCCGCGCATCGATGGCGAAGATCTCCGGCATTGAAAATCCCCGGGTCGAATTACAGGTCGAAGAACCCTCGATCGAAGTCAAAGTGGATGTCGATCGCGCTGCCGGTTACGGCCTGAAGCCGGGCGACGTCCGCAGGGCGACCTCCGCGATAGTCGGCGGCATCACCGTCGGTGCGCTTTTCGAGGACCAGAAGGTTTTCGACGTGGTTGTCTGGGGCCGACCGGAGTTGCGCGACAACATCGATGACGTGCGGAATCTGATGATCAACAGCGAAAGCGGGTCCCAGGTTCGCCTGGCTCAGGTTGCGGACGTCCGCATCGCGCCGGCCACCAGCATCATCCAGCGACAGGGGTCCTCGCGTCGTATCGATGTTTCCGCGAAAGTGGACGAGCGGGCGCTTGGTGATGTGGCGGATGACGTCGCCAGGAATGTCAAACAGATCGCATTCCCGTTCGAGCACCGTGCCGAGGTGCTCGGCGAATACAAGGAACAGCGAGCCGCCCTGCGATCGATATACAGCTACATGGCGGCGGCGGCGGTGTTGATGTTCCTGCTGACGCAGGCGGTGCTCCGCAGTTGGACGCTCAGCGCCCTGTCGCTGCTCGGCGTACCGGTCGCTGCACTCGGCGGTCTTGCTACCACCGCAATCAATGACGGTGACTTCTCGCTTGGGTCTCTGCTGGGTCTGGCAGCGGTGCTCGCACTGATGGTGCGGCAGGGCATCGGTCTGGTCGCCCATTTCCAGCATCTGCAATTGAACGAGGGTGAGCCGTTCGGCGAAACGCTGGTACGTCGCGGCGTTCAGGAACAGTTCCCGAGCATCATCGCGTCATCGGTGACGGCGTTCGCGCTGGTGCTTCCGTTCGCGATCATGGGTGATGTCGCCGGGCTCGAAATCGCGCACCCGCTCGCGCTCTCGGTCTTGGGCGGCGTCGTTACCATGACGCTCGGAACGTTGTTCGTGCTGCCGGCGCTTTACCTGCGGTTCGGCGCCGGCTGGACGGCCGACCGGCTCGATCTTGAAATGGAGACGGCGTCATGACCGCCGCGCGCTTCACTTCGAACGTTGTGAAAGGAGAAACATCTCATGGCGCGCTTCAGCGTATTGATGGTCGCGGCGTCCACCGCCTGCCTCGCCGCGTCGTGTGTCTCAGCCGCGGCCGCGGAGTCGGACGTCAAGAAGAGCGCGCCCGCGCGGGTCGAGGCCACGAATGACGCAAAGATCAAAAAGATCACGCTCACCCCAAAAGCGGCGGAACGGCTCGGCATCCTCATTGACGAGGTGCGCGCCGATCCGTCGGGCCGCCGGATCGTGCCATACGCATCTGTTCTCTACGATCTGACCGGAAAGACGTGGGTCTATATCAGCGCCGATCCGTTGACCTTCGTTCGCGGCGCGGTGGTGATCGATACCATCAAGGGCGACAACGTGTACCTGACTGACGGGCCACCTGCCGGCACGAAGGTGCTTGCGGCGGGAGTGCCAGAGGTCTTCGGAACAGAGGTGAAGGTAGGTCACTAGCTGCGCGTCGAAATGGTTTTTCCACAGCGGCTTCGGCCCGAGTGGGAGGATGTTTTCCGATGATGAGGCTGATTATTGGCTCTAGTCTGCGCTTTCGTTATCTCGTCCTCGCCCTCGGCGTGGTGCTGATCTGGTTTGGCCTGGCGCGCCTGCGCAACGTGCCAGTGGATGTATTCCCGGAATTCGCGCCGCCGCGGGTCGAGATCCAGACCATCTGTCTTGGGCTTTCATCCGCCGAAGTTGAGCAACTTGTCTCGGTGCCGCTGGAAAACGCGCTCAACGGCGTCCCTGGCGTCGACGTGATGCGGTCGAAGTCGGTGCCGCAACTGTCGTCGATCCTGCTGATCTTCAAGCCGGGTGCCGACGAAATCCGCGCGCGGCAACTGGTCAGCGAGCGGATGGCGCTCGCGAGCAAGACCCTGCCGACATGGGCCTCGCCGCCCTTCATGATGCCGCCATTGTCCTCGACCAGCCGGATCATGAAGGTCGGCATTACGTCGAAGGACAAGTCCGTGATGGACCTGTCGATGCTTTCCTATTGGACGATCCGGCAGCGGCTGCTCGGAGTTCCCGGCGTTGCGAACGTCGCGATCTGGGGAGAGCAGCTCAAGATGCTTCAGGTCATGGTTGATCCGAAACGGTTGGCCGATGTCAACGTGACGCTCGACCAGGTGCAGGAGGCGGTTTCCGATGCACTCGATGTTGGACTGCTGCGCTATGCCCGCGGCGCGCATATCGGCACCGGCGGCTTCGTCGAAACGCCCAATCAGCGCTTTCAGCTCCGCTTCGTCGGCGTCGGCGTTACACCGGAGACGCTGGCCAAGGTGCCGGTGACCAAATCGGCTGAAGAACCCCCACTGCTGCTGAGCGACGTGGCCAATCTTGTCTACGCGCCGCAGGGCATGATTGGCGATGCCGTTATCAACGATGGCCCGGGCCTCATGCTCATCGTCGAAAAATTCCCCTGGGGCAACACGCTCGCCGTCACCCGCGGGGTGGAGGAGGCGTTGGAGAGGATGAAGCCCGGCCTTCCAGGGGTTGAGATCGATACGACAATCTTCCGGCCAGCGACTTTCGTCGAGGACTCGATCTCCAATCTGTCGTGGGCGTTATTGCTAGGCTGCGTGCTGGTCGTGGGAATCATATTCATCTTCCTTTACGAATTGCGCACCGCGATCGTCTGCATCGTCGCCATTCCGCTGTCGCTGCTCGCGGCGGGCCTCGTCCTGTTCCAGGCCGGCGCCACCGTCAACACGATGATGCTGGCGGGCTTCGTGATCGCGTTGGGGATCGTCGTCGACGACGCGATCATCGACGTCGAGAACATCATGCGGCGCCTGCGTCTCGCGCGGCGAGCGGGCGACGCGCGGAGCACCGCGCGCATCATTCTGGACGCTTCGCTCGAGGTGCGGGCGCCGATCGTCTACGCTACGCTCATCGTGGTCGTCGCGGTCGTGCCCGTGCTGTTCATGGAAGGCCTGACTGGATCCTTCTTCAAGCCGCTGATTACGGCCTATGTGCTCGCGATTGCAGCCTCGCTCATCGTGGCGATGACGGTGACGCCGGCGCTCTGTCTCCTCCTGCTGCGTAACGCGCGGCTCGAAGGGTGCGAATCGCCGGTAATCGTCTGGCTGCAGCGCCGCTACGCGCCCTTGCTGGAACGGGCCACTCGAACGCCGCGCGCGGCCTATGTCGCCGTCGGTGTCGTGACGCTCGTGGGGATCTGCGTTTGGCCACTGCTCGGTCACTCGCTGCTGCCTTCGTTCAAGGAGCGCGACTTCCTGATGCACTGGGTCACCACCCCCGACACGTCGCTGCCCGAGATGCTGCGCATCACGACCCGCGCGAGCAGGGAACTGCGCGCCATTCCGGGTGTACGCAATTTCGGCGCCCATATTGGCCAGGCCTTCGCCGCCGATGAGGTCTACGGCGTCCATTTCGGGGAGAACTGGATCAGCATCAGCAAAGACGCCGACTACGACAAGACACATGCCAGGGTCGAGGAAATGGTGGACGGCTATCCCGGCCTCTACCGCGATGTGCAGACCTATCTGAAGGAACGCATTCGCGAGGTCCTGACCGGGGCTGGCGAGGCGATCGTCGTCCGCATCTTCGGCCCGGATCTGGAGGTACTGAGGGACAAGGCGGAGGAGGTTCGCGCTGCACTCGCGGACACTCCGGGCCTCGTCAACCTGCACAAGGAGTTGATGGTCGAAGTGCCGCACATTCAGGTGACGGTTAAGCTGGACGAGGCACAACGCCACGGTCTGAAGCCGGGTGATGTCCGGCGTGCCTCCGCGTCACTGATGGCCGGAACCGAGGTCGGCGACATTTTCATCCAGGGACGCACCTACGACGTGCAGGTGTGGACCGCGCCGGAAGCCCGCCACAGCATGGAATCGGTCCGCGACATGTTGATTGACACGCCGACCGGGCAGCGCGTCCGGCTGTCCGAGGTGGCCGATGTCAGCATTCAGCCGACACCAAATGCCATCAAGCGCGAGGCAAGCTCCCGTCGGATCGACGTGCAGGCGAATGTGCGGGGCCACGATCTCGCCGCCGTCGCCGAGGAGGTGCAGGCGCGCCTGCAGAAGATGGCGTTTCCACTTGGCTATTACGCGGTGCTGCAAGGCGAGTATGCGGAACTGCGCGCCACCCGCGAGCGGCTGCAACTGTTCGCCCTGTTGGCGCTCGCCGGCATACTCATACTTCTGCGACAGTCTTTCGATAGCTGGCGTCTGGCCGCGCTCAGTTTCCTCACCCTTCCTTCGGCGCTGGTGGGCGGCGTCCTCGCGGCGTGGCTCGCGGGCGGCGTAATTTCTCTTGGCTCGTTGATCGGTTTCCTGACCGTGCTTGGCATCGCCGCCCGCAACGGGATAATCATGATCAACCACTTCCAGTATCTGGAACGCCATGAGGGCGAGGTGTTCGGCATGAAGCTCGTGCTTCGCGGCGCGAGCGAGCGGTTGCGACCGATCCTGATGACGACCGGCGCCGCCGGGCTCGCGATCCTGCCGCTGATCATTTTCGGCGACCTGCCGGGCCACGAGATCGAATATCCGATGGCGGTCGTGATTCTGGGTGGCCTCGTGACATCGACGCTGCTCAACCTGTTTATCCTGCCTGCATTCTATCTCCGTTTCGGTCGCGGTGCTGGCGCGCTGACGGACAGCGTGACTGTTCCAGGAGCGGCACGAGTCTCCGGGAGTGTCTGAAATGAACATGAATTTGGAGGAGGCTAGCGTGGCAAAGGCAGCGATAAGATATTGTCAGGAAACAATGGCCTTGGTTGTGCTTGTGACTTTCATTTGCCTCGGACTGCCCTGCGGCGAGGCTCTGGCGCAGAAGAGCAAGGCTGCCGAGGACACGCTCGAAGCGTTCGATCGCAATAATTTCGATAACTCCGCCAATGTCGACAACAAATGGTTCCCGCTGCAGCCAGGGACTCAGGTGGTCTACAAGGGGTTCACCGAGGAGGAAGGCAAGCGCGTTCCCGCTCGCGTGGTGCAGACCGTGACGGACCTCACCAAGGTAATCAACGGCGTGCGGACCGTAGTCGTCTGGGATGTGGACTACAAGGAGGGCAAGGTGAAGGAATCGGAGATCATTTTCTTCGCGCAAGACAAGGACGGCAACGTCTGGCTGCTGGGTGAGCTGCGTGAAGTGTACGACGAGGCGGAGTTCGTGGGCAATCGGGCCTGGCTCGCTGGCATGGATGGCTCGCACGCAGGAATCATGATGAAGGCAGACCCGCGGCCGGGGACACCAAGCTACTCACAGGGCTACGCGCCGCCCCCGTTCAACTGGGCGGACCGCGGAGCTGTAGAAAAAGTCGGTCAGAAGGCCTGTGTTCCGGCGGGCTGCTACAAGGACGTTCTGGTGATCGCGGAGGGCAGCAAGCACGAAGGGCCGGACGCTCAGCAGCTCAAGTACTACGCACCCGGTGTCGGCTATATCAAAGTCGGTTGGAGGGGAAAGGGCGAAAAGTTGCGTGAGACCCTGGATCTGGTCGAGGTCGTGAAGCTCACCCCCGATGCGCTGGCGAAGGCCCGCGCCGAGGCTCTGGAGATAGAGAAGCGTGCCTACCTCTATGGTCGCACGCCGCCCGCTGAACTGATGAAGAGTTCGAATGCAAAAGGCCAGTGAGTATCCCGCCGGCGCGGTAGGGCGTGCCGGCGAGGAGCCCGACTGGTCCAGAACCGGTAGGAGTATCTGCGGGAGGCTGATGTGAACATCATGCATCGCCACAACAGCTGGATTGCAGCCATCGGCGCTTTGTTCGCCATGACCTATCCGCTCGCGGGAGCAGCGGCCGACGATGGTCGCTTCGAAAAGCTCTCCGTCTATCTCGAGCGTAACGTGCAAGACCACGATGCTGAGATCCGGTTCGATGTAACCGGTGCCGCGGATGGGCTCACGGCGCTGAAAGTAATGGCGCCGGACGAGCGCACGGTGATCGACCTTAGATCGCCGGACTCGAAGTTGGGAGTTCGCAGCCTCACGCTCGAATCGCCCGAGCCCGATGACGACAAGATCGTGCGCACCGATTTTCCGGCCGGTGTCTATCGTTTTGAGGGAACGACGACCAAGGGGGCGCACCTGCGCGGTGAGACGCAGTTGAGCCACGTATTCCCCGAACCAGCGGCGTTCGAATATCCGCGGCCGGACCAGAAGGACGTATCCGTCACCGCTCTCACCCTGAGATGGTCCGTGCCGAAGGGAATCGAGGCCTGCGCCATCGTGATCGAGCAAACCGGCTCGGCCTACGAAATCCGAGCACTGCTGCCGGGCTCGGCAAGATCCTTCACAGTGCCTGAAGGGTTCTTGCGTGCCGGCAAGGCCTACAAATTCGCGATCGGGACCGTCGCGAAGGACGGCAATCGGTCCTTCAGCGAAGCTGGGTTCACCACTGCGAGGACGCGATGAATCAGGCTCGCCCGAGCACGTCAGACTGGCGCGAGACGAACAGGCGATGTCCGGCCTTCTGTCCAGGAACGGCGATGCACCTGCGCATGCTCTCGCTCATCGGCCAAAACGAGGATGAAACATTTGCAACCTTGGGCGACGTTTGGCCGGACCGCCGGCCCGTAACTGGAGGGCATTGAGATGTTCGACAATCAGAGTTTGGATCGACAGATGAAGCCGACGAGCGGTCAACCTGGTCGGCCGACCAACTGGCGAATCATCCTCCTGGCGGTCACCGTTCTGACGGCGGCCGGGTTCGCGCTCGCTGGCAGCGCTGCTGCCGGCGAGATCAAGGATCCGCCACGCTGGAAGAGCGGCAACGATTTCTCGTCACTGAAGGATTGGAATCTGAAGGGCGAGAATATCGTCCCGCACGGCGTCAACCCGCTCTATTACCCGATCATGCCGGGCCACAAGCACGCGCTTGAACGGTCCGATCACCCAGACGGCAAGTATCGCAAGGAGACCGTGGTCCTCGACACCACCGAGGATTTTGATATTCCCGGGATCGGCAAATTCAAGACCGCGGTTGTGCAGGAAGAAGAACGTGTCGACGGCGTCCTGACGCAGCGCGCGATCAACTGGCTGGCCCTCGATAAAACCACCAATAGCGTCTACTCCTTCGGCGGATTAAGTTGGGAAATCAAGGAAGGCAAGCCGATTTTCGCTGGCACCTGGCGGGCGGGCGATCCCGACGGCGACGGCGTCACCGAGCCCGGCATGTTGATGCCCGGCACTTTCACGATCGGTGATCGCTATATCGCCGCCGGCAGCAAGAGCTTGGCCTTTGGTGGCTCCGAGAACATGGAAGCCGGCATCGAAATAAAGGTTCCGGCCGGGACGTTCAAAGGCTGCGCCCGGATCCGCGAGCAGGATCTGATCAAGCTGAACGAAATCACCGACAAGGTCTGGTGTCCAGATGTGGGGGTGGTGAGCGACAGCTCCGACGGCAAGCTCGTCATTTCCAACGCGCTCCCAGCCAGCAATCCAGCCTCCAACGTCTCAACCGTCGGAAAGGCAAGCGACAAGCCTTTGAAGCAAAAGTCTCCGGTGGCGAAGATTTCGGCTGCCGAGGCCACCAAGATCGCGCTTGAGCGAATGCCGGGAAAGGCCACCGACGTGACGATCGAGAAGAAGCTCGGTAAGAATGTCTACGTGGTCGAGATCCAGACCTCGCGCGGTGAGAAGGACGTTCTTGTCGACATCGAGTCCGGAAGGATCCTCGGTACAGAATGACATCGATCGGTCGCCTCGGCGTGACTCCGGCGCGCCGAGGCCAATCGATCGAGGGAATACGGCGAGAAGGGGCGTCGCCGCGGAAACGGTGACAGGAGAAACGGAACACGAAATTTGTGTGGTTCTTTACCGGAAAGGGTAGCGTCATGAAGAAGACGATGTGCGCGAGTCTGTTCGCCGTCCTGCTCGCGCCGGCGATAGCCGCGGCACAGGCGCAGGCGCCGAAGGGCCTCGGCACCGAGGAATTCGGCATGTCGCCACGTGAACTGGTTCAGGCGATCGAGAAGACTGAGGAACTGATCGCGCGCTGCATGCGCGAACAAGGCTTCCAGTACATCGCCGCCGACCACAACACGGTGCGGGCGGGCATGTCGGCGGACAAACAACTTCCGGGCCTCAGTGAGGAGGAGTTCGTCAGCCGTTATGGCTTTGGCGTATCCACCTTCTACACGGGTTTGCCGCCTCAGCTAGCGACCGGCTACAGCCCCGCCCGCGTCGGTCTAGGCGAACGCAATGTGCAGATTTTCCGCAAGCTTTCCCCCGCAGATCAGGTCGCCTACAATCGCGCATTGCTCGGCGATGACGTGTTCAGCACCTTGGCGGTCGCTCTGGAGACCGAGGACTTGTCGCGAACCGGCGGTTGCACGCGCAAGGCGCTCACTGAAACCTTCAAGCCCGATCAACTAAAGGCCAGCCACTACAATCCCCAGGATGCGCTGATCAACAAGGACCCGCGGATGAAGGCCGCGATTGCGTACTGGCAGCGGGAGATGAAGAAGGCCGGCTTCGAGTACGGCCATCCGGACGAAATCGAACCCGACCTGCGGAACCGGCTCAGCGCGCTGACCGAGGGCGGCAAGCTGTTGGTTTCCAAGATGTCGCAGGACCAGAAAGCCGCGTTGCGGAAACTACAGGATTTCGAGCGCCTGATCTCGGTCAAGAGCCACAAAATGCATGAGGAGGTGCTGACGCCAGTCGAGGAGAAGATCCAGGAGGAGCTATTCTCCCGAAAGGTGCAATAGACCAATTAGGATGTGCACTCCCGTACTTCCCCAGATCGGCGGCTATGAGTAATCTCCTTTCCTGGCAGCGCATCGCATGACGAAGGCGGACGCAACGCTTCCTGCGAAGATGGCCCGCACGCTGTCGGTGGTGGGAGGGACTACGGCATGGTCGCAAAGCGCGTAAACGTTCTCTGGGCTATCTTGGGCGTGGTTGGGGGCATGGCGCTTGGCGCCTGGTACATGGGTTCCAGGATCCAGTCGCCGGCAGAAATGGCGGCTCGCACCGCGCCCCCCGAGGCATCTCCGATCCTCGTGCCTGTTGAGTCGCGTGTACTGAGTTCCGATGTGGTCACCCGCGGCACGGTCCGCTTCGGACTGCCGCAGCCGATTTCGATCGCGCCTTCGACGGTCAAGGGCGGCGTCGGGCTGATCTCCTCGCTGCCCCGGCCGAATACGAATTTTGGGGAAGGCGAGGTGATTTTATCCGCCTCTGGCCGTCCGGTTTTTGTCCTCCAGGGCGTGGCCCCGGCTTTTCGCGACATGGCGCCCGGAACCAGCGGCGGCGACGTCCGCCAGCTCGAAGAAGCCTTGGCTCGTCTTGGCTTCGATCCGGGCACAGTCGATGGCAATTACGATCAGAAGACATCCGCCGCGGTCGAGCGCATGTATAAGAAGGCCGGATGGGATCCTTACGCACCGACCCGCGAACAGCGCGCTGCCGTCGTGGCGCTCGAGCGAGAGTGGTCGGATGCCGCGCGCGCCCAGCTTGCGGCCGAGGCCACGCGCGAAACCGCGATGAAAGCCGTCGCCGCCGCGCGGGCTATCGCGGAGCAGAACACGCGCCAGGCCGCCCTCGACAGCGCGGCGCGTGTTGGTGACAGCCGGCAGCTGGCCGACGCGCGGTCCGGCAAGTCACTGGCGCTTGAAACCGAACGCGCGCGCGCCGCGCATTCGGCGACCGCGGCCAGCGCCGATGTCGCCACGCAAATGGCCGATCGTGCCCTGATCGTTCTTGACCCGCGCCAGACCGAAACGGCGCGTGCTGCGGCCGAGGCCAAGCTGAAAGTGGCGCGTGCCGCGCAGCGCAAGGCGAAGATGGAAGCCGATCTCGCGATTCAGACCGCGTCGCGCGAGACGGCGCTGGTGGACGAACGTATCCGGGTCGCCGAGGGAGCCGTGAAGGCGGCCCGCCTGGAAGGCGAGCGTAGCGTTCGCGCCGCGCTGGAACAGCAAGAGCTCGCTGAATTTGACGTCAAGGTCGCAAGCGAACGAGCACAGCGGCTGAACGCCGAACTCACGGCCGCGCGCGCGAAGCTTGGCGTGCAGGTGCCTGCGGACGAGGTCGTTTTCATCCCTTCGCTTCCGATCCGCGTCAACGAGGTGACCGCTGCAGTCGCTGCCAATGCTTCTGGGCCGGTCATGAGCGTGACGGACAACCAACTCAGCATCGACTCGCAACTGCCGCTTGAAGCCGCGCCGCTGGTGAAGCCCGGAATGAAAGTTGCGATCGACGAGCAGGCGCTTGGGATCAAGGCGACCGGCATCGTCGAGACGGTGGCGAATACACCCGGCACGCGTGGCGTGGACGGCTACCACTTCTATCTCGGGGTCAGGGTAGAGACCACGCCGGTGCTGCTGGCAGGGTTTTCCGTTCGTCTGACCATCCCGATCGAAACGTCGAAGGGCGCGGTCACCGCGGTGCCTACCAGCGCGGTGTCGCTTGCCGCCGACGGCACGTCGCGCGTGCTGGTCGATCGCGGCGGCAAGCAGGAATACGTCACCGTGCAGCCGGGGCTTTCAACGGGCGGCTATGTCGAGGTGAACGCCCCCGACGACGGGCGACTGGTCCCCGGCCAACTCGTGGTGGTCGGCTATAAAATAGCTGAGCCAGCGGCAGCGCCAGCGACGGTCAAATGAAACTCATGGAGGATATACGGCCGGAGGTGCCGATCAAGACGGCTTCTGTCGATGCCGACCATGTCCTCGATCTTCGTAAAGTGTGCAAGCAATTCGGGACCGATCCCGCGGTCGACGCATTGATCGATGTCGACCTCGTGTTGCGGCGCGGCGAATGGCTGTCGATAACCGGTCCGTCAGGCTCGGGGAAATCCACGCTGTTGAATATCCTCGGCTGCCTCGACCGGCCAACCAGCGGACAGTACGTTTTTGATGGTATCGAAACGACAAAGCTGAGCGAGAATGAGCGGGCCGGGCTGCGCAGCCGCCGCGTTGGATTCATCTTTCAGTCATTCCACCTGCTGCCCTATCGCACGGTCCTCGAGAACGTCATGCTGGCGGAAGTATACCGCCGGCAGGCCGGACGCGGGCGGCGCGAGCGGGCGATGGAGGAAATTCGCCGCGTCGGCCTCGAGCATCGCGCGAATTTCCTGCCTTCGAAATTGTCCGGCGGCGAACGTCAGCGGGTGGCGATCGCCCGTGCCCTGATGGGGTCACCGAGCCTGCTCTTGTGCGACGAGCCGACCGGCAATCTCGATTCCAAGAACACCGAGTCGATCCTGGATTTCTTCACCGAGCTCAACAAGGAGGGCATGACGATCGTCGTCGTAACGCACGACGAAAACGTCGCGCGCAGGGGCTCGCGACGGGTCAACATGAAGGATGGCCAGCTCTTTGGTGGAACCGAGACGGCGTTGCCACCTCCATCCAGGGCGCGCATTGCGCCTTCGGGGATCACAACGCGCGACCTCGTATCCGAGGCCATCGCCGGGGCGATTGCGCGTCCGGCCCGGATGGCGCTGACGGTGCTTGGCATCGTGATCGGCATGTCGGCGCTGGTCGCCACCATTGGTCTCACCCGAACCGCCGGTAACCGCATCATCAGTCAGTTCGATCAACTCGCAGCCACGGAATTGTTCATCACGGCGCGGCCTGGAATGGCAACCGGCACGATTGATCCGCGTGCCATTCCGTGGGACGCGCCGGAACGGCTGGTCCGGCTGAACGGTGTCGTCGCCGCGGGCCTGCTCAGCGACGTCAATGTCCGCGACATGCTCGTCAGCGCCTCGCCGGTGGTGGATCCGTCCAATCAGACCGCATTCAAACTGGCGGTGCGTGCCGCCTCGCCGGATTTGTTCCGCGCGGTGCGCGCCGACCTCGCCTCGGGACGGTTTATCGACGGCGGGCATTCTGCCCGCGCCGAGCGAGTTGCGATCCTCGGCCCCGATGCCGCGCGCCGCCTGGGCATCACTGGAGTCGAGCGGCTGCCCGCGATCTATGTCGGCGACGAGCTCTATCTCGTGATCGGTATCCTCCGTGATGTGGTGCGAAAGCCGGAACTGCTTGGTTCGGTCATCATTCCCGAGGGGACGGCGCGACGGCATTTCAGTCTGTTCGGGCCTGGCATGGTGATCGTGGAGACGAAGATCGGCGCCGCTTCCCTGATCGCGCTGCAGGCGCGGGCGGCGCTGCGGCCTGACGACCCGCGCACGCTTCGGGTGCAACTACCGCAGGAGCCGCGGCGCGTGCGCGACGACGTGCAAACCGATCTCAATATGATGTTCCTGCTGCTGGGCGGCCTGTCGCTCGTGGTCGGCGCGCTTGGCATCGCAAATATCACCTTGGTGGGCGTGATGGAGCGAACGGCGGAGATCGGACTGCGCCGTGCCATTGGCGCCACTCGCCGCCACATCGCTTCACAGTTCCTCATTGAGAGTGCGTCCATGGGTGTCGTGGGGGGACTGCTCGGATCCAGTGTCGGCGTGCTGATCGTGGTGGGTGTCTCGGCGTATCAGGTCTGGACTCCGGTGCTAGACCCGCTCGCTCCCTTGCTCGCACCGGCCGTCGGAGGAGTGATCGGTCTGCTGTCTGGGGTCTATCCCGCCTCGCGCGCCGCCGCGCTCGAGCCGGCCGAAGCGTTCCGGCACTAGTTCGGACTAAAAAGCTGTTGGATAGCATCGCCTCAGATTTTGCGAGACTGATCCTCTTCGCGAGGGCTACTTCTTTATTTGGAAACGACTGCCAAGCCATTGAAAATGCTAGGGTGCATTTTTGGCCTTTCTTCCAAATGCGCGTTGAAATCGTTGAATAATCAAACTGATTTTGATTCCGCTGTACGGCGTCCTTCTCCGCGTCCGAGCACTCGGATGACAGGCGGTGCAACGAAGTACTATGATCGTGCGAAGGATACCCGTTTTCGGCGGGATAAGCGCTGGGGTGTGACCGCCAAGTTATTGATTGTTCTTAGCTCGGGGCTGACTCTTAATCAGCGGGTCCCAGGTTCGAGCCCTGGTGCGCCCACCATCGCGAGATCGCGGCATTGGCAAGCCAGAACGGGCCTTTCAGTGGGGAAATCGGCTTGATCCGTTCTGAACTCCGCCCAAGAAGCCAACTTTGATTGCTGCGCGCTTTTCCATCGTTTCTGTGCCTTCGCCATGAAGTACTGCGCACAAGTCAATTGGTACAGATCGATCGCGAGCCCGTCGTAGATTAGGATACTAAGGCGCGCAGATCGGACAATCCGCCGGGATGCATGTCGCCAAAAGAACCACAACCGAAGTTTGGTTAGGGGCGTTCACACCTGCCGTCGCTGGGTACATCCGGCACTTAGGTCCATCTGAGCAAGAGACTTGATCGATGCCCGTCGCATGCTGGCACGCGGAGCGTTTATATCCGTTCATCCAAATGAGTGACCTTGGCTGCAAACTGGTAGCCGCCATTACGGACAGTCTTGAATATCTGAGCTGTGCCGCCGGCTGCAAGTTTGCGTCGTAGGCGGCTGACCAGCACATCAATCGAGCGGTCCAGGACGTCTTCATCGCGCCCTCGTGTCAGATCCAGCAATTGGTCTCGTGAGAGAACGCGGCCGGGACGAGTGAGAAAGATCAGAAGCAGATCAAACTCGGCGCCCGTGAGTTCGATATTGCCACCGCCCGGATCGACCACCGAACGGGCAAACGGATCGGCAACGAAGCCTTCAAAAAGATAGCGACCCCTCCCGTCCTGCGGGGAGCGGTCATCCTGACCGCGGCGAAGGACTGCGCGGATGCGAGCGACAAGCTCGCGCGGATTGAATGGCTTTCCGAGGTAGTCGTCGGCGCCAATCTCCAGACCGATGATCCGGTCTACGTCTTCCTTCAGCGCGGTGAGCAGAATGATCGGGACATTCGATCTCTTCGAGCGTAGATCGCGACAAAGATCGAGCCCGGATCCATCGGGCAGCATGACATCGAGGACGATGAGATCGATCTGGCTGGTCGCAATCCGTTCGCGTACTTCGGCACACCTCGAAGCGAGCTGCACACGAAATCCTTGTTCCTTCATGTAGCGCGCCAGAAGCTTTCGAATCTCAAGGTCATCATCGACAACGAGAATTTGCGGTACGTGCATGGGGAGCCGGTCTAGTCACGTCGAGGCAGGTTGGAGGGAGATATTTGTAACAAAGGCTGTCCTCAAGTCGCTTGGACATCTTTCGACATAAAGGGCAGTGGAGCAGCAACATTCGGTCATGTGGGGCCAGATTCCGAGCCATGTGAGCCGTCTATCAAGGGCGCAGGGTTCAACTATCAGGGGATCTGAATGCGCTCCGCGGCCACTATCAATCTATCCAGGTCCTATGAGACTTTTCCTTTCTACCGCCCATGTCGGGTCAGATATCGCGTGTCGCGCTTGATCCGGCTTCCACGGAGAAGATGTTTTTCCAGCACATATCAGCAGTTGCCGGGTGTGATGGCTGCCTTGATGTTGGTTGCTGCAATACGATTAGCACCTTTTGCGGGCGGAGGCTCGGCAGCACCTCTTGTTCAGGTCCTTTTCGCCGCGAGGCCCTCAAGGTCGCCATCGAAGCGCGAGCAGGGCTGCGAGATCGGGCGCTGCTCCGTATCAAGATACCGGCCATGGAATGGAATCGAAGCCCGTCGGCCGCATTACTCAATGTTTCTCGCGATGCTGGCCATTGTTAGCTTGCTGCCAGGCTGCGCGACTGCCCCGCTTGTGCAAGGCGGCGGTCTATCGTCCTACGATGGACTGAAACCATCGGACGGTAAGGTCACGAAGTCCCGCCTTGTGGTGAAAAAGGAGCAATTGGCGGCAGCGAAGACGCTTAACATCGCGCCGACAGCTTTCCCTCCTCACGTCGCACCGACGCTATCAAACGAACAGCGGGGGCTGGTGGCGAACGCGGTGAGCCGCGCCCTGTGTGTAAGCCTCAGCGACCGCTACAAAGTTGTCACGCCGGACGTCCCAGCGGACATCACGGTGCGCGCCGCCGTTACCCGTGCAACAGAGACAGACGAGGTTGCTGCCGGCATCTCGGCCGCGACTTCGATAGGTGTAAGCTTTGTGGATACCAGTGTTCCGATCCCAGTCCCGCGCATTCCGATCGGCCTGGGAGATCTCTCCATCGAAGCTGAAGCCGTTGACCGCTCGGGGAAACAGCAGGCGGCCATGGTCTGGGGAAGAGGTGCGACCGCCTTTTTCAGCACACCCAGGGCATCGAAGGCGAGCGACGCGTACGACTTGGCCGGAGCATTCGGCGATGACTTCGCAAACCTGCTCAACAAGGGCGAGAGTCCTTTCGAAGGTGTAGGCATCGATATTCCTTCTTGGGACAAAATCGGCTCGAAGATGGGCCTCGCGCCGAAGTATGCAGCGTGTGAGAACTACGGCCGCGCTCCAGGCATTGCCGGTCTGGTTGGTGGCAAGCTCGGGCTGCCGCCGGAATGGACCGATGACGGGCCGAAAGTAGCTCGAAAGCCGTAACAATTGGCGTTCCGTGATTGGACGATTGCCGCGCGCTCAACGCTCGTGACAGCGGCATTCAGGCGGAAGAGCCTGCTTCGTATTGCAGCTCTGCTCGTATTTGCCGTGGCGGGCGCTGGATGCGCAACCATGATTCCCCGCGAAGTCGTACCGGAGCGGCTTGCCGACGAAGCTCACCTTGCCGGCATGCCGAATATCCGCGTCTGGGGAGACGCGTCGGTCGAATCTTTTGCCGTCCTCTCCAGGACCGAAAAACCAAGGACCGACGCGTTGGCCGCGACGCGGGGACGGCGGGAGCAGCAATCGCCGGAGGTCAATATCCTCGCTATCTCGGGCGGGGGAGACAACGGTGCATTCGGGGCCGGTCTCTTGGTTGGCTGGGGCGATGCCGGGAGCAGACCCGATTTCGATCTCGTCACCGGCGTCAGCGCCGGCGCGCTCACCGCTCCATTTGTCTACCTGGGACGGGGCCGGGATGCGGAGCTGAGGGAAGTATTCACGAAGTACAAGCGGAGCGACATCTACGATCCAGGGATCGTGTCGCCTCTGTTGGGATCCGGCCTGTTCGACAGTTCCCCGCTCGAGCATCTGATCGCCAAATATGTCGATGATCGCTTCCTACGCGAGATCGCCAATGAGCGCAGGAAGGGACGGGTACTGCTCATCGGAACGACGAACCTGGACGCGCAGCGGCCAGTTCTTTGGGACATGGGAAGGATCGCAATGAGCGGCCACCCGCAGGCCCTCAACCTTTTCCGTAAGATTCTCCTGGCTTCTGCGTCGATACCAGGCGCTTTTCCTCCCGTGCGCATAACAGTTCGTGTCGAGGGCCGGACCTATGAAGAGCTGCACGTGGATGGTGGAGTGACCCAGCAGGTTTTCGTATCGCGTCCTTCACTGGCCATCCGCGACGGCGATCCCTGGTCGAAGCGAACTGCAACGCGCCTCTTCATTATCCGAAATGGAAAAATCAGTCCGGAATGGGAAGCCGTCGAGGCAGGTATCTTCTCGATCTCCCGACGTTCGATCTCCACTCTCATCAAGAACCAGGGAATTGGAGATCTTTACCGCATCTATGCCAAGGCACAGATCGATGGTACCGACTTCAACTTGGCGGCGATTCCGTCAGAGTTCGGTGTCACGAGGGAGGAATTGTTCGAATTAAGATACATGCAGGCCCTCTATGATGAGGGCTATCGAGCCGGTTTCCGGGGCTATCGCTGGATGAAAGGCCCTCCGGGATTGACCAGGAAAGCTCTCCATCCAGCGCCGTTGAATCCGGAAACGCCCGCTTTGGCCGTGTCAATGCCGGACTGAAGGGCTCTGCTTCCACGATTGCAGATATCGGGCATCGCGGGACGCAAGCGCATCGCTTCATGAGTGCATGGGCTAGTTGGGCGCCGATGGCTCCATATGCTCGGCCGGCAGCTTCACGGTCTGAAGCAATCCCCGCAAGGGGCCATTCTCTATCGTGATGCTGCCTCCGGCTCGTTGCACGATCTCGTTTGCAATCGTTAGACCCAGTCCTGCACCATCGAAATGCTTCGCGCGCGCGCGATCGGCTCGGAAGAATGGCTCGAAGACCTGCCCGATCATATCTGGCGGGATCCCTGGGCCGTCATCGGCTATGACGACGATCACCTCAGACGGCGCGCTCTCGACGGCGACACGCGCCCGCTTCCCGTATGTGGCGGCATTGATGATCAGATTTCGAAAGGCGCGACTGAGGCCGGTCCGGTTTGCGCGCACGACCCCAGCGGTAGAGCGAGTCAGGGTAACGTCATACGATAGCTTTCGCAATTCCTCGACTAGTTCGGAAACCAGCATGTCGAGTCGGAGAGGTTCGGGCGGCGATTTTCCAGATTCTTCCCTCACCAGCAGGATTGCACTGTCCGCAATTCGATCGAGCTCATCGATGTCCTTCAGCCACATCGCACGATCATCGTCGTCTTCGACGAACTCCGCCCTCAGACGCATGCGCGTAATCGGCGTGCGCAGATCGTGTCCGGCGGCGGCGACGAGGCGCATCCGACTGTCCATTGCTACCTTGAGCCGGGAGGACAGGGAGTTGAGTGCCTGGGCGGTGACGCGGACCTCTGCTGGGCCGACCATAGGAAGCTCGGGCAGCAGGGCGTCTGGCCCGACCGACTCGATCGCACGCTCGAGCACAACGAGAGGCTTGACCATGCGATTCGCAAAGAAAAGGGCGACTGCCAGCGAGCCAAGCGCGATCAGCGAATGCCACATAAGAAGCAGATTGAAGAGTCCCCCTTGCGGAGGCAGGTCGGGGATCTGTGTGACGATCCAGCCTTGATCTACGGGAATGGACAACAGAGGCAAGTCGTTCTTCCGAGACACCACGACACTGCGCGATATTCCTCGATCCTTCAGGGCTACGCGCAGCCAAGCTGTGAGATCTGCCGCGACTTCTCCACCGGCTGGCTCCTGCTGAATCGTAACCAGCGTTGGCGCGACGCGTACGACCTGCTTGAGCAATGCTACCTGCTCGGCCATGGGAGCGATCGCTTGCTGTTCGTCCGGCGGGTTGAAGAGGTACATCAGGACCCCGGTCGAGCCGCTCACTACGGAAACGATGACCACCGCGATGAGCACGGCGAGTTTGGCCCGCAACGTGTTCACGACGGAAAGTTCCTGAGCTCGACCTTCACGGCGAACTGATAACCGCCGTTGCGAACCGTCTTCAATAGACGTGTGGTTCCCGAAGTGTCCAGCTTGCGCCTCAGGCGGCTGACCAGCACATCGATCGATCGATCGAATACATCCCCGTCACGGCCACGCGTGAGATCCAGAAGCTGGTCCCTTGAAAGCACGCGTCCCGGCCGATCCAGGAACACCTGCAATAGATCGAATTCCGCGCCGGTCAATTCGATCACGTTGCCTAGAGCGTCGGCCACGCTGCGCAATTGCGGATCCGCGATGAGGCCTTCAAACAGATACTTCTTCGCGTGCTCGGGAACAGAAGCCGTCTCCGAGCGGCGCCGTAATACGGCGCGAATCCGCGCCACTAGTTCTCGCGGATTGAAGGGCTTACCGAGGTAGTCGTCGGCTCCCATCTCCAGACCAAGGATGCGATCGACCTCCTCCTTGAGGGCCGTCAGAAGAATGACTGGCGTCGTGTTACGCTTCGCCCGCAGGTCTCTGCATGCATCGAGGCCCGACCCGTCCGGCAGCATTACATCCAGAACGACAAGATCGATCCGATCAGTTGCCAGGCGCTCGCGGAGTTCGCTGCAGCTCGATGCCAGCAGAACGCGAAATGCCTGTCCCTCGACATAGCGGGCGAGCAGTTTTCGAATCTCGGGATCGTCATCGACCACAAGAATCTGAGGCGTTTGTTCACTCATGGGCATCGTCGTGGATGGCTCGGAAAGTACGTTCTACAGCGAAGTAGGGTCGAAGGAAGCCATTATTCGTAACAAATTGCGGCGACCGGCCAATCCAGTAACATTTCGACATGAATCGGCTTCCGCCGAGACACTCCGACACGAATTGTTCTACGCGAGCAAAGCTCTCGTTCTAACCAGATACCTGCCAGCTGGTCGGCGAAGCGAGAAACAAGGCTGCGACTGACAGAGAGCGCAGAGGAAAGGTGCAGAATGATTGCCGTTACCGAACGCAGGCGCATGAGGATCGCTACCGTCGCAGCTTTCCTGTTTCTCCATTCCGCGGCCCATGGACAGGATACCTCCGCGGCAATGACGGTCATCGCCGCGTCGGTCGAGAGATCTGAGCTCACCAAGAGCATTACCGCCACCGGAAACGTCGTCGCCTGGCGCGAGATATCGGTCAGTTCGGAGGTCGGCGGCCTGACCGTGACCGAGATCGCGGTCGATGAGGGCGACTTCGTCGCGAAGGGGCAGGTATTGGCGCGCCTCACTCGGGATCTTACGGTCGCGGTAATATCGAAGCACAAGGCGGCAGTAGACGAACTGCAGGCGAGTCTTGCAATCGCCAGGTCGGACGCAACGCGGGCGCATGCCGTCTCATCAGGAGTGATCAGTGCGCAGGTGATCGAGCAGCGCGAGACGCTCGTCAAGACGACGGAAGCAAAGCTGCGGGCCGCAGAGGCGCAGCTCGGCGAAGCCGAGGCGCGGGACCGCCAGACGGTCATCGTCGCTCCTGCCGCCGGCATGATCGCATCCCGATCCGTGACGATAGGCCAGGTGGTCCAGGCTGGAGTCGAGATGTTCCGTCTCATTCAAGACAACCGCGTCGAGGCCGATGCCCGCGTGCTCGAGTCGGATCTGCTTGCTGCCAAGGCTGGGCAACGCGCAACTGTTTTTGGACCTACCGGCACGTCCGAGCAGGGAACTGTCCGGATCGTTTCGCCTATCGTCGACCCCAAGACCCGCCTGGGAACGGTCCGCATCGCGCTGGCCGGCGACACGCATCTAAAACCCGGCATGTTCGCACGCGTGGAGATCGCGGTCGAGAGCAAGCTCGCGCTGACCGTTCCGCTCAAGGCATTGGTCTGGCGCGACGCGAGGGCGCATGTGTTCAAGGTCGGACGCGACAATCTGGTGTCGCTCGCCGAAGTGGGGATCGGCGCGGGGGCCACCGACACCGTTGAAATTGTACGAGGCCTGGATGCGGGTGATCGCATCGTGACCCAAGGCGCCGGCCTTCTGAACGACGGCGACGCGGTGAACGTCAAAACCGCGTCCGTTAACGGTGGCGCCGTGCGGTGAACAACATTTCCAGTTGGGCAATTCGCAACCCGGTTGCAACTACGATCCTGTTCCTGTTGTTGACGTTGTCGGGCGTGGTCGCGTTCTCGAAGCTTCGGCTGAACAATATGCCCGACATGGACATCCCGACGGTGACCGTCAGCGTCGCCTGGGCCGGAGCCGCGCCGACCGAGATCGAAACGCAGATCACGCGTTTCATAGAGAACGGCCTAGCCGGACTGGGGACCGTCAATCGCACGCGTTCGATCGTGAACGAGGGTCTCTCCGTGACCACGGTCGAATTCGCGCTCGGGACCGACATCGATCGGGCAACGAACGACGTTCGGGATGCTGTCGCGTCGATACGTTCAAAACTGCCGCAGGGTGCCCTCGATCCCACGATTCGGCGTGTCGAGGCGACGGGGCAGGCCATCCTTACATTCGTCGTCGATGCGCCGACGATGGCTCCCGACGATCTGAGCTGGTTCATCGACAACGACATAGCCAAGGCGGTGCTTGCGGTGCCGGGCGTTTCCAGGATTTCGAGGTCCGGCGGTGTCGAAGCCGAGATTACGATCAAGCTCGACCCTGACCGGCTGATGGCACTCGGACTCACGGCGGTCGAGATTTCCGACCTCATCAGGAGCCAGAACATCACTCAGCCAGGTGGCCGCGTGACGATCGGCGGAGCCGAACAAGCGATCCGCACCGTCGGAAGCGTCACCGAAGTCGCGCGTTTGAGGGATATGCGCATCGCCTTCAGTGACGGCCGCAGCGTCAAACTTTCCGAGATGGGGACGGTCGAGCGGTTCTGGGCGGACCCGCGTCAGAGGGCGCGGCTGAACGAGCGGGAGGTCGTCGGCTTCAGTGTCTATCGTGCCGTCGGCAGCGGCGAGTTTGCCGTCACCCGCGATGTTCGGAATCGGATCGCGGAATTTGCCGCCGCCCACCCCAGAGTGCACATTGTCGAAGTAACTTCGTCGACCGACGCGGTGGTCGAGGGATATCACGCGGCTATCGAGGCGCTTGCGTTGGGGGCGGTACTGGCTGTTCTGGTCGTCTGGGTATTCCTGCGGAATATCCGCGCGACGCTGATTTCCTGCATAGCGCTCCCGCTGTCGCTGATCCCGACGTTCGCAGTGATGTATGCGCTGAAGCAGTCTTTGAACAATATCACGTTGCTGGCGATCGCTCTGGTCGTCGGTATCCTCGTCGACGACGCCATCGTCGAAATCGAGAACATCGTCCGGCATATCCGGCAGTCCGGAAAAAGCGCCTATGATGCCGCGATCGATGCGGCGGACGAAATCGGCCCGGCTGTCGTTGCGACGACATTCGCGATCATCGTGGTCTTCGCGCCCGTCGGATTGATGCCGGGCATTCCGGGACAGTTCTTCAAGGCCTTCTCGATCGCGGTTTGCAGTTCCGTGTTCTTTTCGCTGGTGACGGCGCGGCTTCTGACGCCTTTGATGGCAGCATACCTCCTGAAGGAAACCGGCAGGGAGCACCGTGAGCCGGCATGGGTGCGGTACTACACCGGAATGTTGACGTGGACCCTGTGCCATCGATGGATCACGATCTTCGCGGGGATGGTCTTCTTCATAGCCTCGCTGTCGCTCGTTCCATCTCTTCCCGCCGACTTCATGCCCGCCGCCGACCGAGGCCGCACCATACTCACCGTCGAATTGGCGCCGGGCGCGACGTTGCAGGAAACGGATCTGGCGACACAAAAAGTCATCTTCCTGCTAAGGGCGCGGCCTGAAGTGGCATCCGTCTACTCGGCGCTCGGAACGGAGACGTCGACGTTATCCGGACCCGGCGATCTCTCGACCTCGGTTGGCGAGGTGAGAAGAGCGACAGTCACGGCCAACCTGGTCCCAAGGAGCGAGAGGGCTCTGTCGCAGCAGGCATTCGAGGCCTCGATCGGGCAGCAGCTATCGACGGTTCCCGGCGTTCGGATACGCCTCGGGGAGGACGGATCCTCCGGCGCGAAGATACAGCTATCGCTGTTGAGCGACGACCCCGTGGCGCTCGCCAATTCGGCCCGGCAATTGGCGCAGGAGATGCGCACACTGCCCGGCTTTCATCGCGCGAGGGTGACGAGCAGCTTCGCCAGGCCCGAGCTGCAAATCATCCCGAAAGTGGATAAAGCGGCGGTCCTTGGGGTCTCCACAACGACGCTCGCAAAAACCATCAACATCGCGACCGTAGGTGACATCGAGCAAAACCTCTCAAAGTTCAGCCTGGGCGCCAGACAGATCCCGATCCGCGTATTGCTGAACGAGGATGCGCGCACCGATCTTTCCCGCCTGTCGATTCTTCAGCTTCCGGCTTTCGAGAAGTCGGTGCCGTTATCGTCGGTTGCCGACCTCATCCTCGGTTCGGGACCGATCCAGATCGAGCGAACGGACCGAACCCGAAGCGAGACTGTAGAAGCGGAATTGGGCGGGCTCACGGTCGGGGAGGCTGAACGTCTGGTGACGAATCTGCCGTCGATCCGGTACCTGCCCGCAGGGGTAGTCTACAAGCCAGCGGGTGACTCCGAACGCATGCAGGAATTGTTCGACAGCTTCAAGCTTGCGATCGGTTCCGCTATCGTTCTGCTCTTTGTCGTTCTTGCCCTACTGTTCAATGGATTCGTTCAACCCGTCACGATCCTGACTGCGCTCCCTCTGTCCATTGGTGGTGCGCTGGGTCTATTGCTTCTGACACGAACGGCGATATCGATGCCTGTGCTGATCGGCATCCTGATGCTGATGGGGATCGCAGCGAAGAACTCGATCCTCCTGGTGGAGTACGCGATCGCCGCCGGGCGCGATAGGCGGCTGGATCGTGTGCACGTTCTTCTGGATGCAGCTCGCAAGCGAGCTCGGCCGATCGTGATGACTACAATCGCCATGAGCGCGGGCATGCTGCCGATTGCCCTGGGCATGGGAGCCGACGCAGAAAGGCGCGCGCCCATGGCGATTGCCGTTATCGGAGGGCTATTCAGCTCAACAGTTCTCAGTCTGGTGTACGTCCCTGCCTTTTTTACGGTCATGGACGATCTCCAACGCTGGATCGCAAAGCGTCTTGGGAGAAGCAGAACGCAAACGGCTTGATGGTGGTTGGATTGCAGCCCGCGGTTCTTCGAGAGCGGCTTGCGCAACTCTCGTTCAACGCCTTCGGAAAGAGACAAAGGCTTCTCTCTGATCTCGACGCAATGAGGAAGGATCACGATCATGTTTAAGCAAGGAATACGCATCTTGCGGATTCTGGGATGGCCATTCCTGATGGCAGTCTTGATCATCGCGCCTGCTTGCGCGCAGCAGAGCTTCGATGAAGTGGCCGGCTCGTGGTCGGGTGTGGGTTCGATGAAGCCTTTGGATGGGCCGCGCGAGCGTGTCCGCTGCAAGGTCGATTACATAGCCAAGAACGAGGGGCGGTCCGTGAAAATGAGTGTGCGCTGCGCGAGCGATGCCTACAAAATGGAGCTGACCGCGAATATTGATCAAAGGGGCTCCACGCTTTCGGGTAACTGGTTTGAAAGCCAGTACCGCCAGGGAGGCAAGATTTCGGGCCAGAACGTTGACGGCTTGATCGACGCGAAAATCGAGGGCGATACGATCACGGCCTTGCTGACCGTTCGCACAAAGGGGAACCGTCAATCGTTCGCTATGGAGTCGCCCGGGGCGTGGGTGTCGCAAGTCTCGATCGATCTTGTTCGAGATCCTCGATAATCCCCGCCTCGGGCGAGCAACCACCATTGCAGCGAAGCACTCAAATTGAGCGAGCCGCCAAAACCCGTTATCGACAGAAGAGCTGGATGCGGCTTTCGTGGCTGCCGTTGTGGATTCTCCTAACGGCGTGTGCTGCGGACCCGCAAAATTTGGCCAGCACCAAGATCGGAGCGCCGGATCAATCGAAGGTCATCGAGTCACTCAAGAAGGTTGCCGCTGAAGCCAGGCTTGAGGAGCCCCACGAGATTTCGGCGTCCATCAGAGCTCATCCAATATCTTCTGTTCCTTGGATCATATGCCTGCGGAGCGGCGCTACGGAGCTATCAAAGAGACGCACCCTAGCGGTCTTTTATGAAGGGGATAGGCACGTAACGACGCGGATGTCGGTGATTGTTGACCGTTGCGAGAGCCAGGCGTTCACCGCGTTGAAGAAATGATGACGGGGCATAGCGCTCTGAAGTGTACTTGAATCGCGAGGCAAACAATTCGAGAGCGTCCTTCGCGCATGAACCGGAGCGGCTTTGCCAAGAGGGGCGCGGAATCGGAATTCGCAGAAGCCTCCAGCCATTCTGGTAACAGTGCTGCGAAGGACGATGACCGTGTGACGGATGCCCATCTTCGGTCGGATATGCTCAAGAGTGCGACCGCCAAGTCATTGATTGTTCTTAACTCGTGGCTGACTCTTAATCAGCGGTCCCAGGTTCGAGCCCTGGTGCGCCCACCAAGCCTTCGAATAGCTTCGAGACCTCCCGCGACGGTTATTCCGATGAGAAGCTCCGGAGCTCCGGTGCCGTTCGCCAAGAGCCGTTCGCCAAGACGGGCTGGGAGTTGATGGCAGCCCGCAGAAATCTGCCGGTCACGGCAATCTCGATCTCACCTGCTTCCCCCGGGAAGATCGCCAAGGAGATTTGACAGCTTGACCGCCAGCTTTCGAAGCCGGGCATTCTCTTCGAGCAGCAGCACGACGTTATTGGTTTCCTGATGCCGTGCCTCATCTCCCCGAAGTCCGTCGACTTCGTCGAGCAGGGGAGATAAGGCGGTGAGAAGTTCGTCGCCCTGATGCGGCGCTTCATTTGCCTGAAGCGCGTCATTGCCTTCACGCAGCGGCACGACGTTGTCGGCGCGTTTGGCATCCCGAAATGCATCGAGGCGGGCATGTCTGTCGTGCGGCGGATGTTCGATACTCATGACACATTCCTGATCACAAGGTGGCCCAGTCGTCGATTTCCACGACGAGCTTTCCATTGAGTCGGGGGCAAATTTGCGTCGGAAAAGGATCAACGAAGAGGCGCGCCGGATAGCGCATGCGCGCTCCGAGTCACACGGCAGAGCGGATTAGGCCAAATTTTTGACGCATCGCGGGCCTTTCTGACGTCAGCGCGGGCTGGGGAGCAAACCATCTTATTAGGGGCGTAGCGATGACGGATTTCCTGACCAATGCGGATCACTGGCGCAGGCGCGCGGAGCGGACACGGGCGTTAGCCGCGAATGCCGTCAAGGACCAGGGGCGCCTGCTCAAGGTGGCGGAGGAATACGATCGCTTGGCAGCTCTCGCCGACCGGCGGCGAAGTGCTCCGGTCCCGGCCGGTTCCTACGTTCCGGCAAGCCAGCCCGAATAATCTTCCTCAATCGAAAACCGTCGGGAGAGGCGGGCGTTTCCGCCTCCGTAGGCGCATGGCGACGCTGTAGTGGCGGCGAAGTGTGCCGCCATACCCAGATGTGTGACCCGTAGAACACAACCGCCGGGCAACGTTCAAAGCATTGTGATCATGCGATTGCAGGGGAATCAACGAATCACCTAGACCGTTTAATGGGGCTGGGAAGCGGAGAGTTAGTATGAGAGTCGCTTCCTTAGAAAGTGTACTGACGGCGGCTACGCTGGTATTGGCCATCGTCATCGTGCTGTGGGGAATCAAGATTTTCCACGGTGTGTGAGCAGGCGTGCTGGCGTCGAACTAGAGACCTCCGGTCAAGAAGAGGCTCGCGACAAAGGCGTTCAAAGGCGTCACTTCCGCGGCGGCGGAGGCCTTTTTATTTCTGATTGCCGACGAATAGTTCGCCGGAGGCTTGTCCCTTCCGACGCGTATCGAGTTTGGTCCACGGCCTGGCGCGAGATTCGCACGGGCCGCGAGCAGCATTGGTTTCAAGTCCCCTATGCATTTTGGTTATTATCTAATGATCGCAGCGCTCGTTCTCATGGGCCTGGAAGTTCTTTACGCGCTCTATCAATTGGCCACGTTTCTTTAGAAACTTTTCGGGTTCTGATTGAGTCAGAACCCGCTCTAGATTGTTGTTTTGACGCGTTTTCCTGATGCGAGCCGGTTCTCGTCCGAGGACATGCTCTGCTCGAAGACGCTATACATCGCACGCGCAGGCTGCAGTACTGTGCCGCGCGCACTACAAGATTCGCCGCAATCACGCCGCTTTAGCGCCGGGGTCGCCTCCGCGCGATTCCAATTTTAGTCGCAAAATTGCCTGCCGACTCACCTCATTCTCCGCGCGCGACAAAGAGACTGGGGGCTCGTTCCGCATTTTAAAATTGGAGTATCAATCATGCGAGTAGACCATCCGCAGCTTAATAAGCGAGACCGACGCGCAGAACCCTCATTTTGGGTTGAGGAACCGACCGACGACGCTCTTTCGTTGCTTGAGAATGCCCTTCGCGGGGACGAGCCCGCCCTTCGTCGCGACGAACAGGCCGACGAAGCTCACTCGCTGATCGAGGAGAACGCCCGGCTTCGGGAGCTTTTGGCTCAGCTCTCGGACATCATTCGTAAAAACGGCGTTCACCCGAGATAACGCCACGACCTGATCTCGGCCCCGCCCCGGCAAGAGTGGTTCAACCACGCCGGGGCGGGGCCGCTTCATTTTTCGACGATTGATTTCAGTATCTCTCAAGTCACATCATTCATTTGATCAGACCTTTGGGTTAGCGCCTGTCCTTTGCTGCACCCGGTCCTACCCAATATTCCGCGAACTGCCGATCGCCCTGTCGATAGCCGAGAACAAGGCTTCGTCCTGCAAAGGCTTCCGGAGGCTGGCTACCAGCGCACCTTCGTGCGATTGTTCTTGTTGCGCTGCGTCGGCATGCGCGGTGATGAGGATTGTTGGAATTTTAATGCCGTTGCTTATGAGATGCTGTTGAAGCTCCAGGCCGTTCATCCCTGGCATCTGAAGATCTACAATCAGGCACACGGGCAGACCAGATGGCAACGCCGCGAGAAATTCCTCTCCCGATCCGTATGTCCGGGCACTAAAAGCGCGCGAACGCAGCAACCGACTCAACGCCTTGAGCACGGCCGGATCATCGTCCACAATGGCAATCCATGGGGAAGCTTCCGCCATGGAAGACTATTGCCGGTGCGCCCTGCGCCAGTCGAGTTGGCCCTTAGGCCAACAGATGCATTCTTTACTTGGACAGTTTGAGCTTCTCGGCCATCCGTACAAGGTCGGCGACAGTTCGAAGGCCAAGTTTCTCCATCATCCGGCTGCGGTGAACCTTGATGGTCTTTTCGACCGTACCCAACTCGCCGGCAATCTGCTTGTTGAGCCGCCCTGCCACGACGTGCGTAAGCACTTCGCGTTCGCGTGGGGTCAAGGTCCCTACCTTCGCTCGCATCACGTCCAGTTCGGAACGAAGTCGGCGCAACTCGGCATCCATGGCTTCAGCGCGGGACAGCGCTTCGAACAACTCCTGTTCCTTTACCGGCTTTGTCAGGAAATCGATCGCCCCGGCTTTCATGGCGCGTACGCTGGTAGGAATGTCGCCTTTGCCGGTAACGAACACGACGGGACGATGCGAGCCACTGACCGCGGTCAAGACATCCTGAATCTCCAGACCATCAAGATCAGGCATCGAAACATCGAGTACGGCGCATCCGGGAATCGCCTCATCATGCTCTTCAAGGAATACCTGCGGCGAAGAGTACGGCTTGACGTCATAACCCTTGGCGCGGAGCAGTCGCGACAACGCCTTGAGGACTCCCGGGTCATCGTCAACGAGATAAACAGTGAACATGTCAGTCATACAGAACTGAATGCAGGTTGCTGGGCGGGCAACGAAAATCCTGCAACGGCGCCACCGCCCTCGCCGTTGACCAGGGTCAGCTTTCCCTGATGCGCCTTTATGATCGTCGAACAAAGGGCCAGACCCAGGCCAAGGCCGTGGTCCTTGGTGGTGTAGAACGGTTCGAACAGCCGGCCATTTACCTTGGGATGGATGCCGTGCCCCCGATCCTTCACGAGCACGTCTATCATTCCGGTTTTTGCCCCTCGGGTCGAGATCAGGATAGACCGCTGCGCTATCGGGGTAGAGGCCATGGCGTCCATTGCATTCATGACAAGATTCAGCAGGACTTGCTGCAACTGCACAGAATCGCCTCGCGTCAGAAACACGTTGTTTTCCAGGTCAAGCTTGACGCTAATGTCGCGGCCGATCAACTCGCTGTGCAGCAGGCTGATCGTCGATGTGACAAGGGAATTGATGTTGACGTTTTCCATATTTCGCTCGCCCTTCTGAAGAAGGCCCCGGAGACGGTGGATCACTTCGCCCGCCCGATTATCTTCGTGCACAATGTCTTCAAGGGCGTCGCGAACTTCGGCGAGATCTGGGGACTTCTGCCTCAAGAGACGGAGCGCCGCTTGCGCATTTGACAGGATTGCAGTGAGGGGTTGGTTGACCTCGTGAGCTATCGAACCTGAAAGTTCGCCGAGTACGGACACCCGCATCAGGTGCTCAATTTCCAGACGTTGCAGTGCAGTTTCAGCCTCGGCCGATTTCTGGTCGGTGATGTCGACGAAAATGCCCCCTAGTTGCTTTGGCCCGCCTTTGCTCTCGGCATAGGACCGGGCGCGCATGCGGATCCAACGCGTCTCACCGCTCGGCAAGACAATTCGTACGTCGCTGGCTGTGGACCGCTCTGTCCTGAAGGACTTCCGGAGCGAACGGCGTGCGGTTTCGAGATCATCCGGATGAACAGCGGCAAGGAATGCCGCGCGAGTGAGAGGTGCATCACTCCGTAGCCCGAACAGCGCCCTGCCATGTTCGGTAACCCACAATTCATCGGTATCCCGGTCAAACTGCCAGAGGCCGATGTTTGCCGCAGCGGCGGCAAAGGTCATCCGTTCCTCGCTATCCTTAAGGAGTTCTTCGGCGCGCTGTCTCCTGCGCCGCTGAATCAGCAGGGCGCCCAGAATTGTCGTTTGCAGGCCGAGGACGAAAAGTGCCGCAAGAACGGTCCCGCGATACTCATCCCAGATCGTCGGCTTTTTGAACAGAACAACGGTGTCTGGAGGCAGATTCTTGTCCTTCAGATCCCAGCGCTGCATTGCCCGGTGATCGACGCGGTAGTGCTGCGCCGGGTTTGTTCGGGGCGCGAGCGTGGCCGGATCCGCGCCATCCATGATTTCGATCGCCATTTCAGCCGATGCTACGCCGATCGATTCGAACGTCTCAACAAAGCCGCCGACGGCGCCTCTGCCGATAAACGTATCGTAAGGCCCGTAAACCGGTGCAGGTGACCGCGCGGACAGATCAGCCGCGACCTGCGCCGGAACGAAAGCCTTGCCTTCGGCGTCAGCGAAAACCGTCAAAAGGATCACGATCGCATCGGTGGGCACCTTCGACAGTTCAGCGACGAGCTCTGAATACGGAAGCTCAAACAGGAATGTCGTCTCGAATTTGCCGCCGCGCTCCTCGATCATCTTGCGAGCTACCGGTTGCCAACGGCGATCCGTCTCGCCGCTTCCGGCGATGACGAACAGACGGCGAGCCTCCGGCTGGAGCCGCTCCGCGAGCGAAAGCGTCTTCGCCAGATCGAACTCAGTGATGATCCCGGTCGTCTTCGGTGGCAATCGCATGGCGGCATAGGTCTGTGGCGAGATGGACGCAAAGACGACCGGGACATCGGGAAGCAGGTCTCGGTGCTTGACGACGAATGGCAACGCGTTGCTGCCGAGCGTGATCACTAAATCCGGCGGATGCTTCCCGTACTTGTCGCGAATAAACGTCGCCGTTCGCAGCGCATGGGCCTCGTCGGTATTTCGACCCAGATCGAGAAACTCCGCATCGATCTCGACCGATTTCGAGTGCTCGACCAGCCGCTTTCGAGCGGCCTCCGCGATCACGCTGGTGGCGGGAAATGAGTAGTTGAAGGCGTGAAGCATAAGAACGCGCGCACGCTCCGCAGCGCGGGCCTCCCCCGCGAGCAAAAAAAGGAGTCCGATGCTCCACATGACAATGCGCGTCGTAGTCATTTTTGAAAACGCCGCCACTCAAAACGCTACAATTGTAAATTTACAAACTCAGTAATCTGCCCGCGGCTCACGTTGCCGGCTTGCAACCTTAGCACGTTTTTGGGAGCGTATCCTGCCCCCGGCCGTTCAAGATTTCTGAGTAAAATCAAGGAGGATTTTCCCGCCAGACAGAAACAGCGGGACCAATGTCGCCGCGATGCAATTCATGCGCGCAGACGCCGGAGGTCCGACCCAGTGACGCTAGCTACATCGCTCCGATGTTGGACCACGGTCCAATAGCTTGTGACAGGGCTCCTGCGTAGCGTGCCTCTCGCAATTTGGCGATCGAGCGGGAGGCAGCGCGCAAGATGACAACGCTTTTCCCTGCAACCACATTCAAGGCTGACATCGCGGACGGTGCTTCGCTGACCGACGCGATGATCTGGATTTCAGGTGGCACTTTCCGCATGGGATCGGACAAGCATTATCCCGAAGAAGCTCCGGCGCATCGTGTCACGGTGGATGGTTTCTGGATGGATCGCTATCCGGTGACGAACCGGCAATTCAGGAAATTCGTAAGGGCCACCCAGCACGTCACCGTCGCCGAAATCACACCTGACCCCAAGGATTATCCGGGAATGCTCCCGCATATGATCTACGCGGGCTCTTTGATGTTCTCTCCGCCCGCACATCCGGTCAGTCTCCGGGACTTCAGCCAGTGGTGGACCTTCGCCAAGGGCGCGCA
>NZ_LLXX01000239.1:49471-100217 GCF_001440405.1 Bradyrhizobium valentinum
TATTCGTGGTCTCGACGATCATCCGGTCGTGCATGTGGCCTTCAGCGATGCAGTCGCTTACGCGAAATGGGCTGGCAAGGATTTGCCGACCGAAGCGGAATGGGAATTTGCAGCGCGCGGCGGGCTCGACGACACCGAATTTGCGTGGGGCGATGAATTCACGCCGGCCGGCCGCCACATGGCAAACACCTGGCAGGGAGAATTCCCTCGCCAGAACGCCAATGCCGATGGCTTCGAACGTACCTCGCCGGTCACTGCATTCCCGCCGAATGGCTATGGACTTTACGACATGATCGGCAACGTCTGGGAATGGACTGACGACTGGTATTCGCCAAAGCATCAGGCGGATGCGGCGAAGGCCTGCTGCATTCCGAAGAACCCGCGCGGCGGGCGCGAGGATGGCAGCTACGACCCCCGAACGACCAACGTGAAGATTCCACAGAAGGTCATCAAAGGCGGCTCGCATTTGTGCGCGCCGAACTACTGCCGGCGATACCGGCCGGCTGCGCGTCATGCGGAGCCGATCGATACTTCCACGAGTCATCTTGGCTTTCGGTGCATCAGGCGAGAAGCCTCTGATGCATCATAAAACAGGAGAGCGTACCAATGTTGAGTTCCATATTGCCCGACAAGCCGCCCTTTACTGCAACGCCGCCACGCAAGACGTCCGGTTGGCACAAACGGTCCTGCGCCACGCTGCTCAGCGCGTCGATGATGATGCCGCTGGTTGGGCTGGCCAGCACGCAGGCAGCCGCACAGCAGCCGGCTCGGCAACCGGTTCAGCAGCCGGCTCCGCAGCCGGCTCAGCAGCCGGCCCAGAAACCCAATATCATTTTCATCATGGGCGATGACATCGGCTGGATGCAGCCGAGTATCTACCATCGCGGCCTGATGGTCGGCGAAACACCGAACATCGATCGCATCGGGCAGGAAGGTGCGATGTTCACGGACTACGTGGCGATGCAGAGCTGCACCTCCGGCCGCAATGCCTTCTTCACCGGTATGTATCCGCTGCGCACCGGCATGATCCCGCCTCAACTCCCGGGCAGCCCGTCCTACTTGCGGCCCGGCACGCCAGCGCTCGCGAAGTTCCTGCTCGATCTCGGGTACAACACCGGCGAATTCGGCAAGAACCATCTCGGCGACCACACCGATGCCCTGCCGACCGCGCACGGCTTCCAGGAATATTGGGGCTATCTCTACCACCTCGACGCAATGCAGGGGGTGAGCTTCCCCGACATCAACAAGACGCCGCTCCAGCAGACTGTTGCACCGCCTTGCAGGAACACGCCGATTCCCGGCATCCCGGAAGTGCCCGGTGCCGTGGATCCCAAGACCACGCTGTGCCTCACGCCCCCGCGCAATGTTCTGTCGTGCAAGTCCTCGGACGGCACGAGCAAGAACCAGATGTGCGCTGACGAGGGCCCGCTGACGCTGGATCGCTCGAAAACGGTGGACGAAGAGATCTCGACGAAGGTCATCGAGTTCCTCGACCGCAACGACCCGAAGAAGACCAACAAGCCATTCTTCGTCTGGTACAACCCGGCGCGCATGCACGTCGTCACCGTGCTGCCGCCGAAGTACGAGGCCATGCTGGGCGAGCGCGGCGGCAAGGACTGGGGTACCAACGAAGCCGGCATGAAGCAGATGGACGACAACATCGGTCTCGTCCTCAAGAAACTGGACGATATGGGCCAGGCCAACAATACGATCGTTGTGTTCACCACCGACAACGGTGCCGAGGCGATCTCATTCCCGGACGGCGGCGTGACCCCGTTCAAGGGCCAGAAGGGCGAAGCCTGGGAAGGCGGCTACCGCGCGCCGATGGTAATCAAATGGCCGGGCGTCATCAAACCGGGCACGGTGCACAACCAGTTGTTCGCCGCTCTCGACTGGGTACCCACGCTGACCGACATCGGCGGCGGGCCCAAGGGTGACGAACTGAAGCAGCAGATCGAGGCGGGCCGGTATCCCGGCATCGTCAAGACGACGTTGGACGGCGTCAACCAGCGTGACTTCCTGGAAGGCAAGTCGGCCAAATCGGCACGCGATTACTTCTTCTATTTCTCGGGTTCAACGCCGTCGGCGGTGCGCTACAAGAACTGGAAGATGTACTACACCATGTCGCAGCCCGGGCCGGCCGGCTGGATCATGCCGCTGATCCCCTTCCACTTCACCTTGGTCCAGAACATCAAGCGTGATCCCTTCGAGCAGAACGTCGGCGTCGACCAGAAGTCGGCTATGAGCATGGGCGGTGCGCTGGGCGCCCCGGCGACCGCTTTCCAGTACGACTGGAACATGCTGCCGATCGGCCAGCGGTTGTGGCTGGAGCACCTGCTGTCATACGAGAAGTATCCGCCGCTGCAGGCCCCTGAGTCCTACAACCTCTCTAGCATCCTGGAGCAGGTCAAGAACGGCAGCCGCCACGCCAGCGACTAGCTGCGCAAGGCAGGCGCAAGGTGACCAAGCGGACGCCCCACGGGGCGTCCGCCCACACACACGACAGGTAAGCGATAAATGCGCTGAATGTGCTGAGTGAATGGGGAGGTTACTTATCATGAGTATCGTCAGGAACGCTTGTGTCGGTCTTCTCTCATCGCTCGCTGCCGCGACGGCGCTGGTCTCGCCGCTGTGTGCGCAGCAACAGCAAAAACCCAACATCCTCGTCATCATGGGCGATGACGTCGGCTACTGGAACATTAGCGCCTACAATCGCGGCATGATGGGCTACCGCACGCCCAACATCGACCGCATCGCGAACGAAGGCGCAATCTTTACCGACTATTATGGACAGCAGTCCTGCACCGCAGGCCGTGCAGCGTTCATCACCGGCCAGAGTCCATTGCGGACTGGACTCTTGAAGGTGGGCCTGCCGGGAGCGAAGGAAGGCCTGTCGGGACAGGATCCGACCATTGCCGATCTGCTCAAGCCGCAGGGCTATGCGACCGGGCAATTCGGCAAGAACCATCTCGGAGATCGCAACGAGTTCCTGCCTACCGTGCACGGCTTCGACGAGTTCTTCGGCAACCTCTATCATTTGAATGCCGAGGATGAACCGGAGCACCCGGACTATCCGAAAAATCCTGCATTCAGGGCGCAGTTTGGTCCGCGTGGCGTCATGAAATGCGTTGCGACCACTATCGATACTCCGGGCGACGATCCGCGCTTCGGCCCGTGGGGCAAACAGAAGTGCGAGGATACCGGACCGCTCACCAAGAAGCGCATGGAGACAGTCGACGAGGAATTCCTCACCGCCTCAGTGGACTTCATCGACCGCGCGAATCGCGACAAGAAGCCTTTCTTTGTTTGGTTCAATTCGAGCCGCATGCACATCTGGACGCGTCTCAAGCCTGAGTCCCAGGGAAAAACCGGTCTTGGTATCTATCCTGACGGCATGGTGGAGCACGACGGGCAAGTCGGACAATTGCTGAAAAAGCTCGACGATCTCGGCATCGCCAACAACACGATCGTGATCTACACGACCGATAACGGTGCTGAAACATTCTCCTGGCCCGACGGCGGCACAACGCCTTTCCGAGGCGAGAAAAACACCAACTGGGAGGGTGGCTATCGCGTCCCGGCGATGGTGCGCTGGCCCGGACTGGTGCCGGCACGGACCGAAATCAACGACGTGTTTTCAGCGGAGGATTGGGCGACAACGCTGGTTGCGGCGGCGGGCGAGCCCGACGTCAAGGCAAAGCTGCTGGTGGGCTACGATGCCGGTGGCAAGAACTTCAAAGTCCACCTCGACGGCTACGACCAGCGCGACCTTCTCGCCCGCAAGGGCGCCAACAAGCGCCGCGAATTCTTCTACTGGACCGACGACGGCAATCTCGCCGGCCTTCGCTACGACCAATGGAAGGCGGTATTCATGGAACAGAAGGCCCATGGGTTCGACGTGTGGGCGCAGCCGATGATTCAACTTCGCTTGCCATCGCTGTTCAACCTCCGGTCCGATCCGTTCGAGCGAGCCCAGCACGAAGCCGGCGACTATGTCAGGTGGTTCGTCGAGCATGCATTTGTGCTCGTCCCGGCACAGGCGATCGTGGGGCAGCACCTCATGAGTTTCCAGCAGTTTCCGCCGCGGCAGCGGCCCGGCTCGTTCTCGGTCGAGCAGGCCATGGAGAAGCTAAGGAATCCACCGTCCAGCAATTGAATTCGACTTATTCCGATTGGAAGCGAGTAGCGAAATCCAAGGAGCCCATCATGACTATCAAGAGTCGAACTGGCTGCATGATTATCGCCCTCCTGCTCTGCGGGACAGCGCCGGCGCTGGCCCAGACCACGCCTTCGACGCCGCAGCACGCGCCGCTGCAGAAGACGATCGGCCAAGCCAGGCCGGAGATTGTGCCGTCGCTCATCGTCATGAACGCCCGCGGCGCCAGCCTGCAGGGCGGAAAATTGACACTCACCGGCGTGGCGCCCAACTCGATCGTTTTCGCGGACCGCCCGGTGCGGGCGGCAGGGCATTCGCTCACGACCCACCTGCTGGAGGAATGGTCGCCAAACAATGCCAGCGATGAGAGCTTTACCAAGGACCCGCCGAACGCCACCGTCTCGGTGTTCAGTACGGACGGCTCAAAAATCCGCGATGCCGTTGTGGTGCTAAAGACGGCGAAGCTCGAGGGCGACCGGCTGACCTTCGACGTGGATGTGCTCGAAGGTGATCTTTCCGGCGGCGACGGGCCGGCGGCGCTCTTCATCGACCGCTTCGGCTTCGGCGGCTTTCACGGTGGTGGCTTCCACGCGGGCGGCATGGGTGGCTTCCACGCGGCGGGCTTCCGCGGCGGCTACGCGCGGGTCGGGGGTCGTCCCTACGTCGCTCGTGGTGCCTGGTATCGCGGGGGCTACGGTGCTGCAGCAGTCGGTGCCGCCGCGGTGGGTGGAGCTGCGCTGGGTGCGGCGGCTGCAAATGCCGCCTATCCCTACTGCGGCTATTACCCTTATCCGCCGTGCTACTGAGGACTGCACGAGCCATGCATACGCCTTTGCACGCAGCATGATGATTGAAAACTGGCTCCGGGGAACGAACCTAAGGGGATCAACCATGAAACCGATCGTGCGATTTCCGTTTATCGACCGCCGCGTCCTGCTCTCGTCGTTGGCGCTGCTTCCGATCCTGTCCGCCCCGCTTCGCTCTAGTTCGGCCGTGGCACAGGCGCAGCGCGATCCACTCCCGTCCTGGAACGACGGCGCGACGAAAGCCTCGATCCTCGATTTCGTCGCGCGGGTCACGACGCAAGGCGGGCCCTTCTTCGTCCCAGTGGAGCAACGCATCGCGACGTTCGACAATGACGGCACGCTCTGGATCGAGCAGCCGATGTATATCCAATTGGCCTTCGCCCTCGACCGGGTCAAGGCGCTTGCGCCCATGCATCCGGAATGGAAGACCAAGCAGCCATTCGCGGCGGTGCTGGACAACGACCTGAAGGGGCTTGCGGCGTCAGGCGAGAAAGGATTGGTCGAAATCATCGCGGTGACGCATGCCGGGATGACCACGGCGGAGTTTGAGAAGATCGTCACTGATTGGCTCGCGACCGCGCGCGACCACCGCTTCAAGCGGCCTTATACCGAACTGGTCTACCAGCCGATGCTGGAATTGCTGGCTTGTCTGCGCGCCAATGGCTTCAAGACCTTCATCGCATCAGGCGGTGGTATCGAGTTCATGCGGCCCTGGACCGAGCGGATCTACGGAATACCTCCGGAGCAGGTCATCGGATCGTCGATCAAGACCCGATTCGAAATGAAAGACGGCGCGCCGACGCTTTTCCGGCTGCCCGAAATCAACTTCATCGACGACAAGACGGGAAAGCCGATCGGCATCAACGAGCACATTGGCCGCCGTCCGATTGCGGCCTTCGGCAATTCCGACGGCGATCTCGAAATGCTGCAATGGGCGACGCTCGGCGCCAGTGGCGCGCGGTTCGGCCTGATCGTCCACCACACCGATGCAGAGCGCGAATACGCCTACGACCGCCATTCGCATTTCGGCAAGCTCGACGCAGCGCTGGACGCGGCAGCGGTTAACAAGTGGACCGTGGTCGACATGAAGAAGGACTGGAAGCGGATCTTTGCCTTCGAATAAAGGGGCAATATAGCGATTGATTGAACCTTGGCGCACAGGCCATTTCCGGCGGTGGAATCCCTGGTGCAGGGACTCCGCGCATATGCGCCTTCGCCGACGAAGGAATGTGTGTGCACAACTCAACATCGAGGCGCAATGCACGCTAGATGGAATTCAGATTTGCCAGTTTTTGAGTAGCCTGTGGCCGCACAACCACAGACTTTAGACTTCGATTCTGATCTGCTCTGGTTGGTGTTGGCGCGTTTTGGGAGGTTAAGATGAAAATCGCTTCCTCGAATATTTGCCGGATCGCATTTACCGCCGCAGCGGCGTTGGCGCTTCATTCTCAGGCAGCCCAGGCGGACGAGAACGGTGTGTCTCTTTGGCTTCCCGGGTTTTTCGGAAGCCTGGCTGCCGCCCCGGCGGTTCCGGGATGGTCGCTTGGCACGGTGGCCTATCACACCAGCGTGGACGCTTCCGGCAACGTTGCGGCAGCACGACAAATCTCGATAGGCCAGGTGCCGGTGACGGCAAACGTCAATCTCAACGCCAATCTGGATGCCCGTGGCGATATGTTGTTTATTGCGCCAACCTACACCTTCCCGACGCCCGTGCTCGGCGGCCAGCTTGCTGTCGGCGTAATTGGTGTCGTCGGCAACCTTGACACCAGCATAGCCGGGACGCTGACCGCCCAGGTCGGTCCCATCGTCGCGACACGCAGTGGGTTCTTGTCGGATTCGTTTACCGGCGTCGGCGATCTCTATCCGTTGGTGACGCTGAAATGGAATCAGGGCGTCCACAATTACATGGTCTACGGGTACGGCGACATCCCGGTCGGAGCCTACGACTCCAGACGCCTATCCAACATAGGCATCGGGCATGGCGGCATCGACTTCGGCGCGGGCTATACCTACCTCAACCCGACGACGGGAATCGAATTTTCCGGCGTCGGCGGCTTCACCTACAATTTCGAGAATCCATCCACGCAATATCAAAACGGCATCGACTTCCATTTTGACTGGGGCGCATCGCACTGGCTGTCCAAACAGCTCTTCGTCGGCATGGTCGGATATGCCTACCAGCAGGTCACTGACGATATTGGCGCAGCAGCATTCCTCAACGGATTCAAATCGCGCGTTTTCAGCGTTGGCCCCCAAATCGGCTACCTATTCCCAATTGGCGACAAGCAGGGATATCTCAATCTCAAGGGTTACAAGGAATTTGCCGCAGAAAATCGACCCGAGGGTTGGAACGTCTGGTTAACCTTCGCCATCTCGAATGCCGCGCCGACATCAACGGTGACGCCGACAAGGCATGCGATCACGAAGTAGAGCCTTGAAACCGGTCGATGTAGCCTTGGGCCAGCTCCACACTCGGCGCGCAAAGCTGGTACCAACCTGTTTCAAAAAGCGGCCGTTCAAAAGAAACGACCCCAGCCTGGGGGCTGAGGTCCGCTGGGGTCGTTCTATGCCGGGCCGCGCCGATCCCCATGCCGTCCCGGCATGTGCGCAAACTAAAATCTGATTCCAGCCGCTGTCTGTAGGGAACCCGACGGTGACCTGATCTCAAAACGGTGCGGCCAGTACCCGTCAGGCCAGATGGCAGGCCACGAAATGCCCATCGCTGCCTTGCTTCAGTTCTGGCGCGCTTTCCCGGCAGCGCGCCTCGGCGATCGGGCAGCGGGTGTGAAAGTGACAGCCGCGCGGTGGGTTCATCGGGCTCGGCACATCGCCCTGCAGGCGGATCCGCTTGCGCTTGACCTTCGGGTCCGGCACCGGCACTGCGGAGAGCAGCGCCTGTGTATAGGGATGCCGCGGATGGCGGTAGAGGTCGCGCGCGCTCGCCAGTTCGACGATGCGGCCGAGATACATCACCGCCACATGGTCGGAAATATGCTCCACCACTGAAAGATCGTGAGCAACGAACAAATAGGTGAGGTTGAGGTCGGCTTGCAGATCCTCCAGCAGATTGATCACCTGCGCCTGAATGGACACGTCGAGCGCGGAAACCGGCTCGTCGCATACGATGAATTTGGGCTCCACCGCGAGCGCACGCGCAATTACGATGCGCTGGCGCTGGCCGCCGGAAAATTCATGCGGGTAGCGGCGCATGTGCTCGGCCTTCAGTCCCACCTTGACGAGCAGGCTCGCCACGCGGTCCTCCCGCTCGCTTGCCGAGGAAGCGAGTTCGTGGATGGTGAAGGCTTCGCCAAGGATCGCGCCGACCGTCATGCGTGGATTGAGCGAGGCAAAAGGATCCTGGAACACGATCTGCATGTTGCGACGCATGGCGCGCAGGTCTCCGCCGGAAAGGCCAAGCACATCGTGTCCGTCAAAGACGATCTTGCCCTCGCTGGGTTCGAGTAGGCGCAGCACGCAGCGTGCCGCGGTGGACTTGCCACAACCGGACTCGCCAACCAGGCCGAGCGTTTCGCCGCGATTGACCGCAAAGGAAACGCCGTCCACCGCGTGAACGCGCCCGACCTCGCGCGAAAGGAGTCCGCCCTTGACGGAAAAATGCTTCTTCAGACCGGTGACGCGCAGCAGGGGCTCGCTCATCGTGTCTCTCCCCGCGTGTCTCCAAGGTGACAGGCCATGCGATGGCCCGGTGCGACCTCGCGCAGAACCGGTTCCTGTTTGGAGCAAAGACCAAAGGCGTGGCGGCAGCGCGGTGCGAAGCGGCAGCCGGGCGCCGGATTGATCAGCATCGGCACGGTGCCGCCGATGGCTTCCAGCCGGGTCTTGTGCATGCTGTCGAGGTCGATGCGCGGGATCGAGCGGATCAGGCCCTGCGTGTAGGGGTGGCGCGGGCTTTCGAACAGGCTGTCGACATCGGCCTCTTCCACCACCTTGCCGGCGTACATCACCACGACTCGCTGCGCGGTTTCCGCCACCACGCCCATAGCGTGGGTGATCAGCATGACAGCCATGCCGAAGCGTTCCTTCATGTCCTGCAGCAGGTCGAGAATTTGCGCCTGAATGGTCACGTCGAGCGCGGTGGTCGGCTCGTCGGCGATGACGAGCTTGGGCTTGCAGGCAAGTGCCATGGCGATCATGACGCGTTGGCGCATGCCGCCCGAGAACTGGTGCGGGTAATCATGCACGCGGCCCTCGGCATTGGGAATCTGCACCAGCTTCAGCATCTCTACCGTGCGGGCAAGCGCGTCCTTCCGCGAGAGGCCCTCGTGACGGCGCAGGCTTTCGGCGATCTGCTCACCAACCGACAGCACCGGGTTGAGCGAGGTCATCGGTTCCTGGAAGATGAAGCCGATCTCCTTGGCCCTGATGTCGTCCAGGTCGCTGCTGGAGAGCGGCACGAGATCGCGGCCTTCGAAGATGATCTGGCCCTCGACGATGCGGCCTGGCGGCATTGCGATCAGCTTCAGGATCGACATCGCCGTGACGGTCTTGCCGCAGCCGGATTCCCCGACCACGCAGAGTGTCTCGCCCTTGTTGAGAACGATGTCGACGCCGTCGACGGCCTGAAGCATGCCGTCGTCGGTGGCGAAGTGGGTTTTCAGCCCCTTGATTTCGAGCAGCGGCGCCATCAGATCACCCGCCGCGCGTCGAGCGCGTCGCGCAACCCGTCGCCGATGAAATTGATGGCCACCACGGCGATGAAGATGGCGCCGCCTGGAAACATCGCCCAGTGCGCGGCAATGTCGAGATAGTCCTTGGCGTCGAACAATAGCCGTCCCCAGGTCGGGGTATCCGGCGGAAAGCCGAGGCCGAGAAACGACAGCGTCGATTCCGCGATGATCGCCGCCGCCACGTCGATGGTGCCCGCGATGATCACCGGCCCGACGGCGTTGGGCAGGATGTGGCGCACCACCTGCCGCATCGGGCTGGCGCCGAGCGCGCGCGCCGCCTCGACGAATTCCTTCTCGCGCAACGACAGGAATTGCGCGCGCACCAGGCGGGCGACCGGCATCCAGCGCAGCCCGCCGATGACGAGCACGATCAGGATGAAGATGCCGCCTTCGGGGCCGAACACGGCCTTCAGCCCATCGCGGAACAGATAGATGAGCAACAGCAGCAATGGCAGTTGCGGCAGCGAGAGGAACAGATCGGTCAGCCACATCAGCGCATGCCCAAGCGCGCCGCGCGACATGCCGGCGAGCGCCCCGATCAGCGTGCCGACGATGACGGCGACCGCCATGGCCGCAAGGCCGACCGCAAGCGATATCCGTCCGCCGTAGATCATGCGGGCGAGAATGTCCTGCCCGAGATCGTCGGTGCCGAAGGGATGGGCGAGCGAGGGGCCCTCGAGGCGGGCAGTGAAATCGATTTCGTTGATGCTGACGCGCCAGACGAGGGGGCCAAACACCACCACCGCGATCAGGGCGAGCAGCAGCAATGCGCTGACCACGGCAAGCCGGTGGCGGCGATAGCGCCGCCAGGTCTCGCGCCAGGGCGAATAGCCACGCCGCTCAGCGGAGGGAAATGCGAGGGTCGAGCCAGCCATACAGGACATCCGCGATCAGGTTGAAGAGCACCACGAGACAGGCGAACACGAAGGTCACGGCCATCACGACCGGCGTATCGTTGGAGAGAATCGATGAGATCAGCAGCGAGCCGATGCCCGGAATGCGAAAGATCTGTTCGGTGACGATGGCGCCGCCGAACACGGCCGGCATCTGCAGCGCGACCAGGGTGACGACCGGGATCATCGCGTTGCGCATCGCGTGCTTGACGATCACCCTTGTCTGCCCGAGGCCCTTGGCGCGGGCGGTGGTGACGTAGTCGAGGCGGATCACGTCCAGCATGGCCGAGCGCACGAAGCGCGTCATGGATGCCGCCTGGAACAGCCCAAGTACCATCACCGGCATGATGGCCTGCCGGACCTGTTCGATCACCCAGTGGATGCCGGTCGCCTTGATGTCGGTCGTATAGACAAACGGCAGCCAGTCCAGCTTGATCGAAAACACCAGGATGAACAAAAGGCCGGTAAAGAAGGTCGGCAGCGAGAAGCCGATGAAGGCGAGCGTGTTGGCGATCTGGTCGAAGATCGAATAGGGCCGGGTGGCGGCGAAGACGCCGACCGGGATCGCAATCAGCAGCGCCAGCACCTGCGCGGAGCCGATCACATACAGCGTCGTCGGCAGGCGCTGCAGGATGAGCGTATCGACGTTCATCCGGCTGACGAAGGAAAAGCCCCAGTCGCCCTGCGTCATGGCGGCGAGCCAACGCAGGTAGCGGACATGGACCGGATCGTCGAGGCCGAATTTGGTCCGAAGCGCTTGCGCCACTTCGGGCGGCACGTTTGGATTGGTCACGAGCTCTGCGAACGGATCGCCGGGCGCCAGCGCAAGCACCGTGAACAGAACGAGCGAAATGCCGAGCAGGCTCGGCACGGCGATCAGCAGGCGACGCAGGATATACTGCCGCATGAGGGACGATCTATGCCGGCTTCAGGCCTCTCGATACCAGTCCTGGATATTGTCGGTGTCGTTGGTCCAGCCGCTGAGCACCGGGCGCAGCGAGTTGACCGCCGCGCCGACCTTCAGGCGGTGCATCACCGGGATGACCACCGTGTCCTCCCACATGATGTCGTTGGCCCTGATGTAGAACGCGGCCCGCTTGACCGGATCGACTTCGGCCTCCGCCGCGTCGATCGCAGCGTCAAACTCCTTGTTGACCCAGCGCGGGAAATTCCTGCCCTGCCACTTGTTTTCCTTGGTAGCCACGAAGCGCGAATGGAAGCGCCGCATATGCTGAGCCGGGTCGGGCTGGGTCATCGGAATCTGGAACATCTCGATGTCGGCGTAGAACTTGGAGTAGGTGTCGGGATTGGCGACATCCGAAGAGAAAAACACCGAGGCGACGACCGATTTCAGTTCGACGTCGATGCCGGCCTTCTGACAGGCCTGTTTGATGATCGCCTGGGTCTTCTGGCGCGGGCCGTTGATCGAGGTTTGGTACAGGAGTTTCAGTTTCCTTCCGTCCTTCTCACGGATCCCGTCAGCCCCGGCTTTCCATCCGGCCTCTTCCAATAGCTGGGTCGCCTTCTCGATGCTGAATTCCCATTTCGTGTTCTTGGAGACGAATTGTTCGGGCCCGTTGAGGAAGCTGGCCGTGGTGCGTCCGGCGCGACCGTAGATGTGCTTCTGAACGGCATCGCGGTCGACGAGCAGCGCGAGCGCCTTGCGTACGGCCGGATCGGAGAACAGGGGATGCTTGGTCTTGATCGACGAGCGTTCGCCGTCGATCTCGGTGTTGGGGTCCGTGAAGTTCAGCGCAATGAATTCGATGTCGCCGCCGGTCGTATAGACGGTCTTGCCCTTGCCGCCCTTCTCCAGGCGCAGCAGGACCTCGTCTTCCACCTGCATGTTCCAGGCATAGTCAAATTCGCCGGTCTGAATCACCGCGCGCGCCGCCGAGACGGCATCGCCGCCGCCCTTGATCTCGATCGTATCGAAGTAGGGTCGGTTCGGCATGTGATAGTCGGGATTGATTTCCCCGCGCACAAGGTCGCCCGGCTTGAACTCGACGAATTTGTAGGGACCGGTGCCGACGGGCTTGAGGTTGTTGGGAGCCTCGCGGGATTTGGCACCCTTGTAGTCCGCGAACAGATGCTTGGGCAGGATGCAGCCGACCACCGCGACAAAGGCATCGGCCCAGAACGGGGTGGGACCCTTGAACAGGACGCGGACGGTGAGGTCGTCGACCTTTTCGACGGTGATGTCCTGGTAGACGCCGATGGTCAACGCTGCGGTAGCGGGATCGCGGGCATATTCCCAGTTGAATACGACGTCGTCGGCGGTGAACGGTTTGCCGTCATGCCATTTGACGCCTGGCTTGAGCTTCCACGTCACCGACTTGCCGTCGGCAGCGAGGCCGCCGTTCTGCGTCGACGGAATTTCCGCCGCCAGAATCGGGCAGAGGTTGCCGGCCGCGTCCCAGCTCGCCAGCGGTTCATAGAACAGGCGCGAGCCGTCCTGGTCCTTGGTGCCGGTGGCAAAATGCGGATTGAGCAGGGTCGCCCCCTGCCACCACAGCAGCTTCAGCGGGCCGCCGCCGCCACGCTTGGTCGGCTTGTAGGGAGCCTTGCTCTGCGCCATCGCTACCCCGCCGACGGCGAGGATCTGCGTGGCCATCGGCGCGGTGAGGCCGAGTGCGATCAGGTGCTGAACGAAGGCGCGGCGATCCATGCGGCCGTCCTTCACCTCGTCGATCATGGTTCGCAGTTCATTGTCCAGCATCGTTGTCCCCGTCTGCTTCCGGCGTGGTTACGGCGTGCCGCTGGGCGGTCGCCTTTCGCTGGGTCGTAAGATGGCACATCAAATGCCCCCGAGGTCAACGGCTTGTGATCGACAATTCGAAGGGTGGCGGAGCGGCCAATGATTTTTGCTTGGGCAGAATCACGCTGCGCCGCACATCGCTTTGGCAATCCGGCGGCCGCGGCACGTCAAAGCGCGCCGAATCGTGCTTTGCACTGCAAAAAATTTGTTCGCCAGACCGGCCGGTCAGATCAGCGACATGTCCAGCGGTGGGGCGACGCTGTCCGGTAGCGGGCTGACATAGGGGGTGCGGGTCGTGCGCTTCTTTAGGTCGGCCCTCGCGGCGGCGATCAGGTCCGGCTCCGTCAGCGCCTTGATGCCAAGGCCGGCCATGGCCTTGGCCGCCTGCACCATGGCCTTGTGGGCGGCCGGACTCTTGCCCTGCGCCACCACTTGCCAGGTGTGGAACGGGGTGCCGATCGCAACCGTCGGGGCATGAACCTGAACGGTCGGGACGACCCAGCTCACATCGCCGACATCGGTCGAGCCGATTTGCGGGTTGCGTTTGGCATCGAGCGGGACGATGAAATCGGCCAGCGGCCGGTCGGTCGGCTCCATGCCGATCGAGTGATAGACGGTCGCGATATCCTTCTCCGTCAGCGTGGAGCGGATCTGCTGCGCGAAATCCTTGTCCGTCTTGTCGAAATGCGGCGGACCGAGTTCTTCCATAATGTCATGGAGGGCGGCCTCGAGCGGGGTGTTGGGCAGCAGGTTGGAGACGGCCGAAATGATCTTCATCTCCACCTTGGTTTCGGTCATCAATGCCGCGCCCTGCGCGATCTTGTGGACCCGCCCCACCAGTTCGTTCATGCCGGGCAGGTCGCGGTCGCGGATCGAATAGCGCACCCGGGCATGGGCCTGCACCACGTTGGGGGCGATGCCGCCGGTGTCGAGCAGGGCATAGTGGACGCGGGCGTCGCTTGGCATGTGCTCGCGCATGTAGTTCACGCCGACATTCATCAGTTCCACCGCATCGAGCGCGCTGCGGCCGAGATGCGGCGAAGCAGCGGCATGCGAGGTTCGCCCGGTGAAGATGAAATCGGCGCGCGTGTTGGCAAGCGAAGGCGTCACCACGACTTCCCAGAAGCTGGACGGATGCCAGGTGATGGCGATGTCGGCATCGTCGAACGCGCCCGATCGCACCATGAAGGCTTTCGCCGCGCCGCCTTCTTCCGCAGGACAGCCATAATAGCGCACGCGCCCCGGCACCTTGTGTTCGGCGAGCCAGTCCTTCACCGCTGTGGCTGCAAGGAGCGCGGCGGAACCGAGCAGATTGTGGCCGCAACCATGGCCATGGCCTCCAGCCTCCAGCGGGCGAGGTTCGGCCACGCCGGCCTCCTGGCTGAGACCGGGCAGGGCGTCATATTCGCCAAGGAAGGCGATGACGGGTCCGCCGTCGCCCCATTCGCCCATCACGGCGGTGGGAATGCCGGCGACCTGCTCGGTGATGCGGAAACCCTGATGGCGCAGTTCGGCCAGATGCTCCGCTGACGAGCGCGCTTCGGTGTAGCAGACCTCGGGCATCGCCCAGACCCGGTCGGCCAAGGCGACAAAGCGCGGTTTGATCGTATCGACGCCACGCCAGATGTTACTGCGGTTATCCATCTTCCGATTTCCAATTCTGAAGCGATGAGGGCTGAGGAATTGTAATCAGCTTCGCAAAACGACGCCAGCGCCGGGGCAGGCATCTGCCATGCCCATCACACCTTCACGCCATGCGGCCTGAACAGCCGGCCTTTCTCCACCACCAGCACCACGGCGAGCGCGGCCAGCGTGCAGAGCAGGAAGCCGGTCGCGAACGGCACCAGCGTGCCGTCGTAATCCTGGCCGATGGTGGCGCCGATGCCGATGGCGAGCAGGGTGGTGATAGAGCCGTACAGCGACGCGGCGGTGCCGGCGATATGGCCCTGCGGCTCCATGGCGAGCGCGGTGAAATTGGCGATCATCAAGCCGAACGCAAACATCATCGATACCGAAAGCACCATGAACAGTGGCAGGGGCAGCGTCTGCATCTTCGCCGCCACCAGCATGGTCGCGGCGATGACCACGAAGCCGATCAGCGCGCTGTGGGAGAGCACGCGCATGCCGAGGCGGCCGACGAGCCTGGAATTGACGAACCCGGCGATCGCGGTTCCGACGGCGACACCGGCAAACGCAACCGGAAAATAATGCCCGAGCTGGTAGATGCCGGTGAACACCTGCTGCGAGATGAATACGAAGGCGAACAGCGAACCCAATACGCCGCCGGCCGCCAGCGCATAACCCAGCGTCTGGCGATTGGTCACGGTCTGGCGGAACGCATCGAACACCGCGCCGATGGCGAGTGACCTCCGTTTGGCGACAGGCAGTGTCTCTGGCATGCGCAGTGCGCTCCAGACCAGCGCCACCACGCCATACAGCATCAGCACGATGAAGATGCCGCGCCATTGCGTCAGCATCAGCACGGCCTGGCCGAATGCCGGGGCAACGACGGGAACGGCAATGAACACCATCATCGCCAGTGACATCACGCTCGCCATGCGCCGACCGGCGTAGCAGTCGCGGACGATCGAGGTCGCGATCACGCGCGTAGCCGAGGTGCAGAGGCCCTGCAGCGCGCGCGCCAGCAGCAAGGTTTCAAAAGAAGGAGCCGCGATCGCCAGCAGGCTGGCGATACAATAGACGGCCATGCCGCCGAGCAGGACCGGCCGCCGCCCGAACCGGTCGGATAGCGGGCCCATGACGAACTGGCCGACGCCGAAGCCGACCAGGAAGATCGACAGCACCATTTGCGGGCGGTTGACTGAGGTGATGTGGAAGGCGGACGCGATGTTCGGCAGCGCCGGCAGCATCATGTCCATCGCGAGCGGATTGAGCGCCATGATGGAGGCGATCACGATCACGAATTCGGGAAAGCCCATCGGGCGGTGGCCTGAAGCGGCCAAGGCATCGGCACTGGTATTGGACAACGAAAAATCCTTTTTCAGGCGGCACCTTATGGAGTTTGGTGCGCCGCACAATCGGTGTTTTCGGAATGGCAGACCATCGGTAAGGGGGTCTTGAACGCGCAACACTCTTATTTGCCGGCGAGTGCCTCATTGCACCTCTTTGCAAACGCCAGAAGATAGGCACCCATCTCGGCGGACAGCCGTGAGGTGGGTTGCACATTCTGCGTGCTCATATTGAGCGCGTACACCGGCAGGCCCTTGACGATGATTGGTGTCGCAACAGCCAGAACGCCGCGCTGCCACGAGGCGGCGCAATAACCATCGCGCTTGACGGATCGGATCGATCTTTGCACCTCGGCGAGCAAGTTCTGCGTTGCGCCGGCACCGCGCCGCTTGAAGGTCGCAAATAGTTTGGCTCGTTCCTGTTCGGTTATGCCCGCCAGATAGGCGCGCCCGAGCGAGGTCGATTCCATCGGCACCTGCTGCCCCGCAACAACATTGCGTAGCGCTACACGCGGGTTGAAGCGGACCGATTCCAGGTAGACCATCATTGAACGGTCCGCGGTGGCCAATCCAACATTCATCTTCCGCCGCATGGATTCAACGCGCATCATCGGGCCCAAGGCGTTGAGGATTGGCGAGCTCATGCGCATCGCGTGCCCGAAGCTGATCACCGCTGCGGCCAGCCTGTAGGCGCGTTCGCTGCGAACATCGTCCAGCATGCCGGTTTGGACGAGCGTGCGAGTGAGCCGGCTGACCGTCGCTCGCGGAATCCCGGTTCGCTCTGCGATCTCTCCATTTCCGAGAACATCGATTCCCTGCCGGAACGCCCGCAAGATCTCGACGCCCCTCTGCAACGAACGATTGCCGTCAGCAGAGTTCATCCGTGGCTCCTCCTCGGCTCGTCTAACGGATAGGCGGAATACAAGGCAGGACGCAAGCGGCCACCGGTCTTGGACCAACTCAGCCGCGTCGCGGACGCCAAACCGCTCGGCCGCCAATTCCACTAGGTGGAAATAGGCCCAGGGAAGGCGGGCTTGCGTGTGCTACCGCATAGCGCGGCCCCGATAGCAGGAAGCCGCCGTGACAGAAGGCATTTTCAAAATGCTCGAACAACAGCCAAAGGGAGGTACGCATGCAGAAGAGCAATGTCACCCGTCCTTCGGGACCCGCAGCACGCCGGGGCCTGCAGATCAGTCTTGCCGCTTTATCGCTGGTAGCGGCATTGGCCGCCACCCCGGTTCGAGCCGAATACCCCGCCAAGATCATCAAGATCGTGGTTCCCTTCGCATCCGGCGGCGGTACCGACATCATCGCGCGCACGCTGGCTCAGGAAATCTCGCCGGATCTGGGCAAGTCGGTCATCATCGAAAACAAGCCGGGGGCCGGCACCATCATCGGAACGAAGACTGTCGCCACCAGCGAGCCTGATGGCTACACGCTGCTGCTGGCAAGCTTCTCCCATGCGGTCAATCCGAGTTTGAACGACAAGCTTCCATTTGATCCGCACAAGGATTTCGCGGCGGTCTCGCTGATCGCGCGATCCCTCAACATCGTTGTGGTGAATCCGGCATCGAAGATCAAATCGATCCCCGACCTGATCGCGGAAGCCAAGGCCAAACCCGCGAAGCTCAACTACGGCACGTTCGGGACTGGAACTTCGGCCCATTTGGCTGGAGAACTGTTCAAATCGATGGCGAATGTGAACCTGACAACGGTGTCCTACAGGGGCGCTGCGCCGGCGATCACCGATCTCCTGGGCGGCCAGATCGATGTCATTTTCACCACGGTGGCAAGCGCAGCCTCGCTTGTCGGAGCTGGGCAACTCCGGGCACTGGCTGTCACGACTGCCGAGCGCTCGCCCGCGTTCCCCGATTTGCCGACGGTCGCCGAGGGTGGGGTACCAGGCTACGCCGCAGAGAGTTGGTACGGATTGTACGCGCCGGCCAAGACGCCCGCGCCGATCATCGAGCGTCTGAACAAGGCCGTCGCAAAGGCCGTTCAGTCCGCCGCTTTCAAGCGACTCGAGAGCAACGAAGGCCTGATCATGGTCGGCAGCTCTCCCGAAGCCCTCGATCGCTATGTTCGGGACGAGGAAGCCCGATGGCGCGAGCTGATCAAGGACGCGAATATCAAGGCGGAATAGCGTTCTGCGACGTTGCGCCAACGTCCTTGCGTTTTGGCGAAGTCACGCCGCGCCGCGAGCGTACTAGATTCCTTCACCGGTTTGAGAGGTAACCATGACGAGCCTGGTCGAGTTGTCAGTTGAGGATTCAGTCGCGATCGTGAGGTTAAACAGGCCGGATGTGCGCAACGCTATCAATGACGAGATGCGCGCTCAGTTCATCGCCGCCCTCGATCGAGCAGGTAACGACGAGGCTGTGCGCGCCGTCGTTTTGACCGGAAATGGCAAGTCGTTTTGTTCGGGGGGCGACATTTCCGGCATGCGCGATCGGTTGCAGGCGCCGTCCGGAAAGGTGGCATTCAACGGCTGGCGGAGGCAGCAGCAGACTCACAGGAGCGTTGCGGCGCTTCACGGCATGGGAAAGGTGACTGTGGCCGCCGTGAACGGCGCTGCGGCGGGTCTCGGATGCGACATGGCGCTCGCGTGCGATTTCATCGTGGCCTCCGATGAGGCCATGTTCAGCATGAGTTTTGTTCGTCGTGGATTGGTTTCCGATGGCGGAGGAATGTACTTCTTGCCGCGTCGGGTAGGCTTGTCGCGCGCGAAAGAGATGATCTTCACCGGCCGTGCCGTGGGTTCAACCGAAGCGCTCGCGATTGGACTGGCGGATCGTGTGCGTCCGGCGGCGACCCTGGTGCATGACGCGACAGCATGGGCGCGCGATCTCAGTCGGGGTTCTATCGCGGCGATCGCTCTCACCAAGGGCATCATGGACCGCACATTTGAAACTGCCGAAGAGCAGGTCTTTGCGCTCGGCCGGGAAGCCCAGGCCATCTGCTACACGACCTCCGAACACCGGGAATCCGTCGCGGCATTCCTCGACAAATCCGCGCGCTAGGAGGACCGGTATGGATGCGCTGGAACGTTTGATCCGACCGAAGAGCGTGGCAATTATCGGCGCTTCAGCCGATGCCGGCAAACTGACCGGCCGTCCGCTGGCCTTTCTGGAGAAGTATGGCTACGGGCATGAAGTCTTCCCGGTCAACCCGCGCTATCAATCGATTGGACGCTATCCGTGTTTTCCGGATATCCGGTCGCTGCCGCATGCTCCCGATGTCGCGATCGTCCTGGTCGGCTCCAGCCGTGTTCTCGACGCGGTCAAGGATCTGGGAGCCATCGGAACCGGGGCGGCGGTCGTTCTTGCCGGCGGATTTGGTGAAAGCGGCGCGGAAGGAATGGCGCGACAGCAACGGCTGAAAAGCGCAGCCGGCAATATGCGGCTTCTTGGACCGAATACGATCGGCCTCGTCAATGTCACCGACGGCATCGCCCTCTCCGCGAGTGCGGCGCTTCAGGTCAACGAACTGGTGCCCGGCTCCATCGCGCTGGTTTCTCAAAGCGGCGGCATCCTTGGGTCGCTGCTGTCGCGAGCCGATGCCCAGGGCGTCGGGTTTTCCAAACTGGTCGCGACGGGCAACGAATCCGACATCGACGTGTCCGATCTGATCAACTACCTGGTCGATGATCCCGCCACGAAGGTGATTGCGCTCTATCTGGAGGGCCTTCGCAAGCCGGCACAGTTTCGGCGGGCGGCACTGCGGGCAGCGGAAGCTGGCAAGCCAATTGTCGCCTTTAAAGTCGGGCGATCGGAGTCTGGTATCCAGTCAGCAAGTTCGCATACCGGAGCGTTGGCGGGATCGGATGTCGTCTACGATGCATTGTTCAGGCAACTCGGCATCATCAGAGCACTGTACTTCTCTGATCTGCTCGATATCCCGCTCGCGCTGAGTTCTGGGCGCCGACTGAAAGGCCGCCGCGTCGCCGTGGTAACATCAACTGGCGGCGCGGCGAGTTTGGTCGCCGATGCAGCCGGCCTGGCGGGGTTCGAAACCCCGGCACCAGACCCGATGACTGCTGGCCGCCTGAAGGCTTTAAACATTCCCGATGCGGTGCTGGATCGAAACCCCATCGACGTCACGCTCGCGGGCGTGAAATCCGAGTATTTTCGAGATGTGCTCGACAGCGTGCTCGAAAGTCCTTCCTACGATGCAGTTGCCGTCATTTTGGGTTCGTCTTCGATCACAGAACCGGAGACTGTCGGCGCGCCGTTGCGCGATTGTTTCGCCCGGACCGACAAGCCCGTTGTGGTATTTGCCAGCCCCCACGCGCCGCACGCGGTCAGGCATCTCAATCTCGCGGGCATACCAACCTTTGCAGCGCCTGAGGCCTGCGCCGCGGCATTTTCCGCAATGTGGCGCATTCACCGAAAGACCTCACCGCAAACCGGTGATCCGGCTATGCCCGTGGCGGTCGGGGCTGACATCCGGCGCATGCTGCGTCCCGGTCCTCTCAACGAGTATGAGAGCAAGGCGCTATTTGCGAAATTCGGCGTTCCGGTCACCCGTGAGATCTGTGCTGCCACGCCCGAGGAAGCTGCGTCTGCAGCGGCACGCTTCCAGGGCAACGTCGTCATCAAGGCGCTTTCACGCGACGTGCTTCACAAATCCGATGTCGGCGGAGTTGCAGTCAACATCTCTTCCAGCGATGTCGCGGCCACTTGCACGCGGATTGCGGAAACATTCTCGTTGGCGACGAATCGAAAGGCCGAAGGATTCCTGGTCCAGGAACTGGTGACCGGCGCGATCGAATTGATCCTGGGCCTTAAGCATGACAATCAGCTTGGACCTTCGATCCTGTTGGGCATGGGCGGCATCACAGCCGAACTTTACAAGGACACCGTCGTGAGGCTGGCGCCGCTTTCGCGAAAGGATGCGGAGGAAATGATCGGCGAGTTGAAGTCCGCCCCGCTGCTGAGCGGCTTTCGCGGCCGCCCGGTTGCGGATGTCGAGGCCCTTATCGACGCCATGCTTGCATTTTCAAGCATGGTATCTTCGATCGGGACAAACCTGCTGGAGGCGGAGATCAATCCCTTGTTTGTCTTGCCGCGGGGGAGCGGAGTGAGGGCGGCGGACGGCGTCGCGGTGGTGGCGGCAGACAAAGCGGAGATCGGAGGTTAAAAACCTGGCGAAACAGGCTGTTGCGGTGCACAATGAGCACTCCAAAACGAACGGCCCGCCGTAACCCAAAGAGTTGTTCTGGTGGGCCGCTTGCTTTATCCCCCTACGCACGAAACAGCAGCTTGATCGCTTTCGAACGGAGACCTTGTGTCGGGACAGACCTTGAAGATCGGCACGCGCAAGAGCGCGATGGCGCTGGCGCAGACGGAAGCGATCGCGCGGCTGCTCTGCGCCGCCGATTCCGCGCTCGATGTCGAGATCGTCAAGTTCGAAACCCGCGGCGATCAGGACCAGACCAGCAAACTGCTTCGCCATGGCGGCAAGGGCGGCGCCTTCGTCGCCGAAATTCGCGAAGCCATGCGCGGCGGCGAATTGCAGGCGGCGATGCATTCGCTGAAGGACGTTCCCGGTAACGAAGAGACGCCGGGCCTGATCATCGCGGCGACGCTGCCGCGCGACGCCGCCAACGACGCACTGGTGCTGCGGTCCGGCGTCTCGCTGGAGGATTTCCGCGCATCGAAGGGCAGGGGCTTCAAGATCGGGACCAATGCGGTGCGCCGTGCCGCCTATCTGCGCCGGCTGTTTCCCGAGGCGACCGTGATCCACTTTCGCGGCGCGGCCGATACCCGGGTGGCAAAACTCGATCGCGGTGACAAGCAACGGCTTCCCGATGGCGGCGAGGTCGGTCCTGCGGACGCGCTGGTGATGGCGCGATCAGGGCTCGAGCGCATCGGAATGGCTTCACGTATTGTCCATGACTTTTCGGTTCGCGAGATGCTGCCAGCGGTAGGGCAGGGCATCGTCGCGGTCGAGTGCGTCGAGAGGGACTGGCTCACGCGCGGACGCCTCGCAAAGATCGAGGACGCCTCGTCGCGGCGCTGCGCCGAGGCCGAGCGCGAGGTGCTGTGGGTGTTGAACGGCCATTGCAACTCGCCGATCGCCGGCCATGCCACGCTGGCGGGCCGCGAGATGACGCTGACGGCCGCCGTGCTCGACGAAGCCGGCGACCGCTTCATCGAGGTCTCGCAGCGTGGCCCTGCGGATCGGCCCCGCGAACTCGGCCGCGCCGTCGGTCTCGACCTGCTTGACAAGGGCGCCGCCGAAATCATCGCGCGCACACGGCCGGAGGAAACGTCGCTGCTTTCATGAGGCTGCCGATATCGCGCCGAGCGTCATTGCGAGCCAACGGGTCGCGCGAATGCGCGTCCGATGACAGGCTCCGCGAAGCAATCCATCTATCCCCGAGCCGAACGTGGATTGCTTCGCGGAGCCTGTCATCCGGCGGCGCTTAGCGCCGACCGGGTGGCTCGCAATGACGTGGATAGGCCGCGGCGTACGCGCGGTGGCGCAATGACGGCGGTGAGTGTCACAGCCAAATCACGCCGCCAGATCCTGCAACAGCAGCGATGAGCCGCGAATCAGCACCTTGCGTCCCTTCGCCGTGATGGCGGGCGCATCGCCGTTCATGGTGGCAAGTTCGAGCGCGATGAGGCCGTCGATCGTGAAGCGGCTCATGCGCGGCAGCTTTGATGCTGGCGTCCGCAATGCCTTCAGCGTTTCCCACTGGGCCGGCGTCAGCTCGTAGTCGACTTCTTCGTTCATGGTACCTCGGCTTCCCACAATTCCTGTGGCGCCTCATAGCGAGCGCACATGAAATTCGTGCGACCGCAACGAGTCGGTATTTCGACAAGCGACGATGCGCTGTCACATCATCGTGTCATTGGAATCCATCGATTTCGTCGAATCACGCGGGCAGCCAAAAACAAACAACGCTGGCGCAGGTCGCATGAGCAGGGGCGCGTCAAAAAGACCGCCCAATCGCCGCAACCCTTAAGAGAAAGTTACTAACCAAAGGTAAATTTTAGGACTGTCAGGACACGGTTTCCGCGTCCACTTCTGCCAAACCTCATCCTGAGGAGCCGCGTAGCGGCGTCTCGAAGGATGAATGGCGCCGGCGGGGCCGCATGGTTCGAGACGGCGCTAAAGCGCCTCCTCACCATGAGGGTCTGATAGCTTCTTGTGCGGTTTTGCCTTCTATCCCCGCCGTACGCTTGCACCGCCATCGACCGGCAGCGTCACGCCGGTGATGAAACTCGCTTCGTCCGACGCAAGAAACAGCGCAGCGTTGGCGACGTCCCAGCCGGTGCCCATCTTCTGGCGCAGCGGAACTTTCGCGTCGCGTTCGGCCTCGACTTCGGCGCGGCTTTTCTTGAACTCGCGCGCGCGGGTATCGACGGCCATCGGCGTGTTCATCAGCCCGGGCAGGATGACGTTGGCGCGGATGCCGTATTGCGCGTTCTGATAGGCGAGCTGTTCGGTGAAGGCGATCATCGCCGACTTGGTCGCCTTGTATGCCACGTAAGGATAGGTCGTGATCGCGGCCATCGAGGAGATGTTGATGATCGCGCCGCTTTTCTGCGCCCGCATGATCGGGATCACATGCTTGGCGGCCCACACGCAGCTCTTCAGGTTGATCGCTACGCAGCGGTCGAACGCTTCCTCTGATATCTCAAGCAACTCGGCGTCGCCGCCGGAAAGGCTGACGCCAACATTGTTGTGCAGCACGTCGATGCGACCCCAGCGTCCTTTCGCATCCTCCGCCATCGCCTCGAGCTCGGCATTTTTGGTGACGTCGGCCTTGAACGCCGCCGAGGAGCCGCCGCTGGCGGCGATCATGTCGACGGTCTCCTGAGCAGAGGCCAGATTGTGATCGACGCACAAGACCTTCGCGCCTTCGCGCGCAAAGGTGAGCGCTGTGGCGCGGCCGTTGCCGATGCCTTCACCGGGGCTTTGGCCGGCGCCGACGACGATGGCGACACGATCTTTCAGGCGCATCTCACTCCACTCCCGGGATCGGGTACTGTTTCAGTACCTCTTTGGTGTTTCGCTTGAGCGTGTCGCGGTATTCGGGGGCGACCTGATCGGTTTCCGGACAGGCTCAGCTAGCCGTAGAGCGCTTTGTGCTCCCGCTCGTAGGTGGCGTAGGAATCCTTGATGCTCGCCATGTTCAAGAGCATGGTTGCAACCAGTGCGTCGTCGGCGCCGAACACGGTGGTGCGCATCCATACGCTCTCGGTGCGGCGGCTGCCGCTAAGCGCAACCACTTCGCGCTCGGTCGTGTAGCTCTCGCCGGCGAATAGCGGGCCGCGCAGCAGGCGGATTTCCTGATCCGCAAACAGCCCGACCGCGGGCCCGCGCACCGGCAGCTTGTCTTCGCGCGCGCGGTATTGAAACAGCACGCTCAGCATCTCGATCGGAATAATGGCGCGGCCCCAGGGGTTGAGCTCCTGCGAATAATACGCCGAAGGCTCGGTGATGACCTTCAGCTTCTGCTCAAGCGAAAACGGATAGAGGTCGCCCATGTGCTGGTCGAAATCCATTCTAACCGTCTGGCGGGGTGTCTTCATGCCGACCTTGAGGTCGACGAGAATAACAGGATCGGCAAGCGGCTTCAGTTCGCCGAGCCGCCGCGCCAGCGCCGTGTCCGTTCCGTCGCCGCCGACCGACGCGGTGCCGCGCAAAATCTCGGTGCCGTCGCGCTTGGTCATGCCGATCGCGCAGATCGTCTGACCTGGCTTCGGCCTTTCGATGTTGGCCTGCACTTCCTCGCCCTCGAAGGCGGGGTTGCGGTAATGGGCGGATAGGCAGCCGGTTTCGAACCAGGCTTGGCCCCAGATGCGTTCGCATAGCGGCGCGAACTGGCTGAAATGGGTCGGCCCCTCGATGGTGCCGCCCTGAAACCCGAGCTTTTGCGCGGTCGCATCGTCGTGGATCGAGGCGTGAGAATCATACACCTGCGCATGGAGCATCTGCTTCGGGCTCCGCCACGGCCCAACGAGCAGATTGCCGCTCTCCAGTATCTCGGTCCTGAACGCCGCTTCTGTCATCCCTGGTGTCTCCCTTTGCCCGCAGCGTTTCAAAGAAGGCAGGGTTCGGCAAGAGGCCGGCTGATCCACAAGACAGTGAGATATGTCCTGCGGCCATGAATCCACGCTGGGCACGCATAGCAAAATCAGTGCATTCTGTTCCCAATTAGACCGGTTCAAATAACCGGCGGAACGCGCGACGGGGAGCGAACGAATGGCGTTGATGGAAGTTGGGCTGGACGACAAGTACCGTCTGGATGCGAAGCGGATTTTTCTGTCAGGTACGCAGGCGCTGGTCCGCCTTCCGATGTTGCAGCGCGAACGCGACCGCGCAGCCGGGCTCAACACCGCAGGCTTCATCTCCGGATACCGCGGCTCGCCGCTCGGCATGTACGACCACGCGCTGTGGCGCGCGAAAACTTTCCTCAAGCAGCATGACATCGAATTCTCCCCCGGCCTCAATGAGGATCTGGCAGCGACCGCCGTGTGGGGCAGCCAGCAGGTCGGCATGTTTCCCGGCGCCAAGGTCGATGGCGTGTTCGGTATCTGGTATGGCAAGGGGCCCGGCGTCGACCGTTCTGTCGACGCGCTCAAGCATGCCAATTCGGCAGGCACCTCGCCGAACGGCGGCGTGATTGCGCTGGCCGGCGATGACCATGGCTGCCAGTCCTCGACGCTGGCCCATCAGAGCGAGCAGGTGTTCGCCGCGGCACTGATGCCGGTGGTCAATCCGGCGACGCTGCAGGATTATCTCGATCTCGGCATTTTGGGCTTTGCGCTGTCGCGCTACTCAAGTTGCTGGGTCGGCTTCAAGGCGATTTCCGAGACGGTCGAAAGCTCCGGCTCGATCGTCAGCGATCCCGACCGCATCAGGATCATTCTTCCCACCGATTTCGAGATGCCGCCGGGCGGGCTTTCGATCCGCTGGCCGGATGGACCGCTGGAGCAGGAGCGGCGGCTGCACGGCCCGAAGATGCAGGCGGTGGCGGCGTTCACCCGCGTCAACAGCTTCGATCGCATCGTGCTGGATTCCAAACCGGCGCGACTCGGCATCATGGCAACTGGCAAGGCCTATCTCGATCTCCGTCAGGCGTTGGCCGATCTCGGCATTACGGACGCGGAAGCGCAGGCGCTGGGCTTGCGCATCTACAAGGTGGCGCTGACCTGGCCGCTGGAGGAATCCGGAGCAAAGGCGTTCGCGGAAGGTTTGCAGGACGTGCTCGTGGTCGAGGAGAAGCGCGGCTTCATCGAAGATCAGCTCCTGCGCATTCTTTATAATGTCGATGCCTCCAAGCGGCCATCAGTAGTCGGTAAGCGCGACGAGAGCGGCGCGCTGCTACTGCCGAGCGAAGGTGAACTAACGCCGACCATGGTCGCGGCGGCCGTCGTCGCGCGGCTGCGCAGGCTTGGTCATCGCAGCCCGGCGCTGGAGCAGCGCCTGGCAAAGCTCGAGGCCTTTGACCGTCCGGCGGAAGCCACTGGCGCAGCAAAACTGCAGCGGACGCCGTATTTCTGTTCGGGCTGTCCGCACAACACCTCGACCAAGATCCCCGAGGGCAGCCGCGCGATGGCCGGCATCGGCTGTCACGGCATGGCGCTGTCTGTGCCGAACCGCCGGACGCAGACGATCTCGCATATGGGCGCGGAAGGTGTCACCTGGATCGGGCAGGCGCCGTTCACCAATGAAGCGCACGTGTTCCAGAATCTCGGCGACGGCACCTATACCCATTCCGGGCTGCTGGCGATCCGCGCGGCGGCAGCTTCCGGCGTCAACATCACCTACAAGATCCTCTATAACGACGCGGTGGCGATGACCGGCGGCCAGCCGGCCGAAGGCGGTTTAAGCGTGTCGCAAATCGCGCACCAGGTTTCGGCGGAAGGCGCCAAGCGCCTCGCCATCGTCTCCGACGATCCCCAGAAGTATCCATCGAACTATTTCCCATCAGGTGCGACCGTCCATCATCGCCGCGAACTCGACGCAGTGCAGAAGGAGCTGCGCGAGGTCAAAGGTCTCACCGTCCTGATCTACGACCAGACGTGCGCAGCGGAGAAGCGCCGCCGCCGCAAGCGCGGGCTCTATCCGGATCCGCCGAAACGCGTCTTCATCAACGAGCGGGTCTGCGAGGGCTGCGGCGACTGCTCGGCTGTTTCGAACTGCGTTTCGGTGCAGCCGCTGGAGACGGAATTCGGCCGCAAGCGGCGGATCGACCAATCGAACTGCAACAAGGATTTTTCCTGCATCGAGGGCTTTTGCCCGAGCTTTGTCACCGTGCATGGCGGCAAGCTGCGTAAGGCCGATCGCGCGGCGGCCGATCCGTCCGCGCTGTTCGCCGATTTGCCAATGCCGGCCACACCGGCGCTTGATGGCGCCTACAACATCCTTGTCACCGGCATCGGCGGCACCGGCGTCATCACCATCGGCGCGCTGCTCGGCATGGCCGCCCATGTCGAGGGCCTGGCGTGCTCGACGCTCGACTTCACGGGGCTGTCGCAGAAGAACGGCGCTGTGATGAGTCACGTCCGCATCGCGCCCGGGGTGGACGATCTCTCCACCGTCCGTATCGCGCCCGGCGGCGCCAACCTCATCCTCGGCTGCGACATCGTGGTCGCCACCAGCATCCCCGCGCTGAGCCGGGCCGAGCGCGGCGTGACGCGCGCGGTCGTCAATGCGGACCTCTTGCCGACCGCGAGCTTCGTCATCGACCCCGACATCGATTTCGAGGCGGGAACGATGCGGGAATCGCTCAACGAGGCCGTCAGTGCCTCCGATCTCGACATCCTCGATGCCACCGGGCTTGCTACCGCGCTGATGGGCGACAGCATCGCCACCAACGCCTTCATGCTCGGCTTTGCATTCCAGCGCGGCACGATCCCGCTGTCGCTGGAGGCGATCATGAAGGCGATCGACCTCAATGGTGCTGCGGTCGAGATGAACAGGCTGGCGTTCTCCTGGGGCCGGCTCGCGGCGCACGATCTGCAGCGCGTCGTCAGCGCCGCGCGCTTCAAGAGTTCGGGCGCGGCACCGGTCCGGCGAACGCTCGACGAGAGCATCGCCTTCCGCGCCAAATTCCTGGCCGATTACCAGGACGCGGCCTATTCGAAGCGTTACCTCACTGAGGTCGAGCGCGTCCGCACAGGGGAGGCCAAGGCCGCGCCGGGCTCGCATGAACTCACCGAAGCCTTCGCAAAGGGCATGTTCAAGCTGATGGCCTATAAGGATGAGTACGAAGTCGCCCGGCTTTACTCCGACGGCGAGTTTGCGAAAGCGCTGAAGGAGCAGTTCGACGGCGGCCCCGGCGTCAAAGTCAGCCTCGCACCGCCGCTGCTTGCTTCCCGCGACAGGGCGACCGGGCATCTGCGCAAGCGCGAGTTCGGTTCGTGGATCTTCCGCGCCTTCGAACACTTGACGCGGTTCAAGTTCCTGCGCGGCACCGCCTTCGATCCTTTCGGCTACACGGCCGAGCGGCGGATGGAGCGGGCGCTACCGGGCGAATATTCCGCGATGATCTTCCGCCATCTCGACAAGGCGAAGCCGCATGATTGGCCGCGTCTGGTAGCGCTGGCAAAATCCGCGGAACTCGTTCGCGGCTACGGCCACGTCAAGGAAGCCAATGTCGCGAAATACCGCGCGGAGTGCGCGCGGCTGGAAGCCGCGATTGGCCAGCCGGTGGCGCAGGCAGCCGAATAGAGGGTATTCATCCGGCTCGTGAAGTTCTTCACGGCCGGGATCACTCACCGGCAACCCTGAGGGCGGAACCGGCTGGAATTGTCCGGCCGGCTTCCTACATGAGGATCGTTCTTCAAACCTTTGGTTGATTTCAGGAGGCCTGCGATGGTCCTGAAAAGCGCTATTGCGGTAGCACTTTGCACGGTGTTCCTGATGTCGGGCAGCGCCGCGCTGGCGGATGAATACCGTGCAGGCGAGATCCTTGGTCTCGATCTTCCCCAGGCCCTGCTTTCGCCGAAGCGGCTCGGCCCGCCGACGCAGTTCGCCCCGGTCCGGATCGAGGCCAGAACCGACCGCAAGCCGGTGAAGACGGAGCGCGTGGTTGTGCCTAAGGCTGCCGAGCGGAACGTGGTTCCGAGGACCGCCGAGCGGAAGACGCGCGTTGTGCAGGAGCGTGTGGAGAAGCCGCGCGCTGCGGCTCGCGCCAAACTTGCGCGCCGCCCTACCAATCCGCTCGACGCGCAGGCGCGCGACACGCGGATCCAGACCTGGCCGTGCAGGTCCGGCGGCATCTGCGACTGGCAGCGGTGACGTTCTCGTTGCGCGGCAACCATCAACCCTCATGGTGAGGAGGCGCCAACGGGTCCGCGCGAAGCGCGGCCCGATGACAGGCTCCGCGCCGTCTCCGGACGATGCTACGCATCGCCGGGAGAACCACGAGGCCCCGCTGGTGCCATTCATCCTTCGAGACGCCGCTGCGCGGCTCCTCAGGATGAGGTCTGACAGCGAGAATTGATGGGTATCGCTGCGCTCCACCCATCCTACGGCTCCACCATCACGTCATCCACCTGTCGCAAAACCTTCGGCCAGCATTCAAATTGCTCAGGCACACCTTTGTCGTGATTCGACGAGGGTGCTTCGATGCCGATTGCGATACGCGCCGGGCAAGCTATGAGCCGGCGTCAATTGCTGGTCCGCTCCGCCGCAACATGCGCCGTCGCCGGTCTCGGCAGTCTCGCCAGACCTTACCTCAGCCGCGCCGCGGATCGGCCTCTCATCACGAGCGGCATTCAATCGGGCGACGTCTCGGCCAACTCCGCGGTGATCTGGGCGCGCGCCGATCGCGCCGCCCGCATGCAGGTCGAGTGTTCTACGCTCGAGAGCTTCAAGACCATCATCGGCTCGGCGACCGCCGATGCCTTGCCGGACAGCGATTTCACCTCAAAGGTGCTGCTCGACGGCCTGCCGCCCGGGCAGGACATTTTCTATCGCGTGCGGTTTGAAAGCGTCGACGGGCAGGGGCTCGCCGGCGAGACGCAGGTTGGGCACTTCCGCACCGCCCCGACGTCGCGAAGTTCGATATCGTTCGCCTGGTCGGGCGATACGACGGGCCAGGGTTGGGGCATCGATGAAAGCCGCGGCGGCATGCGGACTTACCGCACGATGCTCGACAACCGTCCGGACTTCTTCATCCATTCCGGCGATCACATCTATGCGGATTGCCCGGTGGAGCGGGAGTTGAAGCTGCCCGACGGCGGGGTCTGGCGAAACATCGTCACCGAGGAAAAATCCGTCGTCGCCCAAAGTCTCGCTGAGTTCCGCGGCAACTACAAATACAATTGGCTCGACGAAAACTATCGCGCCTTCCATGCCGCCGTCCCGTTGTTCGCGCAATGGGACGATCACGAGGTCACCAACGACTGGGCGCCGATCGGCACGGCCGACGAGACCGGCTATGCCGAGGACGGCTCCTCACTTCTGGTGGCGCGGGCGCGCCGCGCGTTCCATGAGTTCATGCCGATGCGCTCTTTGCCCACGCAGGAGGACGGCCGCATCTATCGCAAGATCGCCTACGGCCCGCTGCTCGACGTCTTCATGATCGACATGCGCAGCTACCGCGATTCCACCTGGAATAAGCGCGACGACCACGGCGACACCTGCATTCTGGGCGCGGCGCAACTGGCGTGGCTGAAGCGCGAACTGGTGGCGTCGGACGCCACCTGGAAAGTGATCGCCGCCGACATGCCGATCGGGTTGGTCAGTGAGGACGCCATTGCGCTCGGCGACGGTCCGCCGGAGCGGCGCGAGCACGAGATTGCCGATCTGTTGTCGTTCATGAAGCGCGCCGGCATCCGCAACACGGTGTGGCTGACCGCCGACATGCATTACACCGCCGCACACCATTACGATCCGAACCGCGCGGCCTATCAGGATTTCGAACCGTTCTGGGAGTTCGTTTCCGGCCCGCTGCATGCCGGCACCTGGGCGCCGGCCCCGCTCGACAATACGTTCGGCCCCACAGTGATGTTCCAGAAGGGCTGCAGCGGCGAGAACCTCGCCCCCTGTTACGGCATGCAGTTCTTTGGTCGCGTCCACATCGACGGCAAGTCCGGTGTGATGACCGTGACACTTAAAGACGTCGACAACCGCGACCTGTGGTCGGTCGATATCGAGCCCCGCCCGGATGCGCGGCCCGGCCAGATCATGGCGCAGCATATCTAACGTGTTCGATCGGGAGACTGTCGGCACGGAATCCCTCCATGTTCGCGCCTCATAGTTTGGATAGGTTTGCCTTGCCGACGAGCAGGGTGCAAAATCGCATCTGGAAGTTGCGTATTATTACTTGAAGGAGGTGTTGCGGTGGCGCACAATTCGCCTGTCCCTCCGACCGGAGCGCTGCCATGTTTGTCGCCGAGAGCAAGCGGCGGTGTCGGCGTGAGCGGTGGTGATTGGGAGACCGATTTGCGGATCGCCAAGATGGGCGTCGAGTCGATCGGCGTGAATTGGGAATGACATAGCAGGGGCCGAAGCCAGCCGACCAAACTCGGCCTTGGGAAGAGAGAGTATTGGGGAGGGCAAAGTGACGAGTGCCGATCCGCTCCGCGTGGCCTGTATCGGGATGGGATGGTGGTCCGACGTTCTGGCCGATGCCATCCAGCGCTCGGGCAAGCTCGAGATCCGTAGCTGCTACACCCGGTCCGATGAAAAACGCAAAAGTTTCGCGGCAAAATACCGCTGCCGGCCGGCCGCGAGCTTTGAGGCGATACTCGCCGATGCCGAGATCGAGGCGATCATCAACACGACGCCGAACGACGTGCATCTGGCGACGACCTGCGCTGCCGCGGCCGCGGGCAAGCACGTCTTTCTGGACAAGCCGATCGCCAATAGCATCTCGGATGGCCACGCCATCACCGAGGCCTGTCGCAAGGCCGGCGTGGTTCTGGCGCTCGGCTATCAGCGGCGGCGCGAGAGCCATTTCCGCTATATCAGGCAGCAGATCGAAGCCGGCCGGTTCGGCAAGCTCGTCAATGCCGAAGCAAATATCAGCCGCGATCGCCTCGGCAAGGTCGATCTCACCTCCTGGCGCTATCAGGCCGCGGGCATGCCGGGCGGCGTGATGCTGCAGATCGGAATCCACTATATCGACGTGCTCGCATACCTGATCGGGCCGATCCATGCGGTGCGCGCGCAGTCGGTGCAACTGGTGCTGCCCGGCGACAATCCGGATGTCGCGAGCCTGATCCTGCAGCATGAGAACGGCGCGCTTTCGACGCTGAATGCGAGCTACGCCTCGGCGTCCGAATATTACCTGATGAACGTCTACGGCAAAGACCTGACGGCGTTTTATGATTTGCACAATGGGCTCCGGCTGCTCAAGCGCGGTGAAAGCCAGCCGGTTGCGGTGCCATGCGCAAGCAACGACACGCTGGTCGAGGAGCTCGAGGAGTTTGCCGCGGCGGCGCGCGGGCAGCGCCAGCACGAAGTCGGGGGCGAGGAGGCGACGAGATCGCTCGCAGTGGTACGCGCCGGCATTCTCTCGGCGCGTGAGGGACGTTCGGTCGAGGTTGCGGAAATATTGAACGGTGATGCGAAAAAATGACCGCGCAGCAGCACGGATAGGAGCGCGTTATGAAACCTGGTGTCTGGAAAGCTTGCGCGGTTGCGATGGTATTGGTCGGCATCGCCGGGGAAGTAGGCGCGCAGGACTACCCCTCCAGAGCGATCACGGTGGTCGTGCCGTTCCCTCCCGGAGGCGCAAGCGACGTCGTCGCGCGCATCGTCACCAACCAGATGTCGAAGACCCTCGGGCAATCCATCGTCATCGAGAACGTCAGCGGCGCCGGCGGCACGGTCGGCAGCGGGCGCGTCGCGGCGGCTGCACCCGACGGCTACACCCTGCTTGCCGCGGCGATGGGCTCGCATGTCGCGGCTCCGGTGCTGACGCCGAACCTCAAATACGATCCCGTTGCCGACTTTGTGCCGATCGGCTTCACCGCCCACTCTCCGGCAGTCGTTATCGCGCGGAAGGATTTCCCGGCAAAGGACCTGAAGGAGTTCGTCGTAGCCCTCCGGCAACGGGGTGATGCGGTGAAGCAGGCCCATGGCGGCATCGGCGCGTCCTCGCATATGGCGTGTCTGTTGTTCACGGCGGAAATCGGCGCGAAGCCGGCGCTTGTTGCCTATCGTGGTTCGGGCCCGGCATTGAATGATCTGGTCGGGGGGCACGTCGATTTCATGTGCGAGCAGTCGGTCAGCGTGGCGGAGTCGGTTCTGGCCGGTTCGGTCAAGGCGTTCGCGGTCTCTGCCGCGAAACGCCTCGAAACGCTGCCCAATGTTCCGACCGCCAGGGAGGCCGGCATCAACTACGAGATGAGCGTCTGGGCAGGACTGTTTGCGCCGAAGGGCGTTTCGCCCGAAATCATCGCCAGGCTTTCCGACGCGCTCGAGCGAGCGCTCGATGAGGATGTCGTGCGCGAGCGGATTGCCCAGCTCGGTGGCTCGATACCGGCAAAGGACGAACGCAACCCGGCTGCATTCGATCGCTTTGTTCGATCCGAGATCGCACGCTGGGCACCCATTCTTGCTGCCGCCGGAACCGGGAAATGAAGCGTCCGGTGCGCCACATCAAGTTGGCTCAGGGCGTCACCGCAAGATAACCGCCCACCACCAGCAGTACGGAAAGCGTCACGACCACGCCGAGCACAGCGGCGATGATCGCGGGCAGTTCATGGGTTTCCAGCCATTGTCGCAACGCCCTTACCATCGCACCCCCTGACCTGGTCCTGATCGCTCCGCACCCTTGCACGCGGGTGATCTCAATAGCGGTCAATTTCGCTTAGTGAAATAGCCGATCCATGCGTCTTTCGTCGCGCGTCGCGGCGCGCGGCTGCAAAAGCCGGAACGCCAGCACGGCCTTGCCGAAGGACAGGCGTTGTGTAAATCCCCGCTCCGGGCCGGGCTGCGGGCAATTCTTTTCCGCGGGCCGGAATTCGGGTTTTAGCTACACACCGGCGCGGCTCCAGTCCATACTGGATCGCATCAAAGGGAGGTCTTCAAAATGCGTGAAGCTGTCATCGTTTCCTATGCACGTACGGGGCTGGCAAAGTCCGGCCGCGGCGGGTTCAACATCACCCCGCCGATGTCGATGGCGGCTCACGCCATCAAGCACGCCGTCGAGCGCGCCGGCGTCGAAAAGGAATATGTCGAGGACTGCTATCTCGGCAATTGCGCGCATGGCGCGCCCAATATCGGCCGCCAGGCCGCGCTGCTCGCGGGCCTGCCGAAATCGACGGCCGGCGTCTCCGTCAACCGGTTCTGCTCCTCCGGCCTGCAGACCATCGCGATGGCCGCCAACTCGATCCGCTCTGACGGCGCGGATTGCATCGTGGCCGGCGGCGTCGAGAGCATCTCGATCCCGGGCGGCGGCTCGCCCAAGGAATCGATCGATCCCGATCTGCTCAAGGCTGCCCCCGACATCTTCATGGCGATGATCGACACCGCCGATATCGTCGCCGAGCGCTACAAGCTCAGCCGCGAATACCAGGACGAATACTCGCTGGAATCGCAGCGCCGCATGGCGGCCGCCCAGCAGGCCAACAAGTTCAAGGACGAAATCGTCCCGATGAAGACCAAGATGAAGGTGGTCGACAAGGCGACCAAGGCGGAAAGCATCGTCGACTACACCGTCGATCGCGACGAGTGCAACCGCCCCGAGACCACCATGGAAGGCCTCGCCAAGCTTGAGCCTGTCAAGGGTCCGGGCAAATACGTCACCGCCGGCAACGCCAGCCAGCTCTCGGACGGTGCTGCGGCGGTCGTGCTCATGGAAGCCAAGGACGCCGAGAAGCGCGGCCTCAATCCGATGGGCCGCTTTGTCGCCTGGGCGGCCGCGGGCTGCGAGCCGGACGAGATGGGCATCGGCCCGATCTACGCCGTGCCGAAACTGTTGAAGCGCCACGGCCTGAAGATCGATGACATCGATCTCTGGGAGCTCAACGAGGCCTTCGCCAGCCAGTGCCTCTATTCGCGCGACAAGCTCGGCATCGATCCGGAAAAGTACAACGTCAACGGCGGCTCGATTGCGATCGGCCACCCCTTCGGCATGACCGGTGCGCGTCTCACCGGCCACATCCTGCAGGAAGGTCGCCGGCGCAAGGCCAAGTGGGGCGTCGTCACGATGTGTATCGGCGGCGGCCAGGGCGGCGCAGGTCTGTTCGAAATCTATAGCTAAGATTTTCAGGCGCTCGTAAGAGAACGCGCGCAACAAAGAAGATGGCTCCGCAAGGAGCCATTTTCCGTTTGAGGCCTCGTTCCGTTTGAGGCCCTCGGGCCTCAGTAGCGATGCTTCTTGATGATCACGACCTTGTCGCGATGACCATGCCGCCATCCGCGATGGTAGCCGCGGCCGCGGTGCCCTCGAAATTCGGCGCGCGCGCCGTAGCCGTGGTGATGGCCGTGATAACCGCCACGCTTGATCACGACGGTCTCAGCGCTCGCAATCGACGGCGCCGCGATGATGATCGCGCCAAGCGCGGCGATAACGTATCCAAGCTTCTTCATTCCAACTCTCCTCAATTGAGCGAGGATGAAACATCACGTAGCAGGGGACGTTCCCGCGGAACTTCAAGAGAATTCTGAACGCTTGTTCAGATGCGTGCGTCGCGTTGGCCGTTCGACTTTTTTGGATAGATTCGTAGGATGGGTGGAGCGAAGCGATACCCATCAACGCCAGCGTTCGTGGGGCGATGGGTATCGCTTCGCTCCACCCATCCTACGAAAACGCACTGGCCTGCCCACTCGGGGATCATCGGCACCACCGTGGGCTTTGCGTGGGAGATGCACGCCTTGCTTGCGGAACGCCGACGCCCGGCGCATCATCCTCAGATAAAATCATATCGGGGGGAGCGCTGCGATGACCGGGTTTTCACGCCGTGATTTTCTGAGCCTGACGGGGACGGCCGCCATTACCGCCATGTCCGGCCGCGCCAACGCCGCGATGGGGCCGAACGACAAGTTCGATCTCGTGATCAAGGGCGGCGAGGTGCTCGATCCCAGCCAGTCGCTTAGGGGCAAGCGTGACATCGGCATTCGCTGGGGCTTGATCGAGGCGGTCGAGAACGAGATTCCGGCCGCCCGTGCGGCGAAGACCATCGACGCATCAGGCAAGCTGGTAACGCCTGGCCTGATCGATCTGCATTCCCACGTTTACCCCTACGGCTCGGCGATCGGCATTCCCGCCGACGAGCTGGTGCAGGCGCAGGCCACCACCACGGTGGTGTCGGCGGGCGATGCCGGCGTCAACAACCTCGCCGCGCTGCGCCGCTACATCGTGGCGCAGTCGCGGGCGCGGATTTACGCCTTCGTCCACATTGCCAACAACGGCCTGTCCGGATTCCCGGTCGCCGAGCTCTACAACATCGATTACGCGCAGGTGGATGCCTGCGCGATGGCGCTGGCCGAAAATCCGGATTTCCTGCTCGGCGTGAAGGTCAGGATGTCGGAGAACGTGATCGCCAAGCACGGCCTGGAGCCGCTCATGCGTTCGATCAAGGCCTGCGAAATGTGCGGCTGGCCGGCCAAGATGATGGTCCACATCGGCGGCGTCGAGACCAAGGAGCTGATGTCGCAGATTCTCGACCTGATGCGGCCGGGCGACGTGTTGACGCACGCCTATTCCGGCGCGCCGAACATCGGCGGCGCCTTCACCAACATCGTGCAGGACGGCAAGCTGTTGCCGGCGGCGCTATCCGCCAAGCAGCGCGGGGTGATGTTCGATGTCGGCCATGGCGGCGGCAGCTTCGACTTCACGGTGGCGGAGGTGGCGCTTCCCGGCGGCTGCACGCCTGATACGATCTCCTCCGACATCCACGTCTTCTCCGGCAATTCGCCGGGCATGCCCTATCTGCCGAACGTCATGAGCAAGTTCATCGCGCTCGGGCTTTCGCTGGAGCAGGCGGTGGCGGCGGCGACGATAACGCCCGCCAAGATCATCAACCGCGCGCCGAAGATCGGCACGGTGCAGATCGGCGCGCCCGGCGACGTCGCGATCCTGGAGCTCGTGGAGGGGCAGACCTCGTTTGTCGACACCCGCAACAACAAGCGCGAGGGCAAGCTGCTGCTCAAGCCGGTGCAGACCGTGATTAACGGCGTGCCGTTCGGCCGGCCCTACCAGGCACCGTTCGCGGTACGGTGAACGATCGCACCGCTAGATCATGATAAGATCAGTTCGCACGGCGACCGCGAAGAGATTGGGCTCGCTCTCCCGCTGCGCTGATCACATCCAACGTAAGGTGAGCACACCGGCTAGGCTCCCTCCCCCCTTGCGGGGGAGGGTTGGGGAGAGGGGTAAGCCCCGGGCGAGATAATCGATGCGCGCATCACCTTCTCAATCCCGGTCGCTCGTGGTGGGACCCGCACTGAGAGAGCACGTCGTGTGGCACCCCTCTCCCTAACCCTCCCGGAGGGAACCCTGCCGCCGCTGCGTCCCTCACAGCATGAGATGCGATGGATCGCCTTGTCTCAGGCGGGAGCGGAGGCGGGCGCGCCGGCTCGCCCGAGCAGCTTGCCGACGAGCGGGGCGGGATCGTCCGGGATCGCATCGCCCCGCCAGGCGACGTGCTGATCGGTGCGCGCAAGGATGAGCTTGTGGCCCGCGGCCTGGACTTCACCGGCTGGTATGTCGACAACCGCGAACGGGACGCCATTGGCGCGCATCGCCTCAGCCAAGGGCTCAACCGCAATGTCAGGATCGTAGCGCAACAGGGTGTAGCCCGGGCCAAGCGCATCATAGACCGGCCGTCCGTCGGACAATTTCGCGAACGGAAGCCGGCAGCCCGGTGTCGAGGACGGCGTGAACTCCGCCATCGTAAAGCCCGGCTGCTCGGCGCCGTCATAGGCGATGATCGGGGAGCGATCGTAGAAATAACCGAAGTTGAGGCCGGCGCAGCAATATTGCTGCACGTTCAAATCATAGGCCGCTTGCCCCACTTGCTTGCGGACGGCGTCGCCCTCCGGCCCCGGCTGCTCGATCGCATCGGGAACGGTACGGCGCTGGCTCAACACCTTACCCGCCATCTCCATCGCAAAGCGGGACACTTGCTCGGTGATCGGAAGGCGTTCGGCTTCATAGGCATCGAGGATGGCGACGTCGGCCCATCCCTGCAAATAGGCGGCCAGCAGCCAGGCGAGGTTGGTCGCATCAGCGATGCCGGCATTCATGCCGTAGCCGGCATAGGGCATCCACAAATGCGCGGCGTCCCCGCAGATGAACGCGCGCCCCTTGCGAAACCGGTCGGCGACAAGGCGGCGGCCGACCCAGTCCTCCTTGCTCAGGACTTTGTATTCGAAGTCAGGGCCGACGCCGAGGATGGCGCGGATCGAGGCGTCGCGATCGACCGACTCGAAGGTCTCGTCCTCGCGATTGAGGTGGTTGTGGATCAACCATTTCTCCCGGCCATCGATCGCGACCACCGTGCCGCAGCGCCGCGGATTGAGCGCCAGCGTCATCCAGGCGGGCCGGTCCATGAGATCGATTAGGCCGGGCGCATGTATGTACGTCGATTGCACGCGCTGGATGATCGGTGTTCCCTGCAAATTCGCATCGATGGCCTTGCGAACGAGCGAACGCGCCCCATCGCAGCCGACGATGAAATCGGCATGAATCTGCGAGGCAGTTCCGGTATCGAGGTTCCGGACGGTCGCAACGATGCCGTCATTGCCTTCGCTGAAATCCTCGAACGCGGTGCGGTTCAGAATCTGAAGGCCGTTGATTGCTGCTGCGTGCTCGAACAGCGCGGGTTCCATGTAGATCTGGTTGATGCGGTGCGGCGGCTCGGCCGTCGGCCAATCGGTATCGGGTCCGCCGGTGGCGGTATAGCGATCGCGCCGGCAGGGAATCAGGATGCGCGAAAGCTCAATGCCCGTTGCTGTGGTGCGGTAAGAGCAATCGTTCGGGTAGTCGGCCGGCAGTCCGGTGTCGCGCAACTTCTGCGCCAGCCCGAGCCGGCGGAAGATCTCCATCGAACGCGACGAGACGTGGTTGCACTTCACGCTCGGCGGCTCGCCGGCCGAGCGCGTTTCCACTATCGTGACGGATATTCCCCGCAGCGCGAGGTCCATGGCGAGCGTTAGTCCGACCGGGCCGGCGCCGACCACGAGAACCGAAGAGGTCTTCACCTTGTCGCTCACTGCCTTGTCGCTTGCTGCGTTGGGACGATCATGCATAACTGATAGCCACAAAAAATTCATCGGGGGAGACGTGGATGTTTCGATCGATGCGGCAGGGCGTAGCCTTGGGTCCTGTTGTCTTGGGCCTTGTTGTCGTGTTCTCGCTGCTGTCGCCATCTGCGGCCAGTATAGCAAACGCATATCCCGACCAGCCGATCAAGATCATCGTGTCGTTTCCGCCCGGCGGCAGTGCCGATATCGTGATCCGTGCCCTGCAGCCGGCGCTGGCGGAGGATCTCCGTCAGCCGATCGTCATCGAAAATCGGGCGGGAGCGGGCGGCAACATCGGAATTGGCGCCGTGGCGCAGGCCGCGCCGGACGGTTATACGGTCGGCGTCGCCGCAGCGGGCGTGCTGACGGTCAATCCTCACCTCAATCGTGCGGCGATGCCGTTCGATCCGCTGAAGGATCTTGTGCCCGTCACCCTGCTGGCGGAAATCCCGTTCGTGTTGGTTGCATCGCAAAAATCAGAAATTTCTTCGGTCGCGGACCTCATTGCGAGGGCCAAGGCCCAACCGCAAAATCTGTCGGTCGGCCATGGCGGCAGCGGCACCGCCATGCACCTGACCTCGGCGCTCTTCGCGCAAAAGGCGGATATCAGAATTCAATTGATCGCCTATCGCGGCACCGCGCCGGCCGCGGTGGACGTTCTTGCCGGCCACATTCCGCTAGCCGTGCTGGATATCCCGGCGTCCCAGCAATTGATCCGGGAGGGCAAGCTCAGGGCGCTCGGGGTCTCTGCCGCCAAGCGCGTCGTATTCCTGCCGGACGTTGCGCCGCTGGCGGAGTTGGGCCTGAGCGGATTTGAATCCGTCGGCTGGTTTGGAATCGTTGCGCCCGCGGGCACGCCGCCCGACATCGTCGGTAAACTGAACGCGGCTTTCGTGAAGGCATTGAGCGATCCCGCGGCTATCGAGAAGATCCGCGTGCTCGGCGCTGAACCGGCGCCCTCGTCGCCCGACGCCTTCGCCAGATTCATTCAGAGCGAAAGCGCGAAATGGGGGAAGCTGATCGCAGAGGCGGGAATCAAGAGCGAATAAGACGGGTCTCGATCGTGCGGCTATTGCGGATCGCGCTGGTGCTTCGCTGCGAATAGCGTGGCGCTGTTCTGGCCATCAAGCCGCCAGTTTCCGTGCACGGTTATCGCCGATGATGTCGGCGATGACGGCCGCCATCACTAGCGCGCCGCCGATGAGTGCCCGCGAACCTGGCACGTCGTGGAACGCCAGCCACACCCAGAAGGGCATCAGCGGTGTTTCCAGCGTTGAGATCAGTGCGGCCTGGCCGGATGGCAACAGGCGCAAGGCGAGGAAAAACAGGGTCAGCCCGAGGGCGACCTGAAAGAACCCGAACATCGCGAGAATAAGCAGGTCGTGGCCGGTGACATCAGCCAAGCCATGAGCAAAGGGAAAGCTGACGATGCTGCCCAGGATATTGGAGACGGCTGCGGCGGCGACCATCGACCTGCTCTTGTATCGCCTGACCGCGACCGTCATGACGGCGATGGCCACGGTGGTGAGGCAGGCCAGCGCAATCCCAAGGATGTCGGAATCGATTCTTGCATGGCCGACGATGATCACGACGCCGCCGAGCGCGGTCAGGATGGCCAGAACGGTGCGCAGCGCAATCGCCTCCCGCAGCCATATCCACGCGATCGCAGCGGTGACCAGCGGGCCCGTTGCAATGATGACGGCGACGTTGGAAACGTTCGTCAATTGCAATGACGGGATGAACGCCACCATCGCCAGCGTCGAAAGCGCCGCGACCAGCCAACCGCCTTTGCCCATCTCGGCCAGATCGCGCAGCCCGGCGCGGCCCTGCAGGAGCAGCATGATCGCAGCGATCATTGCGCCGCCGAACAAGCCCCGCCAGAACAGGATGGTCCAGGAATCATAGGGAAGCAGCCGGGTGAAGAACGGCGCGGTGCTCCAGGCGATGGAAGCGCCCACCACGAGCGCAATCCCGACGCGATACTGCGAATGTGTCCCGGTCATCTCTGGATTCATCTCCGTGTATGACCGGGGTGGTCACTCAGCTCCGCGCCCGCTTCTCCACATTCGCGATTCTGGCGGGTACGCCGAATTCCTTGCGGCAGACTTCGGCGAGGACGGCGACGCCCTCGCGGATCTGCTCATGCGAGGGGCTGGCAAAGCACAGCCGTAAGCGGCTGCCGGCATAGGCCTTGTCGGTCGACCACTCCGGGCCGGGATTGATGGCGACGCCCGCGGCAAGCGCGGCCTGGTAGAGTTTCAGCGTGTCGACATTGTCGGGAAGTTTCACCCACAGGAAGATGCCTCCCTTGGGATCTTCGAATTCGGCCGCGGTGCCGAACTGCTCGTTCAGCGCTTCCATCAGCGTGTCGAGCTTGGCGCGCAGGCCGCGCGTCAGCTTCGGCACATGGGTGGAAAAATGCGGCGCGCAATATTCCGCCAGCACCATCTGCTCCAGCGCGCCGCTTCCGGCGTCGGTCTTCAGCGCCAGCATCCGCGACATCATTTCCCAGGGCGCGACGATGAAGCCGACCCGCAATGCGGGCGCGATCGATTTCGAGAACGAGCCGATGTGAATGACGCCGCCGTGCCGGCTCGTGGCGTAGATCGCGGGCGGGCGCTCGCCGTTCCAGATCAGATCGGCGTAGCAATCGTCTTCGAAGATCGGCACGCCGTATTCCTGCGACAGCTTCAGCATCTCCGCGCGCCGGCTCTCCGGCAGGATGGTGCCGGTCGGGTTCTGCACGGTCGGGATGGTGTAGATGTATTTCGGCGTGACGCCGCGCCGCTTGTGGTCGGCGAGCGCGGCCGCCAGCGCGTCCATCCGCATGCCCTGATCGTCCAGGGGAATGCCGACCGCCTTGACGCCGAGCCGCGTCAGCCGGTTCAACGCGCCCTGATAGGTCTCCTGTTCGACCAGCACGGTATCGCCGCGCGCCAGTAGTGTCTGATTGACGAGATCGAGTGCCTGCAGCGAGCCTGAAACGATCAGGATGTCGTCGGCGCTGCAGGCGATGGCGGCGTCGCGCTTGAGTTTGGCGGTGAGGAATTCGCGCAATGGGCGATAGCCCTGCGGCCCGCTGGCAAGCCCGTAGGTCGCAAGCGTCTTGCCCTCGCGCCTGAGCACGGCATTGACCGCCTCGATCAGGCCGTCGACCGGCACCTGCTCGGGATCGTTGTTGCCGCCGACGAAGCTGTATTTGGCGAGACCTGTCCACCGCGCTGCCGGCGCCGGCAATCCGGCTGGCAGCAAGGGCGCAAAGTCGAAGGGGGTTGCGGTAGACATGGATATTCACTCCCGTTTTGTTTTTCGTTGAGAAGGCCGCCCGCGGCCTTCCGGCAGGCTAGTTCGTGATGATCCTGATCGGCCGTCCCTGGCTGATGAAGGCATGCTGCCCGGCGCCGACGCCGCCGAACATCAGCGCCTCGGCCGTGGGTTCGGCGATTTCGCCGGAGGCGGCGAAGTTCAGTTCGACGGTCCCGGTCTGCGCACCGGCTGCCGCGCAGTTCAGGATCGACAGCGCGGCCAGAATCGCGAAAAGAAGGCTTCTACCGCCGCTGTGACACATTGCTTGTTTGACCCCTGCACCGGGACCTCTAGGTTGGGGCAGGGGGAAGTCCGGAACCATGCACGAGCTTATTCGCGATATCACCTTATCCATCCTGTTCGCCTGGGTGCTCGGCCTGTTGGCGCATTTTTCCCGGCAGCCGCTGATCCTGGCGTACCTTATCGCCGGGTTCTTGATTGGTCCATTCGGCATGGGCTGGGTCAAGTCCCAGGAATCGATAACCGTCATCTCCGAACTCGGCCTGATCTTCATGCTGTTCATGATCGGGCTCGAAATCGACCTGAAGAAGATCGTGCGCGCCGGCAAGGTCATCCTGTTTGCCGCCGGCGGCCAATTGATCGGCGGCGTTTTGCTCGGGATATTGTTCTTTGTCGGGATCGGGCTGTCGATGGGCAACGGCCATTTCGACGCGCTGTATCTGTGCGTCGCCTGCGCGCTGTCGAGCACGGTCATCATCGTCAAGGTGCTGTACGAGAAGCGCGAGCTCGACACGCTGCCGGGTCGGATCACGCTCGGCGTGCTGGTGCTGCAGGACATCTTCGCGATCCTGTTCCTGGCGGTGCAGCCGAGCCTCGACAATCTGCAGGTGAGCGTGATCCTGATCTCGATCGGCCGGGTCGGCGTGCTGGTGGCGACCGCTCTGGTGCTGAGCCGCTATGTGCTGCCGTGGCTGTTTCACCACATCGCGCGCCGGCCGGAACTGGTCCTGCTCGGCGCACTGGCCTGGTGCTTCCTGATCGGCGAGATCGCCGAGAAGCTGCATCTGTCGCGCGAGATGGGCTCGCTGGTGGCGGGCGTTTCGCTGTCGACGTTCCCCTATGCGCTCGACGTCACCGCCAAGGTGACCACGCTGCGCGACTTCTTCATCACGCTGTTCTTCGTCTCGCTCGGCATGACGATCCCGATCCCCGGAGCCTCGGTGATCGGGCTGGCGCTGATGATTGCCGCCTTCACGGTCGTCAGCCGCGTGGTGACGACGTTCGCGCCGCTCTACCTGATGAAGCAGGGCCTGCGGGCGAGCCTCTTGCCGGCGATCAACCTGGCGCAGATCTCGGAATTCTCGCTGGTCGTGATCCAGACCGGAGTTGCCGCGCGACATATCAGCACCGAGACGTCGAGTGCGGCGTCGTTCGCCTTCGTGGTGCTGGCGGTCCTGAGCACCTTCGTCATGGCCCGCAGCGACCAGGTCACGCGCGGACTGATCGGTCCCTTGAAGCGGATCGGCTTGCGCGATCTCGATCACAAGCATGAGGCTGACGCCGGACATGAGGGCGGGCACGGGGAGGCGCGCCGGATCGTCATTCTCGGCTTCTTCCGCGCTGCCAGCGCCCTGTTGAGCGAGATCGAGCGGCGCAGTCCGGCGGTTCTCGAACAGATCACCGTGATCGATTTCAATCCGCTGGTGTTCCGGACCTTGACCGACCGCGGCATGCACGTAGTCTATGGCGACATCAGTAGCGTCGATACGCTGGTGCATGCCGGCGTCGGCAAGGCCGAACTGATCATCCTCAGCATCCCGGACTCGCTGTTGAAGGGCGCCGACAACGAAAAGCTGGTCCGGCATGTCCGCTCGCTCAACCCGACCGCCAAGATCGTCGCCACCGCGGAGATCCTGGCCAACGTCAACGACCTCTACGAGGCCGGGGCTGACTACGTGACGGTGACCAGGCTCAGCGACGCCGACGAGCTCTATAAGGTCATCGAGGCGGCCCAGGCCGGGCTTTTGGAAGACAAGCGCGCCGAGACCGACGCACTGCTCAGCGAGCGCCGCGAGGTGCTGCCGTAAAAATGGGCCCTGCGTAGCCCGGATTGCGCTGCGCTCCATCCGGGTTACGGGCTCCATCCTGGCCCGCCCATTGACGCCGTTCTGCCCTGCGTATTGACGCTGGCGCTGACCATTGAGTCCGGCTAATGCACTGGCTGTAGATAGCGAGATTTTGGGAAAAATGGCCGATACCATCCAGGAAGTTCTGCAAGCCTTTGCCAAGGGTGAGCTCGTCGTCGTCACCGACGATGACGACCGGGAGGGTGAGGGCGATCTGATCGTTGCGGCCTCGCTCTGTACCGCCGAGAAGATGGCATTCATTATCCGCCACACCTCCGGCATCGTCTGCGCGCCGATCACCACCGACGATGCGCGCCGGCTGCGGCTCGATCCGATGGTGGCGCATAACGAGTCCAACCACACCACCGCCTTTACGGTCTCGATCGACTACAAGCCCGATGGCGGCACCGGCATTTCGGCGGACGAACGCGCCTCCTGCTGCCGCGCGCTCGCCAACCCCAACGCCGGCGCCAACGACTTTGCCCGGCCCGGCCACATCTTCCCGCTGATTGCGCGCGACGGTGGCGTGCTCTTGCGCTCCGGCCATACCGAGGCGGCCGTCGACCTCTGCAAGCTTTCCGGCCTGCCGCCGGTCGGCGTCATCTCTGAACTGATGAACGACGACGGCACCGTGATGAAGGGCGAGCAGGTCGCGCGCTTCGCCGCCGCCCACAAGCTCAAGCACGTCACGATCGCTGACATGATCGCCTACCGCCAGGCGCGCGAGAAACTGATCGAGCGGGTCGCGACCTTCACCACCGACAGCCCGATCGGCCCGCTGCAGGGCTATGCCTATCGCTCGCCGTTCGACGAGATTGCGCATGCCGCCTTTGTCTATAACGGCGTCGGCGACGGCAAGAACGTGCTGACGCGGCTGCACAAGCCCAACATCGTCAAGGACCTCTTCACCGGCCAGGCACGCATGCAGATCGTGCTGGATCATTTCAAGAAGGCCGGCCGCGGCGTGCTGGTCTATCTGCGCGACGGCGCCGCCGGGGTTCCCGTCGAGCCGGTCGGCGAACAGAAAACCGCGGAAGCCGATCGCCATCGGCAATGGCGTGAAGTCGGCGTCGGCGCCCAGATCCTGCGCGACCTCGGCGTCACCTCGATCGTCAACCTCACGTCGTCGGTGCACGACTACAAGGGACTGTCCGGTTTCGGCATCGAGATCGTTTCCAACGAAAAGTTGGAAGGATAGACATCGTCATTCCGGGGCGCGCGATAGCGCGAACCCGGAATCTCGAGATTCCGGGTCTGGTGCTTGCGCACCATCCCGGAATGACGATCACTCCAATCCAATTGCGCTTCGGCCGATAGCGCATTAATTTAGCAACAATTTCCAACAGGACAGTGATGCGAAAGGGATTTTCATGAGCGTGCGGCCTCAGACCAAGGACAAGCCGACTGCTGCGGGTTTCCAGTGGGACGATCCGTTCCTGCTCGACGATCAGCTTACCGAAGACGAGCGCATGATCCGCGACACCGCGCGCGCCTACGCGCAGGACAAGCTGCTACCGCGTATCGTCAAGGCCTATATGGAAGAGAAGACTGACCGCGAGATCTTCAACGAGATGGGCGAGCTCGGCCTTATCGGGATAACGCTGCCCGAGGAATATGGCTGCGCGAACGCGAGCTACGTTGCCTATGGCCTGGTGGCGCGCGAGATCGAGCGTGTCGATTCCGGCTATCGTTCGATGAACTCGGTGCAGTCGTCACTGGTGATGTATCCGATCTACGCCTATGGCGACGAGAACCAGCGCAAGAAATACCTGCCGAAGCTCGCGACCGGCGAGTGGGTCGGCTGCTTCGGCCTGACCGAGCCGGATGCCGGTTCCGATCCCGGTGGCATGAAGACCCGCGCCGAAAAGGTATCGGACGGTTATCGCATCAGCGGTAGCAAGATGTGGATTTCCAACGCCCCGATCGCCGACGTCTTCGTGGTCTGGGCGAAATCGGCTGCCCATGACAACCAGATCCGCGGCTTCATTCTCGAAAAGGGCATGAAGGGCCTGTCGGCGCCGAAGGTCGGCGGCAAGCTTTCGTTGCGGGCCTCGATCACCGGCGAGATCGTGATGGACGGCGTGGTGGTGCCGGAGAGCGCGCTGTTGCCCAACGTAAGCGGCCTCAAGGGCCCGTTCGGCTGCCTCAACCGTGCCCGCTACGGCATCTCCTGGGGCGCGATGGGCGCAGCTGAAGACTGCATGCATCGCGCGCGGCAATACACGCTCGATCGCAAGCAGTTCAACCGGCCGCTGGCGGCAACGCAGCTCGTGCAGAAGAAGCTCGCCGACATGGAGACCGAAATCGCGCTCGGGCTGCAGGCCTCGCTTCGCGTCGGCCGCCTGATGGACGAGGGCAAGATGGCGCCTGAGATGATCTCGATCGTCAAGCGCAACAATTGCGGCAAGGCGCTCGACATCGCGCGGGTGTCCCGCGACATGCACGGCGGCAACGGCATCCAGATCGAGTATCACGTGATGCGCCACACCGCGAATTTGGAAACCGTCAACACCTACGAGGGCACCCACGACGTCCACGCTTTGATCCTCGGCCGGGCAATCACCGGCATTCAGGCGTTTTCGTAACATTGGCTGACGAAAGCGCGGCCGGGGCCACGCCTACGCTGTCATCGTCCGCGAAGGCGGACGATCCAGTATCCCAGAGGCCTCTCGATTGATGTCGAACGCCGGCGATTACTGGATACCCCGCCTTCGCGGGGTATGACGACTGAGGCTGGTTCGCGAGGCCGCTACATAGGAACTCCCCATGGCCGACAACGCCGACATCCCGTTCAACCGCGACTTCCCGCTCAAGCCCGGTATCGTCGACGAAGCCCGTCCCGGCGTGCGGCGTGTTCTCTGCAATAATCCGAGCCCGTTCACCTTCACCGGCACGGTCAGCTACATCGTGGGCAAGGGCAACGTTGCGGTCATCGATCCGGGTCCCGATGACGAGGCGCATGCCAAGGCGCTGCTGGACGCGGTGCGCGGCGAGACGGTGACGCATATTCTCGTCACCCATACCCATCGCGATCACTCGCCGAACACCGCGCGGATCAAGGCCGCCACCGGCGCGCCCGTCTATGCCGAGGGGCCGCATCGCGCCTCGCGGCCGCGCTTCGAGAGCGAGAAGCACAATCCGGAGTCGGGCGCCGACCGCGATTTCAGGCCCGACATTAAGGTCAAGAACGGCGACGTCATCGAAGGGCAGGGCTGGGCGCTGGAGGCGATCGCAACGCCCGGCCACACCGCCAATCATCTGGCGTTCGCGTGGCCCGAGCGAAAGATCAATTTCGTGGGCGATCACGTGATGGGCTGGTCGACCTCGATCGTGGCGCCGCCGGACGGATCGATGATCGACTACATGGCTTCGCTGGCGCGGCTGGAAGTCCGCGAGGAGGACCTGTATTTTTCGGGCCACGGGCCGGAAATTCCGGAAGGGCCGCGTTACGTCCGTTTCCTGACCCGGCACCGTCAGGCGCGCGAAGCCTCGATCCTGCACCGGCTCGCCAAGGGCGAGGCCGACATCCCGACCATGGTGCGCGCGATCTATATCGGCATCGACCCCCGCCTGACCAACGCCGCCGGCTATTCCGTGCTGGCCCATCTGGAAGATCTGGTCGCCCGCGGCATCGTTGCGACCGACGGCGATCCGGTGATCGGTGGAACGTACCGGATGGCTTCTTAACCTCTTCCCGTTCTCTGTGGGAACGAGAGGGAGCGCACTCTCTCCGTGCCGCGCTAGCTGCCCTTCTTCACATTCTTCGCCTGGGCTTTCGCCGGCGCCTGTGGCTTCTTCGGCGCCGCCGGTTTGGCGTTGTCGACGGCCGCGTTGATGTCTTCGATCAGCTTGGAGACGCGCGCGGCGTTGCTGCCGAGGTCGCTTTCGAAATAGCGCGAGGAGGAGCGGATATCGACGCGCGACTCGTCGCCGTCGGGCGTGATGCGGATCGAGACGTCCTCGCGGAATCCCATGATCGGCGTTCGCGCCACCGCCTCGATGCGACCGATGCGGCGCGGCGGCTGTGGCGGCCGTTCGTCGATCACGAGCCATTTGCGCTTGTTGACCAGCGCCAGCGTCACCTCATAGGCCCGCTGCGGCGGAACTTCGAGCTCCACGGTCTCGACGTCGGGGTAGGCGATCCGCTGCTGTTCGGCCGAATAGAGCCCGGCATAGACGGCAGAGTTGGCGCCTTCGCCGCTGCGCAGCCGCGCCAGCGCCTCGAAGCGCGGCGGATCGATCGGATCGGTGGTGATGTCGTGGATCGGCGGCAGCTTGCGGTATTGCAGGCCGAGATAGGCCGGATAGGCGAGGATAAGGGCGTTGATCAGGAACGCCAGCAGGATTCGGCCCATGCCGCGCGAGCCATTCTGCCAGATCGCGGCAAAGGCGGCGAGGCCGAGCAGGATCGAAAGCACGGCGCAGCCGAGCGCGCCGAAGAAGGTCGCCAGCGCCGGCTTCATCTCCAGGAAACCGAAGCGGACGATTATGATCGAGACCACCACGGCGACCACGGAGAAGATGGCGAGGTTGCGCGACCAGGTGGCGAGGCTGGACACGGGCTCCGTCTGATAGGGAGCGGAAAACCTTCGGGCCATCGATGAAATCTGCCGGGTTGAAATCTGTCTGGCCGACCGGCTGGCCGGACTGCAAACTCGCAGCTTGAGACCACGGCGGGGCGCGAATTTCAAGGTTTTGCAGGCAATACTAATCGGCCAATCGGCAGGCTGCGGCAACTTTACCGGTTAACCATCCCCGTAAATTGATTGTTAGTTGTAGATTGAAGTTGGTCCAATTTTTGTCTACCTCTCGCCGCCGGGTTGTCGTATTTGCCATTACACGGGACTGTCCTGCACGGGACACGGCGAACACCAACCCAAAGGGGAAACGGCGGGCGTCAGCCGGAAGCGCTGCAGGATGATCTCAACCTCCGGTCCTTATTACCGGGCGGAGCCGCAAGCTTGTGGTTGCGCCCATCCGGAGTTTCAGTGATCATAGGGCGCAAAAGGCATACGTCCGCGGGGTGGCGGAAGCCCCATCAGGGCGAGTGTTCAGTATGAGTGATGCAAAGCACGAAAGACAGCTCGGCCCGAACGATCCGGAATACTATGCGCCGCGCGAGTTGAGGGACCGGACGACCGGCGAGCTGCCGAGCCCGACGCTCATGCAGCAGAACGACGGATGGCGTCCGCGATCGACGACGGAAGGACCGCCCTTGCAGTCATTCGGCAAGCCCCCACGCCGCCAGGATTCGGAAATGTTCACCAAAGCTGTCGCGCAGGCCATGCAGGAGGCGCGGGAGATCGCACCTGTCGAAGCGCCATCCGTGCTCCGCGACCTGTCCGGGCGACGCGCATTGCTTCAGCAGGTCATCCGCTTCTCGATAGCGGTGGCGATTGCGGCGAGCATCGCAACGCTTCTCGTTATGGCGATTCCGTCTTCGCAACGCCCCGCAGGGCAGGACAACGCTTCGCTTTCGGCGGCCTGGCAGTCGGTGAAATCGTCGGTGACTCCGGCGCCGCAGCCGGCACCGCCACCGAAGCGCACGGCGACCCTGGCCGTGCAGGACGGCAGCGGATTCACCAACGATCCAGTGCCGCTCGGAATTCACGTCGGTTCGCCGCCGCTCGACGCGTACGTATCGATCAATGGATTGACTGCCGGAGCACGGCTGACGTCAGGCAAGCGTGTCGGTTCCAGCGAGTGGCGCGTGCCGGCAACGGAGATTTCCGGCGTTTCGGTCATTCCGCCTGAAGGGTTCACCGGCCAGATGCTGGTGACGGCGGAATTGCGTGACGGTAACGGTGTGGCGCTGACCGGCACCTCCACGCGGCTGACTTGGACGGCCCTGCCAAAGGTCACCGCGCCGCTTGCCGCGGCGGCGCCGCCGGTTGCCGCGCCCCCGGTCGCA
>NZ_LLXX01000240.1 GCF_001440405.1 Bradyrhizobium valentinum
CGTTCACCGAGACAAAAAAGACTCAAATCCTTGGGTTTTTCAGCAAACTGCTAGAGAGCAGCGGAAAGCGACATCATCAGCCTTCTCGACCCTTCCATGAACGCAAACTCGGCGACCAAACCAGGGATGATGTCGATAAAGAACCTCGCGAAGAACGGTCCTGTGGGCGTTCTTGAGCCTTGTTGTATAACGACAAAAGACCACACTCGCAGCTCGGATGGAGAACCCCGGCCGAGTTCGCAATGACCTGCTACCCGCGCCGGGATCTGGCGCTGCGCTATGCCGAAGGCTTCGCGCCAGTTCCCGTCGCTGCCACCGCCCAACCGGGCAAATCCAACGGCAAGGGCGAACTCAGAACTGGATAAATCTTGGGGGCAAGGTCAGCAGCGGCGGCCTCGCGATCGCGTACACGCGGCTGGCGGACGGCGAGCGGACCGATACCGGTCATCACGTCGCGCTCCGGCAGGTGGCCATGGCGGACGAGGCGCTGGTGGCCGTCCGCGGTCTGCAAATCGGCATGCTGGCCGAGAAAGTCTGCAACCTCGGCTTCGACCGCCTTGGCGAGAAAGGCACGTGCCCCGTCGCGCAAGACTTATGTGAGTTGATCGTCGAAGATTCCTGGCTGAATCAGCTGGATGACGTTATCATCGGACATGGCATATCGCTCCTTCGGTGGAGAAGTGGAGGCGTCAAGCACCCCCACGATATGCCGCCTTCCCGATTCCCGCCGTCACCAACTTTGGGCGATAGCTCGATCGAAGCGGTTGCCGAGCGTCTTGAGGCTGGACCCACCTGCGGCGGTGCTTCTTCCACGTTGTCCAAGCCGGTTCTGCCCCGAGCGCCAGCGAGGCGCTCGCGCGCATGGCCGCCCTCTACGCCATCGAGACCCACTGGGACGGGCTCATGCGGTTCCTTGCCGACAGCCGCATTGAGCTAGGCTCGAATATCGTCGAGCGAAGAGTCGGTCCTCTTGTCCTCAACCGCAAAATGCATTGCTTGTGAGGCATGATCAGGACGCGGAAAACTCGGCCTGCATCGCTTCGTTGATCGAGACGTGTACTTGCCCCCCTACGATTTTCGAAGCCACGCATTTGGAGCACAAGTAAGATTGGTCCCAAACGCGTCAGTATAGTAAGTATCAACCAGAAATCCTGATTCCTCCATCAATTGCAAGCCATCGATGACCTCCTTATTCGCCTCTATGGGAACATCTTCGATTACATAATAATCTCCGGACACTAGAAACTCTCTCAGATAAGAAAAGACCGAAAATACTTGCACGTGGGCGTCGTCAATCACGAGCCAAGGATGAGGTAACTTTATCAGCAGGCTTTTGTCCAAAGTCTCGACCATCGAAAGGTCAACCTGATGGAAGGTAAGTAGTGGATGTTTTGCATTTTCATGGACACATTTGGTGTTCAAGTCAAAAGAGTGCACTTCGCCTGGATGCTTACAAAGCACCGACATATGATCAGCAAACCACAGTCCGCTACCTCCCTGAAAAGAGCCGAGTTCTATAATAGTCCTCGGCTGAAGTTCCCAAATAAGCCTCGTATATAGGGCCAAATCAAATGGGGTCTTGATCAATATCAAGCCCTTGTAGGTCAGCGCTAAGGCTCCGATTTTTGTAGTCCGGTTGGGAAAACTCCATGGATCTATACATGATCTCGATCCGCGACCGGATTGCTTTGCAAAGCGGTCAGAACAGTCAGCATTTACGACGCTGCTCATTGCATCAATCATCCCCCACTGATCAAGAAGTCCGCCCAACTTCATTTGGTCTGGGTAGTCCTTGTGGGCGACTTCCCAAAACGCTTTGTATCCGGAAGCGAGTTTCATGGCTCCATCTCCGCACTGGCTGTAGTGCCCCTCGCTCTGCTAGCAACCGCCGTGCCAGTTGCAGAATGATACTCGCTTGCTGACAGGACCCGAGTACGCAATCGCGCAATCGTACAGCATGTCCGCTGGAATGGCCGCGGCGCCTTGTCGAGTTCGCGACATCAGAGGTATCAAACTGGACATAGATGGTGCGAGATTCATGGTGTTGAAGATAACGCCGGCCGTCCCGGCCGGCCGGCTCCAATCGTGAGCTTGATATTGACGTGGCCCTATAGCGATGTCGTCACCGAACAATGCAGGATCGCCGCCTCATCGGATGTCGCTTCTGGCGGCGCGATCCCTGGGTGCCGGTGCTCAGCGAAGGCGCTACGCCGAAAATGATCTCAGTGGACTTGTCGATTTGAACATCGGCCAGTTCGGCGACCGTGACCTTGGGGACTCGAAGTTCCGGACTGCCCAGCGTCTGGCCAACCTGATCTCGGTCTTTTGCGCCCTCACCTGGCGGGTCTTCTGGATGACGATGCTCAATCGCTGAGTTCCAGGGGCACTACCGACTCTTGCGTTGACCGCGACGGAAATCGCCCTACTCGATAGCCTCGTGAATGAAAAAAACCGGGAGAGGCCGCCGCGCGTTGTCCGAAAGGTGGAAGCGACGCCGGTACAAGCTGCGATTAAAATAGACGTCAGGCGCCAATCAAAAGGGCCGCAGAACTAAGTTACCATCAACCACAGCGCTGGGTCTGTCCACCCAATGGCGAACTCCGCCAGGTCGGGGCTCATTGTTATCAAAGGAACGGAAGTGACCACCTGAGATCAGTCGGCGTTTAAGGGCCGATTGACAATCTTGAGGCTTCATTGTCCGACGCTGTATTCTCCAATAAGCGTGATATGACTTCTCATGGTCAGTTCTTGGACACAATGTGACGAAGAGGGGGGCAACGGTCCGACCGCTCATCGAGCTAACTACTAATGCTCGTAGGTTCACGCCATAGCCAGCTTTGCTACGGTCGCATGTCGATGCGAGGTGGGGCAACATCTCCGGCTCCACTTCCATTCGAGGCAGCAAGCCGCCCTGCTTGGGAGGGCCGCGGCCAGCCAAAATAGTTAGCTCGGTGCACTCTGACATGCAACACGGGACGTAAGCAGCACATGTTCGACAACTCTAACGAACTCAGCCCTTGGGACCGCGATCACTTCTTCCACCCCGCGACGTATGCTGGAGCGCATGCGCGAGGTGAAATGCCAACGCGCGTGATGGCCAGAGGGGATGGTGTCTACATCACTGATACGTCCGGCCGAACCAGTCTCGACGCCTTTGCGGGCCTTTTTTGCGTGAATGTTGGATACGGCCGTCAGAAGATAGCTGAGGCGATTGCAAAACAAGCGAAAGAACTCGCCTACTATCACGCTTATATCGGTAACGGCACCGAAGCCCCTATCAGGCTATCTAAAATGATCATAGACCGCGCGCCGCGAGGTATGAGCCGGGTCTATTTCGGCCTGTCGGGCTCCGATGCGAACGAGACAAATATCAAACTGACATGGTATTACAATAACGTGCTTGGCCGACCGGAGAAGAAAAAAATTATCTCGCGCTGGCGCGGCTATCACGGTTCAAGCGTAATGACGGGTTCGCTGACCGGGCTTGAACTGTACCACAACGCCTTTGATCTACCGCGTGCGCCAATTCTGCACACTGAGGCACCCTATTATTTCCGTCGGGCCGACCGAACGGTGGGCGAGGAGCAGTTCGCCCAAGAATGCGCCGACAAGCTCGAAGACATGATCCTGGCCGAGGGGCCTGATACAGTCGCGGCATTCATCGGAGAGCCGATCTTAGGCGCCGGTGGTATCGTTCCGCCGCCCACCGGCTACTGGAAGAAGGTGCAGTCGGTACTAGAGAAATACGACATTCTACTCATCGCGGACGAAGTCATCACCGGCTTCGGCCGCCTTGGGACCATGTTTGGCTCCGAGCACTACGGCATTAGGCCGGACCTAATCACCATCTCGAAAGGCCTCACCTCCGCGTACGCGCCTCTTTCAGGCGTCATCGTCTCTGACAAGATTTGGCAAGTGCTCGTACAAGGCTCCGATCAACTCGGCATGATCGGTCATGGCTGGACCTGTTCCGCCCATCCGATCTGCGCGGCGGCTGGCATTGCGAATCTCGAGTTGATCGATGAGATGGGCTTGATCGCTAATGCTCGTGATACCGGCGCCTACCTCCGCGCTGCACTGACTGAAGTGCTCGCCGGTCGCAGAAACGTCGGAGAGGTACGCGGGGACGGGCTGATGGCGGCGGTGGAATTTGTTGAGGACAAGGATGACCGAGCCTTCTTCGATCCAACCAAAAAAGTTGGTCAGCAGGTAGCCGCCGCCCTGCTCGAGCGTGGCGTTATCGGCCGGGCCTTGCCGCAAGGCGATATTCTCGGGCTCGCCCCGCCGCTTTGCTTAACAAGGGGCGAAGCCGATATCATCATCGAGAACACAGCGAGTGCAGTCGATTCCGTGTTTGTCAATTGATAAGTGGTCCGGCTGCATAGACTCTGAGATCCCACACCTATCACGAGCCTTACGAGCGTACAGTTGCGTGCATCGTGCTTGGATACAGTCGCGCTTGCGTCAATGGAGCTCCTTCGAAGACGTCGTTCATACCGCGGCACAACACCCCTTGACGATCTATGCCAGTAAGGGAATTCCCATCAGCAGATGGGAGGCGGCTTTGGAACTCCGGAGAAAATCGCTTCCCAACCAAGCGGCTAAAGCAAGTCCGCCCAACGCGCCGGCGAACAATGCCAGCCTTGTGCCCGATAGATAGTTAACCGGCCAACGAACTGGCAGGTCTGGACAGCCTCAAGACGCACAAAAACACCGAAGATTGGCTCGACGCCCGCACCAATCTGCATTTCCACTTCACTCCGACCAATTTGTCCTGGCTCAATCAGGTCGAGATAAGCAGGTTGGAGAGCACGTCGATGCTTTCCAAATCAACGCATACAATGAAACGGCCGCCTTTTCATCTGCACCAAGAAAACCGTCCGTCAACGACGAATTAATGGCCCCGTATCGACCCATTTCTTCCTGGGGGAAGCTAAGCTAGAGCAAAATCTGACCGATTTGAATCGGGAGGGATTGATCGGGATAGGGGGACGTCTCGCGACGTCACCCCTCCCACACCACCGGGCATACGGGTCCGTACCACGGCGGTTCGATTGGGTTAAGCCGGCACAGGCATGAAGATTCGGGGGAGACCAAGTGAGTCGAACACATGATTTCGTAGGGCGTGTTGAACCGCCGGGTGTCCGGACATGCGCCAGAGTCCCGTCGGTGAACCGGCAGCGACCGATGCGGCGAACTTCGCGATGCCGAGGCGGCGAAGCTCCGTGAACCGGTTATGCCCGTTCCGCCATTGCCGCCAGAGATACAAACGCAGTCTCCGGCGGATCCAGGCTTCCAGGTTCGTGAGCACGCGCGCGGTCTGACAGAAGCCGAAGTACCCGCGCCATCCGATGAGGTATGGCGTGAGGTCTGCGATCAT
>NZ_LLXX01000241.1 GCF_001440405.1 Bradyrhizobium valentinum
CCTCACGGAACAAGGCCACTTTAATCCTTCGCGCTAATACAAGGGTGGGCAAAGCGTAGCGTGCCCACCATTCAGCATGACGCTCTTCGAGAGATGGTGGGCACGGCGCGAACGCGCCTTTGCCCACCCTACGGCAGACGTCACATCACCTCGAGCACCAGCTCCATCGTCATTAGCACCGGATTGGCGCCGCGCATCAGCCGGCCCTCGGCGACGCCGCCGAGATAATCGACCAGCGCGATATCGATCTCCGCGTGCAGTGTGCCGTCGGCGCCGGGCGCGACGGTGCCGGCCTTGATCGCGAGCTCGGTCGCAAACGGCACGACGGTTCGGCCATCGGTGAAATGCGCGCCGATGGTGGAGCCGACGCCGCCGTGAATCCGCGCGCGCAGAATTCCGTGTTGCCGGCAGAACGTCTCCAGTGCCGCTGCAAAATCCTGATTCGGCCGCAGCCGCATCGCGAAGGCGCGGCTTTCGGCTTTGACGTTCGTGCCGGAGCGCGCCACCGGCCCAAACAATTTGAAATTGGTCTCGGGATCGGGCTCGGCCACAAACATCGCGCCGTCGATGCCGAACGCTTCCACCGCGAACGATTCGGCGACAATGCTCTCCTCGGGAAGAATGTGGCCGCCGTGCAGATGTCTGTCGGTCTCGGTCCACAGCCCGTGGCAATGGAAGAACGGCGCGCCGTCGCGCTCGCCGAGCGTCATTGCGCCGAGCTTCAGCCGCGTGATGCCGACAGGGCGAAAGGTGTCGCTGTAGAACGCTGCATTGGCGCCGGTCTTCGACAGCGCCGGCATCACATAGGCAAAGGGCCCAAGCGCCCCTCCCCGCATGCTCAGCACGCCGCCGGCGAATCCTGCTTCGGCAAAACCGCGGCGCGCGGCCTCCAGCAGCGGCAGGCCGGCGGCAAGCGTGAATGAAAACGGCCGTCCCCGCGCCTCGGCCCATTGGATGCGTTCGGGCGCGCGCGGCCCGGGCTGCGCGACGCTGCGCATCGCCTCAGCTACCCGTCTTGGAGACGTTGTCATTGGACGCGTTTTCATCACGCGAACCGGAAGCCACTTCGCTGGAAAACGCTTTGGTCTCAAGCAACCCTCGCGCTTCCAGTTCATCGCGGACCAGCCGCTTCGGAATCTTGCCATAGCCGGACTTCGGCAACTCCTCCCAGAAGAAGAAGCGCTTCGGCATCTTGTAGCGGGGCACCTTCGGAGCCAGGAACGCGGACAGCTCCGCCTCGCTCACGGCGGCTGCGCCCTCGCGCGCAACGCAGACGGCGACGCCGACTTCGCCCCAGAACGGGTCGGGCACGCCGAGGACGGCGACCTCGCCGATCGCGGGATGGGTGAGGATCTTCTCCTCGACCTCGCGCGGATAGATGTTGGAGCCGCCGGAGATATACATGTCCGACGCGCGCCCGGTGATGTAGACAAAACCCTCCTCGTCCATGTGGCCGAGATCGCCGGTACGAAACCAGCCATCACGAAACGCCTTCGCATTGGCCTCGGGGTTATCGTAATAGCCCGCGAATACGGCGGGACCGATCACGCAGATCTCGCCGGTCTCGAAAGCTTTAAGTTCGCGCCCGTCATCGCCCTGGATCGAGACCTGCATGCCCGTGCGCTCGAAGCCGCAAGTGCCGATGCGGGCCCGCGGGCCGTCCTCCGGGTCGTGCAGGCTGGCCGGCATCACCGTGATGTTGCCGGTGACCTCGCCGAGCCCGAAATATTGCACGAGCACCGGACCGAGCTTGGCGAGCGCGGCCTTCTGGTCCTCGCGATACATCGGCGCGCCGGCATAGATCACGAAGCGCAGCGAGGAATGGTCGTATTTGTCGACGGCGGGATGCTCGACCATCATCTTCAGAATGGTCGGCACCGTGAACATGTTGCTGACGCGATGCGCCTCGATAAGCCGGAACGCTTCGGCGATGTCGAATTTTTCCGAGGGCAGCAGAATGGTCGGCACGCCGCGCGCGGCCTGCACGAGCTGGTGTACGCCGGCGCCATGCGACAGCGGCGCGACCACCAGCGAGGCATCCGCCTCCGTCGTTCCCGGCATCAGGTCGGCGAGATGGTTGGTGACGACGAAGGCCATCTGGCCATGGGTCAGCACCGCGGCCTTGGAGCGCCCGGTCGTGCCTGAAGTGAAGAAGAACCAGCAGGGATCGTCGTAATCGACCGCTGCGTTGTCGACCCTGGCGCCGGCCTGCGACGCGATCCCTTCGCTTACCGTCCTCTCGCCAAACGTCCCCTCGCCGATCCGCCAGATGAATTCCAGCGCCGGATTGGCGGCCGCCGTGGCGTGTTCGGGGAAATCGCCATGGCATAAAAACGCCTTCGCGCCGGAGGCGCTGGCGAGATAGGCGACCTCGTCCGGCATCAGGCGGAAATTGGTCGGCACCCAGACCGCGCCGAGCCGAAATGCCGCGAACATCGACCAGAACATCTCGTCGCAATTTTTGGAATGGACGAGGATGCGGTCGCCCTTGACGACGCCGCGCGCGGCGAGGCCTGCGGCCAGTGCCGACACGGCGCTGTCGATCTCGCGCCAGGACCAGGATCTGTCACCCCAGATGAAGCCCGTGCGGTCGCCGTGGCGGCGGGCATTCTGGGTCAGCATATGCGCCAGGTTCATCACCCGGCGCGACATCCGCGCCAGCCCGCCCCGCGGGTTGGCGGTCTCGGCCCCGGTCATCGGAAGACCGCCCAAACAGGGCCTTGCAGGCCACGCCAATCAACCGTTACGCATCGCAACACAGACATCGAACACCTCATTCGAACGATAGCAGAACGCCGGGCACCTGATAGTCCGCCGGCAGCTCCACATTTCAGCATGATCCAGCCAAGCGCTCACGTCCATAACCCGGCCTAACGATTTGAGGAACAATGATTACCCGCCGAAAGCTGATCGTGTTGGGCATTGCAGGCCTGCTTGCCCTCACCTTCCCGCGCGTGGCATAGCTCGCAGGACCCGGATGTAAAATCATTCAAGGGGGCTACTGAAAAGCAGGAGGCTGACAAGGCTTTCATCGCCGTTACGATCGATAGCCACCCAGGGCCGCCGGCGAAACCGGCCGACCGGATCATTCGCCATGAATTCGTGCGCGAGGCAAGCGGATGGACGATCGACGAAATCAAAGGTGCCGTCCACGGCGAGGCGTGGTCGCGCCGTAATCACCGACTTCTTCAAACATTAGGAACGATGGCCTGCCGATCCTGTAAGACCGGCAGGCCATCATCGTAAACTACTGCGGATGATTGGCGAGGTCCTGATCGCTCAAGCGCCAGTCCTGCCAGAGCTGAAGCGCACCCAGGAGGGCGACGATGCCGCCGAGGGCGATGTGCCAGGCCCGAAGCATGTCGTCGCCGGCGTAGCCGAGAATGAACGGCGAGGCCGCCAGCCAGAGTCCGAGCGCGATCTCGCCGACCTCCTCCCAGCGCTGCAGTGCGACATATTCGAGTTGGGCGAGTCCGAACACCAGCATGCCGATCACGAACGTGTTGAGGATCATGGTACTGCGCTCGGCGTCCATTACGTCGTGGCTGGAGAAAGGAAACCACGGCGATATCACGATCAGCACGCCAAGCAGCATGCCGAACCAGTCCTCCCATGTGCGATGTTTGCTTAAGAAACCAAAGCCCGACATTGTAAACCTCCCCTTGAAAAGAGGCATACGTCGGCGGCCGCGATCACAGCATTTCCGAACCCAGACCCGGCCGCTTCGGCGGCGTATGTCATCCAAAAGACGTAGGAACCCCGCAACCCGTTGCAAGGCCCGCCTGCAAAGATCTTGCGGGCGCGAACACTCGTCCCGACCTACTGCGCCGCACCAAGCCGCTGCAGGCTCTCGCTCGCGGTGCGCAGGCCAGGACTAATCTCCAGCGCCTTGCGGAAATCGGCAATTGCGCGGTCGAGGTCACCCCCGTTGAACCAGGCATCGCCGCGGTTGTTGTAGGCCAGCGCGAAGCCCGAATCGATGCGGATCGCTTCGTCATAGTCGGCGATCGCGCGGTCGAGATCGCGCTTGAAGGCGTAGACGCGGCCGCGGTTGGTGAGCGCACGGGCTGAAGTCGGATCGAGCCGGATCGATTCATTGAGATCGGAAAGCGCGGCGTCGAGTTGCCGCTTCTCGGTTAGTCCGTGGCCGCGAAAGCAATAGGCGGCGGCAAGCCTGCTGCCGCTTTCGCGTTTGGCGCATATCAGCCAATCCCGGGCGAGCCAGTTTCCCCTTCGTCGCCGGATTGCATCGGCCGGTTCATTTCCCTAGATGAGAGGATGAATCATCCGGGAATTGCCGCATGGCTGTCGTCCGCGACAACAAGAATCAAAACCGCTTCGAGCTCGACGTCGACGGCGCTGTGGCGTTTGCGAATTATCGGGTCACGCCATCGGCGGTCATCATCACCCATACCGAAACGCCCCGCGCCCTTCGCGGCCGCGGCATCGCTTCCGAACTGGTCAAGGGTGCGCTCGAGCTGATCCGCGCCGACGGACGCAAGGTCATCGCCGGCTGCGGCTTTGTCGTGGACTATCTGCGCAAAAATCCGCAGTTTGCCGATCTGATGGGGTGAGGCAATGCACCTTCGCAAATCGCGGTCGTCCCTGCGAACGCAGGGACCCATACTCCGTGCAGTTAATCATTGTGCTCGATCAAAGACAACGTGGGCGGTACTCTCGCCTGTCATTGCCTTCCGTGGCTCTCGGCCCCTGCGTTCGCAAGGGCGACGGCGGTGGATGTGGTACTCTCAAACGATCCGGATCGACATATCCGGCAGGCCTTCGAGCTTGCACAGGATCACGTCGCCCTTCACGACCGGGCCGACATTTTCCGGCGTGCCTGAATAAATGATGTCGCCCGCCTTGAGTTCGAAGGCTTGCGAAAGCTTGGCGATCTGCTCCGCCACGTTCCAGATCATGTTGCGCAGATCGGAGTTCTGCTTGATCGTGCCATTCACCGCCAGCGAGATCGCGCCCTTGGTGAAATGTCCGGTCTTGGCTGCGGGATGAATCGGCCCGAGCACGGCGGAGCGATCAAAGCTCTTGCCGATCTCCCACGGCTTCTTCTCGTCCCCCATGGCGCGCTGCAGATCGCGTCGCGTCATATCGAGGCCAAGCGCGTAGCCATAGACATGGTCGAGCGCCTTCTCCGGCGAGATATCGGTGCCGCCCGATTTCAGCGCCGCCACGAGCTCGACCTCGTAATGATAGTTCTTGGTAAGCAAGGGATAGGGATGATCGCCCACCGTCCCGACGGCGACGTTCTGGATCGCGTCGGTCGGCTTTTGAAAGAAGAACGGCGGCTCGCGATTGGGATCCGAACCCATTTCGCGGGCGTGCGCGGCATAGTTGCGCCCGATGCAATAGATCCGGCGCACCGGAAACACATCGGTCTCACCCACGATCGGGATCGTCGCCGTGCCAACCGGAAAAATCGATTTCGGGCCGGTCTGCGCTGCGGCCGTGCCGCCTTGCACGGCCGTACCAGCCAGCGCCAGTGCGCCTGTTGCGAGAATGGTCCTGCGATCGACACTGCTCATTGGCGTTCTCCCTGTTTTGTTTTGCGAGTCTTCTTGTCCGCCCGCATCTACGGCGTTTTCGCCGTGAAGTGGACACCGTTTGCGCGTTGCTGCATTGCGACCGCACTAAAGAAGAAGGCCCGCGTCGCCGCAGGCCTTCGCATGTGTGAGCCGAGCGAAGCGTCAGTGCTTGATATCAGGCGGCAGTTTGCCGCCATTGGCGGCCAGCTTGGCCATGACCTGCTTGTGCAGCCAGATGTTCATGCTTGCGGAATCGTTGCTGTCGCCGGTATAGCCGAGCTCCTTCGCGAGATCCTTGCGCGCGGCGAAGCTGGAATCGATGTCGAGCGCCTTCATCAGGTCGACGATCGAGGTACGCCACGCCAGCTTCTCGCCCTTGGCGGCCACCGCTTTGTCCAGGATCGGCGCGACGTCGACGGTCGCCGCGGCCGGTGCAGCGGCCCCACCGGACGATCCGGCCTCCGCGGCCGCGCCGCCGCCAGCCGGCGCAGCATCTGCCTTGGTGCCGAAGATCGCGCTCATGATTTTTCCGAAAATGCTCATCGTTTTGCTCCCAATGACTTGAGGATGGGGTGAGTCTTTGGCGGCACTGTTTGACCGGCAGCACCACGCCGGGATCGTGTACAACTCTAGCGAGCCAGATAAAACTTGCCAATGAAACATTCACCGAAGCGTGAGTGCGATTGTCGCTGTTTGAGGGTACGCTCCAAGAACAGTTCGCGGCATGGCCAGTTCCACCACCCTGTCTTCGCGTCTGGCCCGATCGTGATCTTTTTTGGAAACGGCACGTTTGCGTCTTTCGATCGGCGCAAAATGCGACCGCCGAAGGGAGACAGCGACCATGGCCACTTCTTATCAAGGCAATGTCACATCACTGACGCAAAGCGGGCGAGACGCCGCAGCTGCGCCGGTCATCCGAACCATCGGCTTTGCCGAACTCGGCCGCGCGCTGCGACGCGGCTGGGAGGATTTCAAGGCCGTGCCAAGCCATGCCATCATCCTGTGCGTGATCTATCCCGTTCTCGGACTGGTGCTGGCACGCGCCGTGCTCGGCTATTCCGTCATCCCGCTGTTGTTTCCGCTGGCCGCCGGCTTCGCCCTGATCGGTCCGTTTGCTGCGCTTGGCCTCTATGAAATGAGCCGCCGCCGCGAGCGTGGTGAACAGGCAAGCGCATGGGATGCGCTGGAGGTGCTGCGTTCGCCGTCTTTCGGCGCGATGCTCGGGCTTGGCGTTCTCCTCTTGGCGCTGTTCGTGACCTGGGTGGCCACGGCGCAGGCGATCTATATTGCTGCGTTCGGCTATGAGGGCGCGACTGGCATTTCCGATTTTGCCACGCGCGTGCTGATGACGTCGCAAGGCTGGTGGCTGATCGTGGTTGGCTGCGGCGTCGGCTTCCTGTTCGCCCTCGTCGCGCTTTGCATCAGCGTGGTCTCCTTCCCGCTGATGCTCGACCGTCATGCCGGCGCCGGCGATGCGATGGTGACCTCGCTGCGCGCGGTCGCACGCAATCCCGTGCCGATGGCGGCCTGGGGTTTGATGGTCGCGGTGCTGCTGGTCGCGGGAACGTTGCCGTTCTTCGTCGGCCTTGCCGTCGTCATCCCCCTGCTCGGCCATGCCACCTGGCATCTCTATCGGGCAACGATCGAACCGGAACTCAATCCGCAGCCGCTTCCGCCCCGCGCACACCGCGAGCGCAAGTCTGCCGCCGATTTTCCGGCCAATCTGTTCCCCTGGCGGCGCAAAGATAGCGCATAGGCCGGCACGGAACCCGATCGATCCCACCGCCGGTCGACCCGACCGGCGGTGGGGCTGTTCACTGCTCACTAACGATGAATTGAGCATCCTCAACGGAAAGGCGGTCACGGCAACCACATAAGCCTTGTTTTGGCCGATCTTGCTTCGAACATTCGGCATGAAGTTGACACTAACGTTGATGACGCATCGATCGTGGAGTGAACGGCACGATGATCTCTCGCCTCTCTCTGCGCGCTCTGACCCTGGGCGCTCTGTTGCTGACTTCAGCGGCGCCCGCCCTCGCCGCACCTTGCGGCACGGGCCCGTTCGAAGCATGGCTGGAGGACTTCAAGAAGGAAGCTGCCTCCAAAGGAATATCGACGTCCGCCATTCAGGCCGGCTTGACCGGCGTCACGCTCGACAAGAGCGTGCTGGCCCGCGATCAATCGCAAAAGGTCTTCAGCCAGAGCTTTGAGGAATTCTCCGGCCGCATGATTCCGCCCCGGCTCACGCGCGGCTCCCACATGCTCAAGCAATACGGCTCCGTGCTCGGGCGCATCGAACAGGCTTACGGCGTACCAGGCGAAGTACTGGTGGCAATCTGGGGCCTGGAAACCGATTTCGGCGTCAACATTGGAAAATTCGCGACGCTGCGCTCGCTGGCAACGCTGGCCTATGATTGCCGCCGCGCCGATATGTTCAAGGCCGAGTTGATGGACGCGCTACGCATCGTCGAGCGCGGCGATATCGCGCCACAGGATTTGCGCGGCGCATGGGCTGGCGAAATCGGTCAGACCCAGTTCATGCCGTCGTCCTACGTCAAGTTCGCGGTCGATTTCGACGGCAACGGCCGCCGCGATCTCTTGCGCAGCCCTCCGGATGTGCTGGCCTCGACCGCCAACTTCCTTGCCGGCCACGGCTGGCAGCGCGGCAAGGAGTGGGAGCCGGGCAGCGCCAATTTTGCAGCGATCAAAGAATGGAACAAGAGCGAGGTCTACGCCAAGACCATCGCCCATTTCGCGACGCAGCTTTCGCGCGCCCCTTAGACTGGCAACCACTCAAGGGCCGGCACAGCGATCATCATCCCTTTGCCTTCAGGTCTGCGCCCGCGGTTAGCTTCGCGCGAGCATATTGACCATTAGCCGACCATCGCAGCCGCCTTCCGGGCGATGAAATCAGAAACGGATCGCCACCCGTAAAAATGAATATTTGTTCATTCATAATCAGCGCGTCAGATGTGATTCGCGCATAAGAAGATTCCAAAACTCGCTTTTGAAGCTTATTTTGTGCGCTGCACCCACTCACGGCCTTGTGCTTGAACCCTCCTGATTGCTATTTGGCCAACAGCGAGGGTTAATTCGAAAATGACGGTAAGCTCCTAAATTTACGGTATTATTTTAGAAGCCTGTGGGCGCACGAGCCGACCGATTTTGCAGTCATGCCGAAAAGTTAAGCGGCCCTTACCGTTGCCATGCGTTTTAGGATTAGCTGCATCGCAACATAGGAACTTCTGCACTGCAGTATCTAGGTCTATATTCATTTCAACGATGAAGCCGGCCTCCAAGGGCTGAATCGTAACTGCAAGGAGACTACCATGTTGCTCTCGCTCATCCGCATGATCCAGGCTTTCCGGGATTATCAGCGCAATGTCAGCGAACTGTCCCAGCTCAGCGATCGCGAACTGGCCGATATCGGCCTTGATCGTTCGGACATTCCGCGCGTTGCAGCGGGAACCTACAACGGCTGATCTTCGTTCAGCCGCGCCTGATGAACGGATAGCGCCCGCCCTGCTGCGGGCGTTGTCGTTTCTAGCCTTCATAGTTTGACGCGTTTTCTTCACGCGAACCGGCATCCACTTCGCTCGAAAACGCTATGGTAGGTGCGCTTCGCGCGAAAACGCGCTAACCCTGCGCGCATGATTTCCTCTACCCCCCAAACTGACACCGTCCATGTGATTGGCGGCGGCCTTGCCGGCTCAGAAGCTGCCTGGCAGGTCGCCAATGCAGGCGTTCGCGTCGTCCTGCATGAGATGCGCCCGTTGCGGATGACCGAGGCGCACCGCACCGAAGGTCTGGCCGAGCTCGTCTGCTCCAACTCGTTTCGCTCGGACGACGCCGCCAACAACGCCGTAGGCCTGCTGCACGCCGAGATGCGCCGGTTGGGCTCGCTGATCATGCGCTCCGCCGACGCCAACCAGGTGCCCGCGGGCGGGGCGCTGGCGGTCGACCGCGACGGGTTTTCTGCAGCCGTCACCAAGGCGCTGCACGACCATCCCTTGATCGAGATCGACCGCGCTGAAATCGCCGGTCTGCCGCCCACCGAATGGGGCAACGTGATCGTCGCGACCGGCCCCCTCACCTCAGCGCCACTGGCGGACGCTATCCGCGAACTCACCGACGAGAACGCGCTGGCGTTCTTCGATGCAATCGCGCCGATCGTGCACAAGGATTCCATCGATATGTCGGTGGCGTGGTTTCAATCGCGCTACGACAAGGTCGGGCCCGGCGGGACCGGCGCCGACTACATCAACTGCCCTATGACGAAGGAGCAGTATGACGCCTTCGTCGCGGCGCTGCTGGCCGGCGACAAGGTGGATTTCAAGGACTGGGAAACTAACACGCCCTATTTCGACGGCTGCCTGCCGGTCGAGGTGATGGCCGAGCGCGGCCACGAGACGCTGCGGCACGGACCAATGAAGCCCGTCGGGCTGACCAATCCGCACAACCCCACGGTCAAGCCTTACGCCATCGTGCAACTGCGGCAGGACAACAAGCTCGGCACGCTCTACAACATCGTCGGCTTCCAGACCAAGCTGAACTACGGCGCGCAGCAGCGCGTGTTCCGTACCATTCCAGGGCTCGAGAACGCCGAATTCGCCCGGCTCGGCGGCCTGCACCGCAACACCTTCCTGAACTCGCCAAAGCTTCTGGACGGCCAGTTGCGGCTGCGCGCGCAGCCACGGCTGCGCTTTGCCGGGCAGATGACCGGCTGCGAGGGCTATGTGGAATCCGCCAGCATCGGCCTGATCGCAGGCCTCTACGCTGCGGCGAACACTCGGGCGCAATCGCTCGAACCGCCGCCTGCGACCACGGCGTTGGGATCTCTGCTCGGGCATATCACTGGGGGCCACATCGAGACGTCAGAGGCCGGAATGCGCTCGTTCCAGCCGATGAACATCAATTTCGGACTGTTTCCTCCGCTTGCCACCCTTCCCACCAAGAAGCCGGACGGCACGCGGCTGCGCGGCAACGAGAAGACGGTTGCCAAGAAGCAGGCGCTTAGCGCCCGGGCGCTGGCCGATCTCGATCGCTGGATCGCTGATCATCTGCGCGTCGCGGCGGCGGCGTAATTCCATGGGCTTGCCGAAAGACGACAACGCCACCCTGTCGGCGCGATGGACCGAAGGCGTGCTGCTGAAGCGCGACGTGTTCTCGACCGTCGAGCGCGGCCGTTTCCGCGATGATGCCGGCGAGATCGATGCCGTGCTGCGCCGGCTCGACCAAGTGCCGCTGTGGTCCTATCCGCTCGCCCGCCATCTGTTCGCCCGCGAGCGCCGCGCGCTGGCGCTGGCACGCGATCTTGACGTCGGCCCGAAGCTGCTCTGGGCCGGCCGAAGAGCGCTGGTGCGCGGCTTCATCGATGGCGTCGCGCTGCATCTGGCCAAACCCCATGGCGACCTCGCCTATTTCCGATCCGCCAAGCTGGCTTTGCGCAAGCTGCACCGCGCCGGCATCTGCCATAACGATCTCGCCAAGGAGCAGAACTGGCTCCGTGGCAGCAACGGCCGGGCCTATGTGACCGATTTTCAACTGGCTGCCTGCTTCAAGACAAGAACCCGCCTGTTCCGTATCGCGGCCTATGAGGATCTGCGGCATCTGCTGAAGCACAAGCGCAGCTATGCGCCGTCGGCGCTGACGCCGATGGAGCGCAAGATCCTGGCGCGCAAATCCTTTGTCGCCAGCATCTGGCTCAAAACCGGCAAGAAGGTCTACCAGGCCATCACGCGCGGGCTATTCAATTTCACCGACCGCGAAGGCGGCGGCAGGCGGCTGGTCAACGACGCGCCTGTTTTGATCGACCTGATCAGGAAGAACCCCGACGTGCGCGATACCGCGATCGTGGCTTTCGCCGACCGGCGCACCGGCGTCGGGTTGTATGCCTTCGTCGAGGCCGACAAGGTCGCACTGGAGAAGCAGCTACGCAGTGAACTCGCGACAGCCAAGGGCGTCAGGCCGCCAGAGCATATCCAGGTGGTGCACGGCTTGCCGCGCGATGCCGCCGGCAAGCCGCGCACGGAGATATTGCAGCTGGTTGCGATGAACCAGCTCGACCTGATCGAGCCGCTGATTAACAACGAGGTCGACCGGGCGTTCCTGAAGGACATTCTGGAGAGCCGCAAGAATTTGCGGGACCGGTTCAATTTCGAGTCGGCTGATATGGATAGGCCGTCAACTTGACGTTTGCTGTCGTCACCCGCGAAGGCGGGTGACCCAGCATTCCAGAGGCTTTGGAGATAGATCGATAGGCCGCGGCGTACTGGATACCCCGCCTTCGCGGGGTATGACAGGCCTGGATTTGCGCGGCCACCTACCCGCCAAACTCCCGCGACCGTGACGCACGCCACAACGTCCACAAGGTCTGTAACCGCGACGTCGCATGCGGCGTGAAGGGGTCGACGTCAGCACGTGACATACGCTTGAGATCGCGGCGGACCAGCGTCAGCGGCAGGAACACCGGCCGCACAGGCCGCGGCACGTGCATGAGCAGCTCGAAGGCCGTACCGAGATGCTTTCGGGCGTCTCCGACCAACTGATCGATCGCGGCACGCGCCTGCGGCGTCTGCTTGCCGGAAAAGACCTCTTCCATCCCGCTGCCGTGTTGCTGTAGCAATTGCAGCGGCAGGAATAGCTGACGCCGCGCGGCATCGAACGGCAGCGTTGCGATCACCTGCGCCATGCCCTGGCCCAGCCCGGCATGGCGCGCGAGATGGTCGATCACGGCCGACGGCTGTGCCGCGATCCGTGCGCCGAGCGAGAACAGCGCCGCGGAGGTGTCGGTGACATAGCCTTCCAGCGCCGCCATCGACGGCATCGGATCATTATAGAGATCGAACTGATGCTCCTCGATCAGCCGCGACAGCGGCTCGACCGGCAGGCGGAATTCGCCGATGGCTTGCAACAGCTCGGCCGCGACAGGATTGCCCTCGACGCCGCCATGGCCGGCGCCTTCGAGCATGTCAGTCCACCATTGCAGCCGCATTTCGCCCGGCAGAGGCTGGCTGACCTGCTCGCGCACGCGCGTTATCTCGACGTTGAAGGCATAGACCGCCAGCAGCGCGCGGCGCTGGGTCGCCGGCAGAAACAGCGTCGATGCGTAGCGGGCGAAGTCGTGCGTGCGCACCAGATCGGCGCAGAACGCGGCGGAATCTTTCGACGTCGCCGCCCCGCTCATGGCACCGCGATCAACGCCGCCGCGACCCGCCGGCGCTCACCCAGCATGATGTTGTAGGTACGGATCGCGGGCCCGGTCTGCATCGCGTCGAGCACCACGTGCACGGCGCGCAATGCTTCCCGAAGGCCCCGTGGCGGCACCCAGACTTCAGTGCCGGTGCCGACGATCAGCGTATCGATGGAATTGGCGGCCTTGAACACCCGCGTCAGCGAATACTCGTCGATCTCGGCAGGCTTCGTCACCGGCCAGGCCCAAATACCGTCGGGCAGGCACAATAGCGAGCCGCGATGCGACATGTCGGCGAAGGCGAAGCCGCCCTTGCCGTAGGCTTCGATCGGCGCCGACCTCGGAAGATGCGGGGCGTCCGGGGATGTGGTTGCTCGATTTGGCATGATCTTTTTCCGAAAACCGGTTCCCACCCTCGGGTCAAGCCCGAGGGCGTGCTTTTCGGATCGTGCCCTACTTCTTCGCAGGCGTATCCGGCGCGTCGCGGTGCTCACCGACGCCAAGATAGATCAGGATCGGCGCAGCGATGAAGATCGAAGTGTAGGTGCCAACCAGCAGCGCGCCGAACACCATGACGGCCGTAAAGCTGTGGATCGCGTGGCCGCCGAACAACAACAGCGCCAGCAACGCCAGCGTCACCGTGACGTGGGTGATGATCGAGCGCGACAGCGTCGAATTGATGGATTCGTTGAGGAGCTGCGGCATCGGCATTTTCTTGTAGCGCCGCAGCATTTCCCGGATGCGGTCGTAGATCACGACCGTATCGTTCAGCGAGTAGCCGAGAATCGTCAATAACGCTGCAATACTCGTAAGGTCGAAATCGACCTGCGAGATCGACATGAAGCCGATCGTCAACACGATGTCGTGGACGTTGGCGATCATGGCGCCGAGCGCGAACTGCCATTCGAACCGGAACCAGAGATAGATCAGGATTGAGAAAATCGCGAGCATCATGCCGAGCATGCCGTAAGCCAGCAATTCGCCGGAAACGCGCGGTCCCACCACTTCGACGCGGCGATATTCAACGGAATCGCCGAGCGCGCCGCGGACTTTCTGCACCGCAGCCTGCTGCGCGGCGTCGCCGCCGGGTTGCTCGGCTACCCGAATCAGCACGTCGGCCGGACCGCCGAATTGCTGTAGCTGAATATCGCCGAGCCCAAGCGTGCTCAGTTTCGCCCGCATCGCGCCGATGTCGGCAGGGCCGGACTTGTCCTGCACTTCCAGGAGCGTACCGCCCCTGAAGTCGATGCCGAAATTCAGCCCGTGGGTGAAAAACAGCACGATCGCGAGGATCGACAGAGCCGCGGAGATTGGGAAGCTGATGCGACGAAAGCGCGTGAAATCGAAATGCGTGACGTCAGGGACGATGCGCAGCGGCGGCAACAGATCGAACACGGCGACCACGGTCAGCACGACGATCAGAACGCCCAGCGCAATGAGAATAGATTGAGTCACAGTGGGGTCCCTAGATCGGCACGGTCTTCGGCCGCTTCCAGCGCACCCAGCCAGCGACAATCAGGCTGGTGAGCGTAAACGCTGTGAAGACCGTGGTGATGATACCGATGCCGAGCGTGACGGCGAAGCCGCGAACCGGGCCGGTGCCGATGTAGAACAGCACCGCTGCGGCAATGAAGGTGGTGATGTTGGAGTCCAGAATTGTCGCCAATGCGCGGCGGAATCCCGCGTCGATTGCCGAAATCGCGTTGCGTCCGCCGCGCAACTCCTCGCGGATGCGCTCATAGATCAGCACGTTGGAGTCAACGGCGATGCCGACCGTCAGCACGACGCCGGCGATACCGGGCAGCGTCAGCGTGGCGTTGAGCAGCGACAGGATGCCGAAGATCATCGCGACGTTGATGGCAACCGCGATGTTGGCGAACACGCCGAACAGCCGGTAGGTCAGCAGCATGAACGCGATGACCATGATCGAGCCGACGTAAGCCGCGAGTTTGCCCTTTTCGATCGAGTCCTGGCCAAGCCCGGGGCCGACGGTGCGCTCCTCGATCACGGTCAGCGGCGCCGGCAGTGCGCCGGCACGCATTAGCAGCGCGAGTTCGTTGGCCGCCTGCACCGTGAAGTTGCCGGAAATCTGCCCCTGGCCGCCGGTGATCGGTTCGCGGATCACGGGTGCTGATATCACCTTGTTGTCGAGGACGATGGCAAAGGGTTGCCCGACATTTTCCGACGTCGCCTGCGCGAATTTGCGGGAGCCCGAACTGTTGAACTTGAAGTTCACGATCGGCTCGTTGGTGCGCTGGTCGAAGCCCGGCTGCGCGTCGGTCAGGTCGCCGCCCGACACCAGCACCTGGCGCTTGATGACGTAGGGCACCTTGGGCGATTGCTCGCTCATCAAGACTTCCGAATCCGCCGAAACTCCCCGCCCCGACTGAACCTGATCCGGCGACACCGACGAATCGACCATCCGGAATTCCATCTTGGCGGTCTGGCCAAGGATGCGCTTCAGGTCGGTTGGATCCTGCAACCCCGGCACCTGGACCAGGATGCGATCGGTGCCTTGCCGCTGGATCAAGGGCTCGACCGTGCCCAATTCGTTGATACGGCGCTCGACGATCTGGATTGACTGTTCAATCGTTTGCCGGATGCGTTCGGTAATGGCAGCTTGCGGCACGGTGAGACGGAACAGGCCGCCGCCGGCATCGGAGACTTCGAGGCTGCGCTGCCCTGAGGAGCCGAGCAGGCCGCCAAGCGGCTGCGACAGCTCGCGCAGCTTGGTGAGGGCCGCTTGCTGGTCACTCTCCTTGACGCGGACTTCGGCGGCGTCGCCGCGGACGGCAAGGCCGGTATAGCCGATCTTGGCATCACGCAGCACGCGGCGGATCTCGTCGCGCACCTGGTCGAGCTTTTCCTTCTTCACATAGTTGGAATCGACTTCGAGCAGCAGGTACGAGCCGCCCTGCAGATCGAGGCCGAGCACGATGTGGCGTTGTGCCCATACCGGCCAGGTCTTCACTCTCTCCTGGGAAAAGAAGTTCGGAACCGCGAACAGGCAGACGATTAGCGCGGTCAGAATGATCGCCAGCGCCTTCCACCGCGTGAAATACAACATCGAGTAGACCCGTCAGATCCAGGAAAATGCGCCGCGGGAAGCGGCGCGGAAAACTCAGCTCGCGGACGTCTCGTCCTTGGCCTCACTCTTTTCCTTGGCTGGCTCGCCCTTGGCGCGGACGCCTGAAATCATCTGCCGCATCTGCCGCACGCGGACACCGTCCGAAATCTCGAACTCGATCTGGTCGTCGTCCACCACCTTGGTCACCTTGCCGACCAGGCCGCCCGAGGTCACCACGGTGTCACCGCGGCGGATGTTTTTGACCAGTTCCTGGTGATCCTTCACCTTCTTCTGCTGCGGTCGCAGAATCAGGAAATACATGATCACGAAGATCAGCGCGAACGGCAGCAGCGACATCAACATGCTGTTGGCATCGCCGCCGGCTGCAGCCTGGGCGTACGCAGGGGTAATCAGCATCGAACAATCCTCGTGAGACGGAAAAGAACCGGCCATGCCTGGGCTTAGCGCCTTGGGCAAATCGCCGGTCCGGGCAAATTCGCGCGGACTATAGCGGCGGCGGGCCCAATTGCAACGCTGGCCGCCCTCTCATTTAGGTCGCTTGCGAGACCTTCCAAGGCCCGTTAAGGCTGCGCGGTCAGGAACTCCGGAAATGTCGAAAAAACCCAAGAAAAAAGCGACTCAAACAGCGCTCGGTGCCACCCCCAGGGCCGCCTCGCGAGGACAAGCGAAAACCGCGACAAAACGTCCGGCAAACGCGCATAATGACGCCACCGCCGAACGGATCGCCACGGCGCTGGAGGCCATCGCCGGCCACCTTTCCGCGGCCTCTCCGGCGGCGGGAAACCCCAAGTCATTCGGCTCCGCCGACGCCTTTGTCTGGCACCCGGACGGACGCCTTTCGCCGGTGCCGCGCGTCAGCCGCGTCGACCTCGGCCTGCTCAAGGGCATCGACCGGATGCGCGACATCCTGATCGAAAACACCGAGCGCTTTGCCGATGGCCTGCCGGCCAACAACGCGCTGCTTTGGGGCGCGCGAGGCATGGGCAAGTCCTCGCTGGTGAAGGCGACGCATGCCAATATCAACATCGACCGCAAGCCTTCCGACCGGCTCAAGCTGATCGAGATTCACCGCGAGGACATCGAGAGCCTGCCCGGCCTGATGGACCTCTTGCGCAGCTCCGATTTCCGTTTCATCGTGTTTTGCGACGACCTCTCCTTCGACGGCAACGACGCCTCCTACAAATCGCTCAAGGCAGTGCTGGAAGGCGGTATCGAGGGACGTCCCGACAACGTCATCCTCTATGCCACCTCCAACCGGCGGCACTTGCTGGCGCGTGAGATGATCGAGAACGAACGCTCGACCGCGATCAACCCGGGCGAAGCGGTCGAGGAGAAGGTGTCGCTGTCGGACCGGTTTGGTCTGTGGCTTGGCTTTCACCGCTGCAGCCAGGACGAGTACCTCGCCATGGTGCGCGGCTATTGCGGCCATTTCGGCATCAAGATGTCAGACGAAGAGCTGGAACGCGAGGCGCTGGAATGGTCGACCACGCGCGGCTCCCGCTCGGGCCGCGTCGCCTGGCAGTTCACGCAGGAACTGGCGGGACGGCTGGGCGTGAGGCTAGCCGGGAAGTAGGCTGGTCCGCGAGCAGACATCCCGCGACAACCCCGAACTGTCATTCCCCGCGAAGGCGGGGAATCCAGTACGCCGCGGCTTCTCGGCTCAATCGCAACTGCTCTGGAATACTGGATCGCCCGGTCATTAAGCCGGGCGACGAACAGTTGTTGGTGGGGGGGCGCCGTTGGCAGCTAGCCGATCACGCCCCGTTCAGGAATTGAAGCGGGTCAACCGGTGATGATCCCTTGCGGATCTCGAAGTGGAGCTGCGGCGACCCCACCTCGCCCGATTGACCCGATTTGGCAATGATCTGGCCACGTTTGATCGTATCGCCGCGCTTCACCAGCAGTTCACTCGCATGGGCATATGCGGTGACGTAACCGTTGGAGTGCCGCACCAGAACCAGATTGCCGTAACCCTTGAGCTCGTTACCGGAATAGGCGACCACGCCGTCTTCCGCCGCTTTCACCGGCGTGCCTTCCGGCACTGCCAGGTTGATGCCGTCATTCGATTTACCGTTGGTCTTGGCGCCGTAGCTCGTGATCACCTTGCCGCGCACCGGCCAGCGGAAGGTCGGCAGCGCGCCGGTGGCTTCACCGGGCTTGATGGAAGCTTGCTCGACGACGGGCTTTTCTTCCATGACATTCGTGGTGGCGGAAGCCAGCCGCGCGCTCTGCGGCGGACCGCCGGCTGCGGCCATCTTGGTGGCCGGCGCAGCAACCGCTGCGACCGGCTGGGCGGGGGCGGCTG
>NZ_LLXX01000242.1:0-11038 GCF_001440405.1 Bradyrhizobium valentinum
CGCCGCAAGCGGCGTCGGCTGCGGCCGCAGCGGGCTCCGGCGCCGGCGAACGCGCCAATGGTCCGGTGCGCGGCTTCGTCGCGACCCGCACCGGCACCGCAACCAAGACCGACACGCCGATCATCGAAACCCCACAGTCGATTTCCGTCGTCACCACCGACCAGGTCAAGAACCAGGGTGCGGAATCGGTCGGTGCCGCGCTGCGCTACACCGCCGGCGTCAGCGGCGACGTCAATGGCGGCTCCGACACGCGCTTCGGGGGCTTGCAGATCCGCGGTTTCGACATGACCATGCCGGGCCTCTATCTCGATGGCCTCCGGCTGCCCAGCAGCCAATACGTGCACTTCCTCGGCCTCGAGGCCTACGGTGCCGAGCGACTCGAAGTGCTGAAGGGGCCGTCCTCGGTGATGTATGGCGGCAGCGGCACCGGCGGCATTCTCAATTATGTCAGCAAGCTGCCCACGGCCTACCAGTTCGGCGAGATGTCGGTGTCGGGCGGCAGCTTCAATCGCTATCAGGGCCAGTTTGACGTTGGCGGCCCCGCCAACAAGGAAGGCACCGTGTTGTGGCGCCTGACCGGTGTCGTCCGCGACGGCGAAACCCAGGTCGATTTCACCAAGGACAACCGCGTCTTCGTCGCGCCGGCGGTGACGTTCAAGCCGAACGACGACACCACCATCACGCTGCTGGCCAATTATCAAAAGGACACAGCCGGCTGGGGCCTGCAGTTCCTGCCGGCATCGGGCACCGCGTTTGCCAATAACGGCCGCTTCATCCGGAATACTTTTTTCGGCGGCGAGCCGAACTTCAACCAGTTTGACACCGAACAGGCATCTGTCGGCTACCTGCTCTCGCACGACATCAACGAGGCCATCACGTTTCGGCAGAACCTGCGTTATTCGTGGATGCACAACGAACAACGCAGCTTCTACGGCACTGGCTACGCTTCGCCGGCCGACGAAGCCGCCGGCCTGATGTCGCGCTACGGCGCCGGCGGTGCATCGACCATCAACTCCTTCGCGGTCGATAACCAGCTCCAGGGCAAGTTCGTCACCGGCATCCTGAGCCACACCGCGTTGTTCGGCATCGACTACCGCAACACCTCGTTCCGGGACGCCGCTTCAGGGTACAGCACCGGCAAGATCAACGTGTTTGCGCCTGTCTACGCCAACACATGGACCAATGACGGCCCGTACGACGACAAGGGCGTCAGGCAGTCGCAGATGGGGTTCTACGCGCAGGACCAGATCAGGCTCGGCCGGCTCTCGTTCCTGCTGGGCGGCCGGCAGGATTTTGCCACGACCGACCTCGACAATCACCTCAACAGGACTTCCGCCTCAACGGACGCTTCGGCATTCACCGGCCGCGCGGCCGTGATGTACAATTTCGACAACGGGATCGCGCCGTATTTCAGCTACGCCGAATCGTTCCTGCCGGTGCTCAACGTCAACGCCGCGGGCGAACTGCTGAAGCCGGAAACCGGCGTCCAGTACGAAGTCGGCGTGAAGTACCAGCCGGTCGGGATCAATGCGCTGATCACGCTGGCGGCCTTCGACCTGACGCGGGCCAATGTCGTCACCTTCGGGGCGCCCCCGGCATACATTCCCGAGCAGACCGGGCAGGTGAAATCGCGCGGCGTCGAACTCGAAGGCACCGCGACGCTGGTGGAAGGTTTCAACATCCGCGGCGCGTACTCCTACATCGACGCGATGGTCACGCAGGATCCCGTGAACGTCGGCAAGGCGCCGACCACGGTGCCGCTCAATCGGTTCTCGCTGTGGAGCGACTACACGGTGCAGGGCGGGCCGCTCGCCGGCGTGCAGGTCGGTGGCGGCATTCGCTATGTCGGCTCGACCTTCGGCGATGACGCCAACACCTTCAAGGTGTCGGCGTCGACGGCGGTCGATGCGTTGCTTGCCTATACCAAGGATAACTACCGCCTGGCGCTGAACGTCACCAATATCGCCGACACCCGCTATGTCGCGGCCTGCTACGGCTACACGAGTTGCTTCTACGCCGAAGGCCGCAAGGTGATCGCGAAGCTGACCTATCGATGGTGAACAGGCTGCGACACACAGCGACGGATACGTCACCGCCGGTCGGTCGATCGGCGGTGACGATGTTTGATAATTGAGGCAACCCCAACAGCACGGGCGAAAGCCATGAAATCGATCTTCGGGCGACTGCATCGCTGGGCCGGCCTTCTCACCGCCGGCTTTCTGTTTTTTTCAGGAATCACCGGCGCGATCATCTCGTGGGATCACGAGCTCGACGACCTCTTGAACGCGCACCTGTTCGATGTGACGAGCAGCGGTCCCGCGATTCCGTCTGTCGATCTTGTCAAGCTGATCGAGCAGCGCGATCCGCGCGCGCGTGTCGTCCACATGTTCATGACGCCGGAAAAAGATCATTCGTTGTGGTTCTTCGTGCTGCCGCGGATCGACCCGGCCACCGGCAAGCGGTTCAACCTCGATTACAATCAGATCTTCCTTGATCCCAACACCGGCGCGGAACTCGGGCGGCGCTATTGGGGCGCGGTGTGGCCGGTGACGCGCGAGAACTTCGTCTCGTTCCTCTACAAGCTGCACTACACCATGCACATTCCGGAGTTCTGGGGCAGCGACCGCTGGGGCATGCGCGTACTTGGCGTCATCGCCATCATCTGGACTATCGACTGCTTCGTCGGCTTCTATCTGACGCTGCCGTCGCGTCGCCGCGCCAAAGCAGAGCGGGCGCCTGCCGTTGCGCGCGAGCTCGGCCGCGGCTTCTGGGCGCGTTGGGCGCCGGCCTGGAAGATCAAGACCTCGGGCAGTGGCTACCGCATCAATTTCGATATCCACCGCGCCTTCAGCCTGTGGACCTGGGCGCTGCTGTTCGTGATCGCCTTTACGGCGTTCTCGCTCAACCTGTATTTCGAGGTGTTCTCGCCCCTGATGAAGACGGTGTCGGACTACACCCCGACGCCGTATGAGCAGCGCCCGTACCGGCATCTCGACGATCCGATCGAACCCAAGGTCACGTTTGCGGATATCGCGGCGCGTGCGGCGGCCGACGGCAAGAGCCGCGGATGGACCACACCGGTCGGCTCAATCAATTATGGCCCGGCCCACGGCGTATATGCCGCGGCCTTCTTCCACCCCGGCGATGATCACGGTGCAGGCGGCGTCGGCCCGGCGCAGCTTTATTACGACAGCGAGGACGGACGCCCGATAGGCGCGAGACTGCCATGGGTCGGCACCGCCGCTGATATCTTCGTGCAGGCGCAATTCCCGCTGCATTCCGGCCGCATCGTCGGCCTGCCCGGCCGTATCCTGATTTCGATCATGGGACTGGTGGTCGCGGCGCTGTCGGTGACCGGCGTCGTGATCTGGTGGCGCAAGCGCCGCGCTCGTGTCCGACGGCGCGAGACTGCTGCCACACGTTCGACCGGACAGCTCGCGCCCGCGGAATAGCTCTGTCGAGCTCGTTCCGCGGCCGCGTAGGATGGGTAGAGCGAAAGCGAAACCCATCAATCAGCGTGCGGAGAGAGTGATGGGTATCGCTGCGCTCCACCCATCCTACCTGCTGCGGGTTTTAATCGCAGTAGGCCCACCTGCCATAGCCGTCGTCGCATCGCGCCCGCGCACGGTAGGGCACGGGCAGAGGCGGCCTCGGCGCATACTCCAATGTGTAGTCGCGTTCCTGCGCGTAGTAGCGATCCTGAGCGTAGTAACGCTCGGGATAGGCGGGTGCGCGTTCGACATAGGCCGGTCCGTACTCGCCATACACCGACGCCGGTGCGCGGTATACGGGGGCCGGCGTTCCGTAAGAGGGCCGATATCCGTAACCGGGTTCCGCGTAAGGCCGATGGGAAGGTCCCGGACGCACATAGACGTCCGATGAAGGCGCGTAGATTCCGCCCGGCGCCACGTAGACGGATGACAGGTCGCTGGCCGCGGCGGCCGCCGAGTACAGGACAACAAAGGCCAGCGTGAGCGATGATCGGTACATGTGTGAAACCTCCAACAACGCAGCCTCGCCAGCCAGCATGATTAATTTTCGCTAAACAATCCGCACGGTGCAATCATATTCTGCGCCAAGATGTGTGCCATTTCTGGACTGCCCACAGTGCATCCACATTGCGAGTTGAGGACGCAGGCATTGCGCAGCGGCGTCAATGACGGCTGAGGATGCGTATCGATAGGATTGTCGTCATGAACACCTTCACAATACGGCCGATGCAACCAGACGAAATCTCGCTCGCGATAAACTGGGCCGCGGCCGAAGGCTGGAATCCTGGCCTCGCTGACGACGCCTGTTTCGCGTCTGTCGATCCAAAAGGCTTCTTCATCGGCGAGCTCGATGGCGCGCCGGCGGCGATCGTCTCCTGCGTCAATTATGATGCGCGCTTTGCCTTTCTCGGCTTCTACATCGTGCGGCCGGACTTGCGCGGCCGCGGCTACGGCCTGCGCATATGGAATGCGGCCATCGCGCATGCGGGCCCGCGCGTGATCGGGCTCGATGGCGTGGTGGCGCAGCAGGACAATTACAGAAAGTCCGGGTTTAAGCTCGCTTACGCCAACGTCCGCTATGGCGGCACGGTCGCGGCGCCGGATGCGCCGCGGGCCGGTGTTGTTGCGCTGAACGAAGTCCCGCTGGCGGCGGTGGAGGCGGATGATGCGACAGTGTTTCCGGCGTCGCGATCTGGGTTCCTGCGGGCCTGGATCGGCGCGCCCGGGCATACCGGTTGCGCGCTGGTGCGGGATGGAACGCTGGCCGGCTGGGGTGTGATCCGGCCATGCCGGAAAGGTTTTAAGATCGGCCCGCTGGTAGCCGATGACCGTGCCACCGCCGAAACGGTGTTGTCCGCCTTGCTCGCCAAGGTGGGCGGCGGCGAGATCTTTCTGGATGTGCCCGGCATCAATCGTGACGCCGTCGCGCTTGCGCAGGATTTGGGATTAGCGCCGGTGTTCGAGACGGCCCGCATGTACACCGGCGCGATTCCGTCGCTGCGGCTGGAGCGGGTGTTCGGCGTCACCAGCTTTGAGCTGGGGTAGGTTCGCGGAATCGATTGGCCTGCGAAGCGATCGCGTCCGTCGACGCGAACTGATGGGTATCGCTTTCGGTCGTCGAGCTACGGCGGACAAGTTGTTCCACCCATCTGACGCACTGACCACCGCACAAAGGTTGGATCCGGGCACAATAATCAGATCACTTGCTTAATCACCGGTTCCCAGGGAACGGGTAGCACCTTTGCTTGTTAGTGCCGATGGATCACTTCTACCTGCATATCATCTGCGCGAGCATTCTGCTGCTCGTGACCGCGTTCGCGCTGGGAACGCCTGGCTTGAAATCGGATGGTCCGCCGGAGAAAGCACTTTTAATGCGGGTCGCAAACCGATGACGCGTAGCGCCTAACCGGTTTCCTGCGGCGTTCGCCGCGATGCGGAAAAAATCTCCCAGCTCACCATGAACATCGCGGCGATCAGCGGGCCGATGACAAAACCGTTCAGGCCGAAGACGTCGATGCCGCCGAGCGTGGAGATCAGCACCACGTAGTCCGGAAGCTTGGTTTCCTTGCCGACCAGGAATGGACGCAGCAAATTGTCCACTAGGCCGATGACGAGCACGCCGTAGAGGATCAGCCCGATGCCCTGCCATATGGCGCCGGTCGCCAGGAAGTAGATCGCAACCGGAAGCCAGACCAGCGCCGCGCCAACGGCAGGGACCAGCGACAGGAACGCCATCAGCACGGCCCATAGCAGGGCTGCGTGGATTCCGAGGAACCAGAATGCGATGCCGCCGAGTGCGCCCTGAACGATGGCAACCAGGACGCCGCCCTTGACGGTCGCCCGAAGGACGTCGGCGAATCTGGCGAACAGCGCTGCCTTTTGAGCGCGCTGCAACGGAACGGCCTCCTTGATTCGTTCCGCCAGTGCCCTGCCGTCGCGCAGCAGGAAGAACAGCAGGTACAGCATGATGCCGAGCCCGATCACGAAGTCGAACGTGTTCAGCCCGATGTTGAGCGCCTGCGGGGCGAGAGCCTGGCCGCCCTGCATCAGGCCGGATGCGAGCTTTTCGCGCAGGGCTGAAAAATCGGTCAGGTTGAGCCGCTCGATCAGCCCGGTCGCCCATGCCGGCAGGGCCTCGACGATCCGCTGCAGGTAGCCGCCGAAATCGTACTCGCCGGACTGGATCTTCGCGAACAGGCTCGATGCTTCCTGGGCCAGCGACGTCGCGACCATCGACAGCGGCAGGATGACCATCGCGATGATGATCAGAACGGTGACCGCGGCAGCAAGGCTTCGCCGGCCATTCGTCGCCGCGAGCAGCCTGCGATGAACCGGCGCAAAGATCACCGCCACGACGACCGCCCAGAGAACGGCGCCATAGAACGGGTACAGCACCCAGGCGAACGCCAGCGTGACGGCGACAAGCAGCAGCAGGAACGTCTGATTTTCGATCCTTCGCACGGCGGTCTCGCTTCCCAGCTTTCGGATTGGGCCCGGTTGTAGTGGATCAGGGGCGACGAAAACAGGAAACTTTTACCGGCATGCCGCCTTCGCTTTACCTGTGGCTCATTTCATCGGGGCCTATTTCACCAGGATCTGGCCGACCATGCCGGCCTCGCGGTGGCCGGGGATCAGGCACGAATATTCGAACGTGCCTGATTTGGTGAACTTCCAGACGATCTCGGCCGATTTCTTCGGTGCAAGCCGAACACCGTTCGGTTCGTCATGTTCCATATGCGGGTTCTCCATCATCGCCTTGGCGTGTTTCAGATTTTCCGCCGTGGTGGCGAGCAGGAATTCGTGGTCATCCTCGCCGGTGTTGCGGATCACAAAGCGGATCTGTTCGCCGCGCTTCACCTCGATGCGGGCGGGCGCGTAGGCCATCTCGCTCATCCCGACCTCGATGGTGCGGGAAGGCTTTTTGGGATCGCCGGGCTCGCCCGCCGCATAGCTTTGGTGGGCGTGCTGTTCATGGCTGTGCGCCAGGCGCGGCAGCGCCGAAAGCGCGGTTAGCGCCAGCAGGATTGTCACAATGGTTTTCATTCGATGTTCTTTCTCGTGTTTTGTCGGAATGCGCTGCGCAATGGCACAAGACGCCGCAAGCTGCGCAAACATGATTGAACGCTCTGACGGACCACAGGCATGCGCGCGCAGTCGCAAGCGCGGCTGGCCGTGTCGTTACGTCAGGTCAGGCGATGGGAGGGCGGTAGAGCAGAGGGGGCGCTTTGCCCGGCAGGTGCTGGAAATTCCCGGAGACGCAGAGCGAGATCGGCTGCAGGGGTTTTGCGATGGCGGGCAGATCGGCCGCGATCGCGGAAAGGCAGAACATGGCGCAGCAGGATCCCGGCGAGCCCTTGCCGTCATGCTGATGCTTGGCGTGCTCCTGCGTGGCGTTGCCGGCGCCGGCGTGATGTTCGTGATGTTGATGTGTCTCACCATGCTCATGCGAGGCGGCAGCCGCATGTACATGCGCGGCAGCGACCGGCTGCAGCCTGACCATCAGGCACGACGCAGCATCGCCGAACGCGAGCGCAACACCCGGAGCGAGCACGCAAAACAGATATAGCAGGGCGACAAACCACCCCGCCTTGACGCGCACAGGCCTCGTCAAGCGAACGAACATGGCGTCAATTTAGTGCCCGCTATCGATTTCGCCAAGGTGGCAGCTCGTTCTCTCCGTCATTCCGGGGCGTGCGAAGCGCGAGCTTTGATGTGCAGTTGCACATCAGAGAATCCATTTCGCTACTGGCTATGCGGCTTAATGGATTCCGGGCCTGCGCCAAGGGGGCACATCCCCGATGTGCAATTGCACATCGGGGATGACGGCGGAGGTCGTCCCTCCACATCTGCATGCCCAATATCGCGCCATTGTGGCTTGACCTTAGGCGAATAGGCCACGAAGTTGCGTCCGCCGTGGCAATTTCTTCTGAACTCACCCGAGATTCCGACCTGTTCGTTCCCGATTCGCGTCGGGCATGGACCCGGCTCGCCGTGGCCGTGCTGATCGGTTCGCTCGGCAGTGTCGGCATGTGGTCGGTGGTGGTCGCGCTTCCCGTGGTGCAGGCGGAGTTTGGGGCGAGCCGGGGCGCCGCCTCTCTGGCCTTCACCATGGTGATGCTCGGATTTGGTTCCGGCGGGGTGCTGACCGGCAAGATCACCGACCGCTACGGCATCGTCACCGCGATCGGGCTCGGCATCGGCATTCTCGGCCTGGGCTACATCGTAGCCGGCATGTCATCCTCGATCTGGCAATTCATCCTGGTGCATTTCGCGATCGGGCTCTCTTCGTCGGCGACCTTCGGCCCGCTGATGGCGGAGGCCTCGCACTGGTTCGACCGCTACCGCGGGCTCGCGGTCGCCATCGCCGCCAGCGGCAACTACATCGGCGGTGCGATCTGGCCGCCGCTGGTGAATTTCGGCATGGAGCAGATGGGCTGGCGCACCAGCCATATCGCGATCGGCATCTTCACGGCGGTGGCGATGACGCTGGCGCTGGTTGGCCTGCGCATGCTGATGGGGGCGGGAGCCCAGCGCGATCACGAGAACGCGGCGCCGCCGCGCGTCGACTTGCGGCTCTCCACCAATGCGCTGACCGCGATCCTGTCGCTGGCCGGCATCGCCTGCTGCGTGGCGATGTCGATGCCGCAGGTTCACATCGTCGCCTATTGCGGCGATCTCGGCTATGGCGTGGCGCGCGGCGCCGAAATGCTGTCGCTGATGCTGGGTTTTGGGATCATCAGCCGGATCGGCTCGGGCTTCCTCGCCGACAAGATCGGCGGCATCCGCACGCTGCTGATCGGATCGGTGGCGCAAGGCACCGCGCTGTTGTTCTATTTGTTCTTCGACAGCCTGATCTCGCTCTACATCATCTCCGCGATGTTCGGCCTGTTCCAGGGCGGCATCGTGCCGAGCTACGCGATCATCGTGCGCGAGGCGATGCCGGCGTCGCAGGCCGCAACCCGCGTCGGCATCGTGATCTTCGCCTCCGTGTTCGGCATGTCGTTCGGCGGGTGGATTTCCGGCGCGATCTTCGACGCCACGGGCTCCTACAGCGCGGCGTTCGCTAACGGGCTGGCGTGGAACGCGCTGAACATCGCGGTGATGCTGTTGCTGTTGATGCGGGCGCGCGGGTATTCCGCAAAAACAGGCACCGGCTTTGCCACCTGAATACGCACACACGCGCGGCAGCGTGCGGATTTCTGACGCTGGTCAGGCCTTCTGAGACGCGTGCGAGCGCAGCGGTCGTAGCGCATTGAGATACGCCGCCAATCAATCTCGGTGAGTTTGCCTTGACAGCTTGCCAGCCCCGCAGCCTATCATTTTCGCCAGAGAGGAGCCTGACGATGACCATCACGATTACCGCCTTTGAACGGTCACCGGATGGCGGCAAGGGACTGGCGCGTGATACCCGCGTTCGCTGGGCGCTGGAGGAAGTAGGCCAACCTTACGAGGTTCGTCTTGTTTCGTTCGGAGCGATGAAGGAACCCGCACATCTGGCGCTGCATCCTTTCGGGCAGATTCCGACCTATGAGGAAGGCGATCTCGGCTTGTTCGAGACGGGGGCGATCGTGTTCCATATCGCGGAGCACCATGCGGGCTTGTTGCCGGACGATGCCAATGCAAGGGCGCGCGCGATCACATGGATATTCGCCGCGCTCAGCACGGTGGAGCCGCCAATTCTTGAACTTATGACCGCCACGATCTTTGAGGGCGACAAGCCCTGGACCGCACAACGTATGCCTCTGGTCCTGGATCGCGTTCGTGACCGGCTGGGCCAGCTTTCCGCTCGCCTTGGCGATGCCGACTGGCTCGATGGCGCGTTCAGCACGGGCGACCTGATGATGGTGTCGGTGCTGCTCAGGTTGAGAGCGTCGGGTTTGCTGGACGAATATCCGAACCTCTCCGCCTATGTGGCCCGCGGCGAAGCGCGGCCCGCCTACAAGCGTGCCTTCGACGCTCAATTGGCGGTTAACAAGCCGCCGGCCGGCTGATTGAGGTCCGGCTCGAAGTTGTCATCCGGGTTTTTCGTTCAGTTCATGGGTTCTGACCCTAGACGGCTTGTCCGGCCTTCAACAGCGAACACCCCGTGATCTTGAGGCTGCCATCAGGCTGCTGTTCCAGCGTGTACATCGCTTCCCAGGCTTCGCCATTGTCGTCGACAATGTGGACGCGCTGGGCGATGTGGCCGCCTGCGGCGCGCGCCTCGCCGAATTCGAAACTCTTGTGGCGATAGACCGGCGCATAGCCTTGCCGGACCATCTGCATGAAGATGTCGGCCTGCGGAAAGATCTGCCTGATCTCGGGCGCGGCATGGGAATAGGCCGCTGCAGCATCGTCGCGGCTGAACGCCTGCTCCTGCGCGCGGATCACGCTTTGCGCTGTGGCGATGTCGTCGGCGACGGCCGGTGAAGCAAGCCCGAGCGCGCGCATGCAAGGGCCCTCCGATCGACGGTTATGGAAATTTATACCCACGGAGTTTCGGGTGGAAGCGCTTGTTCCCGATCCGTTGGCGGCACGGCGGAGATGTTCTTTTGGAACCAGGGAACCGCCCAGTCACCTATCAGCTTGTTTCAAGCGCCTCAACGGACGCCCCGATGCTGCTTAATGGCACTTCCATGCGGAAACCGGAGCCGAAGGAGCAACAACATGACCCCACACATATCAGAGGAATTTCCCACCAGCTTGATCGACTGGAGTCTCTTCGCGATCATGGACGACACGATACCGCCCCGGGATCCTGAAGAAGACGACGAGGACGAGGAAGAAGAGGACGAGGAGGACGACGACGAACCGCCGGTCGTGCGCGAGCCGGACGAAGACTATGGCATGATGCTTTTAAGATTGGGCATAGCCTGAGACGGCTGTCGCCGCAATGGTAAGCCGCCGGGCTAGTGCGAGTGCAAGTCCAGGAACGGCGTATCGTTGGCGCTGACATAGAAGATGACAACCTTGGTTGTCTCGGTGGTGCTGCGGTTATAGCCGGTCATCGGCACTTTGGGCGGCTCGACCAACGCTTCGCCCGCCTTGACCGTGAGCGGCGGGCGGCC
>NZ_LLXX01000242.1:11107-52033 GCF_001440405.1 Bradyrhizobium valentinum
AAGGCGCCTTCGAGCACATAGACCGTCACCGGAAAACGGTGGGTATGATAGACGGTCTTGTCACCCGGCTTGAACGTCGCCGTCATGACCCGCACGGTTTGCTTGTCGTCCTTAGGCAATCCCTCGACGACCTGCTGCAGCACCATATTGGGCTTGGCGATATTGGACGTTGCCGCGCCGTGCTGTTGCGCCAGTGCCGGATTGCTTATGCCGATACCGGTGAGCAGGGCGATGCCCGGGAGGAGATGGCTGCGCATGTATCGCTCCTTTGTTGGCCAATCGCCGCGTTGTTTCGATGCAAAGCTTAAGGGGACATGGCCGTGCCGCGGGAGCCGCAAGATTGCTAGGGCCCGCTCCAAAAGTGCATAATGGGTCCATGTTCGACTGGAACGACCTGAAATATTTTCTCGCCGTTGCGCGCCATGGCAGCACGATCGCTGCCGGCAAGGCGCTTGGCACCAGCCAGTCGACCGTGCACCGCCGGCTCGAAGAGCTCGAACGCCGGATCGGGCAGGCGCTGGTGACCCGGCAGGCGAGCGGCTATCGCCTCACCGAATACGGCACCACGCTATTGCCTTTCGCCGAACGCATCGAGGCCGCGGTCGGGGATTTCCAGCGGCGGGCAACCGATGTCGAGCAGGACATGAAGGGCGCGATCCGCGTCACCTGTCCGGAGCCGATCGTCATCCGCATGACGCAGGCGGGCCTGATCGAGCGGTTTCATGCCCGCCATCCGCATCTGCGCGTCGAATTCATCACCAGTGACCGCTATCTCGATCTATCAAAGGGGGAGGTGGACATAGCCTTCCGCTCCGGCGATACCGATGACGAACTGATCGGCCGGAAGATCGCGGATTCGTTCTGGGCCGTCTACGCCAGCCGTGACTATGTCGAGCGTCACGGCAAGCCCGACCGCGTCGAGGACTTGTCGCAACATCTTCTCGTAGGCTTCGACGAGACGCTGGCTGGTCACCGCGCCGCGAAGTGGCTGAAGGACGTCGCGCCAGACGCCAGGATGCCCGTGCGCAACAACAGCGTGCTTGGCCTGGTCTCCGCGGTGAAGTCCGGCGCAGGGTTAGGGCCGCTGCCGACGGCGCTCGGCGATGCGGAGCCGGACCTGGTCCGCGTGCTCGGCCCTGTTCCGGAGCTGACGCGTAGCTGGCGGCTGTTGACGCATCCCGATATCCGCCGCGTGCCGCGCATTGCCGCGTTCTTCGACTACATCGTCGAACAGCGCGACGCGTTGAAATCGATTTTGACGGGATGAGGTCACAGATCGATCGTGATCTCGATCGTCGCCGCCTCGCCGAACCGCGCGCGGACATGCTGGCCGCCGCGTACCGGCAGCATGCCGGTCATCGAGCCGGTGCTAACAGTCTCGCCGGCGCGAAGCCCGTCGCCCCATTGGCGGCGCTGTTCGGCCAGCCACCACAATGGCCGCAGCGGATCGCCCATCACGTCAGCGCCCACACCCTCGCGCCGCAATGCCCCGTCGATCTCGAGCCGGACTGGCATGGACGCAAGTCCCTCGCGCCAATTCTCGATTCTGTCGCCAAAGACGTAGCGTCCCGACGCGCTGCCGTCGGCGAGAATGGCAGGCAGCGGCGGCAGGGCCTTTCTCGGATAGCGGCATTCCGCCACTTCGATGCCGGCGTGAACCTCGGCGATCGCCTCGATCGTCTCGGCAAGCGTCCAGGGTTCGTCTCGCGGCGGCAGGTCGCGCGCCAGCGTGACGAAGAACTCGCATTCGATCAGCGGGTCGAGCAATTCCGCCGCCTTGAAACGCATGGGCGAGGTGCAGGCAAAGCGGCGGAACGTCCGGCCATAGATTGGTCCGTCCAGTTGCAGCTTGCCGCGCACGGCGTCCGTCGTGCCGGCAATCTTCCAGCCCAAGGGCTCCCAACCAAGCCGCTCCGCGACGGCCTGGTTGACGGCGTAGGCGTCGCTGGTTGTTTCAGGTACGAGATCATCGGGCAGGGTCACTTGGCTGACGTTGCGCCGCGCGTGCGCGAGCAGGTTCGCCAGCTCTTCCTGTTTTCCGGAAATTGCTTTCACGTTCGCCTCATCGCCCCTGAAACACCGCGGCGCGCCGTTCGATGAAGGATTGAATGCCTTCTTTTGCGTCGGCGCTGTTCAGCACGCGTTCGCGTACGGTCGGAATATAGGCGATGGCCGCCTTCTCGCCGTGCTCGACATACTTGAGGGCCGCTTCCTTGGTGACCTGAATGCCGAGCGGCGCATTGCGGGCAATGATCGCGGCGAGCGCCATCGCGCGTTCGATCTGCTGGCCTGCCGGCACCACCTCCTGGATCAACCCGATCTCGCGGGCGCGCGAAGCCGTGAACTCATCGCACAGGAACAGATGATACATCGCGTTGCCCCAGCCGGTACGCGACAGGAAGCGGAAATGAGCGCCGCCGAGCGGCGCGATGCCGCGTTTGGATTCCATCTGGCAGAAGCGGCTGTCATCGGCGGCAACGACGATGTCGCCCGCCAGCATCAGTTCGATGCCGATGGTGAAGACGATGCCTTGCACCGCTGACACGATCGGCTTCTTGCAGCGCTTGCCGAGACCGAACACGTCGACATTGCCTTCCCTGATATTCCGCTTCTCGGCGGTGGGGCCGAAGAATTTCGGCATGTCGAGCCCGGCCGTGAAATCCTTGCCTTCGGCGCAGATGACGCCGACCCAATAGCTGTCATTGTTGTGCAGTTCCGTCAGGGCGTCCGACAATTGCTCCATCATGGCCGGCGAGAACGCGTTCTTCTTGGCGGGGTTGTCGATGATGATCTTGAAAATGCGATCATGGGTTTCGGTGCGGATTTTTCCTTCGCTCATGGTCTATCCTCTCGGTCCTGAATATCCTGGAAATGGCGGTGCGCGTGTTCGCTATCGCTCGTATTTGACGGCGAGCGCGGTGCGGATCGCCGCGGCGCGTTCCGGCGAAAAGTGCGATGCGCCGTGTTCGAGCAGGTCAATGAACGATAGCACGCCGCCGCGCGAGCCCCAGCTTCCTTCCTCGATGATGCGGAAATTGATCCACCAGGCGGGCGAGGGCGCCTTCATCCCGCAAGCCGCCGCAAGCGCGGAATGGATGTTGCGGATGACGGTGGCGCGATCTTCGCGCGTCCAGCAACAATCCATAACCACGACGTCGAGCACCATGACGTCGCTTGGCGTGTCCGAAAGCAGCTCTCCGCCATGCGCGATCATATCGAGCGGACGCTCCGCAAAATGCACCTGATAGCCGCGGCGCGCCTCTGGCGTGAGTTTGCCGACCTCCGGCATCAGCACGGCATCCGTCAGCGTCTTCGCCAATACGCGGCGCTGATCGGACATCAGCCGCCCCTGCGGCGTCATCACATGGATAAACGTCATCGATCGTTGCCTCCCGCTACCGGCTATGACAGCTGGCATAGTGCGATCGGGCTGGCTGGCTATGTCAAGCGTCATATTCTACAATGGCGCGACTCAAAGGGAGTTCCGATGTCGTCCGATACCCGCGCAAAAATGGTGGCCGGCGCCGCAGACCTGATGAGCCGGCGTGGCGTCAATGCCACCAGCATGCGCGAGGTGGTCCGCCATACCGGCACGCCGCGCGGCTCGATCGGCCATCATTTTCCGCGCGGCAAGCAGCAACTGATTGAGGATGCGCTGGTGTTTGCGGGCAAACAGGTCAGCGGGCCGCTACAGCATCTCACAGAGACACGCGGGGCCGTTGCGGGCCTGCGCGCCTTCATCGCGCTGTGGCGCGGGACGCTGGAGCGGACGGAATTCCAGGCCGGCTGTTCGGTGCTTGCGGTCGCGGTTGAGCAATATGTCAACGATGCCACCGAGAAGGATAGCGAGCCTGATGAAGCCGCGCAGCAGCATCTGCTCGATCTCGCTGACGGCATCTTCGCCGATTGGCAGCGGATCATGTTCACGGCGCTGCGGCGCGAGGGCGTGGCGCCGGCGCGCGCCCGGCGGCTTGCCGCGCTCGTCATCGCATCGACAGAAGGAACGGTCGCGATGTGTCGCGCCGCGCGCAGCGCCCAGCCGCTCGATGATGTCAGGCAGGAGCTCGAACTGGTGCTGTCAAGCGCGCTGGCGAAGTGACAGCGAAGCCGCGCTTGCTGCCGTTCAGGTCATCGCGGCTTCGTGACTCCTCAAGGAAACGACTGTCCATTCAGAATAACTCACGATGCCAACGCGGCTAGAAGCATCCGCGCCAGGTTTGCGCTGAGGTAAGGCTTCGGCAGCAGCAGCACGCCAGCATCGAGACGGCCGTGATGTACAAGGGCGTTCTCGGCGTAACCAGAGGTATAAAGCACCTTGAGCTCTGGCCGCCTTTTGACGGCCTCGGTCGCGAGCTGGCGGCCGTTCACTCCCCCGGGGAGCATGACGTCGGTGAACAGCAGGTCAATGCGTTCCGGTCCATCGATGATGGCCAGCGCCTCGGCCGCATTGCCGACGGCGAGCGTGCGGAATCCGAAACGGGTGATTTGCGCCAGGACATATTGGCGGACCAGCGGATCGTCCTCGACAATCAAGATCGTCTGGTCGCTATGTTCGCCCGCATATCCGCCAGTCTCGCCGGCAGGCTCTTCCGGACCGCCACCCGTGGCCTGCGGCAGGTATAGCTTCACGCTCGTGCCGTGGGCCTCTTCGCTGTAGATCTTGATATGTCCGTTCGACTGTTTGGCGAAGCCGTACACCATGCTGAGGCCGAGCCCCGATCCCTTCCCGGCCTCCTTGGTGGTAAAGAACGGTTCAAACACTTTTTCGAGCAGGTTGCTCGGAATACCTTCCCCGGTGTCACTCACGGCAATCATGACATAGTTGCCAGGTCTCACCTCGCTGTTCAGGCGGGCATAATTTTCATCGAGCACCACGTTCTTTGTTTCCAACGTCAGCTTCCCGCCGTTGGGCATGGCGTCCCGCGCATTCAGGGCGAGGTTCAGGATCGCGGTCGAGAGCTGACTGGGATCGATCAGAGCCGGTGCGGAATCGTGCGCCAGCATCGATTCAATCTCGATGTGCTCGCCGAGGGTCGGCCGCAGCAGCCGCGCTGCATCGATGATCAACGCGTTGACGTCGGTATTGCGCGGCTGCAGCGGCTGCCGGCGGGAGAAGGCCAACAAATGCTTCGTCAGCTCGGCCCCTCTTGCTGCGGCCCCGCCCATCAGATCGGTGATCTGAGTGAGATGTGGGCGATCCTTGACGGCATCGCTGAGGATTTCGATGGTGCCGGTGATCACGGTCAGAATGTTGTTGAAATCGTGCGCCACGCCACCGGTGAGCTGGCCGATGGCTTCCATCTTCTGCGCTTGCCGGACTTTGGATTCGGTGGTCTCTTTCTCTTCAAAACGCTTGACCATGGCCTCGGCCTCGCGGCGTTGCCTGACTTCCTCCTCGAGTGCGGCATAGGCGTTCGCAAGCTGAATGCGTGTGGGCAGCACCAGGATCCGCGGCAGCGCCAGCAGTAGTGCTGCCGTGACCGGGACCGAGATCAGCGCCAAGAAGGCTTTGGTGAGGGCCTCGATTTCATAGGCCGGCGCCCACATGGTGTAGATCGACAGCAGGCGTGTCACTCCGCAAACCGCGACGAAGATCGCGAATATCAAAAATACGCCCCGGAACATCAGCTCACGGTGGCGCCGCCACACGAAGAACGCGAGGACGAAAGCCGTGGTAAAGAAGGCGACGGCGACCATCGCGTCGGAAACGACATTCAGCCAAATCAATTCCGGCTTCCACAGCAGGCCCGCGCCGTGCTCGGTGAGCTTCGACATGCGAAAAAGCTCCAACAAGCGGCTGCATGCGCGCAGCCGCACGCTTCCGATCTCTCCGTCGGATGACGCAAACTATTCAGCTTTTTCGCAACCTGCGCAAGCGCAGCGCCGGTTCGACGAATATTGTCGCGCCGATCTGAGAGGCATCAGAACCTGCATGTTGTTCCCGGGAGCAGGCGTGCCTGATTGCAAGGGCAATAGCAGCCTTTGGGATCGAATCAACTCGCGGGGTTTTGGGCTGAGGACGCGGCCAGTGCCTGCCGCATCTCGGCAGGCGTAGCAGGCTCGGCACCATGACCGCGCACCATCCGCACGGCCTCTTCGACCAGTTCGAGATTGGTCGCCTGCGTCCCCAGCGGGGCATCTTCGAGGCCAACGCGGATATGGCCGCCGCGTACGATCGTATCAGTGAACAGCGGGCGAAGATCGGCGCTCACGCCCGCAATCATCCAGGGCGCGCCGGGCGCTTCCTCCTCCAGCAGTGCGTGGTAGGCCGCGAGCGCATATGGCTTTGGTGGAAGGCCGACCGCGATCAGATTGCAGAACATGAGACGATAGATCGGCACCTTGACGCCGGCCACGCGCGCCAGTGCTGCGCCGGCACGCAGGAAGCCGGGCTCGTAGATCGCAAAGTCGGTATGCAGGCCGTGGCGCGCCGCGAGATCGAGCGCATACCGGATCTGGGATTCAGGATTCATGTAGGTGCCGCCGGGCGCTGCGGTCGCTGTCGTTTTTGTCAGGCTCAAATTCGCGCTGCCGGGATCGATGACGGCAAAATCCAAGAGGCCGCGCGCGGCAAGTTCTTCGATGTCGGCAAATCGAGCCGCGACATCGGCGAGCGGGCTGCTGTCGTCGCCTGTGGTTATGAAAGCCGGATAGGAGGGATAGACCGGCACATCGACCTGGTTGCGAATGCCTTCGATGATGCGGGCATAGACCTGCCAGTCGTAGGTCTGCGGGCCGCCGCCATCATAGGCATGGACGTGAATGATGGTGGCGCCGGCACGCGCGCAGGCGACGCCCTCGGCGATGATGGTCTCAACGGTATCGGGAATGCCGGGTTGGAGCGCGCGGCCCCACGAGCCGTTCAACGCCGCCTCGATCCAGACCTTGCGCACGCTATTACTCTCCTGAAGATTTGGTCCTCCCATCTATAGGGCATGTACACATGACGAGCGATATCCGATTTTCCCGAAGTTCTGGAGACAGCATCAGGTTAGAGTCACCGAAGCCGTTCCAATGAATCAGATTTCGCAGTCGGCTGAGTTCAAAGCCTTGCGCAAGCCACCAAACGCGCTTAGCCGACAGGGCTCGGTGTCGCTGGCGGCCTTTCGCCGCTCGGAAATGGTAGTTCGCTTGATAGTGGTTGTCTTTGGCTTCGGCTTAGGACGGGCGACAATGACCTTCTTTGGTTTTGGATCGTGCCGATTGCGGTTGATCACCCTCGGGGGCTTCGAAGAACCGACACTGATGCCTTCTGACGGAGAAATGCGTTCGTCGACGAGAGCATGATGACTTTTCTTATCGTCATCCCGCTCCATCTCTTTGATTTGAGCATGATCTCCGCGCAAACGCGTTTCGCGTTTGTCGCGAGGGAGAACCGGTACCGACTTTTCGCTAACGCGGCCCTCTGGGTCCGGATCATGCTCTAGAGCAGGCTGCGCCGGCGTCTCGCTGCTCGCAGCGGCGATTTCAAGTCGATCAGCCTTCGCCAACGCAACATGTGAATCGGAAACGCCTACGGTTGTATCGGCAAGGGGCTGGACGACCACTGCTGCACTGCGCACTGGAGTTCTGAGTTCCATTGCCGCTAGCACGCCTACACCCAATGGGATGAGGAGGCCCAACAACATCATTCTCAGCATGATGCTCCTCCGGCTTGTTTAGTGCCGGTGAAAATTCTCCGATCTAATGAGGCAACTTGGCGGCGGCTCGCGTAACAACTTGGCCCACGTACAGGCCGTTTGCCGACAGGGTTAACCGTTAACTGCCGGCCTGGATGTTCCTCACGCGCGAACATTGAATGGAGGAACAGGATCGTCCATCAGAACGTCGGCGGCGTGCAGGCCGAGATCACTTCACAAGGCTTGGCGCCGACGCAGCGAAAACGATGCGGCCGGCGGCTTTCGAAATAATAGGCGTCGCCGGGATCAAGGATGCGGCGCTCGTCATCGACGGTCACCTCGAGCCGGCCTGAGACCACGATGCCGCCTTCCTCGCCGTCATGGGTCAGCGGCACCCGGCCGGTGTCGCTGCCCGGCTCGTAGCGCTCCTTGAGAATTTGCAAGCTCCGGCCGAACATGGTGTCGCCGACCTGGCGATAGGAGATCGGTTGCTTGCCGATCTCGGTCAGTTCGTCGGAGCGGTAGAACGCCTTTCGCGGCCGCTCCGGCTCGATCGCGAAGAATTCGGCGAGACCCATCGGCAGCCCGTCGAGGATGCGCTTGAGCGCGCCAACCGACGGGTTCATCTGGTTCGATTCGATCAGCGAAATTGTCGAATTGGTCACGCCGGAACGCTTCGCCAGTTCGCGCTGCGACAGCTTGTGCCGGGCGCGCACGAAGCGGAGTCGCCCGCCGATATCGACACTCATCGACAAATCCCTGTTGCAAGTGTTTCGGATCGAACAAATATGCCTCGATGGGGCCAGCAAAATCAATGGGTTGCAGGAGCGAAGAAAAGGACTTGTTGTGCCTTCCCGAGCGTGGCCCGGTGGTACCTTGAGCTGCCAGCAAAGGAGCTACCCGTGACCCTTCATCAGAAGCCGAACACCCTGCAAACCGATTCGTTCTGGATGCCGTTCACGGCCAACCGGCAGTTCAAGAAAGCGCCCCGCCTGTTCGCCTCCGCCGAGGGTATGCACTACACCACCGTCGACGGTCGCAAGGTGATCGACGGCTCGGCCGGCCTCTGGTGCGTCAATGCCGGCCATGGCCGCCGCCAGATCGCGACGGCCGTCGAGCGGCAGTTGATGAATCTCGACTTCGCGCCCTCGTTCAACATGGGCCATCCGCTCGCGTTCGATTTCGCCGAGCGGCTCGCCGAGATCGCGCCCAAGGGGCTCGACCGCATCTTCTTCACCAATTCCGGTTCCGAGTCGGTCGACACCGCGCTGAAGATCGCGCTCGCCTACCAGCGCGCCATTGGACAGGGGACGCGGACGCGCCTGATCGGCCGCGAGCGCGGCTATCACGGCGTCGGCTTCGGCGGCATGTCGGTCGGCGGCATGGTGGCGAACCGCCGGGCGTTTGCGACCCATCTGCCTGGCGTCGACCACATCCGTCATACCCATGATCTCGGCCGCAACGCCTTCGCCAAGGATATACCGGAGCATGGTGCCGAACTCGCCGATGATCTCGAGCGGATGGTGGCGCTGCATGGCGCCGATACCATCGCCGCTGTCATTGTCGAGCCGGTGCCGGGCTCGACCGCGGTGCTGCCGCCGCCGAAGGGCTACCTGAAGCGCTTGCGCGAAATCGCTGACAAGCACGGCATTCTCCTGATCTTCGACGAAGTCATCACCGGCTTCGGCCGCCTCGGCACGCCGTTCGCAGCGGATTATTTCGGCGTCACGCCTGACATGATGACGACCGCCAAAGGCATCACCAACGGCACTGTTCCCTGCGGCGCGGTGTTCGCCAGCCGCAAGATCCACGACGGGCTGATGAACGGTCCGGAAGGAACGATCGAGCTGTTCCACGGCTACACCTATTCGGCGCATCCGACCGCCTGCGCCGCGGGGCTGGCGACACTCGACATCTACAAGGACGAGGGGCTGCTGACCCGCGGCGCGTCGCTCGCCGAATACTGGCGCGATGCGTTGCATTCGCTGAAGGGCCTGCCGAACGTGGTCGATATCCGCAACATCGGCCTGATGGGCGCGGTCGAAGTCGCGCCGCGCAAGGATGGGGTTGGTGCGCGCGGCTATGACGTCATGGTGGACTGCTTCAATCGTGGGCTTTACCTGCGCATGAGCGGCGACTCCTTTGCGATGTCGCCACCCTTGATCGTCGAGAAGAGCCATATCGACGACATCGTTTCGATCCTCGGCGACGCGATCAAGCGTGTGGCCTGATCCTTGCTCGCAAGGCATAGCGTTTTCAAGCGAAGTGGACCCCGGTTCGCGTGAAGAAAACGCGTCAAGATAAAACCTGGACCCCTGTTTCGATTTCAATCGGAGCAGGGCGCCAGAAGCCGCGGCGACCTTGCCGCGGCGGATGCGTGAGGGATCGTGAAAGTCATCGTTCTCGGCAGTGGCGTGATCGGCGTCACGACAGCCTATTATCTGGCGCGCGCCGGCCATGAGGTAACGGTCGTCGACCGTCAGGCCGCGCCTGCGCAGGAAACCAGCTTTGCCAATGCCGGCGAGGTGTCGCCCGGCTATTCCTCGCCCTGGGCGGGGCCGGGCGTGCCGGTGAAGGCGATCAAATGGCTGTTGATGCGGCACGGCCCGCTGGTGATCTGGCCCAAACTCGATCCTGTGATGTGGATCTGGGGGCTGAAGATGCTGCGCAACTGCACGGCAGAGCGCTATGCCGTCAACAAGAGCCGGATGATCCCGATCGCCGAATACAGCCGCGACTGCTTGCGCGCGCTGCGTGCCGAGATCGGCATCAAGTACGACGAGCGCAGTCGCGGCACGCTGCAGCTCTTTCGCAAGCAGAAGCAGCTCGATGGCACCGGCGACGATATCGCGGTGCTCAAACAATATGGCGTGCCCTACGAAGTGCTCGACCGCACCGGCTGCATTGCCGCCGAGCCGGCGCTCGCTGGCGTGAAGGACAAGTTCGTCGGCGGGCTACGGCTGCCGCAGGACGAAACCGGCGATTGCCACATCTTTACGCAGGCTCTCGCCCAGGAAGCCGCAAAGCTCGGCGTGCAGTTCAGGTTCAATACTGATATCGAGCGGCTGGTCGCGGATGGCGGCAAGATTTCTGGTGTCGTTACCAGCGCAGGCCTGCTGCAGGCCGATGCCTATGTCGCGGCGCTGGGAAGCTGGTCGCCGCGGCTGCTGAAACCGATCGGCATTTCCGTTCCGGTCTATCCGGTGAAGGGCTATTCGATCACGGTGCCGGTCACCGATCCCGACGGCGCGCCGGTCTCGACCGTGATGGACGAGAGCTACAAGGTCGCGATCACGCGGCTGGGTGATCGCATCCGCGTCGGCGGCACCGCGGAAATCTCGGGCTATTCCAACCGGCTCGACGCGGCACGGCGGGCGACGCTCGATCACTCCCTGACCGATATGTTTCCGCGTGGCGGGGACCTCGGCAAGGCAACATTCTGGTGCGGCCTGCGCCCGATGACCCCGGACGGACCGCCGATCATTGGCGCGACACGCTACAGCAATCTGCATCTCAACACCGGACACGGCACGCTCGGTTGGACCATGGCGTGTGGCTCGGGGAGGGTGATGGCGGATCTGATATCGGGGCGGAAGCCGGATATCGACGTGAGCGAGCTCAGCGTGAGCCGGTACGATCACCGGTTTGGGTGAGGGCGCACAACGCCCGCCACCGTCATTGCGAGCGAAGCGAGCAATCCATCTCACAGCGCGGGGATAGATGGATTACTTCGTCGCTTCGCTCCTCGCAATGACGGTGGCGCTAGCTCGTTTCCGTCACCGCATCACCCGTGATCGGGAGGATCGAAGGCGCGGATAGCAGGCAGCGTGCCGGAATACTTCTCGCACTCGACCACCGTCACCTGACCGCAGCAACCTTGTGCCAATCGCGATGTGCCGATGTCGCGGGTGAGCACGTTCGGATTGCCATGGACGCAGAGCGGATGTTCACCGGCTTGCGGATCGTACCAGGCGCCGGTGGACAATTGCACGACGCCGGGCATGACGTCGTCTGTAACGGCGGCGGCCGCCAGGCACGCGCCCCGATCATTGAACAGGCGGACGATGTCGCCATTGGCGATGCCGCGGCGCGCCGCATCGACAGGGTTGAGACGGACCGCTTCCCGGCCGGCAATTTTTTTGGACTGGCTGTAGGCACCGAAGTCGAGTTGGCTGTGCAGCCGGGTCGCCGGCTGGTTGGCGATCAGCGTCAACGGGTGGCGCGAATCTGGCGCTTCGGTCGAGGGCAGCCATGCCGGGTGGGGCGGGCAATCATCGTAACCGAAGCCTGCGATGGTTTTCGAGTAGATCTCGATCTTGCCGCTTGGCGTCGGCAGTTTGTTGCCAACGGGATCGTTGCGGAAGGCGCGCAGGAAGCCGCCGTCATCGGGGGCTGACGGCAGCGCGAGTTCGCCGCGTTGCCAGAACTCCTCGAATTCAGGCGCATCCCAGCCGGCATCGGCCAACGCGCGCCGTGTCGGCTCGTAAAGATGCGCCAGCCATTGCCTGGTGTCGCGACCTTCCGTGAAGGCGTGTTCGACGCCCAATCGCCGCGACAGTTCGGCAAAGATGTCGAAATCGTCGCGCGCTTCGCCGACCGGGTCCATGGCCTTGCGCATCGCGATCAGCCTTGGATCGGTGCCCGCGGCGCCGATGTCATCGCGCTCCAGCGTCATCGTCGCCGGCAGCACGATGTCGGCAAACTTCGCCATCGGCGTCCACGCGCTCTCGTGCACGATGATGGTTTGCGGGACATTGAAGGCCCGCCGCAGCCGGTTGATGTCCTGGTGATGATGGAAGGGATTGCCGCCCGCCCAATAGACCAGCTTGATATCAGGATATTGCATCGACCGGCCGTTGTATTCGAACCTCTCGCCCGGATGGAGGAGCATGTCGGCGACGCGCGCGACCGGGATGAAGTCGCTGGTAGCATGCCGAGGGCACCGAGCGCGTAATTATAACCCCCGCCGGGCAGGCCGATCTGGCCGAGCATCGCCGCAAGCACCGCGCCCATCCAAACCGGCTGCTCGCCAAATTGCGCCCGCTGCAGGGAATGCGAGACCGTGATCAAGGTGCGCCCGCGCGGCAACCGGCGGGCGAGATCGACGATCGTGGCAGCGGGAATGCCGGTGATAGCGGCCGCCCATGCCGCGTCCTTTGGCGTGTTGTCGTCGCGGCCGAGCAGATAGCGTTCAAAGATTTCGAAGCCGGTGCAGTAGCGCGCGACAAAGTCGCGGTCCCATAGATTTTCGATGCGGAGCGTATGCGCGAGCGCCAGCATCAGCGCCACGTCGGTGCCGACCTTGATCGGCAGCCATCGGGCGCCAGCCTCTTCCGGCATGTCGTCGCGCAAGGGAGTGATGCCGTAGAAGACGGCGCCGCGGCGCGCGGCCTTCTCCATCGCGTCGCGCTCGATATGCCGGCTGATGCCGCCGCTTGCGACATCCGAGTTCTTCAGCGCCATGCCGCCGAACGCCAGCACCGTATCGGTATGCTCGGCGATCTGATCCCACGTCACGTTTCGGCGCGAGATGTCTTCGTAGCTGCCTAGGACATGCGGCAGGATCACGGCCGAGGCGCCGGCGCTGTAGCTGTTCACCGAACGCACATAGCCGCCGAACGCCACGTTCAGGAAGCGGTGAACCTGGCTCTGCGCGTGGTGGAAACGTCCGGCGCTGGCCCAGCCATAGGAGCCGCCATAGATCGCGGCAGCACCATGTTCGGTTCGGATCCGCGACAATTCGTTTGCGAGCAGGTCGAGCACTTCGTCCCAGGGGCACGCGACGAATTTCTGGTCGAAGGTGCGCGCGCTGGGGGCGCTCCGATCCAGCCATGCCTTGCGCACCATCGGCCGCAGGATGCGCGCTTTATGGCGCATCGCAGTCGTGAAGTTCGCCAACATCGGTGAGGGCCCCGGGTCGTTCTCGTAAGGCCTGATATCCAGCGTCGCGCCGTTCCACCGTGCCGAGAAGGCGCCCCAATGCGCGCTGTGCGGGCTCCAATCCTCGCGAGCTTGATCCATGTCTTGTTCCAGACTGTCGTTCATGACGCCTGCGTCACGCAATTCACCCACAGCACGACCGCTTTCGCATCTTCCGCCGGATTTGAGAAGCGGTGGGGCCGGCGGCTGGCGAAGCGAAAACTATCGCCGGTTTTCAGCAACCAAGTCTCGGCGTCGACCGTCAGCGTCATCTCGCCTTCCAGCACCAGGCCCGCTTCTTCGCCGTCATGGGTATAGAGTTCGTCGCCGGTGTTGCCGCCGGGTTCCATGTGCACGAGAAACAGGTTCAGGCGGTTTTCCGTTCCGGCCGGGCTCAGCAATTGTTTGGAAATGCCGGTGCGCCACAGTTTCAGTTCGGCGCGCTGCAACTGGCGCGTCACCACGCCGCCGGAAGCGGCATCATCGCTTGGCCGCGAGCCGAACAGTGCGGCAATGCCGACGCCGAGCACGTCCGCCAGCGTCGCCAGCACGCGAAGCGAAGGCGAGGACAGGCCGCGCTCGATCTGGCTGAGGAAGCCGATCGACAGATCGGTGCGCGCCGCGATCGTCTCCAGCGAAAGTCTGTGTTCGCGGCGCAGATCGCGAATACGGCGACCGACCGCAAGGTCCATCGCGGGCTCTGCCGGCCTGGCGGCAGCCTTCGCCCTCGGCCTGCCCTTTGCCTTGCCGGCCTTCACTTTGGCCTTGGGCGCCGGTTTTCGCATTCTGTTGCCACCGCTCACGTCAGACTGCTTCCTTCATGTGCATGAAAATCGCTTGCAATGCCGCGGCAAGTGTGACCACAATTTCATAATGGTGAAAATAGGCCGGAACGGCATCGACCGCAACTCTTTGGTCTAAAAGGCGGGCGAAAGTTCGGACCGGCGTTCAATCCGGGAGGTGGTGCGATGGCTCTCAAACGTCTCGTTCAGGCCGCGATCGCGGCTTTTGTTCTTGCCGCCGCGGTGCCGGCATCCGCGCAGCAGGTGTTGAAAGTGGGATCGACGCCGACCGGCGTGCCCTTCACCTTCCTCGATACCAAGACCAACAGCATCCAGGGCATCATGGTCGATCTCATCACCGAGATCAGCAAGGACGCCGGCTTTAAGGTGCAGATCGAGCCGATGCAGTTCTCGACACTGATCGCCTCGCTCACGTCAAACAAGATCGACATCATCTCGGCGGCGATGTTCGTCACGCCGGCGCGCAAGGAAGTGATCGATTTCTCCGAACCTTTCTACAGCTATGGCGAAGGACTGCTGGTGCCGAAGAGCGACAGCAAGAGTTACACCAAGCAGGATGATCTGAAAGGCGAGGTGGTCGGCGCGCAGGTCGGGACCGCGTTTGTCGACGCGCTGAAGAAGTCGGGCCTGTTCAGCGAGGTCAAGGCCTACGACACGATCCCGGATATTTTGCGCGACGTGAATGCCGGACGGCTGAAGGCCGGCTTCGCCGACTACCCGATCCTCGCTTACAACCTGAAGCAGGGCGGTTTTCCGGAGGCGCGCATCGTCGAGAGCTACAAGCCTGCGACCATAGGTTCGGTCGGCATCGGCGTGCGCAAGGGCGACACCGAGCTGCTCGCCAAGATCAACGCGTCGCTGGCGAAGCTGAAGGCGAAAGGGACGGTGGAAAAGATCCTCGATAAATGGGGCCTGAAGGCGCAGGGTACCTGATGCAGGCGTTCTGGCGCGACACGGTCGAGTTCCTGCCGATTCTGATGAGCGGCGTGGCGCTGACGATTATCGTCACGATCGGCTCGCTCTTGCTGTCGACCACGCTCGGCCTGGTCTGGGCGCTGATGCGGGTATCCGGTATCGGCGTCCTCACGGGCTTCAGCGCCGGGCTGATCAACGTGATCCGCGGCATCCCGATCATCGTGCTGCTGTTCTATCTCTATTTCGTGATGCCGGAACTCGGCCTCACGCTGACGGCGCTGCAGGCCGCGATCTTAGGGCTGGGCATCGCCTATTCGGCCTACCAGGCCGAGAATTTCCGCGCCGGCATCGAGGCCATCGACAAGGGACAGATCGAGGCGGCGCAGGCGATCGGCATGGGCTGGTGGCAGACCATGCGCCGCGTGGTGCTGCCGCAGGCGGTCAAGATCGTGCTGCCGCCCTACGGCAACATCATGATCATGATGCTGAAGGATTCCTCGCAGGCTTCGACCATCACGGTCGCCGAGCTCGCGCTGCAGGGCAAGCTGATCGCGTCTTCCACCTTCAAGAACACCAGCGTGTTCACGCTTGTGGCACTGATGTATCTGACCATGAGCATTCCGCTCATTCTTCTGGTCCGTCACTTCGAAAAGCGGGCGGGCCAGAAATGATCGAGCTTGCCAACGTTCACAAGAGTTTTGGCAAGGTCGAGGTGCTGAAGGGCATCACGGCGTCCGTCGAGAAGGGCGAGGTGGTCTGCATCGTCGGCCCGTCTGGCTCAGGCAAATCCACCATCCTGCGCTGCATCAACGGGCTGGAAAGCTATGACAGCGGCGACATCCTGGTCGAAGGCGCGCGGGTCGATCGCAATGCGCCCTCGATCGTTGCGATCCGTACCCAGGTCTCGATGGTGTTCCAGCGCTTCAACCTGTTTCCGCACCGCACCGCGCTCGAGAACGTCATCGAGGGACCCATCTTTGTGAAGAAGGAGCCGCGCGCCGCGGCGTTGGAGCGCGGCCGCGCGCTGCTGGCGCAAGTCGGGCTTTCCGACAAGATCGAGACCTATCCGCCGCAACTGTCCGGCGGACAGCAGCAGCGCGTCGCGATTGCGCGGGCGCTGGCGATGGAGCCGAAGGCGATCCTCTTTGACGAGCCGACCTCGGCACTCGATCCGGAGCTGGTTGGCGACGTGCTGTCGGTGATGCGCAAGCTTGCCGATGACGGCATGACCATGGTGGTCGTCACCCATGAGATGGGATTTGCCCGGGATGTCGCGGATCGCGTGCTGTTCATCGACGGCGGCGTGATCGTCGAGCAGGGGCCGGCGAAATCCGTCCTCAACCAGCCGCAGCATGCGCGCACGCAGGATTTTCTGCGGCGCGTGCTGCATCCCTTGTAAGCATCCGGTTACTACTCATGAACGCGCCTGCAACTCTGCCGCTGCCGCCAAGTCTCTACGCCGATACAGCGGTGGCGCCGACACCGGCGCCGCCGCTCGATGGAGACAAGAACGTTTCGGTCGCGATCATCGGCGGCGGCTTCACCGGGCTGTCCACGGCCTTGCACCTGACCGAGCAAGGCGTGGATACAGTCGTGTTGGAGGCGCAACAGCCGGGCTGGGGCGCATCGGGCAACAATGGCGGCCAGGTCAATCCGGGCCTCAAGCATGATCCCGATCAGATCGAAGCCGATTTCGGCACCGAGCTCGGCGGCCGCATGATCGCGTTTTCCTACGGCACCACCAACTATACGTTCGACCTGATCCGGCGTTACCAGATTCCCTGCGAGGCGCGGCAGAACGGCACGCTGCGCGCGGCTTACAATGAAGCAAGCGCGGCAGGAATCGAAAACACCGCCAAGCAATGCATCCGCCGCGGCATGCCGATAAAACTTCTGAACCGCGAGCAGATGCGCGAGATTACCGGCACCGACCGCTATCTCTGCGCCATGCTGGACAATCGTGGCGGCGACCTGCATCCGCTGAGCTATGCGCGCGGGCTGGCGCGCGCGGCGATCGCGGCCGGCGCTGCCGTGCATGGCGAAACGGCGGCGCTTTCCTTGTCTCGTGCAGGCGCCGGCTGGCGTATCGAGACGCCGCGCGGAACGGTGCGCGCAGAGAAAGTGCTGCTGGCGACCAACGGTTTTACCGGCGATCTCTGGCCGGGCCTGCGCCGCAGCATCGTACCGGTATTCTCCTCGATCGCAGCCACAGCGCCGTTATCCGAAGAAGTCGCGCGCACGATCATGCCGACGCGGTCCGTTCTGTACGAGAGCGGGCACATCACGGTCTATTACCGCATCGATCAGCATAATCGCCTGCTGATGGGCGGCCGCGGACCAATGCGCTGGATCAATAAGCCTGCCGACGTCGCCTATCTCATGCGTTACGCAGAACGGCTTTGGCCGCAGATAAAAGGCGTGAGCTGGACCCACGGCTGGAACAGCCGGCTCGCGATCACGCCCGATCACTATCCCCATGTGCATGAGCCCGCCGAAAACTTGCTGATCTCGCTCGGCTGCAACGGCCGCGGTGTCGCGCTCTCGACCGCGATGGGCGCGCAGCTCGCGCGTCGCCTCATCGGCGGGAAGAATGCCGAGATCGACATGCCCATCACCGGCATCAAGCCGATGGCGCTGCATGCGTTTTGGCCGATCGGCGTCACCGCCGCTGTCGTGGCGGGGCGAGTGCGGGACCGGCTCGGGACCTAGCGGCACGGCGGCCGAAGACCTTCGATCGACCAAAGAGGCATCACACTCGTCTTGGACGGAACCTTCCATCCCCGGCGAACGTTCGCTTGCGCAGGGCCAAATTCGAGGAGGTCAAGATGCGCAAGCAGCTATTGTTGTCGACGGGGATTATTTGCCTGATGCTGGCGCCGGGTCTGTCGTACGGTCAGGCCCCCGGCGGAAGAAGTGAGGAACCGAAGCAGATGCAGCCGAGCGATCGTGGCAAGGGTGCTGCATCGCAAGAACGCGGCGCCGAGCGGGCGCAGGAACGCGCCAAGGGTGCGGAGCAGAAGGCTCAAGGCGCGGCGGATCGTGAAGAAAGAGGAGCCGGTTCCCGGCAGGCGGGGGAGAAGGGCAAGGCGGCACCTGGGGCCGAGCGTCCAACGGCTGCGAGCGAAGACAGCAAACGTGGCCGTGGCGATGACGCGAAGAGGGCCACGGAGCAAACCAAGGGCGCCCGCCCGGGTGATCGGGAGGCCGACCGCGGTCGGGATGCCAAGGAGAGCGCTAAGGACAGTGCCAAAGACAGCACCAAGGGTACCGCCGAGTCCGGGAAGACCAAGAGCGGAACAACGACGTCCCAGAAGGAGCGCGAGGGCACAACCACCACCCAGAAGGAGCCGAGCCGCGATCAACGGGACAGAACCTCAAAGGATGCGGCTGAGCAGGGCAAGGAGACGGACCGGCCGGGCACCGCGACTGACACCACACGGACACAGACCCAGACCACCCAGACGCAAGACCGCCAGCAGATATCGACCGACAAGCAGGTGCGCATTTCTGAGACGTTGACCCGTGAGCGGCTGGCGCCGCCTCAGCGCAATCTCAACGTCTCGATCCGGGTGGGCGAGCGAATCCCGCGGCACGTGCGGGTCCAACGGCTGCCGGCCGCAATCGTCTCGATCGAGCCGGAGTACCGCGGTTATGACTACTTCACGACCGAGGAGGAAATCGTGATCGTCGAACCCCGCACGCAGCGGATCGTAAGCCAGATCCCGCGTGACGCGTCGCGCATTCGCGCGGCGGGCGGCGAGACCGGCAGTGGACGCGCGGCCGACGCGATGGCCCAGGCCGGCGGTGCGCCTTGCCGTATCATGCGCCGGGATACTGCGGGCAATATCACCGAAGACTCACCTACAACCGTTGGTTCGACTGCGCCGCAGGATTCGATCAGCGTCACCGTTCGCGCGCCGGGCGGCGGAGGGCAGACGAACCCGATTGCATTGGGTGCATCCGATGGACAGATCGTGGTCGCAATGCAAGGCGGCGACTGCACCGTAACGATTGAGCCGCAGACGCGATAGGTCTGCGGCCTCACGTCAAACGGCAAGATGAATCGCCTCTTTCGTCATGGCCGGGCTTGTCCCGGCCATCCACGTCTTTTCTCGGTTGATTGAAGCAAAGACGTGGATGCCCGGCACAAGGCCGGGCATGACGGTTTCCATGAGAGCCCTTATCTCATTCCGCCACGGCTTCGCTTCAGCTCTCCGCTACCGCCTCGCTCCAGGCGTGGAACGGCTCGGTGGCGCCGCTGTTGGTGCTACCATCGCGCAGCACGACGCTGGGGCAAGCGAACTTCATCGGCAGGTTCTGGATCCGCGCCTCTTCATAGTCGAACCGCGCGCCGAGCGCCTCGCGCGCAGCCTGAGGCAGACGCTTGTCGCCGATTACGACTGCGCCTTCGCTCGCGTCGATGCGCGGCTGATGGATCGCGGCGTCGAGGTCCATGCCGTAATCCATCACGAAGGACAGAAGCTGGCTTACGGCCGGCAGAATGCGCCGGCCGCCGGAAGCGCCGACCGCGAAGCGGCGGCCGTCGGCCGCCTGCGCCAGCACCGGCGTGTAATTGGTCAGGCAGCGCTTGCCGGGGGCCAACGAGTTTGGCGTGCCCGGCGTCGGGTCGAACCACATGATGCCGTTGTTCATGGTGATGCCGGTCTGGCTAGATACGAATTTGGAGCCGAACGTGGACAGCAGGGTCTGCGTCACCGCCGCCATGTTGCCGTCGCGATCGACCGCCGAGAAATGCGTGGTGCAAGCCGGCGCCAGCGCTTCCGCGCCGAGCGCGCGCCTGCCGTCTTCGTCGCCCATATCTTTCAGGCGCGCGCGATAGGCCGACTGCAGCGCCGATGCATAGGCGAGGTAGGCCGCCGCATCCGGTCCGCCGCGCGCCGGCTTGAGATCGTTCTGCAGCAGGCCGAGCGTGCGCGCCAGCGTGGGACCGGCGGTGAGTTCGGGCGTCGCGAACACCTTGCCGCCGCGATAGGGGATCGCCAGCGGCTCACGCAGATGCGCGCGAAACGGCGCGAGGTCTTCCACTGAGAGTGCGCCGCCGGCGGCCCGGATATCCTCAGCGAGACTCTTCGCCAGATCGCCTTCGTAGAAGTCGCGCGGGCCGGTGCTGGCGAGCTGCGCCATCGTGGCCTTGAGCCGGTCCCGCGGCAGGCGGACCACCGACCTGATGCCCCATTGCGGATTCGGCGGCAGCCCGTCCTGCAGATAGGCCGCGGCGCTTGCGGGATAGCGCCGGAGGTCCGCCGCTGTGCTCGAGATCATCAGCGTCGTCCACCAGTCGACCAGGAGGCCTTCGCCGGCGAGCTTGACGCTCGGCGCCAGCAACTCCTTCCACGGCAATTTGGCGTGACGGCGATGCGCTTCATCCATGCCCGCGACCACGCCGGGAACGGCAATCGAGCCGGGGCCATGAATGTTGCGGTCGTCCTTCACCCGCGGCCAGGGAAAAATATCGGAAGCCGCGCCACCGCCGGTCAGCGGATAATCCTCTGGCCGCAGGCTTAGCGGCGCACGCATGCCGTAGTCGATCACCTCATAACGGTCTTCGCGCGCGCGGTAGAGCACCATCGCGCCGCCGCCGCCGGGTCCGCTCATCCAGGGCTCCAGCACGCCAAGCGCAAACGTCGTCGCAATCACCGCATCGACGCAGTCGCCGCCGGCAGCCAGCACCTCGGCGCCGACCTCCGCGGCCCGGCTCGATTGCGCGGCGACGATGCCGCCTTTGGAGGTGACGGCCGGTTTGCGGATCACTTGGGTATTCGAGAACTGGTCGCGCATCAAATTTGCCTTGGTTTTTATTATGTTTGTGGAGACTGCCACGCTCTCGATATCAGCCCGTCGATGGCCGTTCTAGGCGAATTTCAGCGCCCCAGGAAGAACCCCGGCGCTGAGCCGTTCGGCTTTTCCAAGTATAGCGCCACACCGAGAAAGCCGTTCCGGTTGACGAAATTTGGCTTGAAAAATCGCCGCCACGGCGCAATGTGTCCATCACCGCCGGCCTCGTAAGGCGCCGGTGACTGGGGGACTGGCGCCGCTGCCAGGCAGAGCACAAGAGATGCCCCACGCTGTCAACCTGCTGCTTGGCCGGCTTGCACCAGCGACCTTCGCGCGGCTTGCGCCTTACCTGTCAGTGGTTGACCTGTCCGCTGCAGAAGTGCTTGCCGAACCTCACCAACAGCTCCAGCGGGTTTATTTCCCGCACTCAGGCATCATCTCCTGCGTTGTCGAATTGGCCGACGGCGGCGAGATCGAAACCGGCATGATCGGTCGCGATGGCGTGTTCGGCGCGAGCCAGGCGCTCGATAACAAGATGACGCTCAACCGCGTGACGGTTCAGATTAGCGGTAAGGCATCGATCATCGGCTCGGACAGGCTCCGCGCGCTTGCCGGCGAGCTGCCGGATTTCAAGGCGATGCTGACGAGGTACGAGCAGTTCTTTCTTTCACAGGTGCAGCAAACTGCCGCCTGCAATGCCGTCCATGACATCGAAGCACGCACCTGCAAATGGCTGTCGCGCATGTACGACCTCGCCGGTCCCGATCTGCCGTTGACGCAGGAGTTCTTTGCCGGGATGATGGGAGTCAGGCGTACGAGCGTGACGACCGTGGCCGGCGCATTGCAGAGCGCCGGATTGATCTCCTACAGCCGGGGGCGGCTCCACATCGTCGATATCAGCCAGTTACGGACGCGGGCCTGCGAATGCGATGAAGTCGTTCGGTCGCACTATCGACGGGTGTTTCGAGTGGCCGAGGCTAGCGAAATGAATAAGTCGTGACAGGTACGTTCGGCGATGCGCGCGATAGCTATCTGAAACTTCAGCAACGAATGCCTCAACATCGTCTGACTTCAAAAATATTGGCCAGATCATGACATAAAGACGTGCGAAGACCTCGCGGTTTGAATTGGCCTCAAGGCTCGATAATGGCACATTTGGGCACCGACGAGGCTTCTGCAAAGGGGGTGCCGGCCTTGACCGCGGACGCATTCATTCACCTGCCTGATCTTCGCGCGCGGGTGACACACCCGGAAAAATCGCTGCTGCGGCTGACGCCCGAAATGTTTTCGATGTGGGAGCAGCGTGCGCGGGCCGCAGGATGGCCGGCGGGCTGGCGGCTGCCGGACGAAGCAATCGAGGCGTCCCGGCTTGCGGTGCTCGGCGATCACAAGGCGGGCGACGACCTCTGGATCTATTCCTACGGCTCGCTGATGTGGGACCCCGGATTCCATTTCGCCGAAGTGCGGCTCGCCGACGTCGAAAACTATCAGCGTCGCTTCACGCTGAAGATCAATCTCGGCCGCGGATCGCCCAACCATCCGGCCCTGATGCTTTCGCTGGAGCCAGGCGAGGGATGCTGCCGGGGATTGGCGTTTCGCATCGCGGCAGCCTCCGTGCATGCGGAGTCTGCTATCCTGTGGCGGCGCGAGATGCTACGCGGCGGCTATGCGCCGGCGATGGTGCCGATGACCACGCCGCAGGGGCCGATCTCGGCGCTCGCCTTTGTCTCGAACCCCGCGCACCCGAGCTATGTCGGCGAGCTGCCGCTCGCCGAGACCGCGGCGATGATCGCGAGCGGGAAGGGCGTCCTCGGCACCAACCAGGAATACCTGGTGCAACTGGCGATGCAGCTCGATGCGCTGGGGATCGAGGATCCCTATGTCGCTCAATTGCATGCGCAGATCGACGGCGGCTGCGGCGCGTGAGGCGCTCGGTTATCGGCGACCTGCAGCGTCTCGGCCGCGGAGTGATACGCGCGGGGGGCTGTCAACAACCGAGCGGCCAGACCCGCAAGTCCAGCCGCTCCGATATTGTTGCCTCGCGGCTTACTCTGCCGCAGCGTTGACCGCGATCGGCGAGACGTCCTCGCTACTCTCTTCCAGCTTCCGAGGCAGTCCCGCAAAGCCGCGCAGCGCTTCAGCCATCTTCGCGCGTCCGCTGACGCCGGTGATCACGACATCCACCATCATCAAGGACGTGTGGATGTGGCCACGCGCCTGAAGTTGCTCGACCGGGACGCCTGCGGCAGCCAGCGCCTGGGCATATTCGATACCCTCATCGCGCAGCGGATCGAACTCGCAGGTTGCCACGAACGCCGGGGGCAGGTTCGTCAGATTGCCGCGCAACGGCGATACGCGCGGATCGGTGCGATCGGCGGGCGAACAATAGATGTCCCAGAACCAGAACATCAGCGATCGCGTCAGGAAATATCCGGTCGCATTGTCGGTGTAGGACGGACGGTCGAACCTGCAATCGGTGACCGGGCACACCAGGACCTGGCCCGCGATCTCAGGCCCGCCGCGATCGCGCGCGAGCTGGCAGGTGACGGCGGCGATGTTGGCGCCGGCGCTCCAGCCTGCAACCAGCACCGGCCCAGACCGTCCGCCAAGCTCGGCCGCATGCTCGGCGATCCAGCGCGTCGCCGCATAGCCATCCTCGGCCGCCGCCGGGAAGCGATGCTCGGGCGCATGGCGGTAACCGACGCTGACGACGATCATCCCGCTGCGACGGCAGATGTCGCGGCAGAACGGATCGTCGGATTGTTCGTCACCGAATACCCAGCCGCCGCCGTGGAAATAGACCACGATCGGATGCGGCCCCGGCGTTGCCGGCCGATAGAGACGGTAGGACAACAGACCATCGGCGCCGTGCAGCACGCCGTCGCCGACCTCGCCGACCGGGCGGCCGGCAGGACGGCCCTTGTTGAATTCCGTGACGAAGTCGCGCGCGCCTTGTGCTCCAAGTGATTCGATTTGCGGCAGGTTCATCTCCGCCAGCATGCCCAGCACCAGCCGCACGTCCGGCTGCAGGCGAACCACTTCGCCGTCGTTGCATTGCTCTGAAACGTTCGGGCCCGACAGGCGGAAGCCCAGCATGCCGCGGCCGACGACCTCGTTGCAGATGCTGCGATACGGGCCGACGCCGCCGGTATAGGGCATCACGCCCTGCGCTTTGCCGGGAACGTTGGCGCCTGTGTACCAGGTGTTGGCGAGCCGATGCAGCGTGATCATTGAACAGTCGGCCATGTGCCGCGCCCAGCCGGCCTGCGCCGTCTCGGTCGCGTCAATCGTTGTGAAGCCGGCCTCGCGCATCGCCGCCAGCCGGTCGACCACCCAGTCGACATGCTGCTCGATCGAGACCGTCATGTTCGACAGCACCGATGGGCTGCCCGGGCCGGTGATCATGAACAAATTGGGGAAGCCCGCGACGGTGAGCCCGAGATAGGTCTGCGGGCCGTCGGCCCAGACGTCGGACAGCGATTTGCCATCGCGGCCCGTGATCGGATGAACCGCCCTGATGGCGCCGGTCATGGCGTCAAAGCCGGTCGCGAACACGATCATATCGACGTCGAACGTGCGCTTGTCGGTTGTAATGCCGGAAGCCGTGATCTCTGTGATCGGCTCCTGCCGCAGGTTTACCAGCGTGACGTTGGAGCGGTTGTAGGTGGCGTAGTAGTTGGTATCGAGGCAGGGACGCTTGGCGCCGAACGGATGGTCGTGCGGGGTCAACGCTTCAGCCGTCTCCGGGTCCTTGACGATGGTGCGGATTTTTTCGCGGATCAGGTCGGCGAGCAGCGCGTTGCCGTCAACGTCGACGCCCTGGTCGGCCCAAAGCTGGGTCAGAATGTAGACGAGATCGCCGGTGGCCCACGCTTGCTCGAACCGCTCGCGCCGCTCGGCGTCGCTCAGTTGCCAGCTCACCGCCATCTGTTGCGGATAGGGGACGCCTGCGAGCGACCAGCGCGCCTGTTCGCGGTAACCGGCGCGGTCGCCTTCGAGCATAGCGAGGCGGTCCGCCGGCGCAGCACCATTATGGGCGGGCATGGCGAAGTTCGGGGTGCGCTGGAACACGGTGAGATGCTCAGCCTGCTCCGCAATCAACGGGATCGACTGGATGCCCGATGATCCCGTGCCGATGACGGCGATGCGCTTGCCGGCGAGCTTGACCTCGTCATGCGGCCAGCGGCCGGTGAAATAGATCTCGCCCTTGAAGTCCTTGACGCCATCGATCTCCGGCGGTTTTGGCGCGGAGAGACAGCCGGTCGCCATGATGTAGTAGCGGCAGGAAATGCTTGTGTCATTGTCTGTCGTGAGCTGCCAGCGCTCCGCGCTCTGATCCCAATTCGCCGCCGTGACCTTGGTGCGAAAACGGATATCGCGCCGCAGGTCGTATCGGTCGGCGACGAAGCCGAGATAGCGCAGGATTTCAGGCTGGGTCGCGTATTTCTCCGACCATTGCCACGCGCTCTCCAGCTCCGGATCGAACGTGTAGCTGTAGTCGATGGTCTGGATGTCGCAGCGTGCGCCGGGATAACGGTTCCAGTACCAGGTGCCGCCGACGTCGCCGGCTTCCTCGATCACGACGGCCGAGAAGCCGGCCTTGCGCAAGCGATGCAGGAGATAGAGGCCGGCAAACCCGGCGCCGACCACGGCGACATCGACCTGTTGCGTCGTGCCGCTGTTGGTCGATTCAGAAGAACGTGCTGCGACCGCTGCGTCTGGCATGCCACTCCTCCCGTGCGTTTTATAGTTTGGAGGAGGCTACTGCTGCGTGCTCGGTTTGTCATTAGGGCAAATACAATCGTTGGATGTTCTTGCGCGATACGATCTGCGGAGGCTCTCGATCCGCGATTTCGCGAATTCTTCGTGTGAAGCAGCGACTTACCTGCGACGCTCTGTACTCTCTCGACGTCGTCCCTGCGAAAGCAGGGACCCATAACCACCGGCGGAAGTTTTGCGAAAGGCGTCTGCCACGCTGCCATATCGAGAGATCACGCGGTATGGGTCCCTGCGTTCGCAGGGACGACACTGAGTGTGCTGCGCGCTCGTTTTCGAACTTCAAGCAGCCATTATCCGCGAAGGTGATCCAGAGGGCTTCGCTTCGCTACACGCGCTTGCGGCGCTCACTCGCGCGGCGGCGCTCGCTTCCGCCGGCTGTCCAGTTCGGGCTGAAATTGAGCGTGAAGTCGCGAAAGCTCTCGATCGCCGGCGAGAGCGATGCGCTGTTCCGTACGAACATCGCGATCTTCCATTTGACGGCCGGCTGCAGCAGCGGCAGGAAAGTCAGTCCGAAGCCGCGCACCAGCGGCTCGGCCATCGAGGGGCAGATCACGGCGCCCTGTCTCACCCGCAGCATCGACAGCGCGGTGTTCACCCGGTGCACCGGCACCAATTCCCTGGGGTGATGCCGGGGCGGCACGTTGCTCAACACGTTGATGGCGATGTTGGGCATGTAGTTGAGCAGCGGCCGCTCGCGGAGATCCCTCCAACTGACCGACTTGGCTTTTGCCAGCGGGTCATCGCCGCGCAACGCCACAAAGAGCGGGTCGGCGCAGATCATATGCGCTTCCACCTGATAATCCGGAACGACGCCGGCCGGTCCGAAGCCGATATCGGTAGAGCCGTTCTGCAGGCCCGCCAGCACTTCCTGGATCGGCACATCGTCGAAGCGGACGTCAACGCCCGGATGGCTGTCGTTGTAGCCGGCGATGAGCTCCGGCAGCAGCGTGCAGGAGAGCGTTTCGGGCGCCGCGACGCGCACCAGTCCACGGCGCAGCTCCTTGAGATTGGTCAGGTTGTCGAGCGCTTCGTCCAGGTTCGAAAGTACGCGCCGGGCCATCGGTGCAAAGGTCTCGCCGACACTAGAGGCAGAAACCTTGCGGGTCGTGCGGTCCAGCAGGCGGACGCCGACGCGGCTCTCCAGTTCCTTGATCAATCCTGAGAGCGCGGCCTGCGACAGGTGCATGGCCTTGGCGGCTTCCGAGAAGCTCGCAGCCTCCAGCACGGCCACGTAAGCGCGCAACTGCCGCAGTGTCACATCCATCCTCATGCCGCCTCCGAGCTTTCACCGCTTTCCGTATTCATAGGCTACGCTTATCAATCGGTCAAAAAATACACATTGTTCGATAGAAGGCGCGTCTCTATCGTTGCGGTATCGATAAGACGAAGGGCCAGGCGATCCAGCAATGCGATCGCGCCAACGCGGCTCGATAAAAATGGGACGGACGCGCCGGGCTGCAGCGCTTTTCACGCGGCCCTTATTCCCAAGAGGCATCTATGAAAGTCACACGCCGAACCCTGCTGGGGACCATCGCCGCCTGCTTCTCGGCTGCTCCAGGCTTTCCTGCGTTTGCCGAGGCCGATTGGCCGTCGCGGCTCGTGCGGCTGGTGTCGCCCTACGGGGCGGGCGGGGCAAACGACATTTCGTTGCGTATCCTGGCCGAGCAACTCGGGCGCAGCTTTGGCCAGCAGTTCATCGTCGAGAACAAGCCGGGCGCGGGCACGCGCATTGCCAACGAACTGGTCGCGCGCGCGGCGCCGGACGGATACACTTTCCTCTATGCGGCCGCGCCCTATGCCACCGCAGAAGCCCTGTACGGAAAACTGAAATACGAGCGCAAGGATCTGCAGCCGGTGGCGATGGCTGTCATGGCGCCGCTCTTTCTGATCGTCAACGCCAAGGCGAGCTTCAAGAATCTGCAGGAGCTGATCGCCTACGGCAAGGCGCAGCCCGACGGCCTTACCTTCGCCTCTCCGGGCGCCGGCTCTCAGCCGCATCTCGCGGCCGAGCTGCTGCTGAGGGACGCCGGTGTCAAGGGTCTCAATGTCCAGTACCGCGGCGATGCGATGGCCTACACGGAGCTGCTCGCCGGTCGCGTGGACGCCACCCTGACCGCGATCAGCACAGCGTTGCCGCATATCCAGAGCGGCGATTTTCGCGTGCTGGGCGTCGCTTCCGCCGCCCGCAGCGACATCTATCCCGCGGCTCCGACCTTGCACGAGCAGGGCTTTCCAAACGTGGTTGCTTCCGGCTGGTTCGGCTTCATGGCGCCATCAGCCACGCCGCAGCCGATCGTCGAGCGGATGCAGCAAGAGATCAATCGCGCGCTTGCCGATCCCGAAGTGAAGCAGAAGCTGCTCGCCCAGGGGCTGGAGGCGCGCCCCGGCACCGCGGGCGAGTTCGGCAAATTCATCGACGACGAGACGCGCAAATGGGGCGAGGTGATCCGCACGGCGGGCCTCAAGGGAGAATAGTCTAGTTATGCCATGAGGGACGATGCTCCCAGCATGGCGAATGTTACGAGAATAACTTGCGGTCACGAATCTTTCGCTCGTCAGTATAATACTCGCTCCACCACGCCTTCTCGCCGCGCTTTCGCGGCGGCTTGGCCAATTGCAGTTTCGTTCTGGCCTTCCTGGATTCGGCTTGCGCAACACGGAAATGATAGTGATCGAAGATTCTGAGCGCTTCGATCATATAGGACACGGCAATACGCCGGTCCTTTATCAAAAGAAGATTCTCGCCATTCGATGTGTCGGCCGGAGGTGAAAAATTGTAGGAGCCGAAGTAAACGCGCGCGGTGGGCTTGTCGAAATCAATTACCACGAACTTGTGGTGCATTCGATTTCCCCCGCCTCCTTTTGGTTCTGACTTGAAGGGCTCCGGCACGTTCTTCGAAAGCGCCGCTGGAAAGACCGGCTTGACCTTGCCATCCGGCTTCTGAAAATCCAGGCCTCCGACTTTTTTGTCGGAGATGCCATAGAGAAAGATACCTTTGGCCTTGGCCAGTTTCTCGACCGCCTCGCGAATAGGTCCTTCGGTCTGATATAGAAATGCCAGGGAAAACAGTACGCTGGATTCCGCCGACTTCATGTCTTCCGCAATGCTGTCGAGCAGTGCGTTGTCGCTGATATGCGGAGAGAAGGCAATTTCTGCATCGATATTGTCGAACCCAAGACTATTCCACTCGGCTGATCTCGTGGCACCGAAGCCAGACACCTTGTCGTTCTCCCAGTAACTCTCGAATGCATCAAGAAAGGGCTTGATGGCGGACTCGCCGGTCAGGACGACGGCGTTGTTGGACTGAACATAGAACCCGCGCCACGAGAAATTCGTCGAGCCGCAGACGGCTTTCTTCAGATTCGGTCCATCGACAACGATCGTCTTGTTATGTTGGAGCGCGCCCATCTTCTGGCGCTTCACATTGTCTTTTCCGGCTGTTTTCACGAGTCGCTTTGCGGCCTGCGACTCTCCCGATTCAGCAGGTCCGTGTTCCCCGGCATTGTCTATGATGATCTTCAGGCGAGAGCCCAGCTTCTCCAATCGGGACACCACTTCAATTTCGCTCAGATCGTAAGCAATAACCCGAACCTCCGCGTTTTCATCCTCAATCGCCTGATCCAGAACCTCGAGAATGGCGTGGCGGGCTTCAAAGCCCATCCAGGCGAGCGCCTCATCCTTCTTGGGATGGGTGGGGATGAACTTGAGGCCATCCTTGGCTTTTGCAGGCAGGAGCTTGGAAATCGTCTCGTACCTGTCGACAAACGCCTGCGACAATACGAACCCGCGTGTGTAAGTGACATTGAGCTGATCCGGGTAGGTTTCCCGGCGCAGTTCAATGGCCGCCTCCTGCGGCTCGCCAAAACTCAGCTCGTCCTGCTCATTCATGAAAACCGGGGTGACCCGGTAGATGAATTCTCCGGCCAATTCGGCGTTTCGAGGAAAATGCACCCAGCGAAATTTCTGTATGGGCGATTGCATCGAGGTCAGCCGATTTGGATTGGTCTTTCCGTCGGCGCCTGGAAACGCGATCCGGTTCTTCAAGCTAAAGAACCTCTTGCCGTCCGGCTCCTTGTATTCGATGGCGAAACCGACAAAATCGAGCGGCGGCTCATCGTCCTTCCAATCCATCGCGACCAGAGCCATGCCATCGCCGCGGTGAATCTTGAGGGTAAAGAGCGCGTCGGCGTTGCTTCCTGTGACCTGAAATTCAGACATTGGCGCGCCCCCAAGTTGAAGTTTTATGCAACTTTAAGGCGATCCAGGTCCGATCCGCAATGGCGAAGTGACGGCCGGAGCACTATCTTTGAATTGTCACAGAAACGGCGGTGGCCAAGCCCATATCGAGCGATTATTGGTAGTCACGGGGTAGACACTCTGGAACGCGGGCCCGGCGAGAGATCGTGAGTTTCTTCGAGCGTTTAAAGACAGAAGCGTCCGTGGAGTGGCGGGCCTACACCGAACATCCCTTCACGGAAGGGCTGGCGGACGGCTCGCTCACTGAGGCGGCGTTTCGTCACTACCTCGTTCAGGACTACCTGTTCCTGATCGAGTTTGCCCGCGCCTACGCGCTCGCCGTCTACAAGTCGCCAAGGCTCGCCGACATGCGCGAAGCGGCGGCAGGCCTCTCGGCGATCCTCGACGTCGAGATGAACCTGCATGTGAAGCTCTGCGCCGGCTGGGGCCTGTCGCCGGACGATCTCGAACGAGCCCCTCCGGCGGTCGAGATGCTGGCCTATACACGCTACGTGCTCGACGCGGGGATGCGCGGCGATCTGCTCGCGCTCAAGGTGGCGCTGGCTCCTTGCGTGATCGGCTACGCGGAGATCGCGACGCGGCTCGCCTCAAAGCCCAATGCGGTCGCTGCGACAAATCCCTATCATGTCTGGATCGCCGAGTATGCCGGTGCGCCATATCAGGAGGTCGCGGCGAATGCGCGGACGCACCTGGATGGTCTCGCCGATCGCTACGTCACACCGGCCCGCGAGGCCGAGCTGATCGCAATCTTCAAGGAAGCCACCCGGCTCGAGGCAGATTTCTGGGAAATGGGTTGGCGCGCAGGCCAGCGTTGAACAGTCATCGACGGCGTGTCGGGCCGGCAAGCCCCGCGAAACGTGTTTGCCGGCATCTCGCGTGGAAGAATAGCAAGCTCAGTTCGCATACAAGCCTTCGACGATCGGCAATCGCGCGGCGCGCAGTGCCGGAAACAGTCCGCCGATCAGGCCTACGATCAGCGCAAGCGCAACACCCTCGGCGATCAGCCAGGGACTGAGCTTGAAGTCGAACACCACCTGCGTGAAGTTGCCGCCAAGGGTCGAAGCCGTGACGCCATCGAAAATCAGGTAGGTCGCGGCAGCCCCTAACAGGCCGCCGATGACGGCGAGCAACAGCGATTCGGCCAGCGTCCCGACAAAGGCTGGGAAGCCGCCGAAGCCGATGGCGCGCAGCGTTGCGATTTCCGTCGCGCGGGCTGCGACCGACGAATACATGGTGTTGAGCGCGCCGGCGACCGCCCCCAGCGCCATCGCGATTGCGAGCGGCCAGCCGAGCTTCTGAATCAGATCAGAGGTCTGCGACGCCTGTTCTGCAAAGTAGGCTGCTTCGGATTTGACATCGAGCTTCAGCCGCGGATCGTTGTCGCTATAGCTTTTGAGCTCATCCAGTGCGGCCGGCCCGGTGAGGCGCGCGCGCACGGTCTGGACGATGTTGTTGCGGTTGAACAGGCTCTGCACCACGTTGAGATCGGCCCAGATCTCGGATTCGAACACGCTGCCGCCGGCCTCGAATACGCCGACGACGTTCCAGCGTGTGGCGCCGAACGACACGGTAGAGCCGAGGTCTAGTCCTTCGAATTCCTGCAGCAATGCCTTGCCGACCACCACTTCGTTGCTGCCGCGATTGAACATGCGGCCTGCGGTGATGCGAACGTCCTTGCGCAACTCGGAGCCCTGTTCGCCAATCCCGCGCAGCGGCAGATTGGCCTTGGTCTTGGTCGTGCGCTTGATGCCGTCGACCACAAGATAGAGTTCCGGCGAGATCAGCGGCTTGCCGTCGCTGCCGCGCGCAATGCCGGGTCCATCCTCGATCAGCCGCACCTGATCGCGGCTCACGGTGCTGTTGATCTCGGCCTGCGAGCCGGCCCGCAGCACGATGGCCATGTCGTCGGCGCCGGATCCCGCAATGGTGCGCTGGAAGCCGTTGGCCATCGCCAGGAATGCGAGCAGCACGATCACCACCAGCGCGATCGCGATCACGGTCGAAAGCGACAGCCAGCGCCGCTGTCCAATGCTTTTGAGATTGATGGCGGTGACCGCCGCGACTTGAAGCCAAAGCGAACGCATGCCTATCCCCGTCCGAGCGCGGTTGCAATTTTGAGCCGCATGGCGTTGAGCGCCGGGATGATCCCGGTGATCAGCCCCAGCGCGATCATCAGCGCCAGCCCCTGTAGAGCTATGGCCGGCGATACGGCAAAGCCGGGCACGACGTTGGCGAGGCTGTTGCGCAGCGCCATGGCGATCAGCGCCGCGATCGCCAGTCCGGGAATGCCGCCGAGCAGCGCCAGCAACACGGATTCGCCGAGCACCATTCCCAGGATCCGCGGGCCTGAAAAGCCGAGCGTCTTCAATACGCCGATCTCGCGCGTCCGCTCCCGGATCGACAGCGCCATGGTGTTGCCGACGATCATCAGGATGGTGACGAAGGCGGCGCCGACGACCAGCAGCACGATCAGCGCGATGTTGCCGAACTGCGCCGCGAACGCCTTGCCGAACGCCTTTTCGGTATCGGTCGAAGTCTCGGCCGTGGAATTGGCAAACATCGCGTCGATCGCTTTTGCCACGCGATCGTTGTTTTCGGGCGAGGTGGTCTGCAGGATCATCCAGCCGATGGTGTCCTTGCCGAAACTGCGGGTTTCGTCGAAATAGGGGTACTGGAACAGGAGAAAGTTGGTGTCGACGTGCTCGGCCTTGCCCTTGACGATACCGGCAATGGTGAGATCCCAGGTGTGGCCGCCGCTCTTCTGGCTGAAGATGTTGCTGTTAAGAGGAATGCGATCGCCGATCTTCCAGCCCCACTTCTGCGCCAGGCTTTCGCCGACCACCGCGCTGCCGCGGTCACGCATGAAGGCCTGAAGCTGTTCGGGCGGGACTTCGAATTCGCTGCGATACACGTCGAAATAGGTGTTCGGCTCGATCGCGAGCGCCATGATGAAATTCTTCGGATCCTGATAATAGCCGCCGAACCAGTTGGCGAAGGTCACCTGCCGCACCCCTTCCACCGCGCGCACGCGAGTGAAGTAGGCGATCGGCATCGGCTGGGTAAAGTTGATCTTGTTGACGGTGATCATTCTATCAGCGGCGGCGGCATCCTCGCCGGCCGTGAAGGCACGGTAGAATCCGGCGAGCACGCCGAAGATCATGAAGGCGATCAGGATCGACACGATCATCAGCACCGCGCGCAGTTTGCGGCGGAACAGGTTTTTCCGGACCAGGTCGAAGTCGTTCACGCGGCAAGCTCCCGTTCGACGAACCGGCCCTTGTCGAGATGCAAGACGCGCTTGGCGTAGTTTGCCGCGGCGGGATCATGCGTAACCATCACGATGGTCTTGCCGAGTTCGCCATTGAGCAGTTGCAGGATCGTAAGGATCTCGTCGGCGGATTGCCGATCGAGATCTCCGGTCGGCTCGTCGCACAGCAGCAGGTTCGGATCGGAGACGATGGCGCGCGCAATCGCAACGCGCTGCTGCTGGCCGCCCGACATTTCCCGCGGACGGTGCTTGATGCGATCGGCGAGCCCGACCACGGAAAGCGCGGTGTGAACGCGCTCGGCGCGCTCCTTGCTGCGCAATTTGGTAAGCAACAGCGGCAGTTCGACGTTCTGCGCCGCGGTCAGCATCGGCATCAGATTATAGAACTGGAAGATGAAGCCGACATTGGCGGCTCGCCAGGCGGCAAGTTCGCCCTCGGAGAGGCCGTCGATGCGCTGGTCTGCAACCGCAATCTCGCCCGCGTCGGCGCGGTCGATGCCCCCGAGCAGATTGAGCAGCGTGGTCTTGCCCGAACCGGACGGCCCCATGACAGCAATGAAATCGCCGCGGGGAATCGCAAGATCGAGATGATCGAAGATCGAGATCGTCTCTTTTCCCTTGGTGAAACGCTTAGCTACGCCGGTAAGGCGAACCATCGGATGCTCGGCTGTCACGCTTGTCTCCTCTAAGGCTTCCGGCTGTAGGCTATTTCGCGGCGGTGGCTTCAGCGGCGCCATTTGCCTTGGCATCGCGCAGAAAGTTCACCTTCACCGCCATGTCGGGCAGAATGCGCGGGTCCTTCTTGTCGAAGCGAATCCGAACCTTGACCGTGGCCTTCTCGCGGTTCGCAGTCGGAACGATGGCGATCACCGAGGCGGGAATGGTCCAGTCCGGATAGGCATCCAGCATCGCGTTGACGGCGCCTCCGGGGGTGACGCGGCCGATGAAGGCTTCGTTGACGTCGACTTCGATTTCGATCGAATCCATGTCGACGATGGTGCAGATACCGGTGCGCGTATAGCCGCCGACCGACATCGGTGAAATCATTTCGCCCGGCTGGGCGCTGCGGTCGATGACGACGCCGGCAAACGGCGCCCGGATCTGATGCTTGTCGAGCATCGAGCCGCTGCGCTTGGCGTCGATCTTGGCGGTCTCGAATTGCGACTGCGCCTGGCGCAATTGCGCGCTGAGCACGCCGACCCGCGCCTGCGCCTTGGTCAGGTCGGCCTCGGTCGCAAAATTCTTCTGCGAGAGTGTTTGTACACGCGACATGATCCGGGTCGCGTCCTCCAGATCGGCGGTGATCGCGGCGATCGCGGCGTCAGCGGTCTCGGCGCGCGAGCGGGCCAGCTCATAATCCTTTTCGGCAAGCACACTATCGAGCCGCGCGACGATCTGGCCCTCGGTCACCGTCATGCCTTCGTCGATGAAGACCTCGACCACTTTGCCGGTGATCTCGGCCGCAACGGTTGCCTTGCGGCGCGCCACCACATAGCCGGAGGCCGCCAGATTGCCGGCCGCCTTGTTATTCGTTGCAGTCTGCTGCGGGGGCTGCGGCGTCTGCGGCTGTGCGGCGGGCTGCTGTGCGGTCTGCGATATGGTCTCCTTGGGCGGGTCCTGCCTGCCAAATTCAAAAGCGGCAAAGGCGGCGAATCCGATGACGCAGACGGCAATCGCGGCCGAGATCGGCAGCCAGCGGCCGGCCGATCGTTCCGTCTTGTTGGCGCTGCGATCAATAGTCAGCGATCTCAGCAGTTTGCTCTTGTCGTCGGTCATTGCTCATTCCATCCGGCTGCCCACTGAAGTTCCCGCGCGGGCGGCGTCATTGTCGCGCAGGTGGTCTCGCTCGCAGCCGGTCTACATCTCTCGCCATCAAAGGGGCAGGCGCTCAAGCTCTCCGTGAGGCGGTGTCCCCAGCTCGGTTGTAAATCCGGTAAAGCTCTCGCGAGCGCCAGGCGGCGCCCGTTTTTCGACGAGGCGAATGGCACGTATTTAAAGCCTAATAGTGACGGAGGCAATTCCTGGAACCAGCTGGAGTTGTACGCTCCGTGTTGCCAGTTGTGGCCATGAGCACCGAGTATCCTTCGCTTGGGAAGCCTGTCGATCCCGGATTGCGCTCAAAACCCGGCAAAACCCAGCGGCGGGAACCGTCGCGTTCAGTCTATCTCGATCGCTACCTTCCCGAAATGCGCGCCGCTTTCCATATGGGCAAACGCCTGTTTCGCCTGATCGAACGGAAAGATTTTGTCGATCACCGGCTTCATGCGACACGCCGCGATGGCATCAACCATCGCCTGGAGGTCCTCGACCGATCCGACGGTGACGCCCTGCAGCCGCTGCTGCTGCATGACCATCAGCGGCAGCCGCAGGTCGGACGGCGGCGGCCCGGCGAGCACGCCGATAAAGGCGATCGTGCCGCCGATCCGGGTCGCCCGGATCGATTCGTTCAGCGTTCCGACCCCGCCCACCTCGACGACCAGGTCGACGCCGTGGCCGCTCCACTCGCGGGCCTTCTTTCCCCAGTCGGGTGTCGCCCTGTAGTTCAAGGTAAAGTCGGCGCCGAGCTGCTTGAGGCGTTCGATCTTCGCATCGCTGGATGAGGTCGCGATGACGCGCGCGCCGCACATTTTGGCAAACTGAAGTGCGAACAGGGATACCCCGCCGGTACCCTGCGTCAGAACGGTCTGGCCGGGTTTCACGCTGCCCAGCTTGACGGTTGCGCTCCAGGCCGTGAGCCCGGCGCAGGGCAGCGCGGCGGCTTCGATATCGCTGAGGTGCTTCGGCGTTCTGACCAGCGCGTGCTTCGGAAAGATCCGGTACTCGCTGAGGACGCCGTCCACCGCGCCGCCGAGGGCGCTGCGCATCTTTGCTTCGCTTGGTTCGCCGGCGATCCAGCTTTCGAAGAAGCTTCCGATGACGCGGTCGCCGGCTGCGAATTCCCGCACGTTCGGGCCGACCCGCTCGATCACGCCCGCACCGTCCGAGGCCGGCACCAGCGGAAATTTCTGACGCGAACCGTAACCGCCCTTTACGGTGAGCAGATCGCGATAGTTCAGCGTTGCCGCTCTCAGCCGAACCAGCACCTGACCGTCACCGGGCTCCGGCACTGGCTTGTCGACGAGGGCAAGTCCATCGATTCCGTCCGGTCCCTGCAGCTCATAGCACTTCAACGGGGTTCTCCTTCGGCGCAGCCGGGTAAGCGCCATATTGCCGCAAATGTTCCGGTTCCGCCAAGCCTATGGATCAGAATCGCGCGGCCATCTCGGCCAGCCGCCGATGCGCACCTTCGCGTGCGGTGCGGATCGGTTCGAGCGGCCCCGTGGTCGGTCCAATCGGCACGAAACGCACGTCGCTGACGCCGATGAATCGGAGCGCCTCGCGCAAGTATGGCGTCGCCATGTCGATGCGGCCGCGATTCATGCCGGTGATGAAATCGCTGCCGCTCGCCAGGATCACGATTGTCGGCCTGTCCTTGAACAGCGGCAGATATCCTTGCGCCGGATCGTAGCGAAACGCCAGCCCGGGCTGCGTGATGACGTCGATCCATTGCTTCAGCCTGTAGGGAATACCGAAATTCCACATCGGCGTTGAAATCAGCACGCGATCGGCGAGCGCGAACCGGAGCGCGATGCGCTCGGTGACCGCAAAGGCGTCGCGCTGCGAATCCGTGAACGCCCGCCCGCCGATGCGGGCGTATTTGGCCTCCAGTACATAACCCTCGAAATCCGGCAGGTGATCCCGCCACAGGTTCATCACGTCGATGTCCCAGTCCGGCCGTGCCTGACGGAAGCGGTCGATAAAGACCCGCGCGCCGGCGGAGGATTCCGAGTCTGCGCGCGGCGAGCAGCTCAGGTGAAAGAGTTTTGGCATGGCCACACTCTGTTCATCCCAATCCTCTGATGACCGCATCGGCGTTGGTGACGACGGCGACGTTCTGCATCGCGAAATTGATGGACGCGTTGTGCCAGTCGGCATTCATGGTCGAGCAGCAGTCTTCCGGCACGATCATGAAGTAGCCCTTGTCGGCACCGGTGCGGGCGGTGTGCTCGATCGACATGTTGGTCCAGGCGCCGGTGTTGATGATCATGTCGCGGCCGGTCGCCTTGAGGATGGTTTCCAGCCTTGTGCCTTCCCAGGCGCTCATGCGCATTTTCTCGACGACGAAATCGCCGGCGCGCGGCTCGAGCCCCGGCACCGGCGCGGCGCCCCAGCTTCCGCGCACCATCGCGCCGCTGTCGACCAGCCCTTCAAACAGCGGCGCGTTGAGCGTGACGCCGGGCGCGCCCGGCTCGACGATGAACCAGACATGGATGATGACGACGCCGCGCGCCCGCGCGGCTTCTGAGAGGCGGCGGACATTGTCGACCACCCGCTGCTGCCGCGCGTGGCCGGGCGATCCGGAATCGGCGAACGCGCCGCCCTCCATGATCACATCGTTCTGCAGATCCTGAATGATCATCGCGCAGCGCCGCGGATCGAGCTGCATGTCGCCGGCGGCAAGTTGCGGCGGCGCCGGTTGCGCAGAGCCGGTGTCCGGGCCGGTCGACGTGCGGCCACTCATATAGGGCTCGTGGCGCGGTCCGGCCTTGACCGGAATCGCATAGACCGAATGGGTCGCGGTCAAATACAGCGTGCGAAAATCCGGGCCGCCCCAGGCGAGATTGGCGACGAGTTCGGGAACGCGCACCTTGCCGAGCAACTCGCCTGATGGCGAATAGACCCAGACGCCGCCGGGCGCCGTGACCCAGACATTGCCGCGCTGATCACACTTCATGCCGTCGGGCAGGCCGGGCTCGAGCTCGGAGCGGATGCCGCTGGCGAAGATGCGCGCATTGGCGAGCGAACCATCAGCCTCGACATCGAAAACACGGATCAGCGCCTGCGTGGTGTCGTTGACGTAAAGCAGGCGCTCGTCGGGCGAGAAGCAGAGGCCGTTCGGCTGGTCGAACAGATGACGGTCGACCACGAGTTTCGGCGGGCCGCCGCCGTGCGGAACGCGATACACGCCCTGGAAGCCGAGCTGGCGCGGCCGCTCGACGCCATAGACCGGCATGCGGCCATACCAGGGGTCGCTGAAATAGATCGCGCCGCTCGAATGCACGCAGACATCGTTCGGGCTGTTGAGCTCCTGGTTCTCGAAATGCGAGGCGATCACCTCGCGCCTTCCGTCGGGGCGCTCGCGGATCAAGGACGAAGTGGCGTGCTCGCAGACGATCAAATTGAGTTCGGCGTCATAGGTCATGCCGTTGCATTTGTTCGAAGGGCGCTTGACTTCGACAACGCCGCGCTTGGCATCCCATCGCCGGCGCACATCGCCCGGCATGTCCGAAAACAATAGGTAATGATGGGTGGGGTGCCAGATCGGCCCTTCCGTGAATTCGAAACCGGTGCCGACCTGGCCGACCGGCGCGTAGGGATCGATCAACGTTTCGAATTCCGGGCGCAGCGTGACATGCGTCATCGTTCCGTCCTTTCAGCCTCAGGCCGGGAACCAGTGGCGCTGGGGCAGGCTCTGAACCACCGGGCCGGGCACCTGATCGTGCAGCCGGCCGACCACCACGCCGCCTTCAATCTTCGCCGGCCGGTCGTGAACCGGGAGCAAATAGCGCGAATTGCTCAGGAGTTTTTTGATCGCCGCCTTTTCCGCCCGCTTGCTGGTGCCGTGATTGCCAGTCGTTCGCGGCTCGGCGTCGTGGATCTCGCGGAAGGGCGTGACGATCTGGTCGTTGAAGTCGTAGATCACGTCGCCGCAGATGGTGGCGATGCCATCCGCGGTATGGACATGGATGTTCATCGAGCCTTCGGTGTGGGCGTTGGCGGCATCGCAATAGACGCCCGGCATCAGTTCGATCGGACCGGTCACTTCGAGATCGAGGAAGCGCAGCGCGCTCTTGGTGTGCAGGCGGTCGATCAGATGCTTGATATCGGGCGCCGGATATTGCGGATGCATCAAGCCGGAGACGGAATATTCCAGTTCCTTGCGGTTGAGCACGACCGTGGTGTTCATCGGAAACAGATCGTCCTTGCCGGCGTGGTCGATATGCAGATGGGTATGGCAGACGTAGCGGACGTCGCCCATGCGCACGCCGTGGCGCGCAAGCTGGTTCTCGATCATGTTCTCGTGGAACTGAAGCCCGCGCATGCCCAGCGTTTCCATGATCTGGTTCGAGCGATAGCCGGTGTCGACCACGACCGGATAGGGACCGCCGACGATCAGGAAGCCGAGCGTCAGGACACGGCGGGTGCGGCCGCAATCGCGGCCGAGCACGAGAAAGCTCGATTCCAGTTCGATATCCCCATAGTCCAGGATCTTGATTTCAAGCGGCATATATTCCCTCCCACATTCTTTCAATCGGCGGATCAGCGTGCGCCGTCATCGGTCAAGCCGGTAGACGCGCGAGGCTGTTTTTCTCAGGACTGCATCGCGTTGGTCCGCTGGAAGCGAGGCGGTTGCGGCGAGATAGGCATCGACCAGTTCGCGATAGCTGGTCCAAAGTTTTTCGATCGGAAAGTTCGAGCCGAACAGGCAGCGGTCAGCGCCGAAGATCGCGACTGTCTCGGTGAGAACACTGGCTACATGCGCGGGGTCGTTGCGGTGGATGAAGGTGCCAAGGCCGGAAAGTTTTGATACGACATTCGGGCAGGCCGCGAGCCGGGTCATGCCGGCACGCCAGGCCGCGCGCCCTTCAGGCGAGAGGTCTTCCAGCATGCCGGCGTGCTGCAGGATGAAGGTTACATCGGGACAGGCTTCGGCGAGCCCCGCAGCATCAGCCATCTGCGGTGCGAACACCTGCAGGTCGAAGCTGAAACCATACTCGGCGAGTCGCGAGATATTACGCCATACTAGCGGATCGGCGCAGAGGTCCGGCCGCGCCGCAAAACGATAGAGCGGGTTTTCGTGCCAGTGCAACTGCATGCGCACGCCGCGCACCAATGGATAGCGCGCCAGACGGTCGAGCTGCGGGCGGACGTCTTCAACGTTGAAATCGGCATAGGAGACGATGGCGTGCGGCCAGCCATGGTCCTTTGCGGTCTCTTGCACCCAGGCGGTTTCGTCCTCGAAGCGATCATTGGCCCAGTTGGTCTGCACATAGACCGACCGCGTTACGCCTGAGCCGGCGAGATCGCCGAGATATTCCTCGATCGGATAGTCGCGCCGAATCGGCTCGTAGGGGCCAAAAATGCGCGGCTGCATCGGGCCGACAAGCCAGGGCAGGTCGGCCTGGCGCCAGATATGATGATGGGCGTCGACGATTTCGGTCACGCGGCCTTCCTTTGTCCGAGCGAGAGCACATGAGAGACGATCGCGGCGGTAGCCCCGCCGCCAGCCAGATCATCCACGAAGCGCCGGATCGCGATCAGCGCTTCGGTCTGCGGCTGAAAGCCGGGGCCGGCGGCGAGCGGCGTCAGCCAGCTCAGGCGCCAGGCGCGCCGCGACAAATTTGCGACGGCATCGCGCAACGCAGCAGGATCGCCGCGTTCGAGGCCGTCGGAGACGATGACGACCGCAGCGCCGCGCGCATAGCCGCCGAACCGGGGCACGGCCAGGAACGCCTGCAGCGCGTCGCC
>NZ_LLXX01000242.1:52389-72962 GCF_001440405.1 Bradyrhizobium valentinum
GCAGATCCGCCCACGGGCCGCGACGCGCGCGCATGCGGCGATGGCCGCGACGTCGCGGCAGTCGGGTAGGAGCCTCGCGCGCGAGACGGCGCAAGGCTTCGCCGGTTTGGCTTGGCGCGAAGCGGCGTTCGACCAACGCCTCCGCACGCGCCGCCGCAAGTCCGGACTCGTTGGCCTCATCAGCCAGCAGCGTTTCGTCCTCGCCGCGTCCTTCCTCCTGCAGGCGAAGCACTTCCTCATCTTCCGCGCTCGCCCGATCCACCACTTCGCTGCCGAGGAAATGGATGTCGAACAGCCGGTCGTAGGTCGCGCGCCGCTCCGGTGGTGGGGCGAGCGTTGCCAATCCCGCCTGCCTGATCGCCTCCATGCTGCGCGGCCCCAGCAACTCGATCGCGGCCAGGAACGCCGTTGTCTGTTCCGGCGCCACCGCAAAACCGTTGGCGCGCAGCAGTGCGACAAAGGACACGAAGACGCGGACAGGATGCGGCAGTTGAAGCTCGCTCACGCTGCAGCCTCCGCAATGAGGGCGTCGAGCCGGCCGGAGATGAAGGTGAGATCCTCTTCGTCCTTCAGCGCAACGCCGATCGAGCGCTTGAAGGCATCCGGCCAGCGCGCGCCGCGTTCGTGCAACAGCGTGGCTGCTTCGGCCCAATCCACGGCTTCAGCGATGCCCGGCGCCTTGCTGAGCGGTTCGCGCCGCAGCCTGCCGACGGCGGCGACGACGGCGCGTGCGGTTGCTTCGGCGACGCTCGATGCCCGCATCATCACGATGCGCGCCTCGCGCTCGGCGGTGGGATATTCGATCCAGTGATAGACGCAGCGGCGGCGGAGCGCCTCGTGCAGGTCGCGGGTGCGGTTCGACGTCAGCACCACGACGGGACGTTCTGTGGCGCGCACCGTGCCGCGCTCCGGAATTGAAATCTGGAAGTCGGAGAGGAATTCGAGCAGAAACGCCTCGAACTCCTGGTCGGCGCGGTCGATTTCGTCGATCAGCAGGACGGTCGAGTCGGGCGCGCGCAAGGAAGCGAGCATCGGCCGCTCGATCAGGAAAGTCTCGCCATAGATGTCGATCGTCTCCTCGCCGGCCTGGCGGATCGCGAGCATCTGGCGCGGATAGTTCCACTCGTAGAGCGCGGCCGATGCGTCGATGCCCTCATAGCATTGCAGGCGGATCAGGCGGCGGCCGAGCACGGCGGCGATGGCCTTTGCAGCTTCGGTCTTGCCGACACCCGGCGCGCCCTCCAAGAGCAGCGGCTTGCCGAGCGCAAGCGCCAGGTAGGCCGCCGTCGCGAGGCCGTCGTCCGCAAGGTAATACGCCGTCCGCAAGGCACGTTCGAGCGCCTCCGGGCTGTCGATGCCGACGATGTTGCCGCGGACTGTCATGTGCCAGCCTCAGCGCCGCGCCTGCGGCCGCGCGCCGCCCTGCGCCTTGATCGCCCGCAAGACTTTTTCCGGCGTAATCGGCAGTTCATCCATCCGCACGCCGACCGCATTGAAGATCGCGTTGGCGACCGCCGGCAGCACCGGGTTGGCGCACATCTCGCCGGGACCCTTGGCGCCGAACGGCCCATCGGCTGCGGGGCGTTCCAGCACCGCGATATCATGCGGGCAGACGTCGCCGGGGCCAGGCATCAGATATTCGACGAAGTCGCGCGGGCCGTGAGCGGGGTCGGGATAGTACGGCTCGGGCGTTTCAAACAGCGCGTGGCTGATCCCCATCCATGCGCCGCCGACGAGCTGCTGCTCCACCAGCCGCGGATTGAGCGCGCGGCCCAGCTCATACGCGCTGTCCATGCGCACCATCGCGACCTCGCCGGTCTCGTCATCCACTTCGACCTCGGCAACCAGACAGGCGTGCGCGTAGCAGGTCGCGGGCGACATCTCGCCGGTTTCGGGATCGACCTCGGACAGCGGCACCAGAAAGATGCCGCGTCCCGATATCGTCTTGCCTTGCTTGAACTGCGCGGCGATGGCGACGTCCTTGGTGGAGATCGAGCGGTGCGGCGCGCCCTTGACGTGGATGTTACCGCGCCCGTCAGTGTCGAGATCGGCGGCGTTGACCTCCAGTTCCTCGGCGGCAGCTTCCATCATGACGCCGCGCGCCTCCTTGGCTGCCGCCATTACCGCATTGCCGACGCGATGCGTGCCACGCGAGGCGAAAGAGCCCATGCAATGCGGGCCGGTGTCTGAATCTGCCGTGTCGACATAGACGTCCTCGACGGGAACGCCGAGCGTCTCCGCGCAGATCTGCCGCGTCACCGATTTCATGCCCTGGCCGAGATCGATCGACGACAGCGACACCGTGAACTTGCCGCTGGGGTTGGAATGAACCAGCGCCTGACTGGGGTCGCCGCCGAGGTTCATGCCGATGGGATAGTTGATCGAGGCGATGCCGCGTCCACGATGTTTTGCCATGGTCAGCGCCTCCTGGTGCCGAAGACGGAAGAAAAGCGGGTGGCGCCATGCGACGGCGACGGAGCCGGCGGCCGCGGAGGAGGCGGCGTCGGCGAAGACGGCGGCGGTTGCTGGGTCGTTGCAGGCGGCGCGCGATCGTAGGTGGTTCGCTGTTGCGAGACCGCGGCGCGTTGCGGAACATGTTCGAGCGGGGTCGGCGATATCGCCGCCCGGTTGCCGCCGCCATCCTTGCGCGATGACATGCGCTTCGCCTCTTCGCGAAGCGGCCACTTGGCCTTTTCGGCGGCGACCTGGACGCATTCGATCAGCGCGGTATTCTTGGCCTCGCGCCGGTGCGCCTTCATGTCGCCGTCGCGATAGGCGTTGAGGATGCGAAATTCCATCGGGTCGATGCCGACGAGATGGGCGAGCTTGTCCATCTGGCATTCGAGCGCAAAGTCCATCGCCGTCACGCCGAAGCCGCGCATCGCGGTCGCCGGCGTGCGGTTGGTGAACACGCAGTAGACGTCGCCATGGACGTTCGGGATCGTGTAAGGGCCGGGCAGGTGAGCCACGCATTTGACCACCGCATAACTTGAAAGCCGGGTATAGGCGCCGCTGTCGAAATAGGCGCGGATCTTGCGCGCGACGATGCGCCCGTCGCGCATCACGCCGTCCTTGATGTAGATTCGCTCGGCGCCGCGCGGCGAGCCGAACTGCATCTCCTCTTCGCGGCCGAGCTGATAGCGCACCGGACGCCCGGTCAGCATCGCGCCGAGAATGGCGAGCGGTTCGGTGAGCGTATCCACTTTGCCTCCGAAACCGCCGCCGACAGTTCCGCCGATGAAGTGGAAGGTGTTGGAGGGCACGTCGAGGATTTTAGCGCAGGTATCGAGCGAGAAGAACAAAGCCTGCGTCGAGGTGTAGACGACATAACGGCCGTTGGTGTCGGGGGCTGCGATCGAACCGTTGGTTTCCGTCGGCGCGTGCTCGATCGGCGACATCTGGTAACGCTGTTCGAGCACATGGTCCGCCTCGGCGAAACCGCGCTCGACATCGCCGAAGCGCAGCTTCTGGTGATCGTAGACGTCGTGATAGGTGAAGGTGTTCTTGGGGTATGTCTCGTTGACAACGGGCGCGCCCGGTTTCAGCGCCTCCTCGACGTCGAACACCGCGGGCAGCGGCTCGTAATCGACGCGCACTTTCGCCATCGCCTCATAGGCCTCGCGCGGGCTATCGGCGACGACGGCGACGACCGGCTCGCCCTTGTAGCGCACCTTGTCGACGGCGAGCGACGGCTCGTCGTCCTTGCCAAAGTTGATGAGGCTGAGGAGCGTGTTGAGATTGACCGGCACGTCGGCGCCGCGGATGATGCGCCGCACGCCGGACGAACGCTCCGCTTCCATCGTGTCGATGCGGCGCAGACGGGCGTGAGCGTGCGGGCTGCGCAGCACCTTGAGATGCAGCATGCCCTGCAGCTTGTGGTCGTCGAAATAGGTCGAGGTGCCCGTGACATGCCCGAGCATGTCCTGGCGCTGCGTGCCTTTTCCGATCTCTTTCAAATTATCGTCGCGCTCGTCGGCGAAGATGTCCTTGCGCAGTTCCAGCATGGTCGTTCCCTTTAGGCGCGGGCGCGTCCGCCCGTGGCGGCAGCGAGGACGGCGTTGATGATCGGCTCGTAGCCGGTGCAGCGGCAGATGTTGCCGGAGATCGCCTCGATGACCTCGGCGCGGGTCGGCGACGGATTGCGATCGAGCAGCGCTTTCGCCGCCATCAGCATGCCCGGCGTGCAGTAGCCGCACTGCGCCGCGAATTGCTCCATGAAGGCGCGCTGCAGCGGATGCAGGTTGGGGCCATCCTTCAAACCGTCGAGCGTCTCGACGGTGCGGCCGTTCACGGTTTCCGCCAGTGTCAGGCAGGAGAGATGCAGCTCGCCGTCGATCAGCACGCCGCAGGCGCCGCATCCGCCCTGGCCGCAGCCGAATTTCGGCGTCATGTCGCCGATCAATTCGCGGAGCGCGACCAGCAGATTGACGCCGCCGTCGACGAACAGCGCGACGTCGCGGCCATTGTGACGAAACTGGAGCGGGGTCTTGGTCATGATGCTTACTCCAGGCCGGACAGCAGGCGACGAAGATGAACGCCGACGATCTCGCGGCGATACCAGGCGCTGCCGAGGGCATTATCTGTGGGTGACACACCTTCGGCGGCTACCGCTGCAGCAGCGTTGATCGCCGCATCGTCAAGCGAACGTCCCTCCAGCGCCCGCTCGGCGGCCCTGGCACGAATTTGCGTCGCGGCCATCGAGCCGAGCGCAATGCGCGCACCTGAAATGCGGCCGCCGCTCGAAGGCAGGTGCGCCGCCAGCGTGATCACCGAGCCGCCCTTCGGCTTGATACGGGCGATCTTGCGATAGCGAAAGGCGTCGGCACTTGCAGGCCGCTGACAGGAGACGGCCAGCACCAGCGCGCCGCTCTGGCGTTCGCGGGATTGCAGGAATTCCTCGATTGGCATGTCGCGGGCGCCGAGGCCGCCCTGGACCGACACGGTCGCGTCGAGCGCCAGCAGCGCGACGGTGAAATCGCCGTAGGGGCTGGATGCAAACAGATTGCCGCCCACCGTGCCCATGTTGCGGACGGCCGGTCCACCGATCGAACGTGCCGGAGCGTGCAGAAACGCAAGCTCGCGTTCGGCCAAGATCCTGGCGAAGGTGACGCCGGCGCCGATCGTAACGCGCGAGCTTGCGACATCGATGCGCGTCAGCGCCTGGTCGGTCGCGCGCACGACGGTCGAGATCGAGATATCGCCCTCGTTGAGAGCGCGCATCACCAGCGTGCCGCCGCCGAGATAGCGCGCGCCGCGGTCGGACGACAATGCCGATGCCGCCTCGCCGAAACTTGCGAATGTCTTCACCGTGACGGGCATGGCTTTGCCTCCGCGTTCATGCGGCCTCCTTCAGGTGCCGGCGAATGGCCTCGAAACCGGCTTGATAGATCTGTTCGGCGACCATCTGCGTCAGCCGCTCGGCATCCGCGGGCCGCGCGGTGAACCTGGATTCCCAGTGCCAGAAGGTGCGGTCGCCGTCGGTGACCGGGAGCAACCGGACATGGGCGACATAGTTGAACATCGGGATCGGCGTATCGAGCAGGCAATAGCTGAAGGTCTGTTCGAGGTCCGACAGCGCCAGCAGTTGCTCGCGCAGCTCGGAGCCGTCCTGCAGCTTGAAGCGGCGCACGCAGCCGATTTTGTCCGACGCCTGTGCACGCTCGATGGTGCTGGTCGTCACCGCCGGGTGCCAGCGGTCATGGCCGTTGAAATCGCGCAGCACATTCCAGACCGCGTCGGTCGGCGCGTTAAGGATGGTGCTTTTGACGATATGCGGCACGCTAGCCTCCGAAGGCGCGCTTGAGCGCATCAAAGCCGCCCTGAAACACGCCGGTCCCGATATTGCTGACGAGTTCGTTCTCGCGCTCGGGCGCGCAGTCGAACTCGGCGGTCCATTCCAGGAAGGTCTGGTCGCCGTCGGTCACTGGCGTCAGCCGCAGGGTTGCGACGTAGTTCTCTACCCCCATCGGCGACTCCAGGATCGAGTAGGTGCAGAACATGTCGTAGTCGGAGAGGCCGAGCAGCTTCTCGCGGATGCGATCGCCGTTGCGCAGGCGAAAGTCCCGTACGCATCCGATTTTGTCGGCGGGCTCGCCGCCCTCGATGCGGCTTTCTGCAATCGCAGGATGCCAGTTTGGCAGGCCGTTGAAGTCGCGCACGCGCGCCCAGACGCGGTCGTTGCGGGCGTTGACGACGGTAGAGACGTAGACCCGGGCCATGGCGTGCTATCAACCTTTCTTGCGCGGCCCGCGCTCGGCAGGCGGCTCGCCTGGAGCCGGGGCAGCAGGAGGCGCGTCGGGCTTGCCCGGACTGCTCCTGCGTGACGTTGCCTCCTTGATGCCCTGCATGTCGCGCGCTTCGCGAATGAGGCCGGGCATCTTGGCGAGACTTCCGCCCTCGACGCCGATGTCGGAAAGGAGCGAGTCGATCAGCGGCGCCTGCACCCGGTAGCGCAGCGCCGAGTCGATCACCTCGTCTGTGGCGCTGCGGCCGCCATTGCCGCCGCCACCGCCGTTGAGCCCGTCCACCTGAAGGATGCGGATACCCTCGATCTTCTCCATCGGCTTGACGCTCTCGCGCACGATGCCCTCGATACGATCGAGCAGCTTGCGGCGGAACAGCGAGTAGCGCGCCTGGTCGGTAAGCACGTTCTCGGCTTCGTTGAGAAGCCGCTGCGCCTCGGCCTCGACCGCGGCGCGGACGCGCTCGGCTTCGGCGGCGATCCTGGTCTCCTCGGCTCGCTTTTCCGCCAGCAGCACCTCGATGGTCTTCTGGCGCCTGGCGACCTCGCTGTCGCGGGCGGTGACGACGCGTTCGGCCGCCTCGGTCGCCCCCGCGCGCGCATCCTCGGCTGCCACCTTGGCGGCGGATTCTTCCAGTGATTTCTGATAGAGGGCGATCGCCTTTTCCATCAGCGCCGTTTCGACTTCCTTCTCGCGATTGACCTCCAGCTTGCGCAGATCGCGCTCGCGGCCGATGCGGGCTTCATCGAGGCCTCGGTCGGATGCGATGCGGGCCCGCTCGACTTCCTCGCGGGAGGCGATCTCGGCTTCCTGCAGCGCCTGGACGCGGCCGACTTCGAGTTGTTCGATCGCGCGTCGGCGGGCGAGCCGCGCGGCCTCGAGCGCCTGTTCGCGCGAGACATCTGATGTCTCGACTTCCTTGCGCGCGATGATCTCGGCCTGCTTGACCTGACGATCGGCATCGATGCGCTCCGAACGCTTGGCGGCGAGCGCGATCACGCGCTCCTCGTCGGCGATCTCGACCGCCTTCTTCTGGTCGATGTTGAGCACCTCGCGAGTCTTCGACGAGGCTATACGTTCCGCCTCCAACGCCAGTTCGACCTCGACGCGCCGCCGCTCGATCGCGTCGCGCCGCTTGAGCTCGGCGGCCTCGATCGATTCGGTGCGATCGATCTCGAGCCCCCGGGTTTCCTTCTCCGCCCGGATGCGCTGGGCGGCGATCACCTTCTCCTGGGCAATGCGCGCGGCCTCGATGGCTTCGCGCGAGGCAATATCGGCTTCCTCGATGGCGCGGTTGCGCGCGATCTCGAGCGAGCGAACGCGCTCTTCCTGCGCGATGCGGGAGGCTTCCGTTGCCTCGCGCGCGGTGATCCCGGCGACTTCGAGCGCCTGGTTGCGCTCGATTTCGAGCTTGCGCGTAGCGTGCTCGGCACCGATCCGCTCCGCCGCGAGGGTGCGCTCGCGGGCGATCCGCGCGGCTTCCACGGCCTTTTGCGCCTCGATTTCCGCTTCCTGAATGGTGCGGACCTGCGCAATCTCCAGCGAGCGGGTACGCTCATCGGAGGCGATGCGTTCGACGTTGACGATCGTGGTCTGGGCAATGCGGGCCTTCTCAGTGGCCTCGCGCGCCGCTATTTCGGCTTCTTCGACCGCGCGGGTGCGCTCGATCTCGCGCCTTCGGGTTTCTTCCTCGTTGGCGATCCGTGCGTCGGTGATGGCGCGATCCTGCTGAATGCGCGCCTTCTCGACCGCTTCGCGCGCCGTGATCTCGGCTTCCTCGACCGACCGCGTGCGCTCGATGTCGCGCTGCCGCACTTCGCGCTCGGAGGCGATGCGGGCCGTATCGACCGCGCGCTGATTGGCGATCTTGGCCTTTTCGATTTCCTCGCGCGCCAGCAGTTCCTTTTCTTCCACCGCGCGCGTACGCTCGATCTCACGGTGGCGAGTCTCGCGCTCGGAGGAGATGCGGGCTTCGGCGATCGCCTGCTCGTTGGCGATGCGGGCCTTCTCGATCGCCTCGCGGGCGGAGATCTGCGCTTGTTCGGCCTCGGTCTCGCGCAACGCGCGCTCGCGCGCCACTTCGGTGCGCTGCAAGGCGCGACGCATCTCGATGTCGCGTTCCTGTTCGAGGCGGGCGGTCTCGCTCTCGCGCTCGATCTCCAGCGCCTGGCGCTCGGCATCGAGGTTGCGGGTGCGGATCTTGATCATTGAATCCTGTTCGATGTCGTTGCGCAGCTTGCGCTTGGCCTCGATGTCCTCCATCAGGCGGGTGAGGCCCTCGGCGTCGAACCGGTTGGATGGGTTGAAGTACTCCAGGTCGGTCTGATCGAGGTCGGTGATGGCGACCGACTCCAGTTCAAGCCCGTTCTGGGCCAGCGCTTCGGCTGCGGCGGCCTTGAGCCGCGTGACGTATTCGCCGCGCTGCTCGTGCATCTGTTCCATGGTCATTTCGGCGGCCACCGAGCGTATGGCGGAAACGAATTTGCCGGAGAGCAGGGCGTGCAACTGCTCGGGCTCGAGCGTGCGCCGTCCGAGCGTGGCGGCGGCGATCGCGACCGCCTCACGCGTCGGCTGCACGCGCACATAGAAATCGGCCTCGATGTCGATGCGCATGCGGTCGCGGGTGATCACGGCGTCATGCTTGGCCCGCACGATTCCCATCGGCAGCACGTTCATGTTGACGGGCGTGTAGTCGTGAATGAACGGCAGCACGAAGGCGCCGCCGTTGATCACGACACGTTCGCCGAGCAGACCGGTACGAACGAAGGACACTTCCTTCGATGAACGGTGGTAGAGCCAGTTCACGATGTAAACGACGATGGCGATCACGACGACCGCGACGATCAGCCAGAGAATCAATTCGCCAACCAGAGTCCCCGACATCTCTTCCTCCCTTTGGTCTCGGCGTTATCGCGCGCCGATCGCCTTGAATTTACGAACCTGTTCCGTCAGCGCCCGCTCCACTGGTAGACGCTCCATCGAGGAGGCGCCGTAAAAGCCGTGGCACTTGCGCGTGTGTTTCATGATGAAGTCGGCGTCATCAGGCTCGGCGATGGGGCCGCCATGGGCCAGCACCAATATGTCCGGATTGACGCAGAGTGCCGCTGCTGCCCAGGTGTCGATCTGCTCCGGGCAGTCTTCGAGTTTTTGCGCGGTGTGCGCCCCGATCGCGCCGCCGGTGGTCAGGCCGAGATGGCAGACGATGATATCGGCGCCCGCAATCGCCATCGCGGTAGCCTGGCTTTCGCTGAACACATAAGGCGTCGTCAACATGTCCTTGTCGTGCGCCTTGGCGATCATGTCGATCTCCAGCGCGTAGGACATCCCGGTTTCCTCGAGATTGGCGCGGAAGATTCCGTCGATCAGCCCGACGGTCGGAAAGTTCTGCACGCCGGCAAAACCCAGCGCCTTCAACTGGTCCAGGAAAAGGTCCATGTCGCGGAACGGATCGGTGCCGTTGACGCCGGCCAGCACCGGCGTCTTCGTGACGACCGGGAGCACTTCGCCGGCCATCTCGACCACGATCGCGTTGGCATCGCCATAGGGCATCATGCCGGCAAGCGAGCCGCGCCCGGCCATGCGGTAGCGGCCGGAGTTGTAGATGACGATCAAATCGACGCCGCCGGCTTCCTCGCATTTGGCGGAAAGACCGGTGCCGGCACCGCCGCCGACGATCGGCTCGCCCTTGGCGGCCATGTTGCGGAACTTCTTCAGAATCGCTGAGCGTTCGAACTTCGCCATGGTCACCTCGCGACTTTCCGACGGGTCCCCGGGCGTCCGACCAGGGGGCGGAGCGCGTTGACGATGGCGGATGCAAATTCGGGTTCGTTGATGTGGCGCTTGATGCGGATGAGCTGGCGATTGCTGGTCTGGCGCACGCTGCGCTCCAGCGCGGTAAACAAAGCCGCATCGGCCTCCGGATCCCAGAACGGCTGTCCCGGGGCATCGAGCGCGGAGACGCCGCCTTCCGGGAGAAAGAGGCGCACCGGCCCGTCCATCCGGTTGAGCTTGTCGCCGATCCAGCGCCCGATGCGATCGTTCTCCTCCGGCGTGGTGCGCATCAAGGTCACCTGCGGATTGTGAACGTGGAATTTGCGCTGACGATAGCGTTCGGGGATGGTGTCGGGCGCGCCGAAATTGACCATGTCGAGCGCGCCGACGGAGCCGATGAAGGGCAGGCGGCTGCGGATGATCGCGCCAAAGCGGTCGTCGGTGGCGGGAAACACGCCGCCCATCAGGAGATCGCAGACTTCCGTCGTAGTGAGATCGATGACGGCCGCCAGCATTCCGGAATCGACCAGCTTTTCCATCGAGCGGCCGCCGACGCCGGTGGCGTGGAACACGAGACATTCGAAATCATTGCGCAGATCGGCTGCGATCTTCTGCACGGCAGGCGTCGTCACGCCGAACATGGTGATGCCGACCGCCGGCAAATCGGCCGGCACGTTGCGTTCGGACCCGGCGCGATCGTCGAGACGCGCCTTCACCATGCCGGCGATGGCGTTGGCGCCATTGGCGAGCACGGCGCGCGAGATCGCGTTGAGGCCCTGCACGTCGGTGACCGAATACATCATCGTGATATCGGCAGGCCCCACATAGGGGCCGACATCTCCTGATGCGACCGACGAGATGATGAGTTTCGGCACGCCGACGGGGAGGGCGCGCATGGCTGGCGCGACCAGCGAGGCGCCGCCGGAGCCGCCCGCCGAAATGATGCCTGCGACATTGCCCTGACGGCGCAGCCAATTGGCGAAGGCGTCCACCATCGCCGTTACCGACGCGCCGCGGTCGGACCCGAACACGCTGGATCCGCCGCGCCCATGGTTGAGCGCGATTTCCTGGGCGGAGACGTCGCAGGTGGAGAGCTTGCCGCTGGTTGATACGTCGACCAGGCGCGTCCGCAGACCGTGCCGGGCGATCACGTCGCGAATGAAACGCAGCTCCTCGCCCTTGGTATCGAGTGTCCCGACGACGAGGACGACGGGCGGTCCGGACACGCTTTGTACGACGGCGCCGGCCTGGCGCTTTTGCCGCGCAGCGTCTTCGATCCGCGCAACGCCGGTCGAAAGCGTGCGCGCTGCGGCCTCGATGCGCGCGATGGGCGCCGGCTGCGACCAGCGCGTCGGCAGCGTGGGATTGGAGATATAGATCCGGATCGGTGCCGTACTCGGCGCGCGCGGCGGCGCAGGGCGCGCCTCAGCCTCGGCGCCTGCATCGGCAGCTTCGATATCCGCTTCCGGCCCGGCGTGGACTCCAACGACTCCAACGCCAAGCAGACGTTGTTGCAATTCCCGATCCGCCGCGAGCCGCGCGGAGTCGATGATACGATTGATGCGCCCGTTGACCATGATCGCGACATTTTTCGAGATCGCGGTGGCGACGCCGATATTCTGCTCGATCACGAGCACCGACATGTCGCCGTCCTCGCCGAGGCGCACCAGCATTTCCTCGACCTGGGCGACGATCACAGGCGCAAGCCCTTCGGTCGGCTCGTCCATGATGAGAAGGTGCGGATTGGTCAGAAGCGCACGCGAGATCGCCAGCATCTGCTGTTCGCCGCCCGAGAGCTGAGCGCCGCCATGGTCCTTGCGTTCGGCAAGGCGGGGAAATGTCTCGTAGATGCGATCGATGGTCCAGGCGCCGCGCCGCATCCCGGCGGCCAGGCTCAAATGCTCGGAAACGCTGAGCGAGCGCCACAGCCGCCTGCCTTGCGGGACATAGCCGACGCCTGCCTGCGCGATTCGTGCCGGGCTGAGGCGGGTGATATCCTCGCCGCGAACGCGAACCGAACCGCCACTGGCGCGCAGCAAGCCCATGATGGTCTTGCACAGCGTGGTCTTGCCCATGCCGTTACGGCCGACCACCGAGAACACGCCTGAATCCAGCGTCAGGTCGACACCCTGCAAGGCATGCGAATGGCCGTAATAGACGTCGAGGCCCCGGACTTCGAGGGCAGGCGCGGAGCGGCGGAAATCACTCATGGCCGGCCCCCAGATAGAGTTCCTGGACCTCGGGGTCGGCTTCGATCTCGTGCGGCAGGCCTTCCTTGAAGACGCGGCCATTGTGCATCATCGTGACGCTTTCGACGACGCGAAGCGCGACATCCATGTCGTGCTCGATGATGATGTAGCCGATGTGGGCGGGTAGCGACGTCAGGATTTCGATCAGTTCGCGCCGCTCGGTGGGGGAGAGGCCCGCGGCCGGCTCGTCGAACAGGATGAAGCGCGGCGCGCCGGCGAGCGCGAGCGCGATCTCGAGCTGCCGCTGCTGGCCATGCGCCAGTTCCGCGACACGCTGCTCCCTGACCGGGCTCAGATGGACCGCCTGGATCAGCGCTTCGGCTGCATGCATGAGAGCGTCGTTCGCGCCCGGACGGAGCGGAGAAAATCGCCCGCGGGAAACGCCGCGGCAGGCGAGATAGACGTTGTCCCGCACGGTGAGGCCAGGGAACAACGCTGATATCTGGTAGGTGCGGCGCAGGCCGCGGCGGATACGCTCGTAAGGTGGGAAGTGGGTAATGTCCTCGCCGAAGAAACGGATGGTGCCGGACGACGGCGGAAAGTCGCCGGTCACGCAATTGAACAGCGTGGTCTTGCCGGCGCCGTTGGAGCCGAGGACGGCGCGGCGTTCTCCCGGGCGAACCGTGATGGTGACGTCGGTCAGCGCCGCGAGCGCGCCGAACAGCCGCGTGACGCCGCGCAGCTCCAGCGCGGCGCCGGCGCCGACGGCCGAGAAGCGTTGCGCGGCGCTATCCATGACCGTGGCCTCCGCCCGGGCGTTTATCAGTAGCGGTTGCGCGACGTCGCCAGCGCTCCCAGAGCCCGATCACGCCATCCGACGACCAGAACACGATGGCGAGGAATCCGAGGCCGATCAGCAGCCGGAAGCGGTTGCCGTCGAGCCCGAACTTGACCAGCAGATCGAGCGCGAAGGTGCGCAGGATGACGAAGATGAAGGCGCCGATGAAGGGGCCAATGGGGCGGGTGATGCCGCCGACCACGGCGATAATCAGGATATCGATGCAGGCTCCGACGCTGACCGAGCCGGGCGAGATCTGCCGATAGTTCCAGACCTGCAAAACGCCGCCGAGCGCGGCGATAAAGGACGCGAAGGCGTAGGCTGCCACGCGGTGCGCATTGACATTGAAACCAAGCGCCGCCATGCGGCGGGGATTGTCGCGCACGCCCTGCAGCGCAAGGCCGAATGGGGCGCGCGAGACATATTGAACGGCGAAATAGCAAAAGGCTGCGACGCCCAGCGTGACGTAGTAGTAGGGGATGTCGGAGCGCCAGTCGACGCCCCAGAATTTCGGCGTGGCGATGGTGTTGATGCCGGTGTGGCCGCCGAAGATCGGCCAGTTCTGATTGGTGAAATAGTAGAAGGCCGCACCGATCGCGAGCGTGATCATGATGGTGTAGATGCCCTCGGTGCGTACCGCGAGTGCGCCGCCGAGCGTGCCGAAGATGGTCGCGAGCACCAGCGCCATCGGCGTGGCGAGCCACCACGGCCAGCCGAGGCTGATATTGGTGTTGGCGCTCATGCCGAACACCGCAACCATATAGGCGGCGAAACCGGCGATGGTGAGCTGCATCAGGCTGACCATGCCGCCATAGCCCGCCAGAAACATCAGGCTGAGCGCGATGGTCCCGAGGATCAGCGTCGTGGCGAAGATCTCGATCAGGAAGAAGCCGCTGGCGATGAACGGCATGATCAAGAGGATCGCCGCCACCAGCCAGACCGCCGGCTTGTTGAATTCCGGCCACGCCAGCAGCGCAGCGCGCGCTCGTGCCGCCTGACTGGTCTCTTGATGCGCGCCCTGGAGCAACGACATGTCAGCGCCTCGCCAACAGGCCCTGCGGCCGCAGAGCCAGCACCAGCACCATGATCAGGAAGGTCACCACGATCGCGTAGGTCGGGATGTAGACCGAGCCAAGCTGCTCGGCGAGGCCGATGATGACGGCGCCCAGCGCCGCGCCCGGGATCGACCCCATGCCGCCGACAATGACGACGACAAGGGACGCCAGCAGGAAGCGGGTATCTTCACCGGGCGAAATCGACTGAAAGGTTCCGCCGACCACGCCCGCGATGCCGGCAAGCCCCGCGCCGAGCGCGAACACGACAACGAAGACGAGCTGGATCGGCACGCCGGTCGCGGCAAGCATGTCGCGGTCATCGACGCCGGCGCGCACCATCATCCCGACGCGGGTTCGATTGAGCGCCAGCCACATCGCGATGCCGATCACGACGGCGGCGACGAAGATCACGAGCCGCACCAGCGGATACCGCAGGTAGACCGCCTCGCCCGACGATCTGACCGCGGTGACCAGCGGCAACTCGATCGGGCCGACCAGCCAGTTCGGGGTCTGGATCTGATAGAAATCGCCGCCGAATACCCACAGCATCAGATCCGCAAACACGATCGACAGCCCGATCGTCACCATGGTCTGGCGCAGATCCTCGCCCTCCATGCGGCGGAAGACGACGATCTGCAGGACGACGCCGACCAGCGCCACCGCGATAAACGCGATGATGAAGCCGAGCACCCATGAGCCGGTCCAGACGCTGATGGCGTAGCCGACATAGCCGCCGAACAGATAGAGCGAGCCATGCGCCAGATTGACGTTGCGCATCAGGCCGAAGATCAGGGTGAAACCGCTTGCCACCAGGAAGTAGAGGCTGCCGAGCGTGATGCCGTTGAAGACGGCATTGAGGAAGACCCGCTTCCTGCCGATCGCCTCTTCGAGGCCGGGTGGCCAAACGGCAAGGATCAGCCACAGCATCACCGCGATCGCGATCAGCAGGATCAGCGCCCATGCCGGATGGCGTTCGATGAATCCTGTCACGGTAGCAGCCCGGCCGTCGCCATACCGTCCTCCCAGACGCCGCGGCCGTTTCGGCTCGCGTTTTCGGACCATCCTAATGGCGCCGCAAACGCCGCACTTGATTGTCAGTATCTTTTCGCGCCGGGTAAGCTCAGGGTCGCAAGACTTTGGCGGCGCGGCGGTATTCCGTGGGCGCCATCCCGACATTGGCTGCGAAGAAGCGCGTGAAACCGCTCTGGGAGGAGAAGCCGAGATCGAAGCCGATATCGGCGATCGGCACTTCGGTCGCGACCAGCGCGTCCAAGGCCTGTTCCATGATGAGTGTATTGAGATAGAGGTTCGGTGTGACGCCGGTCTGGGTGCGGAACAGCCTGTAGAAATGGGGGCGCGACAGGCCGGCCTCCCGTGCGATCGAATCCAGTTCGATCTCGGCGCCCGGGCTTTCGGACATCAGCTTGATGGATTTGCGGACGCGAAAGTCGGTGACGGCGGCGGCGGTGCGCGTCTCCTGCACCGGCTCGGATATCTGCCAGCTCTCGTCATAGCAACCGTCGATCAACTGCCTGAGTTCACAATCGAGGCTGCTCAGCGATGGCGCGCCGCACACCAGCGCTGCGGTTCGTCTGATGTGCCGATCGAGTGGGACCGTGCGCTTGAAGCAGGTGCGGCCGAACCGCAGGCCGTGGGCCCGCGCCGCATCGGGGGCGAACCATTCGGCGTTGACGTAGAGGACGAAGAAGATCGCGCCGTTCTCTACGTCCGTCGGAACAAAATTGTGTGGTTCCCAGGGGTTGACGGCAACAATGGAGTCTTCTGCGAGGAGCCATCGCTCATCGCACACGTCAATGCGGGCCGGCGTTCCGCCGACATGAAAAATCAGATGCCCTTCACGATGCGCGTGCATGTTGAAGGGACGATTCAACTGATAGACCGTCGCGCGACCGAACCGGCCGTGGAAGACGGCGAGAGCCTTGCTCATGCCTTCCCTCCCGCGGGATGTTCTTGTCTTTTCCGCCAGCGTTCAACATCCGCGGAGAGAATGCAAGCTTGGATGGCGTTTGCCCGGGCCTCCGGCGTGACGGAGGCCCGTTCGCAAATGCGAAGAACTCAGTACTTCTTGCACTCCGGAACCGTTCGGCTCGGCAGGCCGATCTTGGAGAATACCGCCGGGTCGTAGCCGAGCGTCTGGTTCACGTTGGGAATGACCTTCACGACCTTGCTGAACAATGCGCCCTTGCCATCGTCCACCACCTCGGTGACGAAGTTGGTTCCGATAGCCTGGCGGTTGGAGTCGAGCTTGATCTTGCCGTTGGGCGCGTCGAGCTCAATCTTGGCGAGGGCTTCCTTGAGCTTTGCCTGGTTGTTGCTGAGATCGCCGTTGACCTGACGCAGCCCAAGGATCAGCGCCATCGTCGAGTTGTAGTAGTTGGTGGCGAGCAGCGACGGGCTCGGGAACCGCTTGTTCGGCGGGAAGGCGTCCTGATAGGCCTTCACGAACTTCTGCCAGCCTGGATCCTCCCAGGTGTCGGCCTGGCCGCTCGCCGCGATGGTGCCGATCAGCGCATTCTTGGCGTTGCCCTTGGCGGAGAGGATGGTTTGGTCGACCATGATCGAGCCGCCCATGAGGTGGGCCTTGCCGCCGGCCTGTTGATACTGGTTCAGGAAGTTGACGGCATCGGCGCCGCCAAGGCCGAGATAGATCGCATCGACGTCGTCGGGCAGGGCGGCAATAACAGAGGCGAAGTCCTTCGTACCGAGCGGCACCCATTGCCGGTTGGTGACCTGTCCGCCGGCGCCGCAGAACTCCAGCACAAGTCCGAACACCTGAGTGTAGATGAACGAATAGTCGTCGCCTACCGTCGCGATCTTTCGGTAGCCCTTGGTTTCGTAAGCGTATTTGCCGAGGCCGACCTGCCACTGGGCGCCGTCCATGTTGTAGCGGTAGAAGTTCGGCGCCGGGTCGACATAAGTGGTTTCCTGTGCACCCGAGGCGGCGTTCACGAAGGTCAGCTCGGGCCGCGTCTTGGCAAAGTTCTTGACCGCGATGCCTTCGTCGCCGGATAGCGGCGAGAGCAGGATCTGCACCTTGTCCTGCTCGATCAGCTTGCGTACGGCGCGAACCGCGGAGTCGGGCGTGGCATCCGTGGAGGCGATGATGAATTCGATTTCCTTGTCGCCGATCTTCTTGCCGAGCGTATTGATCGCCGTCTGATGGCCGCGTATGCCGTCCTCGCCGAGCACCGTATAGGTGCCTTCGAGTGTCGCGGTGACGCCGACCTTGATCTTCTCTTGAGCTATGGCGGCGCCAGAAAGCAAAAGACTGCTTAGCGCGACCAGTCCCGCACAGCTTCTCAACATCGAACCCCTCCCTTGTATCGCCAGGTCTTGTATCGCTGGATCTTGTTTCGTCAGGTCGTTCCAAAAATCGCCATGCGGTCGAGGCCGATTACCCATGTGTTGCGTATCGTGTGTTGCGTATCGTGCAGCCAGGAGTGCATTGCGACCGGGATCGCCGGACGAAAGCTAGCTGATCACTGAGGCGGCGCGCGCAACTTCACTGGCCGCAACTTGACCGGTAGTCTCATTTTGAATGCTGCGCCGCGAAGGGGCAGTCTTGGAAAAAACGAATGAATGTTGGAAGAAGAGCACCCTAAAGCAGTGTCGCGGAGGGTCGATCGTGGTTGATCTGCATGTGGCGAGATGTCGGCCTGTCTCGAGATGCCCTGCCGCAGGCCGCGCGATTGTCAGGACATTTGTGGCAGCCGTGCTGACCCTGTGCGCCGGTACCATGGCCGTCGCAGGCAGCGATCTCTATCGTATCAAGGTCACCGTGACCGGCCAGGGCGAGGCGAACCGCATCGTTGGCTTTGCCGCGTGTCTGGAGGACGTCCTCATCAAGGCATCCGGCGCACAGAAGCTCGCCGGTGACCGGCGATTGGCAGCCTATAAATCGAAGGCAAAGCGTTTCGTCACGGCATTCAGTTATCGCGATCAGTTTGCAGGCAAGCCCGTTCGTGACGAGCAGGGCACCCGCGACCGGCCCTATGATCTCACCGTGGAGTTTGAGGAAAGCAAGATCGACGACGTTCTTAGGGCGTTCGGCCTCAGGCCCTGGCTTGCACATCGACCGCGCCTTGCGGTCTTTGTCGAGATGGAACAAGGCCCGAGGAACTATATCGTGACATCGGATGGCACCCAGTCCGATCTGCAGCGCGACGCGCTGCTCGCCGCGGCGGAGAAGCGTGGCATGGGCATTGTGCTGCCCAGCGCGGCGGCGCTGGCGAAATCGAACATCACCGGCGCGGAGCTCAGGACGGCGCCTTTCCCGGCGCTGGCGCCGGTTGCGGCCGAGCAGGGTGGCGAAGTCGTTGTGGTCGGGCGATTGGTCTGGGATGATCGGGAGCTCGGCTGGGCCACGCAGTGGCAGATGGACTGGGGCGGCCGGATGCATCGCTGGCAAATTCGCGGCGTCACATTTGATGAAGCCTTCCGACGCGGCATCGGCGGCGCAGCCCAGGTCTTGTCAGGCAACGGCGATCCTGTAACCAGATCGATATCAGCGCGAAGAAACAAGCTTCACTGATTTTCTCGGCCGGTCGTTCCCATCGCGTTCGTTGCCGGTCCGGCACTTCTCGCGCCGGACTTATTTGAAGATGTGACCGGACGGCCCCCAGCCACGAAGCCAAAGCGCGCCTGCGACAATTGCACCTGACACGATCGAGCCCGCGGCGACCGCGATGAATAGCTGCTGCAATCCTCCGCCAAGACCGGCAACAACGAACCAACCGATCCCGGCCGCGATCAACAGCCTGATCGTTCCGCCAAGAACCGGCCACATCACGCGGCCCGCGCCCTGACCCGCGAAATACAGCAGCATCCCAAGACCGGCTACGCCGTAGAATGGCGCCACCGTCCGGAAATAGATCGAGCCGGCCGCAAGAACCTCGGGCTCGGTGCTGAACAACATCAGCCATGCCTGGGGAAACGCCGTCACGAAAAGTCCGAGCAGTTCGGTAACGCCGGCGGCGAAAAGCGCGGCGATCCATGCGATGCGTTCTGCCCGTCTGACCTGACCGGCCCCAATGTTCACGCCGACCATCGTCAGCGCCGCGCTGCCAAACGCGAACAGGAGCGGGATCTGGATGTAATCAAGTCGGGACGCGATCCCGTATCCTGCGATGGCGTCGGCGCCGAACAGCCCGACCGCGCCCGTGACCAGAACGACGGTTAGATTGGCCTGGATGGTGCCGACGGCTGACAGTCCGCCGACACGAAGGATATCGGCGAGCAGCCGCCACTCGATGAGCCTTGCGTCGAATGGCAAGCGCAACGTGGCGCGCGCGGAACGTAAGGAGACGATCAGCACAATCGAAGCGACGAGATAATAGACGACGACGGCGAGGCCGGCTCCCGCCACGCCGAGCCGGGGCAGAGGACCCCAACCGAAAATCAGCGCCGGCGAAAGCGGAAGAAGCACGAACACGCCGAGCAGAATGATAACCGCTGGAACAACGGTGTTGCCGGCGCCGCGAAGCGCCGCTGCGAGAAGGCTGACGATCCAGACGAAAGCCGCTCCGGAAAAGATGACGTGGCCGTATCCGAGGGCCGCATCAAGGGTCCCCGCCTGACCGCCAAGCGACCGATAGACGATCTCGCCGGCCAGCCATTCCACGCCTGCAAAGATGATTCCGAAAGCAATGGCGAGAACGAGCGCGTTCAGTACGAGTGCCTCGGCTTCGGCCACTTTGCCGGCGCCCATCGCACGCGCGACCGACGATGCGACGCCGCCGCCGATACCGCCATTGGACATCATCTGCATCAGCATGAAGACGGGAAACACCAGCGTGACGCCCGCCAGGGCCTCGGTCCCGAGGAAGCTGACGAAATAGGTCTCCGCCACGCCGACAAGTGTTTGCACGACCAGGACCACGACGGTCGGCAGCGCGAGCTTCAGGAGCGTCGGCAGGACCGGGCCGTCGAGCATCGCCCTCTGTCTGACCTTCGCCGCTTCGCTTTCTTTCCGGCTGGCGGCCGCGCTGCCGGTCCCGGCCACCGGTTGCGGCAAGGACGCTTCAGAAGGTGTCAATGTTGTCATCAGTGGCTCGGCAGAGTTCGAATGAATTCCACCAGCGCGGCGTTGACCTCGTTCGGCCGCTCCTGCTGGGTCCAACCGGGAAGCATCTGGATCTTGCGCAAGCCGGGAACGAAGTTCTTCTGGTTGGCGAGCAACTGTTCCGTTCCGGGAAAGGAGAGCAGGAAGTCGCGATCGCCCGCGATGTAGAGCGCTGGGACCGACACCTGGAGGCCCGCCATCGCACCCAGAATTTCCCAGTTGCGATCGAGGTTGCGGTAGTAGTTGAGCGCTCCGCGGAAGCCGGTGCGCTCGAACTCCTCGCCGTAAAAGTCGATGTCGCTTTCTTTTATCCAGGATGGCAGGGTTTTGGGCGCGCCGGGTCCTTGCAGAAATCCGCCGCCCTTCGGCACCATACTGAGGTTTGGCGCGGGCCCG